>JAXHNR010000001.1:0-600000 GCA_034520215.1 Candidatus Krumholzibacteriota bacterium | reverse complement strand
TGTTTCTTTTCAGGGGGTTCTTGGGGCTTCTCATCCTTCACCTCCACAGCGGGTTTCTTCTTTTTAACAGGTTCCGGCTCCGGTTCCGGCTTCTCAACTTCAACTTCCTGTTTCTTCTCGGGTTTTTCCTTTTTCTTCGCTTTAGTAGGAGAAAAAATACGCACGGAATATACCTTGTCCGGTAAATCCACTCTAGGAACAATCTCGAAAAAAGTAAGAAGCACGTAAAAGATAAGCGCGTGTATACATAATGATATAACAGCCGAAAACTTCATCTTTTCCATGCCTGACTGAAAACCTGATGCCGGTATTTATCAATTCCGCTTGGCGGCTTCTAACTCCGCCCTATTTCCATCAAATACGTTATTCTTCTTTCTCCTGTTTGGCTATAAGACCCACATCTTCAATCCCCATCATCTTTATTCTTGCCAGAACTCTCATCACTTTCCCATAGTGCGTTTTTGTATCGGCCCTTAAGAAAATCCGCTGAGCATTTGTTTCGAGTTCCTTTCTAAGAGCTCCCGCGAAGTCTTCCCACTCAACTTCGCGTTTCTCAATAAAAAGATCCCCCTCCCTGCTTACAGAAACAGTAATACCCTTGCGCTCCTCTATTACTTTTGCTTCAGCCTTGGGAAGATTAAGCTTCACTCCCGCCTGCAGGAACGGAGCTGTCAGCATAAAGACAATTAAAAGCACCATCATTACATCGACAAGGTTGGTTATGTTTATCGCCGCCATCGAGGAATATCTCTTACGTCTCATAATTTGCTCCTAAAAGAATCCTTACAAAAAAACTCCAAAAATCAACCCGTATCTTTCCTTAATTCACCATATTTCCCTTCAGTAAGACGGCTCCTGAAAAGAACCATAAAGGAGGTCAGGTCATCTTCCTTTCTCCTGATTAGTCTGACCATGTAATTATAACCTATAACAGCCGGTATAGCTGCACCAAGCCCAAATATAGTTGTTATAAGCGCTTCGGCAATACCGGGACCGACGACATATAAATCCGCGGAGCCTCTGGCTCCCATACTAATAAAAGAGCGCATTATCCCCCAAACCGTGCCGAGTAGGCCGAGAAAGGGAGAAATCGTAGCCGTAGTCGAGAGAAATATCAAATACGATTCCCAGCCCGCTATAATCGAGTCTATTCTCGCCTCGAGAAAGCTGTCTAAGGATTTTAAACTCTCTAGTTCTCCGCTGGTTATTTCATTGCCAATGGATAAGACAAGCTGGGCTTCACAGCTGGCAGGGTACTTTTTTGCTTTTTCGATTAAAGCCCGCAGAGACAATTCATCTTTGAAAAGTTTTATGAATTCGCCCCCTTCCTTTGAAGAACGCCTGAAATACCTAATCTTTTCAACAATTATCGTCCATGAAACTACTGAAAGAATAAGCAGAAGAGCCAGAACTAATTTAGCGAGAACTCCCGCTCTGGAAATCAACTCAACAAAATTTTCAGCGATCTGTAAAAATATCGGCATTCCTTCAAATCCCATGCAAATCCTCCCTTTGAACTATCTCCGGAAACCTGCCTATCTTACTCTCCGGAGGTTAAAATAGCCTCTAATTGTTTCACTCTAAATCAATGTTATGCAAATTACAATCTTATCTATTATAACTATAACGCACAATTCCTTGTCTTCATAACATTTATTAAAACTTGTTGCAGCGATAAACCTTTTAGCTTATACCCTTTGGCCATTTAATCGCACAGAATCTTTATTATATCTTCATTCACCTGTTACAAATTGATGGTTAAAAACCCCCAAACGCAAGTGAGAAATAAGTTAGATAATTTAAACTGACAAATTATTATAACTATATATTCGTTTATGTGTTTGTTAATAAACAAATTACATAATTATTGCTCTATTGTTATTTTCAGCAAAAGAGGAAACATTGTGTGATTCAGCCCGCGGCATCCTACCCGTTTAGTTTATATAAAGACTTGTAAATCTGGTAAAAAACCGTTATAATTTTAATGTACCGGTTGATTGAGTTATCATCTGGACGGTTTCCTCCATGTAAAGGGAGTGATCAAAATGAGGAAAAGATTCTTTATCGTTTTTCTCGTCCTTCTAACCGCGTCGTTCTTCTTTTCAACAACCAGGGCTATTGAATATAAAAAGAGCTCATCAAATGCCTCATATGACGTGAGCCGATTAAACATAGTTATGCGGCTCGTGGGCGGAAGGGGAGCTGTTGTAAATTCCGGCAAAGAGTTGAATTTTAGTTTCAGGCTAAACCAGCCGGGGTATGTTATCATATACAATATTGACAGCGAAGGTTTTATAAATCTCATCTATCCGCCCGACGGCAAATTGAACAAAATTGAAAAAGACAGAGTTTATATCATACCGGAACGCGGAAGCAGCCTGAGTTTAAAAGCCGGCAGTAAAACCGGTATCGAGTATATTCACGCTCTCGCGGTTGAAGACAGGAATTATATTGACGAAAGGGAACTCTATTTTCTTAGTCAGGACTCGGAGCTTCCAAGGAATAAAAGATTCCGCACTGACAAAGACCCGTATCTTTCATTCAATATGATTGATAAAACTATCGTAAAAAATATCGATAATAATCCTCCCGCCACTGATCATACTTATTTCTTCGTAAACAAGAGACAAGATTACCCTTCGTACCTGTGCGGACAATGTCACGGAGCAGACAAATTAAGCGATCTTTACGGTAAGCAGTGTACTGAAATAGCAATAGAGAAGAATTTCTATGAAGAAAAACTAAGTTATCCTTATCCCCCTCTCTTTAATATTTCACATTATGATGAACCGGAAGAAGAAAACTACTCATCAAAGACATATTATGAAGACAATCTATCTAATAACTGGGATGATGAGCTTCTATCCACAAATGAAAACGATATCTACCTCACAATTAATACGGGGTATGATTATCCTTATTACTATTCCGGTTATTATCCGTATAATAACTATTTCTACCAGTATCCGTCTTATTCCTCCTTCTATTGGGGTTTTGGGTTCAGCTCCAACTGGGGATTTAATCCCTGGTATAATTACGGTTACTACTCCCCCTATTACTACCCCAATAGCTGGTATTTCCCATACTACAGTTACTACGACTCCGGCTGGAACAACTATTATGACGGCCGAAGGTCTATCTATGCCGGCAGAAAATTTACAAAGCGCTCTCTAAATTATCCGGCCGTATCGAACGAGCTTAAACGTGAAAAGTCGCTAAAAAACAGCAAATTGGTCAGTAGTAGAATGACCAGACTGAAGGGGAAAAGCCGTCAACAGTCAGAACTTACGAAAGCACTTACATCGCGCCGAACAATATCGGAGAGAAGCAACTTGCGAAGAGGAAATATTACATCCAGAGAAAGTGTGAAAAGAAGAACAGTATACGGCTCGCCGCGTAGAAAAAATACAGAAAGTACAAGGTCAGCGCGTAACTACAATAATATTGACAGAAATAACAATACCCGAAGGGTATATAACCCAAACAGAACAAACGATAGTAAGCGATCGTCGTCAAGAAACAACAGAAGCTCCTCACGAACACGCTCTTTGAAAAGAGACAATAATGACAGGAACAGGTCAACCAGAAGCGTAAACAAATCCCGATCGGATTCAAGAAGGGAAGATTCAAGTAGCCGAGTTAAAAGGGATAGTAGGAGCTCTTCCAGAAGAAACTCTTCAAGAGGATCAACGAAGAGATCTTCTTCGAGAGGATCTTCATCTTCGAGAAGTTCCTCAAGAAGATCCAGGCGATCCAGTTCCCGCGACCGCGACTGATATCTTGCGGAAAGGAAATACCGCAAAGTAGATTAAATACAGCGGCCAAATGTAAAATATCATAAAGCGGTTTAGGACGAATGCCGATGAATAGCCGGGATGACAGTGAATGAAATGGATCACAAAATCGAATCTGAATATTGGCATATTCCCCGTTCTGGATGTAATAGCACCCCGTCTTGAATTCTATTTTTCATCAAGAACCGGCGGCATCAGCCCCGCGCCGTTCAATTCCCTTAATCTTGGAACTGATCTCGGCGATACCCGCGAAAACGTAAATCAAAACAGAAACATACTCCTAAACGCGCTCAATATCTCAAGTGACAATCTCGCTCTGGGAGAACAAACCCACAGTTCTAATATCAGAATCACAAATAAGGGAGGAAGATATAAGAAATCAGATGGTTTTATAACTGAACGTACCGGGCTGTCGATTGCTATAAGCACAGCCGATTGCTATCCCGTCGTCATCTATTCCCCTCCTGAAAACGCTATGGCAGCTATCCATGTTGGAAGAAAGGGAGCCGCCGGGGGAATAATCTCCAAAACACTCCGCAAGATGGTCGATCAATTCCTGATTAATCCGGAAAACTCAATTTCAATCCTGGGGCCTGGTATTTGCTGGAAATGCTACCAGATAAATAGAAATATCGCGTCTAAGTTCGAAGGTAAAGTGATAAAAAAACGGAAGAACAAATACTATCTCGATCTTCCGTTATTTATTAAAAATGAGCTGAAGCGATGCGGAATCAAACAGCGTAATATCTTTTCATCCGGAATATGTACATGCTGCTCGCCCGATTTATGCTTTTCATACCGACGTGAAAATATAACCGGAAGACACTGGACTCTGGCTACAATCAGATAGTCATAAAGGATCCTATTCACCGCTGGAATAAGCACATTCCCTTTTTTAATAAATTCCTGTATAGATCACTTGAAGAGATAACGAAACGATTGACTTTTCATACAGAATAGACCTATTTTTCAAATATTACACATATTGAAAGGCAGCGATGAAATCAAAAACAAGCAAAGAGATGAAACCATTTATTGTAATGGATGTTCTCCAACGGGCGCTTGAGCTGGAAGAAAAGGGCAAGCATATAATACATATGGAAATAGGAGAACCTGACTTTGACACTCCTTCCGCGATAGTCGCGGCTGGGATAGATTCACTGAG
This sequence comes from Candidatus Krumholzibacteriota bacterium, assembly GCA_034520215.1. Lineage (NCBI taxonomy): Bacteria > Candidatus Krumholzibacteriota > Candidatus Krumholzibacteriota bacterium. Next base: position 595,041 of record JAXHNR010000001.1, on the reverse strand, counting down.
AAGGGGAGAAACCCACTACACCGACAGTCGCGGTATACTGAAACTCCGCAGGGCTGTGGCAAAATACTACAACATAAATTACGGCTTAGATATATCGGAAACACAGGTCCTTATTACTATGGGAGTATCCCCCGCTCTTCTTACGGTTCTTTCTTCGCTCATAAATAATAACGGCGATGAAATCATTCTCTCCAACCCGTATTATCCCTGTTATCCGAATTTCATAAAACACCTCGGGGGAACGCCGCGCTTCATACGTACAAAAGCTGAAGATGGATTTCATCTTAATCCAGCCATGGTAAAAGAAGCCATAGGTCCAGACACAAAAGCTATTCTTGTAAATTCACCATCTAATCCAGTTGGAACAATTATCTCCACAGATGCCCTGAAAGAAATATGCGGTATGGGAATACCCGTTATAAGCGATGAAATTTACCACGGTCTGGTATACGGCGAAGAGGCACATTCCTCACTTGAATTTACAGAGAATACTTACATCTTAAACGGGTTTTCCAAGATCTTTGCCATGACGGGATGGCGGCTGGGATACGTAATTGCCCCTGCTAAAGCGGTCAGAAAAATTGAGATTATCCTGCAGAACTTCTTTATTTCACCCAATTCTTTTGTTCAGAGAGGCGGAATTGCAGCTCTTGAATTAAACCACCCGGAAATTGAGGAAATGAAAAAAAAGTACAACTTAAGACGCAAATTCCTTCTCGGGAAACTCTCCGCGATGGGGCTTAAGTGCGCCGTCGAACCAAAGGGGGCTTTTTACATTTTCGCAGACGCCCGCCACATCGAAAAAGATTCCTATAAGCTTGCCTTTGATATTCTTGATAAAGCGGGAGTTGCCTTGACGCCCGGAATAGATTTCGGCGATCAGGGGGAAGGGTATCTTCGGCTGTCATACGCTAATTCCATGGAAAATCTCGCAGAAGGAGCCTCAAGGCTTAAACAATACCTCAATAATAACGGATATCGGGGACAATAACCCTCAGCCGCATACTGTTACAAATCATCGTCTACCTGATAGGATATAAAAATTGGGGAAACTCCAAAAAATAATACCAGTTGACAATTTGCGGCAGTTTTTGATATAATAGAAGATGTGAAGTGTAAATAAAATCTGTGTAGGTAGTAACAAAATTCCTAAGGGAGGAAACTTGATGAAGAATAAAGAGAAAAAAGACAGGAATTATTCAAAACCTGAAGTAAAAAAGCATGAAAATCTTAAAGATATCACGCTTTATTCTTCTTTTATGCCGCCAGGGTGGAAACATAGACATGGTAATGAATAATAACTAAACATAATTAATATTTTGGTTCATAAGATCATTCAGGAAGCAAGTTGCAGTTTCATACTGACATCAGAATAAATAGATTTTTCGTTCTGGTAGATTCCGATGACGAAAGGGTCATGATGTCTCTTTCTATTCCCGAATTCATAGTTCTGAAATATTGACATAAGCCCTTTTTTCATGTATAATTATAGGTGTATTGTATATTCCTTATGCGTTTGAACATCTGTGATAAACAACAAAAGGAACCGTATCGTGTTAGCAAAAATACTAAAAAAACTCCTCCTGGTATGTATTCTATTACATTTTCCTTATAGTATATACGGGCAAGGTGTATCTTCCATCCAGCTTGTCGGTAATTTCAATGGAATAACATGTGAACCTGACGATCCCGAAAATGATATGATTTCCCTTGGTAATCATGAATGGAGCAAACTCAAATTTATAGACGAGGGCAGCTCTCCCCCCGATACAATAGATTTTAAATTCACAAAGGACGGTACCTGGGGTGACGAACATTGGGGATGGAGTTTCGAACACGGCTGGGGAATTGCTGAATTGTCCTGGAACCCGCCGAGCATAGTAACTGCATTACAGGACAGCGGATATCACTATTTCCATTTCAATGATTCCACTTATTCCTATTCTATAGAACGTCCCGCCGGCAAAATATTCGGAGCAATTACATCCGGAGACAGCGGTCAACTTCCAGCAAATACTACAGTCACCCTGACCAATTCCGAAGCAGGGACAATAGGAACTTTTGATGAATTCAGCGATTCTCTATATATTTTTCAACATCTGCCTCCCGCTGAATATTCAATTTACGCGTCAGCTGAGGGATACAGTGATACTACAATATACACGAACCTCGCCCGGGGAGACTCCGCGCAAATAGACATAACCCTCTATCTTAACACGGCCGTTACAATTTCATACGCGACTTACCAGCGAAGTGATAATGAAATAATTCTCTTATGGTCGACGGGCAATGACTGCGAGAACATCGGCTTTGATATCTACAGAGGAGTAAACCCGGAATTATCAATGATGGAAAAAAGAAACTTGAATCCTATTTACAGCAGTCCGGAATATGGTTTTTCTGATACCGTTGAAGACCGTTACATAGATCATTACTATTACATCGTGGAAACAAACGAAATTAACGGCGTTAGATACGGTCCTATTAAAGTAGAAAGACAGACGCCATACGCGGGCTGTTCTCTGCAACAAAACTATCCAAACCCCTTTAATCCCTCTACCACTATTCCTTATACTGTCGGCACAACCGGCGACATGCAGAAAGTAACTATATCCTTTTTCGATGTTTCGGGTAAATTGATAAGCAGTAGTGATCTGGGAACTAAATCTCCCGGAGACTACACATTTCTCTGGAACCCCTCCGCATCTGTGAAAGGCAGAATTCCGTCAGGCGTATACTACTGCAGACTGGCAATAGGGAAGAATACATTCACGAGAAAGATGATTCTTCTCAGGTAAAAATATGTCCATAACTCAAATCAAAAGCGCGGTTTTAAAGAAAGCAAGAAGAGAAATAAAGAAAGTTTCTCCTTTGGCCAACAGCGGATTGATCATAGTAACCTTCCTGTTCTTTTCAACCGCTTTAATTTCACAGTCAAACTCAGCCGAAAAAATACTCCTTGAGGATTCCAATTTGAAACTTATGGAAATAGATTTCGAAGGCCCTGTATTTGAAGACCACGGTTATGTTATAAAGGATCATTCACTCATCAAAGACGCCGAAGGATTATTCCATCTTTTTTATATCAGAGGAGACACAAAAAGCTTTGGACACGCGACATCACCCGACCTCAGGCACTGGACCATTCAAAACCAGGTAATTGATACAGATCAGGAAACCTGGAATAGTTATTTCGTGTGGGCTCCGCATGTTATTAGAATTTCTGAATATCCCAGCAAATACTTAATGTACTCCACCGGAGTGACAAGAAACATTACTCAAAAAACACATCTCGCATACTCAAGTGATCTTTTTTCCTGGAATAAATTTTCCAATGAACTATTCGAACCATTCCACGGTGATACAACATGGCTAGAATGGACAGACGGTGAATGGGCAAATTACCGAGACCCTTTCTTCTTCGAGGATAACGGGACAAACTATATTATAAATTCAGCGGAAACTAATCAGAATCATGGAACTATCGCCCTTTCCAGCAGCGATAACTACTACCACTGGGCAGATAATGGGCCCCTTTATCTGCACGACAACTGGCATATGATTGAAAGCTCAACAGTCATTAAACATAACGACAAATATCACCTTTTCTTTACAGAAGAAGAGATCGGGGGTATATCTCATTTATCTTCTGATTCTCTCAAAGGAGAATGGGATATAAGCACCCGCACAATTATTGACGCCGGCCATGCGTGCGAACTTACCGAAGCACTTTCGGACAAATACATATTTTCCAGGCATACTGGTTATCTCACTTCCTATGGCGACAAAGTAAGTACAATTAGATTCGACACACTGAGTTGGAACGGGAACTACCCCGAAATAAAACAGGATAAAATATTAGCCCAGAGGTGGACCATTCTTTGGGGAACGGCATTTGATAAACAACCCGTATACGGCAACTCATACGAGTACCGCGGTGATGATACAACCAGCATTAATTTTGAAGGCAACTGGTGGATAGGTACATACGAAAATTTCAACGGTCCTATCTACGGTGATTATCCCGGATCAATCCAGGGCAACTCGCCAAGGGGAGCCATAAAGTCTGACAACTTCATTGTCAAAGGGAGATCGATGAGACTTCTTGTCGGCGGTGGAAACTATCCAGATTCCTGCTATATAGCGCTCTGTGACGCTGAAAATGACACAATAATCTACAATGAAACGGGGAAGAATACTGAAACAATGGATGAAAGATTATGGGATCTGGATCCTTGGCTGGGCAGAAACGTCTATCTGAAGATCGTTGATAATTCTTCCATCTCATTCGGGCATATCAATGTCGACGGAATAAAAGAACTGGGAAGTCCATTGCCCACTCAGCCCAACCCGGAAACAAACGGACCCGCCCCCAGAGGGATAGACCCTAACAAAGATGACGATAACAACCTGTACAATGCCCCGGCGCATCCAACTTACCCACAGTCAATCAACAATTATCCTAACCCATTCAATCCAACTACAACGATTGTCATATTTGGAAAACCTTTCAGTAAATCAACTATAACAATTTATTCCGTGAACGGAAGAAAAGTAAGAGATATCGAGTCGAAAACCAATTCCACGGGAAAAGCCCAGGTCATATGGGACGGGTGTGATAAAACGGGAAACCCCCTCTCTGCGGGTGTATACACTGCCGTTTTAAGAAATGGCAAAGAACTTTCCGCTTCTACCAAATTGATTCTGCTTAGATAGCCACCGCTTCAATCGTGGGATAAAATATCTCTTCTTAAATTATCATACCTGTGATATTCTTTTTTTTATGAAATTCTTTAGCGTGATAACTGTTTTTATTATAGTGGTTTCTATTTCAAACTCCGCTCCTTGTGCTGAAGGTATTAAAGGCAGAGAAATTATTGGATTCAGGATCGGTTCCATTTTCAATTCCAACAAGCTCGATAACGCCTTCGGTAAAGGAAGTGAATTGGAACTGCATTTCATAGAGGGACTTGGAACCTGGTATGGAGTAGACATCTCTTTATCGTCACATAACTTTGGCGATTCAAAACTCCCGGAAAAGGACTTCGAGTACGTGGGTTATGACGAAACATTGGAATTACAAATATATTCACTTACCGCGGCAATCTTTACCTGCTATAGACTTTCCGAAAAAATAACGGCAACATTTGATTCCGGAGCGGGTCTTTATGCCATAACCCTTATAAGACCTCTTGGGATTTTCCAGCAGAGTATAACCGATTATCAACCGGGTATATACGGAGGTATAGGATTATTATACCGGATCAGCGAAAGTACTTTCTCTATTAATTTAAACGCTAAATACCACTATATTTCCACCGGCAGTGATAATACGAGAGACCATCCTCTCCTTTTCTACACGGGAGAAAAAAGTTGCGGTTTTTTTCAAATCTGCGCCGGTATTACACTTGATACAGGTTGATAGCGGAAATAAAAAGTTAAATACTGAATTTAACAGAGATTGGAGTAAAGTTGAACAAAAGAGATGAATTAAAACAGATCCTGATTACCCGCTCAATACTCAAGGGAGAATTCACTCTGGCCTCGGGGAAAAAAAGCAACTACTACATAAACGGCAAGATGACAACTCTTTATTCAAGGGGGCTCTACCTTACAGCGAGGCTTCTGCTGGACCGGCTTGATTCAATCGAATATGACGCCATTGCGGGCCCCGTAATAGGTGCCGATCCAATAATAGGCGCGATGCTGACACTCTCTGCTTCAAGAAAAGAAAACAGGGAAGGATTCCTGATAAGAAAAGAAAGTAAAGCCCACGGCACAAAGAAAATTATCGAAGGTAGATTCAAAGAAGGCTCGAAAACTATTATTGTGGAAGATGTTGTAACAACGGGAGGATCTCTGCTGAGAGCCGCTAAGGCAATTTCAGAAGCAGGGGGAATAATCGCGGGTATAATCGTACTCGTAGACCGGGAGGAAGGCGCGGAACAGAATATAGCATCCGAAGGATATGATCTCATGTCGGTTTTTAAAGTAAGCGAGCTCCTTTAAATCAAGTGTAAGGGATCAGCGATCAACTTTCTACTTTGCTTCAGTGATCAGCGTATCCTCTCCGGTTATCGTAAATACAGAATCAGGTAAATTTATTCCATATTTGATGGCCGGGATAAAAGCCTCGCAGTAAGGTTTGCCATTCACACTCCTTCTGGCCCTGCTCGGAAGAGGTATCCCTTCGGCTTTGCTGTACGTACTGTATTCTTCAGAATAAATCAAAGAATCGGCGGGGCTGTTTATTTCAATCCGGTTAATTAACCAGCTTTTTCCTTCGACAGTAACTGTAATAATCCTTTCTCCATCCTCAAACCTCATCTTAAAGGTTCCCTTTTTTGATTCTCCTATCAAATTGCCTTCCTCTGAGTGGCTTCGAATCCAGGAAAGAATCAGCGGAAACCTGTATTTCATCAGACTGGTTTCCAGCACCGGCTTATTGACAGGATTATCAGAGCTTGACCAGCCAAATGTTCTCTTACCGTCATTTATCCACACCCATTTATCTACCGGGTCACCTCTTTTTACGCGGGCTATACACTCTTTATATCTGTGCTTGTCCTGAAAAACAGTCAGCGGGTAATTTTTAACTATTTCCCCGACGGGGAGTTTCTTTAAGAATCCGCTTCCGGTGTATTTCTCGAGATTACGGGTTTCTTTAGCCCCGCCATAGGCTCCTACGACTTTCTTTACTAACTTTTCAGCATTCCGAGGTTTTCCAGAACATGAAAACAGCAAAAGCCCCGAAAGCGATATCATCAAAAAGGAGATAATTGCTTTTTCAAAACCGTACTTTGATTTCAATATTTGAAACCCCTTTCCGTTCCAGTTAACAAGAATATATAAATACCACAGGTCTATTCATTTATTAAACGCCGGAGAGCTATCTGCCATAGAATATATCACAGCTGTTGTTGATAGTCAATTTCACAATCATTCTACCTGTCATTCCTCTTCTTCCTCCCATATAGTCCTTCCCGCAGTTTCCCCTCAAGTTCCACGGGAAGTGGTTTTACCTTAGGCCTTTTTTCCTCCTTTACATTTCTTTCCTTCTTAACAGCAGCCGGTCTGTAGGGCTGAAGCTGCAGCATTGAATGAAGGATCACAAGGGCCGCTTCTTTATCCGGGATCATCCCCCTTCCTCCGCTATCCGGGTCAAGCTGTGTGAAAGGCGGTATTGGAGACCCTACACAGGAGGGACAGCCATTCTCACATGAACACGCCTTGATCAGCTCAAGAGCGGCGCTCATTATCTCTTCAACCAGATCGTAACTCTTAAGTGAAAACCCGATTCCTCCCGGGTATTTATCATACAGATAAAGCGCCTGGCCCGCTGTAGATCCGGAATTTACCGTCGTGCCTATATCAAGCGGATCACACATAACAAAAAGGGGAACTACTTCACGAAGAACATTGGAAAGGCCGAGCAAACCCTCTGAAGGAACTCTGCCCCATTTCCTGACTGCGGCAAAAACCTCACGAGGCGGCATGATCCACAATCCGGCAGTCTCGAGAATCTGCGGAGGAAGATCACATTTCCCATATCCTATTGAATCACGGCTGCCAAATTTTATTTTCCTAAACATAAAAGTCAGATCAGTAACAGAAACATCGCCGAAACCAATCTCACTTATTTTCCATTTGTCTTTCTTTTCTTCCTTGTCAATCTTAACCCTGGTTTCCGTGATAGATTGAGTGTAATAATCAAGATCACACTTGCTGACGAATGCCACTTTCTTATCAATATCCAGATTATTTACAAAGTAAGTAAATGCCTGGTGCAAATACACGGCATCCGGATGAACCTGCTGAAAAGCGCTGGCTTCGTCTACCGTTCCAATAACCCGGTTTCCATCCGATTCATCGATTATTGTATAACTGTCCGGAGAAATATTACGAAGGTTTACTGAAGCACTCGGGTATCCCTTCCCTCTCCAGTACCACTTACCCCTTAGAAAATTAAATTCACGTTCTTCCTCAAGAAGCTCAGCTATAGCTGGAGCGTACTGGCCCATTTCCGACACTTCACTTCCTGAAAGCGGAAGTTCGAATGCCGCGGCTCTTAATTGACCTAGAAGCACATAGGGATTTTCCGGGTCGATTATCGCGTTCTCAGGGGTTCTTCCCAGAAAATATTCAGGATGTTTTACAAGGTATTGTTCCAGGGGAGTATTATGAACCAGAAAGAAAACAACAGATTCTTCTTCCCCCCTTCCCGCCCTTCCGGCCTGCTGCCATGTAGAGGCTATGCTGCCGGGATAACCGACAATAACCGACGCGTAGAGAGCGCCGACATCAATCCCGAGTTCAAGAGCGTTTGTACTTATGACCGCTTTAAGTTCATTCTCGAACAGAAGCCTTTCGATCTCCCTTCTTTCTTCCGGAAGGTAACCTCCTCTGTAGGGATGAACAGAATCATCCAGAGAAGAACTATGGCTCTTTAAAATACCCCGAACGTAACGTGTAATTACTTCACTGACAACACGCGATTTCACAAACGCAATCGTCTGAACATTACCCATAACCAGTTTTGCTATAATATCGGCGGCCTCAACGTTTGTGCTGCGCCGGTCAACTCCAATTTCATCAATGACGGGTGGGTTCCACATCACGAACTTTTTTTCGCCTCTCGGTGATCCGTCATTTTTAATAACTTTTATCCTTCTTCCGGTTAATCTCTCGGCGTGCTCGCCGGGATTAGCAATAGTAGCCGAAGAGGTAACATAAACCGGCTTTGCTCCATAATAACCGCAGATCCTCTCAAGCCTTCCGATAACATTCGCAACGTGAGACCCGAAAATTCCCCGGTAAGTGTGTATTTCATCGATAACAACAAACTGCAGATTCGCGAAGAAACGCGCCCACTTCGAATGATTAGGCAAAATACCGGAATGAAGCATGTCGGGATTCGTCAGGAGAATATCAGCTTCCCCTCTCAGCTTCTTCCTGAGAGAACCGGGCGTATCTCCGTCGTAAGTACCCGCCTTAAAATCTATACTTCGCCCGTAACTTTCCAAAACCCTGAGTTGATCCTGAGCAAGAGCCTTTGTAGGATAAAGATACAACGCCTTGCATTCGCGATCCTCGAGAAATCTTTCAATAACAGGAATATTGTAGCACAACGTTTTTCCGCTGGCAGTCGATGTGACTATAACTATCGATTTTCCCTCTCTTACGGCCTTTACCGCTTCAACCTGATGTGAATAAAGCCTTTTTATACCGGAATTATCTAAAAGTTCTGTGACCCTACCCGGAAGAGGATAATCGAGTTTTCCCCATTTTGCCCTGCGCGCCGGGATTTTATGAGTAAACACAATTTGCTCTCTGTAAAAATCATCCGCTTTCAATTTCTTCAGGAAGCGTTCAGTGTTCAATCTTTTTCCTCCGGATAGAGCTCATCAGAAAGAAAGAAAACAATTAGACGTAACATAGAAATCAGATCTATGCGGTTGTGTTTGATAACTCCTTTTATATCAACGGCATTGCCTGTTCTTACATAATCATGATACACTTCGGGTATCTTCCAGCCGGGAAGATCAGCTATTCTTTCCCTTCCCAGTATTTCTTTCTCAAGTGTGCTCAGCTTATGATTTGATGTCCTCTTCCCCACAATTCTTCTTGAAATGGGTAGTAAATCCACATGATACTCCGGTAATGAAGATTCAATACCAAACAACTTCATTCTATCCAGCATGAAAGGTATATCAAACCCTCTGCCGTTGAAAGTAATGATTGTACTGAAATTTTTCAGAAAATCGCGCGTAAATTCAAGGAGAGGAAACTCTTCCGTATAGTCCCTGGCGAAAAACTGATCCAGAACCAACCTTCCGCCCAGGCTGTACATCAACCCGACGAGGAAAAGAGGAGAATTTCTAAGCCCCGTGGTTTCAAGGTCAAGATAACATACATCATCTATCGGTGAATTTCTCAGGGTATCAATAGACCGATCTTTCCCGGACCCGCCTGCAGCGGGACAAGAAATAATATTGCAATACTTCTTATAAACCTTGTCAGCTTCGGGATCTACACACAAAACTGAATCAGCAATTCGGTAGAAAGAAGCGCCGCCATAATCCTCCTGCCTTCCTAAAACCGCCTCTTCAAGTCTGACGTGTGAGAAAATATCTTTTCTCCGGGTTTTATTGATCCCGCCAGTTTTTCCTCCTTCCATCAATTTTTTTATCAACTTCCTTCGGCTGATTTCACCGGATGAATAAGGATTGTTTATCGATTTTGCGTCTTTACGCGATCTCTCGTCTAAAAAACATTCAGGTTCTTTTGCCGAATCCTGCCCGGATAAGAATTTCTCGGCACGGGCGATAAAAGAATTTATCTGCGCCTTATTATCTTTTACCCCAAATTCCTTATCCGCCCTTTTCCTCAGTTCCTGAAGCTCCTTTTTAATATTACGCATATTACCATCTCTTTAATAAGTACATTACGAATTGATCGGACATACAATATGGGCTCATTCTACATTATTTGAATCTTTTTATCAATAAAGTCCAAGGTGGAGTTTCCCCAATTTTTATAACCTATAAGGGAGTCGATGATTTGTAACAGTATGCGGCTGATTGATATTTTCAAAATCGTGGTCGATTTCTCGCCGGCCGAGGAAACCGCTGGCTCTCCCACCTCGGGCTCGCTCTTTCTGCCCCTTCGGGCCAGAAATCCTTGCCCGCTCGCCACTCGGCGAGGGTTTTGAAAATATCAATCAGCCGCACTCATCAGCAATGAAAGCCCTATTCCACTTACCAATCCTGATAACTGATTGTATCTCGCAATGTTATTACAATACTTGCCGAATTTTCAGAGGGAACTCCAAAGTCCAAGTCTTCTATAGCTTCCCCGATTTCTTCATTGACCCGGTATTTTATTGATTAAGCATTATTGAATAATGCTTAAAGGCAATCTTTGAATTAGAATAATATATAACCAAATATCCTGTTAAGGATTAGTTTATCAACTAGAAGTCCGCGGAACACCTTTTTTTGTAGTAAATTAAATGGAGTTAAAATTCGGGAACACAGCGAGGAATACCCGGGATGGAAACCCTGCTCCACCTGCCGATGGCTGTAAATTGTAAAGGAAGAAATCTAAAATAACAACCCCGGCCGAGGTGGCCGGGGTTATTAAAGTATCCTAAGAACTATATCTTTCTTACGTTATTAGCCTGTAGACCTTTAGGACCTTCTTCAATCTCAAATTCAACTTTGTCGCCCTCATCAAGAGTTTTAAACCCTTCGGCTTCGATGGCTTTATAATGAACAAAGACATCATCGCCTTCTTCTCTGGAAATAAAGCCAAAGCCTTTGGACCCGTTGAACCATTTGACAGTTCCTGTTTCCATTAACCTAATCCTTCTCTAAAACTAAAAGTTACGTACATCTGTGTTCTCTGCCTGTTCCGGGTAAAAAAAACCCTTTCGAATAGCTGTACAACTATTCTAAACGGGTTCTTATTGCTTGACTAATCTTCTTTCAAAAGCTTTGTCACCAAAACAAAAAGGCGAAAAACGTGTACGACAATTCAAACTTAATATACAGCATATTATCGAAAAAAGCAAACAAATTTGTAGAATTTTTCAAAAATATGTGCCTTATGAATAAAAAAACTTAAATTTCTACCGCCGGGGTGTTACGATGCGTCTTGCGTTACCTGTTTATTTGGATCTAATCATCGTCAGCAACATTCTAAAGCTTTTAACAGCTGACAGCGAGTGTGGTTCATTAGCCGGCATAATAATTATCTCGCCTTGTTTCAAATTATAAGATTTACCGGAAATTCTAATTTCTACTTCACCATCGAGGACTTGAACCAATGCATCAAACGGGGCGGTATGTTCACTTAAACCCTGCCCCTGGTCAAATGCAAATAAAGTAACTGTCCCTGCCTTCTTCTCGATGATAGTTTTGCTAACAACCGCCTCCTTTTGATAATCCACCATATCAACTAAGGAAATTGCTTTCAGGTCATTATTCATTTCATTCCTCCTTTTAGTGTGTATAGAGCATAACGGGCTGCGGGTCAGCTGCGGACCTTGCCCATGCAAGGGCCGTGTCGCCGAAGATCCGTCAGCTGCATAGCGATAGTAAGGCGTTATTCTAATTATATCTTCTCCGATTTTAAATGGTTTATCCGTGTTCATCCCATTGTTATACGTATTAATCATATGTTTTTATTGCACTTATCATATAATGATAATTGTGATATTTCCTTATATAGTCTAAACCAGAAAAAAGGTTGTATAGTTGAAATGCTTTAGGACCTATGCAAGGATAGGAGTTATTAGGATAAACAACGATATCGGTAAAAGTCAAATTTCTAAGTATGTCTTTTATCTTCCTAACATTTGTAGGAAATTCATAATCTGCTGGTCTGTGTTTACTCTGCCTGAGCTTATGATACATACTCCTCATTAGTCGATATATCGACCTGGGCAACAAGATTGACTTTGGAATTTGGAACATACCCCAAGCATTCGGGTCCTCCAAGAATAAAGTTCCACCTGGTTTTAACAAGTCAGCGAAGGATTTTATCATAGATTTGAGGTTGTCGCTTTCATGATGTATCACATCGATGGAGATAACATAATCAAAAGAAGCTTTCTTGAAAGGCAGTTTATTAATATCACCAGCTACACAGGATTTTGCTCCATACTCATTTTGTAAAAAGTTAAGCATTTTGAATACAAGGTCAAAGTTTACAAAAATGTTTCTTTCTTTTTCATGATCAATGTAATTGGAATCATATCCACAACCAATGTTAATAAGTACTTTGTTGTTTCCTACAACATTGTTTTTTACCATTCCCCAAAATTCTTTCTTTGATTCATCCCACTGGGTAGAAATAAATTGATCTTTTTTGTTATGATGAGTTCTTTTCATTATATCTGCCAAAGATTCTTCCTCTTGCAAATGCTCTTCATCAATAGAGGAAGGATATAAACAGGGAATACCATTCCGGATCTCATATTTCTTTCTACAATTACTACACTGAAGCTGGCTTGCAATAATTTCTAAATCACTATTGCAATCAGGGCAAGCCAACAAGTTAATTAATTGAGGATTCAGTAATTCACTCATAACATGTTCTCCATTGATTCAGTATTCGATCGTATAACATTGTATCTACGCTTTACAGATAAACCAACATTTAAATACTTCGTCAACATATGATCACTTGTATTTCAGCTGTATCCCTTTACATTATAAAGTCAGTGCTGACAAAGGATAACCTTCTGCTTCCGTTAATATCCGTACAAACATGACCCGTATCTTCTCACCGCCGGGTAACCCTCTACCATAATAATAGAATGACGTCAACAATATTCCGTGCAGGAGTTTCCCCAATTTTTATAACCTATAAGGTAGTCGATGATTTGTAACAGTATCCGGCTATTGGTATTGTCAAAAACGCCGTCTATTTCCCCTGCGAGGAAATAGCGTCTCCCGCTCTCAGACTCGCTCTTTCCCATTTCCCTAAAGGAAATGGGAAAACCATGCCCGCTCGTCTTCCGAGAGGGTTTTGAAATACCAATAGCCGGATATACAAAGGAATGTTAAAAATTGGGGGAACTCCAAAAAAATATTAACTTGAAAACACAGTGAAAAACAATATAATATTGATAAATGAAATCAATCAACATAAAAAAATTGGATGAGTAGTGATAATTCTGTACATTGCAACAGGTGCTTTTCTGCTTGTTTCTCTGATAAAGAGCAGGGCAAAGACCTTAGCATCACTCAAGGTAGCATATAAACGGTTTACAAGCATTTTGCCGGCATTCGGGGTTATGCTTGTGGCAGTTGCATGTATATTGTCAATAATGCCTGATGATTTCATCGCTTGTTCGCTGGGCCGATACAATATATTTGTATCTGTGATTATTGCCTCAATGCTCGGTTCAATCACAATGATGCCGGGTTTTATCACATTCCCCCTATGCGGCATTCTCCTGAAGGAGGGTGTAACATATATGGTTATTTCAGCATTCTCCACAACACTCATGATGGTGGGTATATTGACATATCCGATTGAAAAACGGTACTTTGGTGTCAAAATAACTGTCATAAGGAATGTACTTTCATTTTTTATCGCAATCACTGTTGCAATAATTACAGGTATTGTATTCGGGGAATTATTATGAAGAGGGAAAACATCATTTATTCTGCAATAGTTTCATTGTTCATATCGTTTATAGGATTTTCATACATATTCCATATCAATATCGGCAAGGCTATGTATGTCAATTTCACGGCTTTTGCTTTTGATATGCTGAAGATTGTGCCATGCGCATTCATCTTAATTGGCCTGTTTGAAATATGGGTAAAGAGAAGCACTGTTGAGAGGCATCTGGGGCATGATTCAGGTGTTAAGCGTTATATATGGGCAATAATGCTTGCATGGACCAGTGTGGGTGGGCTGTATATGGCATTTCCTATTGCATATTCACTGTACAAGAAGGGAGCGGAACCCTCAATGATACTCACATATGTAGGGGCTTCAGGCATTTTCCGATTACCCATGACAATATTTGAGGCATCATTTCTCGGATTGAAATTTACATTGGTACGCCTTGCCATATCACTGCCCCTGACAATTCTAGTATCCGTACTGCTGGGCAGGTATATGAAAAGGCATAACATACCTGTCAGGGAAAGGCCTCATAGGGGTTAGGCCTTTGAATAAATGTAAAAATCGGAAAATGATCCGCTTTTGGTATCACCATTGAATGGGTACTTGTTGGGAATATATTTTATAAGGTTCCACTCTGTCTTATTGTCTTTTATCCATTTAGAAAAATTACGATTCCTTACGTGCGCTGCCGTATCCACTGGATTTTCATCCGTGTCTAAGGAGTAGATAACGACAAATCTTTCGGAAGAATCGAACAACCTGTTCATGTAGTCTACAAAGACGTCATCTTCAACAAGGTGATAAATCACGTCTAATGATAGAGTTAACTCGGCAGTTTCGCCGTCATACTCTTTCATAAGTTTAAAGGTTTTTGTTCCATCATTGTTGGAAAAACGTTTCAAGCACCTGGATATTGCATTAGGACTTACATCAAAACCGATGTATTTCGTATACTGCGCCAAACTAAGTTGATTGCCGTCCCCACATCCATATTCGATTACTGATGTAATCTCATTCTCAAAAACGAATGTGTTCAATATGTCGGCTTTGAACTCGGCAAGTTGGTTGTAAGACCCATCCCCTGAGTTGCCACCAGCTTCGTACCTGTTTTTCCAGTAACTTTCTGAACCTGGAAAGGTCTTTGGAGGGCTGATCCACGTGCGGTAAATGCGACGAGCGACTGGACCGACGACTGGAATGCTCTTTATGATCTGTTTCATGTTCATTTCTTTTCTCCTGAGGCCTAACATTGTATCTACGCTTTACAGATAAACCAACATTTAAATATTTCGTCAACATATGATCACTTGTATTTCAGCTGTATCCCTTTACATTATAAAGTCAGTGCTTACAAAGGATGATCTTCTGTTTCCATTAATATCCGTAAAAAGATGACCCATATCTTCTCACCGCCGGGTAACCCTGTACCATAATAATAGAATGCCGTCAACAATATTCCGTGGGTGGAGTTTCCCCAATTTTTGCCTTACAGAGCAATGAAAACCCTATTCCACTTACCAATCCTGATAACTGATTGTATCTCGCAATGTTATTACAATACTTACCGGATTTTCGGGGAAACTCCACTTATATTGTAAGTTGACATTCCCTTTGAAACTTAGTACTTTATTGAAGTTATGAGTGATTATATAGTATTAGTAAAACAGGTACCTGACATATCGCAGATAACTGATAACGCCTTTGACCCTGTTAAAGGAACACTTATCAGGAGCCGCCTTACTAACGTAATAAATGATCTTGACGCTCAGGCGTTGGCTTTCGCGAACAAGATGCGTTTGGATAGCGGAGACCCGGATAGTAAGGTAATCTGCCTGAGTATGGGACCTCCTATGGCGGATGATATATTACGCTATTCGCTTAGCAGATGCGCGGATCTGGCAGTGCTTCTCACAGACAGACTGTTAGCCGGAGCTGATACGGCGGCTACCGCGAACCCTCTCGCATACGCGATCAGAAAAATAGAAAGGGATATTGTAAAGGATCCGGATGATTACTTTATAATAAGCGGCATGCAGTCGGTAGACGGTGATACAGCGCAAGTGCCGCCTCAAATTGCTGAAGAACTAAAACTTCCCTGCATTACATATGTTACAGATGCGGAGTATAAAAATAAACGTTTCGAATTCACCAGAATTATAACGGGAGGAGACCAGATTGTAGCGTCTCTGAAGAAACCCGCTGTCATAACTGTAGCTGAATACGAATTCCCCCTCTTTGCCACCTTCGCGAAAACACGCAAAGCCCATGACACAGAGATTCTCAAGTGGAAAGCGGAAGATATCAACGCCGATCATATAGGTGTTGATGGATCAAGAACAACTGTGACTAGAGTTTTCCCTCCTCCGGAGACAACAAGAAAATGCCGGGAGATAAAAGATGTAGGTACACTCGCAGATGTAATTCTAAACAAATTCAGCGGGGATCAAGAAGGGGAAGAGCAAGAAATCACGGAAAAAACAAGAGAATATATCATGCCCGAAGAAAGAAAAGATTTCTTCGACAGAACATACGAGGGTACTGAAAAGGAAAACAAGCAGTTCTCCGCTCTTGCTGAAATACTTAAGGAGATTAATGTCGAGGACATAGATGAAATCGATGATTCGGTCAAAGAAGAAATCATGGCAAAGGCTAATAAGGCTTTTACCGGCAAGGCTCTCGATAATATGCTCAATGGCCTGAAGAAGAGAAAACCCTCTTATAACGGTCAGGTCTGGGTAAGTGCTGAATATGAAGACAACAAGATACACCCAGCCACTTTTGAGCTTATAGGTAAAGCCCGCGATTTGGCCGACACTCTGGGAACTGAGGTCGGGGTTACAATTACAGGCAGTAATATCGAAAGATTCTCGGAGGAACTTATCGCGGCCGGAGCCGACAATATCTATATCGCCCAACATCCGCTCCTCGAAGAGTTCGATCCTTCCACTTTTAAAAAGGCGTTGTGCGGCTTAATCGAAAAACACTGGCCTCAGATCGTTCTATTCGCCGCCACCCCCCAGGGAAGAGTGCTGGCTCCTCTGGTTTCCTATAACTTAAGCTGCGGTCTTACCGCGGATTGCACATCACTGGATATCAAAGATGTTTCGAAAAAAGAACAGGTCGCCGTGCTGCTGCAGACAAGGCCGGCTCTCGGAGGAAATGTAATGGCCACCATCAGCACAATCAATTCAAGGTCACAGATGGCAACCGCCAGGCCGGGAGTTATGAAAAGACTCCCCGAAGATAAATCCAGGAAAGGCAAAATAATAAGGCATGAAGTCCAAATATCACCTGACGACCTTTCTCTGGAAATAATAAGCACAGAGAAAAGTACCGGCAAAGTTAACTTTGACGCGGATATAATTGTATCAGGCGGAAAAGGGGTTCAGAATAAAGAAGGTTATAACGCTTTGATCAAACCGCTTAGTAATTGTATAAGTGAAACAATAAATATAGATACTGAAACGGGCGCCAGTCGTTCAGCCGTTGAACAGGGATTTATCGACAGAGTACATCAGGTTGGCCAGACCGGGACGGCCGTGGGGCCGAAAATATATATGGCGATAGGGATTTCGGGCGCTATTCAACACATGATAGGAATTGCCAACAGTGACACTATTATTGCTGTAAACAACGACCACAACGCCCCGATATTTAAACAGTGCGATTATTATATTATTGGCAACGCGGAAGATGTAGTCCCGGAATTAATCAAAAGTTTGAGAGTAAAACAGAATGCTGAATAATAACGATTACAATAAGGTTGACGTATTAGTTGTCGGTGCCGGACCAGCCGGACTTTCCGCGGCAATCCAGATTAAAAAAAGCAAACCTGAATTTGATGTTTGTGTCATCGACAAGGCCTTTGGACCGGGAAACCATAATCTGTCGGGCGCTGTCTTAGAACATGAGCCGTTCCTTAGTCTTATGGATTACGCGGCCGACGGTTGGCGGGACAGCAAAAATGGAAAAGATCTATTAAGCCAGAAGATCAAAACCGAGAGTATACCCTTTATGCCTTCCCGTAAAACTTCCTTTGATCTTTTATTCGCCCTCAAGATTGCTAAATGGCTTGGACTCGGCCTTGGAACGATGCTTCATAAGGGTGATTACACGATCTCAATCAGCAAACTAAGTAAATTCATGGCTATGACCGCTCGAGATATTGGAGTCGAAGTTTTCTACGGTTTCGCCGCCCGGGATATTTTATTCGACGAGGAAACCGGTCTTACCCGAGGAGTCAAACTGATCGATCAGGGGCTTGACAGAGAAGGCGACAGACAACCCAATTACATTCCAGGCGATATAATAGATGCCGATTTTATAATCCTCGCTGAGGGTTGTGACGGTTTGTTGACTGAAAAATTCATCGGAAAAGCAAACCTTGAAAGAGAGCAACCGCAGCTTTTCTCCTTAGGAGTCAAAGAATTGATCAGAGTAACCCCGGAGCAATACAAGAAGTTTACAGCCAACAGGGTTGTTCATGCGCTGGGCTTTCCTATCTGGAAACCCTTCCTCGGACCCAATATGTTCGGCGGCGGTATAATCTATCCCGGCACGGAAGATCACATAGCGATAGGCATGATAGTAGGCGCTGACTGGAAATATTATGATTTTAATCCACAGGACGCTCTTGCAAGGTTCAAAGAACATAAATATGTAAAAAAATTCACTGAAGGCGGAACTGTTGTAGAAGCGGGAGCTAAGCTTATCCCTGAAGGGGGGTTGCGCGCTATACCGCGGGAAGCGGAAACGGGCAGCATAGGAAAGGGAAACTGCGTTATCATTGGTGACAGCGCCGGTTTTGTTAACATGTTGAAAATCAGGGGCATACATCTTGCTCTAGATTCAGGAATACAGGCCGCGGCAGCTATTCTCGATAAAGCCGAAAAACCGTTAGAGACTGCGGCAAAATACACCGAACTTATTGACAACGGAAGGGTGGGGAAAGAGATGAGATCAGCGGAGAACTACAGACAAACCATAGCTAAGTTCGGGCCGACACTGGGCATTCCACTTTCAGTAATCAGCAACATTTTACCTGAATTTACTGTCGAAGAAGACTACAGAGCGATGAAGAAAACTAAATACAAACTCAAACCTCAACGGGATTTCGACAAAGACGCCTTTACCGCGGCAGCGGCTACAGAACACAGGGAAGATCAACCATGCCATCTTGAGATAACCGATCCTGATATATGCCAGCAGAAATGCGAGTCGGCATTCAGCAGACCCTGTATAACTTTTTGTCCAGCTGGAGTTTATGAAGTTGTGGCCGGGAAAGCTAAAGCGGCAAACCCCTCGAATTGCCTGCATTGCAAAACCTGCCAGAGAAAGTGCCCATTCGACAATATCAACTGGACAGTACCAGAGGGTAACGGAGGTCCAAGATATAAGAAAATGTAGTGATATACCTGAAACGGCAGGGAAGCACTCCAGTAACAGCCTATCACTACATATAGTTATATAATTCAAGAACCCGGGGTTTTATTATTTCAGTTCATTATTTTATCTTGACCCCGCTGCCAAAAAACAGGTATCTTGTCTGTAATAAACAACAGGACGGATGTAATGAAGAAATTTAGTATAAATAAACTTTTAGCGAGCGTTTTGGTTGGTCTTGCAACAGTTCTTCTATTTTTCCTTGCCGTATCATTCGACAGGGAAAACCCCGATAAAAAAACACCTTCTTCGAGCACGGAAGAATTGCCTTTACGGGAAACCCTCCAACCTGCCGCTCCCAAAGCCTCCACCCCTTCTTTTCAGGGTGTTGTCGGCAAAAACATGAATTTCTTTGATCTTATGAGAAAATGTGATATCTCCCCGCAGATGATCAACAAGATTGTAAAAGCGTCCAGTGATGTCTATAACCTCAGAAGAATATACCCCGGTCAGAGCTACAGAATTTTTTCCGGCAACGGCCGATACACTAAACGTTTCGAGTTCTCCATAAATGATGAAGAATTTCTTGAGGTTACAGCGGTCAATGATACTGTTAAGGCTCGGAGAATTTATTGTCCATTTAAAATCCACAAGAGATCGGTTTCCGGTATTATCAGAAATTCGCTATACGAATCAATCTCCAGAAACCAAATGCCCTTTGAACTGGCATCGAACATAAATAATATCTTCCGCTGGGATATAGATTTCTTCCACGATATCCGCCCCGATGACTACTATAGACTGGTATACGAAGAAAAGGAAATAAAAAACCACTTTCAGAATAAAACCACAAGGAAGATCAACAGGATACTGGCGGCAGAATTTAACTGCAGCGGCGAAAAACACTACGCTTTTCTCTTTAACAATAAAGGGGATAAGTATCCCGACTATTTCAATGAAGAAGGTAATTCACTCCGCAAACAATTAATCAAGGCACCCCTGAACTTTACAAGAATAAGCTCAAGCTACAGTAAAAGCCGTTTTCACCCGATCCTTCATCACTACATGCCGCACTACGGAATCGACTATGCCGCTCCAACCGGAACTCCGGTACAAGCTTCGGGGAATGGAACGGTAATTAAAGCATCCAGAACGCGCGCCAACGGCAATTACATAAAAATAAGACACAACCGGGATTATACTTCATATTATCTCCATCTCAGCAAATTCGCCAAGGGGATAAAATATGGGGCAAAGGTAAAACAGGGAGACGTTATAGGATACGTTGGAGCTACAGGTTACGCGACAGGTCCTCACCTTGATTACAGAATAAAGAAAAATGGCCGTTTTATAAACCCCAGAAAATTAGAACTTCCCCCCGCCGAACCTGTCGACCGTTCTATAATGGACAGATTCGAATTTGTAAAGAACAGCTATCTCTCCGAGCTGAACAAAATAGCTGTCGGTACAACTGTTTCTAAAGAGCAAACCGAAAATATCAGTAGTCAAGCGGAGTTGGAAAAGAAAGCAGAATCGGGGAGGAATGTTTCACAACACCATTCTTCAGTTACACGTTGATTAATGAATCCTAAGACACAAATACTTTTACACACATGCTGTGCTTCCTGCTCAAGCTATGTTATACCCCATCTTCAGGAAAATTTCGAAGTGTCAGCCTTTTTCTATAATCCGAATATATATCCGGAAAAAGAATATATTCTTCGGCTGGAAGATATGAAGTTTTTAAGCGGTCATTTAGGTGTAAACCTTATAACAGGCTCATATAACACCGCGGACTGGGAAAAAGCTGTTATGCCTTACAGAGATTTGCCCGAAAAAAGTAAGCGCTGCTGGGAATGCTATGGAATAAGACTGGATGAAACCGCAAAAATGGCCGCCGGCATCGGTATAGAATTATTCACTACCACACTTTCTGTGAGTCCTCACAAAATATATAAACGTATCAGGGAAGCAGCAGATAAAGCGGCAAAAAAACACGGTGTAACTTTCTACAACGAGGATTTCAAGAAAAAAGATGGATTTAAGATCAGTGTAGAACAAAGCGGGAAGCTGAAGCTGAGCAGGCAAAACTACTGCGGATGCGTATTAAGTCTTGAAGAATCAAGGGAAAAAATAAGAAAAGAAAGGTCACAGAAAGATAAGAAATAGCCGGGTTTATCTGATAACTATTTCCGGCTCTTCCGCGGAAATTACTTTACCAACCAGGGAAACATCTTTATGCCCTTTGCCCCTGAGGGTTTCAACATATTTTTCTGCCTTTTCCGCGGGGATAGCAACCAGAAGACCTCCCGAGGTCTGAGGGTCGCACATTATCATTTGTTCCACCGACGAAACTTTACGTTTCAGAACTAATTTCTCTTTAACAGAGTTGTAATTTGCCAGTCCACCTCCGGTAAGAAATCCCCTGTCAGCATAATCCCTCAAGTTTTCAAGAAGAGGAAGAGCATCCAGCTCGAGCTCAATGGCAACGGAGGAAGATTCAGCCATTTCAAGAGTGTGCCCCAGAAGTCCAAATCCCGTTACATCCGTGCAGGCATGCACTCCGAACTCTTTCATAACTTCAGAAGCGTCACGGTTAAGTGTAGTCATCATCCCGTAGAAATCACTCTCAAGCTCCGGTGGAAGTTCATCAGCTTTAAGAGCAGTCGAATAGATACCCGATCCAAGCGGCTTTGTCAGAACAATACTGTCTCCGGGTAATGCTCCGCCGGTTCTGACAATCTCGGCGGGATGGGCCAAACCTGTAACGGAAAGGCCGTATTTGAGCTCCGAATCTTTCATTGTGTGCCCTCCGACAACAATCGCCCCGGCTTCGGAAACCTTTTCCGCGCCGCCTTTTAACATATCCCTCATTACAGATATCGGCAGTTCACCATCGGGAAAAGAAACGATATTAAGAGCGCATAATGGGCTTCCACCCATCGCGTAAATATCGCTCATGGCATTCGCCGCCGCAACCTGCCCGAAGATATATGGATCGTCGACAATCGCGGGAAAGAAATCGACTGAAACGATAATTGCTTTCTCATCATTGATACGCATTACACCACTGTCATCCACATCATCACAACCCAGGATAAGATCCGGATGATTATATACAGGTAGTTCTTTTAAGGCCTGCCACAACTCCGTCGGGCTGAGCTTAGAAGCTCAGCCCGCACAGGAAGCCATAGTTGTCAAACGGTATTTCTTTGACGACATAATTACCCTTCAATTATTCATCTTCAGGCGAGATAGCGTCAACGGGACAAACCTCGGCGCAAGCGCCACAATCAGTGCAGAGATCCGGGTCGATAGAATACTTCTCTTCACCCTCTGAAATCGCATCAACAGGACACTCAGGCAAACAAGCGCCACAAACAATACACTCATCAGATATTACATGAGCCATTTTGACCTCCAAGTGTTCAATTTAATTTCCAACTTTCATTATAAGTAAACAAAAATAAAAGGTTCGTCAACAAATTTAATTAATTAATTTAATGATTCGGGGCATTTTCATATATTTGTCTTTCACCCTCCTTCGCGGGACGGGGAACAAAATCAATATATAGCATATTGTCAACACCCAGATACTTATCTATAATCATGTTAACGCTTTCTAAATCAACCCTGATAATCTCTTCTTCAAGCCTGATATTTCCTGATAAGAATAGATTCTTGCCGGAATAAAAAGCCTGATTAATACTGGAAAGTCTTCTTCTTTCCATTCTGGAAATAATTCTGTTAATCGCTTCTGTGACTTCATCTTTGTCAGGTTTCTCTTGACCAAGTTTTTCGATCTGTCCCTTTAGGGCTTCTCGGGATTTTTCCATATTTTTAGCTCTTGTGCCCAGATACGCCGAAGTTACCGCTCCTCCCTTCATGAATTTAGTTCTACACCCCGTTGAATACGCCAGGCCGAGACCTTCCCTTATTTCATCCTGCATACGGGAACTTAGAATCTCGGAAGTAACAAGAATAGCGGCCATTTTATCAGAATCTCCAGCCGGAGAGGCAAATCCCGCCATCAGATAAGCTCCCGAACCGGGAGAGGGAAACTCAAATCTTCCTTTAGGCCATTTTCCGGGAAAGCTTTCACAAATACTGTCCGATGATAAAATCCGGAGCGGGTCTTTAGCCCCGTCTTTCTCCGGTTTTATTTTTCCGGCAGAAAACAACGAAAAGAGCTTAGAGAGAAACTCGCCCGATTTAGATGGAAGATCCCCCGACACAACCGATGCTATAATGTTTCGTCCTGTAAAATATTTCTTGCTGTAGCTGTCAAGACTTTCCACTGTAATTTTTTCCCAATATTGAGGGCCGGGGAAAATTGAATTGCCGAAAGGATGCTCGCCGAAAAGCTTTTTATAGAATCTTCTTTCTAGTTTAAAGAGGGCACCTTGTCTTCTTACTGAGATATCTCTCATCAAACGCCTTTGAGACCGGCTGATATCAGCCAACTTAAAACCCGGTTCCCGAATGTAATCTACCAAAAGCCCGGCCGCTTCCCTGAAGTTAGCCCCCGGCGCCTCCAGTCGAATAAACGAAAATGACGGATTGAGTCTGTAATCATCCATTGGTATATAAGGATTGTCTCCCCATTCAACCCGGGCTCCCAGGGACTCCAATTTTTGTGAAAGCTCAGAGGCATATTCGGACATCTCCAATATACCGTGAAGAACCGTTGAAGAACCGGGAATTAAAAGAGCATCCAGACAATTTCGGTGTTTAATCAGTATATTTAAAGCCGCTATCTCTGAATCTTCCCTTTGACTAGCAGAAACTACACAGCCGTTTGGAAGTTTTTTTACGATAGTTTTTTCCGGCGTTGTCAGTTCTTTAAATCTGCGTTCTCCTTTTCGCACAAGACAGGCATTATATTCAATATCATCAAAGGTTTTTCCCAGCAGCTTCTCTATATCTTCTCTGTCTATTTCTTTTATTTCTTCTATAAAACTATTAAGATAACTCTCCCCCAGAAGACTCATTGTTTCACCGTGAAGCATAATATAGTAATGGAATTTTTCACGATCGAAAGCATTTGACGACAGATAGGAAATACATGATGAATCAACCTCTCTTCGGCCCGGCTCCCAGTGAGCCAGCTCCCCGAGTATTTCCGGAATTTTAAGGCAATCATCACTCCCTCCTTTTATCGAAGGAAAATGAAATCTCAAAGCGGAAAATCCGCTGTATATTTCCAAGCTCACTCTGGGAAACTTGATCCCCGCGGCTTCAAACTTTTCCCTCAGAGGCGAATTTTCTGAGGCAAGAATATCCTCCATGATTGTAGATAGCGCGAGATCCTGTGCCTCGACATCTCCCGGTATTCTGACTAACATATCAAATCCCGGGGTCACACTGTTACAATATCTGGTTGTTATCTCATTGCTCCACCTTGGAATATCCGGCGAAGATGAGACAAAGGGGCGGGAATGGGATCTGGAATTTCCCCCTCTGAGGCATTTATCTTCATACTCATTTTCGCATCCGGAAAGTGAAAACCGGAAATAATCTTTTATTATATTCTGAAGAGACACTCTGTCAAACCCGCCCATAACAAAAATCTTCATATTAGAAGGCTTATAAAATCTCCTGTAATAAGAGATTAGCTGATCCCTTGTAATTTCCTTCACCGTAGACGGATAGCCTAGAACAGGATCAGTAAACCGGCTTCCTCTGAACAGATAGTTATCTATGTATCTTCTTCTTGCCTGACCCGGGTTATCCAGTGTTTTGGTGATCTCTTCAAGAACGATTTTTCGTTCTTTTTCAAGCTCTTCCCGCGGAAAGACTGAGCGCAGAAGCATCTGTGAGAGAATTTCAACCCCTTCTTCCGCAAGATCTCTCCTCACCAACATAAAATAAATCGTTCTTTCTTTCCTTGTGAAAGCATTAAGAAAAGCACCTGTATCATCAACCCAGTCACTGATTTCTTCTCTTGTAAAACGTTCTGATCCATTAAAAACCATATGCTCAATGAAATGGGATATTCCTCTTATATGAGGCTTCTCATAAACTGACCCGGATCCTACTGATACCGCGATACAAACCACTTTAGAGGCCGGATGAGAATCGAAAATAATATCCGGGCCGAGGGAACTTCTTTCATTCTCAGAAACACCCAGTTTGCCGGCCGCGGCTCGGGAGGGAAAAAGCACACAAAAAACAGCGCCCGTAATTAATAGTATCATGGAATTTTTAAGAAAATTATTACCATTCATAATAAGGTTCAACCTCCTGAACAGGCGAGTTTTAATAAAAGGGGCAACAATCAGTATATATTAATGGCGCGGTCATTTATATCATCCGCTGCCTCAGAAATGCTTTCAGAAAGGGTCGGATGAGGAATAACTACACGCTCGAAATCATCGGATTTCATTCCGCGCTCGAGCGCGATTATTCCCACTGAGATAAGCTCCGTTGCCTGTGGTCCGATTATATGGAGCCCCCTAAGTTTTCCACTTGATTTTTCAGCTATCCATTTGACAAAGCCGTCTTTCTCGCGGAGCCCTTGAGCTTTACCGTTCGCTGAAAAGGGGAAATTACCTGTTATTATTTCTATATTTCTATCCGCGGCTTCTTCCTCCGTGAGACCGACATGAGCAATCTCGGGAAGAGTATAAATAGTTGAAGGAACGAGAGAATAATCTATCTCTGTATTTCGTCCGAGAGCATTTTCGGCTGCAACAATTCCTTCTCGCGTGGCGACGTGAGCCAGGAGCATACCGCCCGCGACATCCCCGGCGGCAAATACTCCATTAACACTCGTTTCCATCCGGCGGTTTACTTCGATACCTGATTTATCCATTCCAACGCCTAAATTCTCAAGACCAATATTATCTATGTTGGGAGTCCTGCCAACTGAAACAAGAACCGACTCAGATTCAATTTCAGTACCGTTATCAAGATGAGCTGTAACACTCTTGTTTCCTCTATGAAGACTCTCAACCTTTCTGCCAAGATGTGTCACTACACCCTTCCTCCTCAAAAAGGCTTTCAGAAACCTGCTTACCTTTCGGTCTTCTCCCGAGATGAGCGAAGGCAGCATCTCAACAATAGTAATCCCGCATCCAAAAGCGTTTAGAATTGAGGCAAATTCACAGCCTATAACACCACCGCCTATTATGAGGAGAGATTCGGGCAACTTATTCAAATTCAAAATATCTTTGCTGCTTATAACTCGTTGGCCGTCAAACTCCATACCGGGCAGTGCTATCTCTGAAGAGCCCGTGGCAATAATGAGCTTCTTTCCCCTGATTGACCCTGTTTCTTCGATATAAACCTCTCCGGCACCAACTATTTCCGCTCTACCTTTGACAACATTAATCCCTCTTTTCTTCAGCAGCTTTTCAACACCGGAGACAAGATTATCTATAACCGCTTTTTTGTGTGATAAAAGACCCTCCAGATCAACTTTTAAGGAACCCTTCAGGCCAGTTTTGCTGCCTTCCCCGGCTTGCTCAATCAGATGAGCCGCGGCGTGCAAAGTCTTAGTGGGAATACATCCCCAGTTCAAACATACACCTCCCAATTTTTCCCTTTCTACAAGGCAAACATTCGCGCCCATTTGAGAAGCCCTTATCGCGGCTGGATAACCGGCAGGACCACCCCCAATTACAACCAGATCATATTCGGCGGCCAATTCTTCCTCCAAACCATATAGATGTTGTATAATCCCGCCTAATAAACGGAATTACTCCAACAGGACTATCAAAGCAGAATGAAACTCATTAAACTGTAATAAAATAGCTACAGTATAACTTAAAGTTAAAAGGGGTTATAGATCAATGGATCTATAATTTTTTCATAATCTCGCTTGCTATCGTATTCTTCTGTATTTCCTTTGTGCCTTCATAAATCTCAGCTATTTTAGCGTCCCGATAAAAGCGCTCAACTTCGTATTCCATAATATAACCGTAACCGCCGTGTATCTGAATAGCTTCATCAGCAACAAGAACCGCGGTCTTAGCGGCAATGTATTTGGCGATGGAAGTTAATTTAGGGTCAATTCTGCCCTGGTCAAAGTTCCAAGCGGCTTTATAAGTTAATAATTTCGCGGCTTCGATCATACTTGCCATCTTGGCAATCTTGTGTTGAGTAACCTGAAATTTTGCAATAGGCCTGCCGAACTGTTCTCTCTCCATCATATAATTCACAGCTCTGTCATATGCTCCCTCAGCTATACCAAGTGCTGTTGCCGCAATCTCAATTCTGCTTTCGTCAAAGAATTCAAGAACCTGATAAAAGCCCTTCCCCTCTTCACCAATAATATTTTCCAGAGGCACCTCGACTTCATCAAATGAAATTTCCGCGGTTGAAGTCATCTTTATTCCCATTTTCTGACCGACATCCTCTGTAGTAACCCCTTGAGTGTCACTGTCTACAATTATGTTGGCCATACCCCTGTAGGAGGGTTTGACTTCAGAATCAATCTGACAAAGGACAATATAAAAATCCGCGATCTCTCCATTTGTAATAAATGTTTTTGTCCCGTTAATAACCCATTTATCACCCTTCTTCTCAGCTCTTGTGTCCATACGGGTAATATCGCTCCCGTGGTTGGGCTCGGTAAATGCTCCGGCAGATATCATCCTGCCGGAAGCGACGGCAGGCAAATATTTCTTCTTCTGTTTATCAGAGCCAAACCGCATGATTATTTCAGAGGCAAAATCAGAAAGCGCCACCGCGGTACCAATTCCGGAATCCATTCTGCAGAATTCTTCTACTACAAGAACATTTTCCATCACATTCAATCCAGCCCCCCCGCATTCAGCGGGAAAATGGAGACCTATAAATCCAAGTTCACATGCCTTTTTCCATACTGAACGCGGAAAGGAATGTTCCATTTCATGTTTCTGGGCTAATTCCTTTGTAAACTCACCCTTTGCGAATTTCCTGGCAGCTTCTTTAATATCCCTTTGTTCTGTGGTCAGTTCAAAATCCACTATTTCCTCCCTTTGAATTAAACCGTTAGAAAGTCTTTGTTTACATTCACCTTATTACACACATACCTGCTTCACTCGGTCCTAGTCAGCCCTACAACCCTCTCTTTTATATAGCTAATATAAGTTTTCTTCTCATTAAAAAAAGCCATAATTTACTTAACTTAAATTATATACAGTGGATTCTAACAGATATATTGTATCTACATCAATAACTACTTACCTTTTTTATTTATTGGATATTAACTTTCAAATAAACCCCTTTCAATAAATAATGTCTTTAGTATTGGGGGGATATGTTCTTAATAACCGCCTACCTCAAATAAGCCATCCCATCATAGGATACCCGCTGAGCGTTCTTCTACTTTCAATGAATAGAGAGAAGGAACCAGACAAACTCCGCGAAGTTAAATTAGCGTACTATTCAAACTAGATGTTTAGATAAATCATAAACTCTTCCGGGGAAGGTCAGCTGCGTTATCAAACTAATTCCGCGGCTTTAAGAAGATTGGAGTCGATGTGGCTATCTATTTGGCGTCTGCTTTTAAATTTTATTTCCCACTTCAAAGAGGAGCGTTCCTCTTCGGCAGTGATTTTGCAGGATTCCGCGAACTGATCTGTGACAAACTTCATAATTTCATCAATTTCATCACTTGTACGGTCAATAAAGAATATCAGATAGCTGGAAGGATGTTCATCCATTACCACGAGACTGTCAACTTCAGTTTCTGTTACACCTAACAGTATCTTCCTTAAATATTCATTTTTCTTACCCGTGTTTCTAATATCAGCGCTGATCCGGAGATTTACGAGACAGTATTGCCTTTTTTCAATTAAGGTCTTGTCAACTATCACGTGTAATGGATGAACCAGATCTTTTTCTCTGTCAAAAGGCGGATCAGCAGGAATTGATATAGTTACACCATCCGAACTAACTGTCATTATACCGTCGATGGCTCCCGCCAACCTTTCTAATAATAAAGATCTGTGAGATTCCTGATAATAGAGAAAATCTTTCAGAGTGACTTTCTTTGAAGATACAGCTTCCTGGCTCGGTTTCAAAGATATCTCAAATCTTCCGCTTTTTGCCTCAGCAACTTCGTCCGGACGACATTCGATTTTGACTGAAATGTAAGGATTACCGTCAATCCATTTTCTAAAAAGATCAGCAACTGTTACCATATAATTCTCTAACTTACTTCTATCTGTAAATACACCGATGTCGCAACTTGTCAACTCAAAGCCATATATTTTTCCGTCATCATAAAGTCTTTCAAAAATTTCGTTTACCTGTCCGCCAATGCTGATCAAGCTTCTGAATAAATTCATTTCCTCAGATTGAACCATAAATATTTTCTGCAGTTCATCTAGAGAAGAGGATAATCTCTTGATATTTCTCATTCCAATCTCAAGCAGTTTTTCTCTTTCTTTCACACACAGAGATGTACCGTCCATACAGAGTAATTGAAAAGAATTACGAACTGATGTCATAGGCGTTCGTAACCGGTGAGAGACGGAACTGATAAAATCAGTCCGCATCCTGTCGAGTTTTTCCCAGTCTGAAAAATCGTGAAGCATAACAATGTAGATAGGATGAAAACCTTCAGGATCGCGAAAGGAGAATTCCACTCCAAGTAGATTACTTTCTTTACTCTGAGAGTCTCTTGTTTCCAAAAACGTTGTTTTAGTTCTGCCCTCTCTGCTTTTTAGAATCGCCTCTTCCGGACAACTTCTCTTAATTAAATTACCCGCTTTCTCTTGCGAATCCACACCTAAAAGAGATACAGCTCTCTTATTGGCGTACAAAATATTCAAGTTATAATCAAAAAAGAGAACACCCTGATTAACTTTATTGAACAGCGTTTCTAATACTCCAACAGGAATTTTGATGTTGTTGTTTTTAGTCATTTCTGGCAGCTCTCATTCGTAGAAAGATTTTTTTTTCATGAAAGAACATTGCAAAAGATATGCCTCTAACAGGCAGGGAATTCTCTTCTGTTTCAAAACCCTTTGTTCCATCATAAGGAACATTAAAAACACTGCTCATTCGCACTTTGCATTAGAAATGAAACACGGACATAAGAAATGAGAAAAGGTAAACCGTCATAGTTGAATGACCTTTAGCTATTCCTTCAGATAGAAATTACAAAGATTCTTATTTTTCTGTATTTGAGTTGCCGGTTGGAAACAGGAATGTCAGATATAACGAAAGTATTGAATCAAAAATCTTTTCATCATTTTCCACAGCTTCAAACCCTCCGCGCATTGAAATACTTATATTTTCAGTCATACACCTCTCAGTTTTCATAATAAATATCCAGTGTTCACTATTATTTCTATAATTAATATTGTACCCGGAAACCTCTAATGTGTATTGCTTCCCTATTTTAATTCCAGCAGAAACCCCCAATATCAGATGGTTGCTGTACAAATAATCACCTTCATGTTCTCTCTCTCCAACAAAGGTGTAAGTTGCTGCTCCTTTCAGGTAAAGATTTGATAAACGCTTTCTTACTTCAATTCCAGCGCCACCGTCAAAACTTTGAAGTGAATACGGATAAAGCGACTTTGAACCGGTTGGGAAACGAAAATCTGCCCTAAAGAAAAGACCGTTTTCCGCGAGGCTGTCACTTTTTACTCTTGTTGTTGAATTAAGTATAAAATCTCCAAAACCAAAAGAGAGATTATCATTCGCTCTGACAGCAAAATAGGGAATAACTAATTTTACAGTCATCTTCGAATTAATATTTCCTTTATAGGCAGCCGCGAAAAGATTCGCCTCCTTCAGCGGAGAATTGATAGTGCTGAACCCAAATTCTGTTGAAACGCGGGATGTACCCGTGGAATAAAAAAAATTTGAAATATCTGTATATACTTCGGAAGCGTTTAGAGGTTTAAACAACAATACGAGAATAAAAAACACTACGGGAAGACAGAATCGCTGATATGAATTCAATTGATATCCCTCTACTTCACACCTTCAAGCAACCTTGTCCTTCCCTGATCGATAAATTGGACAATGATAGTCTTCCTGTTTCCCGGCAGTGTCTCTTTTTCAATTACTTTACCGTAATCATCCCAGGATCTATGATAGATTATATCGTCTATTTTATATTTAGATGACTGATTGTAAACCAGCGCGTTCTTTCTTTCATCGCTGGTCAAATCCTCCGGTTCAAGACTGGACGAATCTTCCAGCTCCGCGTCTTGCTTCTGGTCATCCTCTTTTTCCCCATCCATTCCCGTCATATATGGTAGAAAGCCTTCACAACCCGGGCACTTCAGCCATAGAACCTCTTGACTATCAGAGTCATCGACGATTTCCATCTTAAATGTCTTTTTGCATACAGAACAATACTGCTTTATTGATTTATTTCTCACATCCTCATCCGGCATTAATATATCCTGTGATTTTAACTTAAAAGTTCAAAATTTAATCAAAATCTATACGGCAACAATTATTCGCTTTTTCCGCTGAAAGATACCTCATTCCACAAACAGGGCAGCGAAATTTTCCATCGAGCCTTCCGTTATTCTCCGCCCTTGTAAGCAATCTGTGAAATTTAACATAATTTTTTGTTTTCTTAAGAACTTCTTCATCCCTATGGTTGGTGCTCATCTTCTCCTCCACCCCTGGTACGAGAAATTACACATTATTTTGTGGTACTTCAATAATCATTGTACAACATATTGTGTATACCACAGCGGCAAACTGACGTCAACCAATAATTATGTAATAACCTGATGCCTACAGGATTAAATATATCACGAAAAGACGATTTTGGCAAGTTTATGATGCTGGATTATTGAAATTTAACGAAAAATATTGAAAAGTATCAATCTCTAAGACATTTTAGGAAAAGAGGCTATTTAATATTGCCGTTTTTATTCTCTGTGAAGGAAATTAACTCGGATCTAAGAAATGTCTCCTTAACATTAAGCGTTCTCTCAGAAGTATGAGGCAAGTTCATTCTAGTATAAGTTTTCTTTGTGACCTCACTTTTTACAAGACCCCAGAAAGGAACTTCACCGGAGATCCATAGGAGATTACTTTCTTCTTCAAATCTGACTGCTTCATTGCCGCCGAGGTTCATCTTTCTTTCACGTTTATTGTGGAATTCTTTTAGCTCACAGTTGAACTGACCTGCCGGAGTCTTCAGCTTAACAGAAGATAGTTTCGTCTCTTTAAATTCTTCAGGATGGATGAACATTCTGTCCAATTCGAAATCTTCTATTTCCTTTTCAGTGGCTTCCCTGAAAGGTTTATCACCTTCTTTTATCATAACTTTCTCTAAAATTGAATCCAGGTTTCCAAGTGTTTCAATACTGTCGCAATTCTCCGTCATAGTAACTCTGACAGTAATCATTTCTGACGGTGCCGCAGGCCATGGAGAAGAAGTTATTTCAAGAACCGTTTTGTCCTCTGGAGAATCGATGACAGACAAACCAACCAAAGAAGTATCTCTAACCTCATATACTTCTGAAATAACGATATATTCAATTTTTGTTCCCGCTCTAAAATCAATATCTCCAAAAGATATACCCGGGATAAGAAAATCAGACTCCACCGCCTGAATATATTCGAAAGGAAAAAAAGAGCTAAAAATAAGTAATACTTTTATTAAAACAGATAATCCGGCCTTTTTACCACGGATTGAGTTGGGTTTCTTGCATGTCAGTCTGGAATATCTCTTCACTTGAAATCCTTCTTGTAGGTTGAAGAATCCGGTTTCATATAACATAGAATGCGCCTCAAGTACTCTTCATATTCGAAATCCGGGCTTCTATCTGAAGTATGGCACATACCGCATGAATTTATAGCAGCTCTTACATAATTAGTATCACGCGAATGATTTGTACCGTAGCCGTGACACGCCTCGCACGTTACACCTTCAAGATTAATCCTGTTCACTCCGGCTTCATCTGAACCATATCCCGAATACATCCCATACCCAGTCGTGTGACACTCAAGACATTTGGTTTTATCATAGGCAGCTTTCAACCTGTTATAAGCTTTCGAATGGGCCGAAGATTTAAACGCTGAAACTATATCGCCATGGCATCTGGCGCATATATCCACTCCCAAATACCTTTCTCTTAACTTTCCACGTTTATCATGAGATATGAATTTCTTCATCCTCAACTCACGGAGCCTCTCCCCTTCCTTTTCCCGATAATCTCTCAAATACTCAACAAACCGCTGATCCCTCGCTGAAGATTTTTTCAAAGAAATAACCGTTCTGTTTTTAAAATCATATTCTTCATCACCTTTGGGCACAATAACGATCTTTCCTATCTTTCTCCCGCCGTCACCGGCGAATAGCACGGGAATGTCATAATTATCCGAACCCTCTATCGCTCCGTTTAAACAATCCAGGGGTACTTCCAACCCTCCCTCAGCGTGACCGCGTATAATCAAATCGACACCTTTAAGCGATGGCAAAATATCCTTTAGTTTCTCCGTTCCCATATGAGCAATCAGAATAATAAGCTCACAACCTTTTTCTCGCAGCTCACTTATAACTTCTTTACCCCTTTCAGCAGGAGATTTTAATTCCATATTCAGTTGTTGAGGAATAGGTTCATCAAGCAAAGCGAAAACACCGACTCTATTACCGTGAACTTCCTTAATCAAATATGGTGGAAAAACGCACATTCGGTCATCATAAAGATTAGAGCAGATAACCGGTAATCCTTTTTCTATACCCTCTCGTATAGCTTTCAGTTGATAATTAAGTTCATGCTCCCCGACTCCAACAGCGCAATATCCCATCTTTATCATCATATCCGCGAGAAAGCGTCCTCTATACATGGCCATAATGCTGCTCTCACCATAGAAATCACCAGCGGATAACACCAGAATAGAATTGTCCTTTTCATACTCTCTCTTAATAGCGGCAGCCCTCCGGGCTACCCCGCCTTCAGCGGATTCCCCTCAGCCAAATGCTCTGATTCTGCCGTTAACATCACTGGTGAAAAGGATTGTAACCGGTTCCTTCCCGCCGCGGCATCCAGACAAAGAGATAAGCAATACAAATATAAAGAAAAAACAAGAGACAGATCGCATTAATTTTATTCCCCTGAAACACAAAAAAGAATATAGAAAAAGGAGCAAACGAATTTTTTCCTTTGCTCCCTTAATAATAACGTTTTGATTACTTCTTCGCCACACGAGCTTTCAAAGCCTTGCCGGCTTTAAAGGCTGGTACTTTTGTGGCTGGAATAGTAATAGTTTGATTTGTCTGAGGATTACGGCCTTTGCGCTTTTTACGGCTACGGCGCGAGAAAGTGCCAAATCCGGTAATCTGAACTCTTCTACCTATCGCTATTTCAGAAGCGATAATACCCTCTCTAGGAGCTGTGCTGAAAATAGCGTCAATAGCCGCCTTGGCATCCTTAAGGGTCAAGCCAGTTTTCTTCGCAACCTTTTCTACCATTTCTGTTTTATTCATTCTTCACCTCCTTCATTCATAGTAAAAACCCATATAGAAATACTCTATGTCTCAACTTCTATATCTGTCAACACTTTTTATCAATAAATCTGCTATCTGAAAGGTACAGAACTTATCAAACCCCTCTTTCCTCTTTCATACATTATATCGGGAAGTTCCTTTATCGATATCTGGAAATAATAACTCCATTCTCCTCCAAATTCACGATGAATGAAACTAGCCTGCCAGCAATGTAAATCACGTTTTATAGAATACTGCTGACTCGTAAATCCCTGCCTTTCCAAATCATAATATCCCGAATATGATATCTGCCATTTCTCTGTTAATTTGAGATTACCTCTCAGGTCCACTTTGCTTGAGATCGATTTGTATACACCTGTCCCCCTGCTTGAATAACTGTATCCTATATTAAATGACCATCTTTGCTTACCTTCCGCCTTCTTCTCTGACCCTTTCCCGTCACCCTTTGACTCCAATGAATCTGAACCTGCTGCAGCAGCGATCTTTTCGGCTTTACGTATTCTCCATTTGGCGGGATATGAAAATTCCCCGCCAAGTGACAGGTCAACACTGAAACTAGTCGATACTATCTCCTTTTCCTTCGGATCTATTGAGTGATTAAGACTAAACGACATAAAATTTGCTATGGTAGTGCGGACACTACTGCCTATATTTGAAAAACGATTGCCTTTAGCGGCATCGGGATTATAGCTCCCGCCGAGGTTCCAGGTTATCACATTATTCTTTTTAACCAGCTGGTCATTTTCAAGTACTTTTAAATCAAGTATGTTCCTTACTGAATACCTTACATTCCTGCTTTCGGCTTGCTCTTCTCCCAGTTTGGGGCTATATGAATAATTGGCGGAAGGGTTGAAAGTATGCCTTATCCCGCGTATCACGCCCAGCTTCGGATAGAAAGTCCCGTACAGAGTGGTTCCAATTCCCGAATTAAGACTCAGCGAAAACCTGTTATCGCTCTCATTCACAAGCGAATTTGG
Organism: Candidatus Krumholzibacteriota bacterium; assembly: GCA_034520215.1. NCBI lineage: Bacteria > Candidatus Krumholzibacteriota > Candidatus Krumholzibacteriota bacterium. The sequence continues at coordinate 559,116 of JAXHNR010000001.1, read as the reverse complement.
ATTGGCAACAAGAGATGTATCGATCTTATCATAACTAACACGGGAATAATTCCATCTCGTACTCAATGACGGGGAAAGATTCAGAAACAGCAGCTTATGCTGCTGGCTGAGAGACAAACCTGAGCTAGCCGATATTCTTGTAATTCTTTTTGCGTCGCTCTCTTCAGTAGCTCGCTTTGCATTGAGGTTTGGGGAAAAGGATACACTTCTAAGCATTCTTTCTATGATACTTCTCTTACCGCTTTTGTGATTCTCTCCAAACCAGAGAGATGTGCGGGGAAAATTAAGGGAAACCGACGGCATCGTTCCAGAAACTCTGGTGGCATAAGGATCTTCAACATTCAACTTCTGGTTGCGGCTTGCCGACAAACCGAGCCTTGTTCCTCCCCAGCTTTTGTTGAAATTGGCACTTGAATATATTCTTCTATCAACAATCTTCTTTACATCCTCAGCTCTATGAAGAGCGCTTTGAGCTTGATCGCTGCTTACAAACCTGAGATTGGAGCGAAAGGAAGCAGACTTTCCGAAATTCTGGCTATGAGAAGAATTTACCGTCCATTGATTCGCCTTATTCGTGAAATCTCTCATGAAATTCAACTTGACATTACCACCCAGCATATATCTGACTTTATATCTGTTCTCCAGCTGGATTCTAACATTCTTAAATTCATTGAAATCCGTCCTCAAAGCAAAATCTGTATAATCATTCGTGGCCCAATAATAACCCAGTCCTCTTATAAATCTACCGTCTCTACTGTTAATCCCAATATCAAAATTAGGTCTTAAGATTCCTGAATGCCTGTCATGCCTTATAGAATTGGCCATGAAGGGAAGATAGAAAATAGGAATTTCACCAATATAGAGTTTTATAGGACCTGAAATCACTTTATCGCCAATATATACTTTCATCTTATTGGCACGAAGTGAAAAATGTGGATCTTTCAAATCACAGGTAGTATAAATCGAATCATAAACCTTTAAAACACCCTCGCCTTCCTTGAATATATGCTTACCCCTATAATATCCTTGATCATACTGAGTTGAACCATTTGTAACGATACCGCCGCTTTCCCCCATATCATATCCCATTTCATATCCGTACATCTTCTGTTCGTCCTCTTCCAGTACAGGTCCCCCCTCAGCCTTGAGAATGTTCATTTTAGAATTAAAATCGATATGATCAGCCGTTAATGTTTTGTTTTCATAATGCAGACTGGCTTTCTCCTTAAGAATCATATCTTCTTTATCGGCGAAATACTCTATATCAACCCCGCTGTACTTGACCCTGTTGCTTTCGGTATCAAAATTACGATACTCGAGAACCGTGTCCGTTTTCGCGGCTAAACTGTCGATCGTCTCATTGTTCTTCAAATGGAGATATTTATACAAACCCTCGGCATTACCTGAAACCCTGACATAGGTAAGATCACCTTCTTCAAACTCAAAAAACATACTGTCTCCGGTTGAATAGTTATTAGACACTTTGTTCTTTTCGCTCTCCAACGGATAGTACATAGCCTTGGCGTTTCCAAATATCTTAACTGAATCGACATTCTCTTCAGACAGGTAAATTACTACTGAATCGCCCTCTATCCAGGAATCTTTCCACCAGTGGGATCCTTTAGGAGGCGCCTGCGCGAGACGTCCTTTCCGGGGAAGAACAATACGGTTAACTTCCATTTCATCATACCAGAGCCCGATTATAGTTCCCTTCATGCTCGACGGCCCGCTGGTAGCTACCGGATCTCCGCGTAATTCAACATATTTCCGATCGTTAAACATAACGGTGGAATCGCAAGTAGCCTTAGTGTCTCCCTTTATCAACTCTACATTACCCTGAGCCATTCCAACATTACGTTCAACATCAAACTGCATTCGGTTCGCTTTTACTCTTCCCGGGGTCTCTTGACTCTGATCAAAGGTTAGGACGGGAAGGGTGTCCATTATGACTTCATCTTCTTTCCTCTTGTAACGAGCGTGATCTCCAGCTATCGCGTAGTCTTCTGCCAAGTTTACCAGAACAACATTTTCATAAGCGTCGGCAATTTCAGTTATCCTGTCGTAATAAACAGTATCCGCGTACAGAACTCTTGTACTGTCCGACAGAATAACATTACCCGTTAAAAGTGCTTCTTTCTTCTTCCGGTCATACCTGCCCCTCTCGCATAGAATTTCCATCCCAACATCGAGACACCGTACATTTTCCTTGACGATAAGAACCTCTGAAACACCAAAATATTCTCCCACATCTCCAAATATCTCCATAGTACTGTCGACGGCATGCACATTATTTATAAGAATAAAGCGCTCATCATCGACATAGTACTTGCCCCTCAGAGATGTTATTACGGCCGTCTGATGATCAATTCGAACACTGTCCCTTAAGAAAATTACCTGCTTATTCTCTTCTTCCCTGAATCTGAAGTGACCGGCTTTCCATCTATAGAGAGTCGAATCAGCAATTCCTTTGCTTTGCTTAACTTCAATTGAATCAGTTTTTGTGCCGCGCTCACTGCTTAAAACCGGATATGAATAAGATGAAGGGGAAACAAGAATAGCAATTACCAGGTATCCCGGTAAGAACAACATATTCAGAAAAAATCTGTTCAAATTCAAATCTCCGCCATTTCTCTTCTGTTATCGATTCAGTTGCAACTATTCTGATTAATCCAAACTATTCTATCTATAGCCTTTTTTAGTGCCTGCCCGCGGGACTCAGGAGTAAATTCAAATTATACTCCAAGAAAGACAATATCAAAAACATCTGAATATTAATATATTCCTGAAATCACTCATCTTGCTTGTTATTAAACACCATCATCGCGGCACCAAGAAAAGACGCCTTGTTACCGAGCTCGGCGGGAACAATCTTCACATCAAGAAACTTGTCATCAATAACATACTCGGCGAGCGTTTCTCTGGCTGGTTTGAATATCAATTCGCCCGCAGCTGAAACGCCCCCGCCAACCGCAATCACTTCAGGATTTACAATATGAACAATATTAGATAAACCTATTCCAAAATAGATGCCTGTTTTTCTCAGGGATCTTACGGCAAGTTCATTACCCTTTCCTGCCGCCGCGGCTATATCTTTTACAGTCAACCTGTCAATATCAAGAAGAGGGTTCGAGCTTTCCTGTTTAAGCATTTCTTTTGTTCTTTCGACAATCGCGGCGGAACCTATATAAGCTTCGAGACTCCCTCTGTTTTGATACCCACGCAACTTTTCATCAAATTTTATTACAATATGCCCAATCTCACCCGCCTGTCCCGTCTCCCCTCTGTAAAGTCGTCCATTTATTACCATCCCCCCCCCAACACCGGTTCCCAGAGTAATACATATGAAGTTATTTGCTCCTCTTCCGGCTCCCAGCAGAAATTCCCCGTACGCGGCGCAATTAGCATCATTGTCAACAACCACGGGGACATCGAGCTGCTCAGAAAAAAATTTTCCTAATTCAACGTTATCCCATCGGGGAAGATTCGGTGATGAATATAGAAAGCCCCTTTCTCTATCTACTAATCCCGCACAGCCGATACCCGCTCCAATAATATCAGAACCGGGGAAACCGGCGCGTTTAGAGTTAAACCATTCCAATACTCTTGAAATAACGGCAGAAGGGCCTTCTTCCGCCCGGGTTCTGATCTTACCTTCTTTTAGAATCACTCCATCTTTATCCACGATTCCTAGTTTAATATTTGTTCCACCTATATCTATCCCGTATATCATTCCCATATATTATCCCTCTCCTTTAATTTTCTATCCGTCAACCATAAAAATGCCCGTCTCTAAAACCTGAAGACAGCCAAAGATATATTTCAATATATTTATGAATATGAAACAGCTTCATCAACCATATGATGAGACCCGCAAATCAATATGGTATCATTCCCTTTCAAACCTGTCTTTGCTTTCCTTAGAGCGTCTCCCATTCCTCTCGATAGAATCACCCGCGCATCTTTAGTTTCTTTGCTGCCCGCTTCGGTAAAATAATTTAGTAGATTCTCCCCTGTTTCAGCCCCTTTCTGTTTCAAAGGAACCAGAATAATCTTCCTTGCCGATCTTAACGCTATAGATGGGAATCTTCCCGGTTCTTTCCTTGCCATACATCCAAAAAGAAGGATATTTCTATGAGGTTGAGATACAGCAAGAAGAGTATTGAGCGAATTGATAAGGGCCTGCTGATTATGGGAAGTGTCCAGAATCACCCTTGGAACTCCCCGCAGCACCTGAAAACGCCCGGGAAGAGAGGTCTTTTCCAAACCCTCTTTAACATATTTGACGTATGACTTACCCGTCTTATCACCCAGTACTTCAATTGTCTTTACCGCGGTTGACACGTTGATTTTCTGAGCTTTGCCGATCATCCGTGTTTCGATATCTCCATAATCATATTTATCAGTTTTTAAACTGAAGGTCATCCTTTCGAATGTGATCTTCTTTAACCTTGAAGATGTACTTTCTTTTACATTTATCACCGAGGAGTCTTCCCGGCGGCAATAGAAAGATGCCTTTTCAATGAGTGAATCGGTGTCCAGATTCACTATCAAAGGGACCCCCCCTCTGGCAATACCCAATTTTTCACCAAGAATTGCTTTTCTGCTTCTACCCAGATGGCTGCTGTGATCAATTGAAATCCCCGTAATCACTGTGGCAACAGCATTAACGGGACGCGTAGCATCAAGCCTCCCCCCAAGCCCTACTTCAAATATCGCGATATCAACCTTGTTTTGCAAGAAATACAAAGCCGCAGAAGCCGTAATTCCTTCAAAGAAAGTAAAAGGATTTCTTTCATACCCGCGCCTCAGCCGGTCCACAATTCTATCCAGTGCAGCTGAGGGTATTTCCCGATTATTAATCCTGATTCTTTCATTAATCCTGAACAAATGCGGAGAATAGAAAGTGCCTACTTTAAGTCCCGCACAACGGAGAATTGAAGAAATGTAAGCGGTAACCGACCCTTTGCCGTTAGTGCCGCCTACCAACACCGCCGGATATTTCATCTGCGGATTGCCCAGAGAATCTAAAAGAGATGTTATATTCTCAAGCCCGAGCCTCATTTTAGTCGGTCTCAGGGAATAAAGAAACTCAATATTTGAAAATGGATATCTTCTATCAGATAAGCGAGAGCTTTTTTTCATCATTGCTCGGGCTCTCTTCCTTGTATCTAAGTTTCCTGTTTCGCATGAAACTATCGGCAAAATAACCAACAACTTTTTTTAGTTCTTTACGGATGCATATCATATCAATCATACCATGCTCAAGCAGAAACTCAGAACGCTGAAACCCGTCGGGTAGTTGTTCACCTACTGTTTCCTTGATTACTCTCGGTCCAGCAAAACCAATAAGTGCTTTCGGTTCGGCAATAATCAAATCTCCCTGGAAAGCAAAAGAAGCGGCAACACCTCCCGTAGTCGGATTTGTTAATATAGATATAAAAGGCAGTCTGGCTTTTGACAGTTCGGCAATAGCAGCTGAAACCTTCGCCATCTGCATAAGTGAAAGTATTGATTCCTGCATTCTCGCTCCACCGGACGCCGAAACTATAACGAGTGGTATTTCATCCTTTAAGGCTATCGATATTAATCTGGTAATCTTTTCTCCAACAACCGAACCCATACTGCCGCCAAGAAAAGAAAAATCCATTGCAGCCGCGGCCACTCTACAGCCGTTCAAATCTCCTGTTCCGGTTATAACCGCGGAATTACGCCCGGTGCTCTTACGGGCTGATTTAATTCGCTTCTTGTATTTTTTCCTATCCTTGAAATTGAGCGGATCACTTGAATAAAACCCTGCATCTAACTCCGCGAATGTCCCTTCATCAAACAATATTTGAATATATTTATCTCCCGTAACACGAAAATGGCTTTGACAATTCGGACAAATCGACATCTCTCTTTCAAGATTCTCCACATAGAGAATCTCCCCGCAGGAAGGGCATTTTTTCCATAAACCCGCGGGCAAGCTCTTCTTGCTCAAGGTTCTAATCCCTTTTCTCGCTCTTTTCAGCCAATTCATCATAGCTAAATATCCCTCTTCCTGATTTTATTCTTTATGTCGAACTGTTATAAGTAAAAATAATTTTATTAAATAACTTCATTGTTAACCGGCGCTTACTTAATACTACTCCCGGATAAATCACATTATCAGATAATACTGCATATTTACACCCTACATAAATGTAACACCTGCATCAACCGTCAACCAGCTTTTTTTGTGATAATGAAAAAGCAGAATGTAAAATCAAATGATGATCATTCAAGGTATAATACTTATAATCCACTAAGAATTCTAAAGAGCATCTTCTTTGCTTTTTTCCCACTTCTGATTACTTCATCGTGAGAAACTGATCTCCGGTTCACATTCGGTGTATAGTTTGTCACACGGCTCAATATTGCGGTTTCTATATTCTTGTCGGAAGATTCTATAAGTTCGGGCAAAATTGACATGGTAACCGCATCAGCACCAAGTTCTGCGACCGCTGAAGCCTCAGTACAAGTTTCGTAACATGGGCCGACATTCCACATAAGAGTACCTTCATATGTATGAATTGAAGCTTCCATGGCAGCTGTTATAACTTCCTTTCTGAAACTATCTGAGATTAAGGGCGCCGGGCAATAATCCCTCCTGTATCCGTTAATTCCTTTATGCCCTCCGTAATTAAATGGAAACGCCATAAGGTCAGAAGGGATAAACCAGCTTTCCAAAGGAACTCTGGAAGTAAGACTCCCCGCGGTGTTCACAAAAAGAACCTTCCGGCATCCGAGCTTTGACGCCAGATCAACACCCGCGGCAGCCTGCTCCCTACTGACTCCTTCATAAAGATGAGATCTTCCGGCGAACAGATAGACACAGCTGCCATCAAGACGTTCAAAGAGAAATATTATTCCGGGGTGACCTTTTGCCGTTGGGACAGGAAGAATACCAATATCTGAGTATGAAATTAGTTTATGTACCGATTTTTCATCGCCACTCGGCGACAATCCGGATCCAAGTATAACCGCGAGCTTGGATTTTCCCTCAATAGCTGATATTTCTTTGTTAATATCAATCAATTATAAGCTCCATAATCAACGCACTTTCGCCTGTTCTTCCGTAATATTCTTTCTGTTCTCCAATTAAACGGAACCCGTGCCGATTATAAAAATCCAGGGCAAATTTATTGCTCTCTCTGACCTCGAGATAAATACTTTTGCATCCCTTATCAGCCGACTTCTTTTTGACTACTTCAAGAATTTTGTCGGCTATCTTTTTCCCCCTCCATCTCTCACCGACAGCTATATTGAGAATATGAGAATAATCCATTTCAAACCATACAATAACATATCCAATAACAGTATCATCCAACACAGCCACTAATATCAAAGCTGTATCCTTCAATTTGAGTTGACCTGCAAACATACTTTCGGGCCAAGGACAATCAAAGCTGGATTGTTCTATTTCAAGAACTTCCGGTATATCACCCTCTTGCATTTCCCTTATCACAAAATCGGCCAACGGCTGCTCCCTCCGGGATTAAGATCAGTTGAGTCAGGCAATTTAGCGTCGGGAGGTCTGATATATAATGGCGCCAATTCAGAAAGCTCCTCGTATTCAACTTCCACTCTGCCCCTTGTTACGGCTATAAGAAGCGATGCACGCGGAACAGAACCATATAAAACTGAATAACTGCTGCCCGGGGGCATCTTCGGCTCTATTGCTTCCCTGTATTTTTTTATCCCCGTTCCGCAGAAAATAACTGGGCCTTGGCAATTTTCCTCAATCAGCGAAGGTATTTCTTCAGGTCTTACAGCAACCGGTTCGAGAATGGCGGAAGGCAACCCCCCTTTCGTGCTGTATATCGCCAAATAGACTTCACCCCTCCTCGCGTCAATTATCGGGACCACCTCGCGGGAAAGATACGGAAAAGCAGCCGCGAGAACCTCCAGACTTGTGGCTGAAACAACCGGCCTTTTTTTGACAGCGGCTAAAGCCTTAATCGTGGCCAGTCCTATTCTAAGTCCTGTAAAACTGCCGGGGCCTCTTACAATGCCGAATAAGTCAATATCTTTAACTCCAAGGTGAGCAGAGCGCAGACACACGTCTACCGCGGGAAGCAATGTGGCGGAATGAGTATCGCTGGCGTCAAAGAGAATTTCACACAATAATTCATCTCCACGAGATACAGCCACACTGCCCTTAAGGTGTGAACTGTCAATTGCCATTATAAAACGTGTCGAGCTCAATATCATCCTCCATAAGCGTTCGTATCAAATTATCCGGACCTTTAAAACTAATTCTTCTTTCATCGTCGTTTATTATTTTAATATCCACGTGAATATCAAACTCCATAACACAGTCCGGCAGGCGATCCCCCCATTCAACTAAAATTACATTACGTCCATCGGCGGCATCGAATAATCCTAATTCTCTGACATCTTCGATTTTTTCCAGTCTATAAAGATCAAAATGGAGTACGGGAAATAAACCTTTATACTCTTCCAGCAGGATAAATGTCGGGCTTAGGACTTCTTCCTTAATTCCCAGACCCTCGCATATACCGCCGGCGAAAAGAGTTTTACCCGCTCCGAGCCCCCCTTCGAGAGAAACTGCCGATCCGGCGGGAAGGATGCTTCCAAATAATCTCCCGATATTCATTGTCTTTGTACTTGATTCGCTCCGGAGAGATAACACTCTCGGGGGACCGCTTAAATCATTCAGGCGATTCATATATCCGCTCCACTTACTTAACGCGCGTAATTTGAAATGATCAACTCATCAATTTAAAGAAATTTACAAAATCACCCTCCATAGCACTTCTAATTTACAACCTTTGTTCATACCCCTATAGGGTTATGTATTTGCGCTTTCTGCCGGAAGGTAACTCCCGCCCTGCAGTCATGGTTTATAAATCACTGATTAACACCATATTGGCTAACGTGGAATCATGAAGATATTCTATTTATTTCGATTCAAGTGTAACACACGGAACGATCATCTCTTCGAGAGAAATTCCACCATGTTGAAAACTTCCCCGGAACTGTTTCTCATATTTATGAAAATCAGTAGGATAAACAAAATAGTAATTCTCTTTGGCAAACACATAATTCTTTGATGGACTTTCCGCCGGAAGTCTTAAATCAACCGGATTACTTACATGATAACAGTATTTTTTATCAGAGCTTATATTTTCACCGAATTTATATCTGAGATTAGTGGAAGTTTTCTTGTTAGCTCTGATAAGGGCAGCTTTTTTGCTTAAAATAGACCCGTGATCGGTAGTAATTAAGACAGTGGCGTCTTGCCGCACTATCTTCTTCAGTATCTCGAAAAGAACGGAATGTATAAACCACGACCGCGTCAAAGAACGAAAAGCACTCTCATCGGGAGATATTTCTGAAAGTATCCTGCTGTGGCTTCTTCCATGAGAAAGTATGTCGATAAAATTAATAACTATTGCAACCAAATCAAGGGACTTATAAGTAGCAACCTGATTTTGAATATTATCAGCTCCGTCAGAGTCATAAATTTTTATATATTTTGATTTTATCTTACCAAACCCTTTCTTGTTAAGTTGTTCCCGCATAAGTTCATCTTCAAATAGATTCTTTCCCGTTTCTTCATTCTTTGCTTTCTCCATCCAGTACGAGGGGTACTTCTTCTTAATATCAATCGGGTGTAAACCTGAAAATATTGAATTTCTCGAATAGGGTGTGGCCGTTGGCAGGGTCGCGTAGAAGAAGTCCCTGTTTATAGTATAAAAATCAGCTAAAAGATCTTCCATCATAAGCCATTGGTCGTACCGCATACAATCTATGACAATAAGATAAACGGCTTTATTACTGTCGAGATGAGGAAATACAAATTGGTCAAAAAGGTCCACGCTCAATTTAGGTCCATTTACCGAATTAACCCACTCAACATATTCCTTTTCAATAAAACGGCCAAATCTCATATTACTCTTGTCTCTCAACTCCATATGAGTCTGGTTAAGGCCGGTATTGCTGAAACGGTCAAATTCAAGATCCCAGTAAGTTAGATCCTTGTGGATTTTTATCCAGTCTTCATAAAAAATGTTACCGCCGATAAGATTATCCGCGGAATGAAAAAACTGTAAATACTCCTTGTTGATAATCCCTTCCTGGATTTTATGAGATTCCAGAATACGCTTAGACGCGGAATAAATCTGGAGCGGATTGACGGGTTTTAAAAGATAACCGTCTATTTTCATCCCAATTGCCTGATCCATCAACCCTTCTTCTTCATTCTTGGTTATCATAATAACGGGCAGGTTGGCATTAACCTCTTTTATTTCATGAAGTGTTTGCAATCCACTTTTACCGGGCATAGTCTCATCGAGAAGAACAAGATCAAAGTTCTCAGCCGCTATAAGCTCTAAACACTCCTGACCACTGGGGACACCCTTTACGTAGTAGCCCTTTTCTTCGAGAAAAATCAAATGCGCACGAAGAAGATCAATCTCATCATCTACCCATAATATGCGTTTTCTTTTTCTTAAAGCAGACATTTTAATTTTTCCCTTTTAATCTACTGGAAATGTAACTAGAAAGGTAGTCCCCTCGTTGGAACGGGATTGAATTAACTTTATAGACCCATCATGTATCTCTTCAACGATACGCTTTACAAGAGCAAGACCCAACCCCCAACCCCTTTCTTTTGTTGTAATACCCGGATCGAAAATTCTCTTTCTGAGGGCCGCTGTTATACCCTTGCCGGTATCACTGAATAGAATCTCTATATTGTTACTTTTTCTATTTAAACTGCCTTTTATAGATATCTTCCCCTCTTTGCCGGATATAGCATCGAGAGAATTCTTTATCAGATTCTCGAATACCCAGCCGACAAGGTCCCTGCTGCAGCGAACCATAGGCAATTTTTCAAATTCAACATCTATTATCGACTTTATTTTCAGAGCCGGCCGCCTCCGTTCAAAATAACTCACTGTTTCCATAATCAGCGACGATATGTCCTGATATTCAAGTTCAGGAGCAGACCCTATCTTACTGAACCGGGATGATATCCGGCTTAACCTTTCAACATCAAGCCCGGCCTCGTCAACAGCCAAGGACAACTTTTCGGAAACACGCCCGGATTCTATCTGTCCTCTCATGATTTCCAGCCAACCCATCAGTGAGGACAGCGGGGTGCCGAGCTGATGAGCTGTTTCCTTAGCCATGCCAACCCATACCGATCTTTGTTCCCCGAGCTTTAAAGCTCTGAACCCAATAAAACCAAATAAAGCGAACAGAACGAACACACCTAATTGAACGTATGGCGCAATTCTAAGTTCCCGGGCCAATCCGGAAAGCCCGTAGTGAATAAAAAGTTCCATCTCCTCTGTGTCAACAATCACCGGTTTGTTTACCCTGTCAAACTCATTCGCCTTTTCTAATACCCTTTCGAGCAATAGATCATCAGGTTTCCGGGGATCAAAATCGAGAAGTCTGTCATACTCATCGTCCTTTACCTGAGGAACTCCGATTTCGTTCCATATCATAGGCCGCCCCTCATTATCAGTTATAACAAAGGGGAGATCCATTGCCTCTCTAATCTCACGTATGAACTTCTGATTATTTGAATTCTCCACACTTCCGAGAGCCAGCCCAGTAAAACGGGAAAAAAGCCTAGTTGTATTTTCGGCCTGCTTCTGCATACGCATAATCAGATTGTTGTTATACAAAAGAAGTGAAGTGACAATTATAATACTTCCCACTATAAAATAAATTTTGATTAAAAAGGGAAGATTTCTTGAAATATTTATCTTCACGTTAACCCTCTAAATATTCCCTTCCCCCCATATATTTCACGAGGGCGTCAGGAACGCGTATCCTGCCGGTCGGAGTTTGGTAGAGTTCAAATATTGTGGCAATTATCCTTGGAAGGGCTAATCCCGAACCATTCAGAGTATGAACAAATCGAGATTTTTCCCCTTTTCCCCTTCTGAATTTGATACCGGCACGGCGGGCTTGAAAATCTTCAAAATTACTGCATGAAGAAACTTCCAGCCATTTCGAAATGGCCGGAGCGTAGGTTTCAATATCATAACATTTTGCCGCGGAAAAACTCAGATCTCCTGAACACAATTCAACCACACGGTAAGGAATATCTAAAGATTCAAGAACTCTGCAGGCGTCATCAAGTAATAACTCAAGCTCTTCATATGATCTCTCAGGCAGAGTAGCCTTTACCATTTCCACTTTGTCAAATTGATGAACACGAATCAGACCTCTTGTATCTTTTCCGTAACTGCCGGCTTCTCTCCTGAAACACGGACTGTACGCTGTCAATTTAACGGTCAGCTGATCTGCCGGAAGTACAGTCTCCCTTAGAAGATTTGTAATTGGCACTTCGGCAGTTGGGATACAGTAGAGATCGTCTGCTTCGCAGTGATACATGTCTTCAGCCATCTTTGGCAGCTGCCCTGTTCCAATCATTGAATCCCTGCTGACTAGATAGGGGACCGATACTTCTTCATATCCATGAGATCTGTGAGTATCAAGCATAAAATTAATTAGAGCTCTCGAAAGCAAAGCCCCGTCACCTCTTAGAACCACAAAACCGCTTCCACTCACCGCCGATCCAGCCTTGAGGTCGAGCAGTCCCAATTCTTCACCAATCTCCCAATGAGGTGCTATTTCGAGATCATTTCTGTAAGGATCTCCCCAACTTCTTATCAAAACGTTGTCCTGCTCAGTATTTCCAATTGGAACAGATTTATGCGGCAGATTGGGAATTGCTAATTCCATCTCATGTAATTTATCTGAGACTGCTTTTAATTCATTGTCTATTTCCTTTATACGTTTAGATGTCACCTTCATTCTGTCTATAAATTCCGAGGCATCTTTCTTGTTCTTTTTCAGTTGGGCAATCTCTTTAGAAACAACATTTTTACTGTGCTTGAGATCTTCAGATTCCTGTATAATCCTCCTCCTATCCTTATCCAACTGATAGAGAAGATCCAGATCAAAATCCACTCCCTTATTCTCGATACCCCTGCGCAAGGCCTCAGGTTCATTTCTTATAAATTTCCTGTCAAGCATAAACGTTCTACTCCAAACCTCTGTACACCAATCAAATGAGAAAACAAACCTGCCCGAATTCAGGATAATACAATCCCAAATCATAAACTATCACAGGATACGGGAAAAGGCAAATTTAAATGGATAAAACAAATATTAATCTGTCAAAAGGTTCAAATCGTTGATCTATGCTTTTTTATTATACTTTCAATACTCTCTTCGGGAGCTTTTCTGCTGTTCATAACATACAGAGAGAAGGCGAAGATCGCTATTTCAAGGATAACTGCCGCGATAAAGGCCGCTACATTACCCATCATCGTCAATACTCCCAGGCAGCCTAATATCACTGCCAGGCCCCAGAGGATGAAATCAACTTTCCGCATTGACTTGTATCTTGTAAGCAGCAGATGATGCAAATGGCTCAAATCAGCCTGAAAAAGCGACTTTTTCTTTATTACCCTGCGAAGAAAAGCGAGAGTCGTATCGAGCAAGGGTACAGTCAAAATAAAGATAGATCCCGCAATCCTGAACAAAAGATCCTTCCCGGGAAGCAAAAAGAGGAGTGAAATCAGCCCGAATATAAGTCCCAGAAACAAACTGCCGGAATCCCCCATAAATATCCTCGCGGGTGGAAAATTGTAACAGAGAAAAGCGAGTGAAGAACCTAAAATAATAACTGAAAGGAACACAACTATCTGCTGTCCGAGAATCAACCCGGCTACTGTAAAAGAAATAGAAGATACAACAGCAATCCCGCCCGCCAACCCGTCAATCCCGTCAATGAGATTGAAAGAGGTAGTAATAGCCAGAATCCATAATGTTACAATGACAAACAGAATAACACGAATCAGGGTTGAAAATTCAAATACAGAAAAATAGCTGAGTAGGATAATCCCGCCCACGGAAACGAAGATTGAAGCTATAACCTGAAGAATCAACTTATATTTGTAATGTAAACTGCGGAGATCATCGATAATACCAAGGAGAAAAATTGTAAATCCGCTAAGTATCAGAACGGAAAGAAAAACCGCAGTAACAGAATGTGTAACAAGAAAGAATAGAAAAACCGGCACTAGCCCCGCTATAACGGAAATTACTATTACTACCCCCCCTAAATGCGCGATATCTCCATTATTCCTACCGTTGGGTTTTTCACTGATCTTCCATTTGACAGCCATACTTCTCACAAGAGGGATCATGGCAAGAACTATAACAAACGGTATGGTAAATGAAATAACTAGCTGTATTGTCGGCAAATCCCCCCCTTCCATATTCAAAATAAAAGATTATATCAATAATTATCCGGTGTCAATATTTTTCAATTACATCTACAATACGCCCCGCGGTTTTACCATCCCATAGCGGCGGAATACTGAATTCCTTCCCGCCCTCCGCCATAACCTTGAGTGCGGCACCCAGAAGCTTATCAGGATCAGTCCCGACCAGGGAATTCGTCCCCATCTCGATTGTCACAGGACGCTCAGTATTATTTCGGACAGTTAAACAGGGAACGCCCAGAACCGTAGTCTCCTCCTGAATTCCTCCGGAATCTGTGACAAGCAATCCGGCATATTTCATTAACTTCAGGAAATCAAGGTATCCAACGGGTTCGATTAATTTCAGACTGGAAGGCCGGGGAAAAGACTGAACCCGTGAATCTATAATCTTTCTCGTGCGCGGATGAGCTGGAAAGACAATTGTGTGAGCTTCGGATAATTCAACAAGAACATTATACAGTGAACGAAATTGCTCCGGCTCATCAACATTTGAAGGTCTATGAAGCGTTACAAGAATGTAATTCTCTTTTTCAACTTTGAGTGCGTCGAGAATCTTCGACTCTTCCGCTTTTTCTATATAACTTTTCAGAGAGTCAATCATAATATTACCCACAAAAAATATTCTTTCTTTCTCAATACCCTCACGCCTTAAATTCACTTCAGCTTCCGGCGAAGTTGTAAAACAATAATCGGAAAGGATATCAGTGACCATCCTGTTTATCTCCTCGGGCATATTTTTATCAAAACTCCTAAGTCCCGCTTCGACATGAGCAACCGGAATATGCTGTTTGGCTCCAACGAGAGAACAGGCTAACGTCGAGTTTACGTCACCAACTACAATAATCAGGTCAACACCCTCGGTTGTTATAACCTTTTCAAATTCAACCATAACTCTGGCTGTTTGTTCAGCGTGAGTTCCCGAACCTACTCCCAGATAGATATCGGGACGGGGAAGTCCCAGATCGTCGAAAAAAATCTTCGACATATTACTGTCATAGTGCTGACCAGTATGAACAAAAAGAATATCCACCTTGCCTCTTCTCCTGAACTCCTTAATAAGAGGAGCTGCTTTCATAAAATTAGGCCGCGCTCCAACGACAATTGCCGCTTTCATTTATTGGCCTTCCTTCCTCTAGACTCCGCAATGCGTTTTTTATACATCTTGTTATAATACTTTCTAAAAGAACCGCTTTTAATCTCACGCCACCATTCTCTGTTGTCTCGGTACCATTTTACAGTCTTTTCCAATCCCTGATTGAACGTATATTTCTTCTTCCATCCGAGAGATTTTATCCTCCTCGTGTTGAGGGCGTACCTGCGGTCATGCCCCGGCCTATCTGTTATGAATGTCAGAAGATCTTTATCAGCGCCGGTTAACTTGATAATCTTTTCAGCAATATATATATTTTCTTTCTCTTCAGACGCTGCAATATTATAGACTTGGCCGATTCCGCCCCTTCTTCCGACAAGATCAATCGCCCTGCAATTATCTTCAACATAAATCCAGTCCCGCACATTTTTGCCGTCCCCGTATATAGGTAACGGCCTGCCCTCCAGCGCGTTAGTTATAAAGAGAGGAATAAATTTTTCGGGGTGTTGAAACGGGCCGTAATTATTTGAACTTCTGGTTATAACGACAGGCAACCCATAGGTCTTATAGAATGCCCCCGCGAGAAGATCTCCGCCTGACTTGCTCGCTGAATAGGGGCTGTTAGGTTCTATCGGGTCCTTTTCACTGAACTTACCCTTTTCCACACTTCCATAAACTTCATCTGTGGAAACCTGCACGAATCGGGGAACTTTATGCTCCAAAGCCTTTTGAAGCAAACTATATGTACCCATTACATCTGTTTTTACAAAACTCCCTCCTTTGATGATTGAACGGTCTACATGGGTTTCCGCCGCGAAGTTATATATAATATCCACACCGGGAATGATTTTATCAAGAAGGCTGGAATTACAGATGTCGCCCTTAACAAACTCGACATCCTCCCTGTCGATATACCCTTCAAGGTTCTTCATATTTCCCGCGTAAGTTAATTTGTCAAGAACAACGATATGTTTTTTGCTCTTTCTTTTTAGAAGCATCTTTATAAAATTAGAACCAATAAAACCGGCTCCGCCGGTAACGAGTATTTTCCTCATATTCGCCTCTTCCCATTTAATCTTAACTAAATAACTAACTATGATAATTTAATAAATCCATCATAAATCTCCGCCCGTTCGATTAGAATTATCCGTCCTAATAAGGGGGGGGGGTGTTTTCTATCTATAAAATCTCATTAAACACACATTTGATTTTTAATATCTGTCTTCCTGGAATACGCCGGCAGAATCAGGATTTTGTTCCGAAAGAATAATAAAAGAAACCATGAGCTTCCACCTTTCCCTTCTCATATATATTCCGGCAGTCAAAAATAAGGTCTCCCTTCATCAACTCTTTTACCTTTTCCAGCTCAAGAACCCTGAATTCATTCCATTCAGTCATAATCACCAGGGCGTCAGCACCCTTCATGGCTTTATATGAATCATCGTAATATTTAATCTTATCCCGGTATATCTTCTTAGTATTATTCATGGCTATCGGGTCATAAACATTAACATTGGCACCTTCAGCAAGCATCCTGTCGAGAAATCTCAAAGATGGGGCGTGACGAAGATCATCGGTATTTGGTTTAAATGAAAGCCCCAGGAGAGCTACAGCCTTTCCGGAGAAATCGGGAATTTCAGATCGCATCTTCTCTATGAGCCTGTCAACCCGGGAATCATTAACATCACTCGCGCTATGGATAATCTTAAGGGGCACACCGGCCCGGCTTGCGGCATGCAATATAGCCGAAACATCTTTTGGAAGACACGATCCTCCATAGCCAACCCCGGCGTGCAGAAATTTAGGGCCTATCCTCTTATCAAACCCCATCGCCTCCGCGACGTCTTTTACATCTGTTCCAAGCTCTTCGCAAAGATCAGCTATCTCGTTTATGAAAGATATCTTTACGGCTAAAAATGAATTGCTGGCATATTTAATAAGTTCAGCTGTCCGCACGGAAGTAAACACCATAGGTGTTTTCAAAAGATATAGCGGACTGTATATCTCACGCATAATTTCACGAGCACGCCTGCTTTCCACTCCAATCACAACCCTGTCGGGCCTCATAAAATCTTCAATCGCGGAGCCTTCTCTTAGAAACTCGGGATTTGAAACGCTGTCAAAGGAAAATTTCTCTGAAAGGTTTTCGCGAATAATATTTTCCACATTTTCCGATGTTCCTACAGGGACTGTGCTTTTCTGTACAAAAACTTTATACTCATCTATATGGGGAACAATATCTTCAGCTACTTGATATACCGCGCTCAAATCAGCAGAGCCGTCTTCCCCCATAGGAGTCCCTACCGCTGAAAATATCACCCCTGATTTTCTTACCGCTTCAGCGAGGTCTGTCGTAAAAAAAAGCCTCCCCGCCTCCACGTTCCTCTGCACAAGTTCTTTCAGCCCCGGCTCATATATAGGCATTTCGCCATTCTTGATCCTTTCGATCCGGTCACAGTCAATATCAACACATATCACGTTATTTCCAAAATCAGCAAGACAGGCTCCACTGACCAGACCGACATAACCGGTTCCCACCATACATAAATCAGGCATTTTTTTGGCTCCTTTTATTTAAACTTTATTTCGAACACCTGAGCAAAACACAAAATACCTTCTTCAATCATCAGACCGCGAATACCAGTACTCCAACAGATCTGAGATCATTTGCTCAACTGATATTTTTCTTTCCCAACCGGTAGTATCACACAGCTTCTTATTATTCCCAGTAAAAACAGCCACATCCACGGGTCTTATTAGATCGGGGTCCTTTTCAATATTCACTTTTATTCCGGCTTCTTCAACCATCATACTCAGAGCATTTCCAAGATTCAGCCCCTCACCAGAACAAACATTGTATACATTTCCGACTTCACCCCTCTCCACTATAAGTCTATAGGCTCTTACTACATCTCTGACGTCAAGAAAATCACGGAGAATATCAAGGTTTCCCGTTCTGATAACAGGTTCAGCGTTGCCGGCTTTTATTCTCGCGCACTGTCTGGCAAATGACGGAAAGACAAAAGTAACACTCTGACCAGGTCCTGTGTGGCTGAAACTTCTCGTGACAATAACATTCATATCAAAAGATCTCACATACTGCAGGGCTAAAACGGACTGTGCCGCTTTGCTCGCCGCGTATGGGTTTACAGGTTCAATAGGAGTGTTTTCGGAAAGGGGCATATCCCTTCGAGATCTCTTGCCGTATTCCTCACAGGAACCAACCGCCAGAATCCGCGCGTTTTTCTTGTTCTTTCTAACGGCTTCGGCAAGGTTCAGAAACCCAATAAAATTCGTTCTGACAGTTTCCGCCGGATACTTAAAGGAAAGTGCTCCTGAGCTCTGTGCGGCAAGATGGAATACTGTATCCGGATTCCAGTATTTAATGAGTTTATCCACAGCGGGAGCATTCATAAGATCGCATTTCTTATATACAACTCCTTCCGGCAATTCATCAATCAAGGCGGAAGATCTATGGAAGGAATTGACATCTATAATATCTTCAGCAAGCACTTCGTAACCCGCGCCCAGAAGTTCTCGGGTCAGATGTCTTCCAACAAAACCATATGCTCCGGTTACAATAGCTTTCATAAAAAGTTAAACCACTCATCTCCTTCCCTGATTTTCCCGCCAAAACTCAAGAAGATCCGACAGAGTCTTCTCTATAGGTATCTCGGGTTCCCAACCCGTGTCATTCTTGAACTTACTGTAGTCACCTTCCAGTCTGGGGACATCACTCGGTCTCAACCTTCCTCTGTCCATCCTTACGTCTACTTCAACCCCGCTTATCTTAATGAGCATATCGAGAATTTCACGTATGCTGTAACTCTTTGAAGTACATACATTATAGACTTCGCCGGCGATGCCTTTCTCAAGAGAAAGCCAGTACCCTCTGACCATATCTCTCACATCTGTAAAATCACGTCTGGCGTCGAGATTTCCAACTTCCATAACCGAGGATCTCTTCCCGTTCTCTATATCAACGATCTGCTTCGCGAAATCTGAACAAACAAAAACAGGGCCGCGGCGTGGGCCTGTGTGATTAAACCCCCGGGTTCTGACTATTTCCATACCGTAACTCTTGTAGTACTGATAACCAAGCAAGTCCTGTCCCACTTTGCTTACTCCATAAGGGCTCAGCGGTCTCAAAGGATTTGTCTCCTTTATCGGAATTTCATTCTCTAGAACCATTCCATATTCCTCGCTTGAACAGGCGATCTGAATCCTGCATGAATGGCCTGATTTACGGACAGCCTCAAAAATATTGAGTTCACCGAGAATATTGGTGCTTAGCGATTCACTTGGAGCTTGCCAAGATGTGGGAACAAAACTTTGAGCCGCGAGATGGAAAATATAATCAGGTTTAATCTGTTCTATCACATCTCTCGTGGAAATAGCGTCTCTAAGATCACACTCCAACAACTTTATTCTATCCCAGATATGTTCAATATTCTCTGTTCTGCTTCTCCAGCGAATAATCCCGTACAGTTCCACATTTTTCTTTTCAAGACATAAATCGGCGAGATGGCTCCCCGCAAAACCTGTTATTCCCGTGATAAGAACACGCATTTTCTTCCCTTCGTAATACATTAAATATAGATTCCAATAATACTTTTAATTACGTGAGCTTTTATAAAAAATCTCACAACCACTGGGGAAAATTTTATTGACCGATTTCTTGTTTTTCCAATACTTAATATAACAACGGCATAACTTTAGAAGTATAGCAAAAATAGATGATTTCGGAAAGATAACTTTCAAAAAGACTCTGAGTTGTTTCCCCAATTTTTATATCCTATCAGGCGGTCGATTGATTTGTATAGTATGCGGCTGATTGATCAAACGGTCCGCATAGGAACAGAGCCGTTTTCATATACATATAGAAAAACTATTACAGTAATTTCTTGTATACATCCAGTGTTTTTCCCACGCAGCGCTTCCACGTGAAACCATTCGCGTGGTCAACACACTTCTTGATCTCATCCTGTGGAGTTTCCGGCAGCCTGTCGATAGCTCCAGCAATCTCACAGGTATCTAAAGGATTTACGTAAACAGCTAAATTTCCGCTTATTTCAGGAACGGCGCCCTTGTTCCCGGCTAAAACAGGTGTCGCGCAAGCCATAGCTTCAAGCACCGGAAGTCCGAATCCTTCGTATAAAGTTGGAAAGACAAAACCAATCGCGCCGCTATAAAGCGCGGGGAGATCGCCCTCTTCTACAAACCCGAGAATTTTCACCTTGCTGTCCAGATGATATCTTTTGACTGCCCTTAGAGTTTTATCACCCTTATAAGATACCGTTCCGGCAAGTACCAAATCCACATCCCTGCTTGCTTTAGAGCGGGAAAACGCTTCAACTAGACGCGCTGTATTCTTTCTTTCTGAAATACTGCCCACAAATAATAAATAATCTTTCCTCAATCCATATTTATTTCTGATCCTGCCGACAACCGCTTTCTCCTGAGGAAAGAAAGATTCATCAACTCCATGATAAATCACATTTACTTGATCCGGAGAAACATTCAGTAAATTAACAACATCGCGCTTTGTCGATTCGCTGACTGTGATAAAGCAATCGGCGTGTTTCGACATTTTCCTGTATGCCCTCTCTTTTTTTTGATGAAATTTTTCAGAGGCTGTTTTATTGCCGATTTGTTTCAAAGTTAAGAGGTCATGGATGGTAACAACTTTTTTGACATTACTCCAGAAAGGGGTCCGGCCGTCCAATCCGTGTATAATATCAACATTTTTACTGATTGGCCAATAAGATTTGTAATATTCCCTGATTTTTAAATTTTCAGGTCTCGACCAGCTTGATCTTTTGCATAATCTCGACAGCTTATAATACAATATGAGTTCGTTATAATCTTCTATTTCATCTGAGAAGGCGGAAATCAATCCGGCAATATAACGCGCGATCCCCGTTGGTTTATCCGTAATAACACTGGTTACTTCAAACCCTATTTTCATATCCGCGCGATAACAGCTTATAAAACCGCTGCCCTGTCAGGTTATTCTATATAGCAACAAGTAATCCCGGCTCAAAAACCCTCAACGACAAACTCTAAAACCGATGTTATTACTGTCGATGCCGGGGCTAAAATTGCTTCTTACAGAAGTAGCGCATTTTTCAGAACTATCAATCCAGCTGCCCCCGCGGAGCACTCGGTAAACCCCGCTATCCGGACCACGTGGATTATCTATAGGATCTATGGGGTCTATGGGATAATAATCACTATCATAGTAATCCCAGCACCATTCAAAGATATTGCCGCTCATGTCATTTATCCCCAGACTATTGGCTGCCAGCTCGCCGACACCATGTGTTAAATACTCTGAATTATCTTGAAACCAGGCGCAGTCACTCAAATTAGCATTAATATTATACCCGCTGTGCATATCCCCATCCACATAGCTGCTGCCGTCTATATACCTGGCAACATATTCCCACTCCGCTTCTGTGGGAAGTCTGAACCCATTTCCCGCCCAGTCCACGCAGTCATTGTTTATATCTCCGTCTGATGATGAATCTTTATAATATTCTGTTTTTCCGGAACTCGTATAATAGACGGGATCAAGCCCCTCTTTCTCTGAATAAGCGTTACACCAGGCAATGCAGTCCCTCCAGGAAATATTAGTTACAGGGTGTTGAATAGTAGTTGAAAGCGTAGAATTTGATCCCCGTATGCCTTCGTTCTCGAAAGTATATCCATTTAATTCACCCCAGCTTTTCACTTTTGACCAGAGAGAATAGGTTACTTCATATCTGCCTAACTCAAAGGCATCCAGAGCCACACTGTGTATGGGCTCATAATCAAGCTGGGTAGTACCGACTCCGTCACTCCAGCCCATATCAAAATCCGCTGCGGATGGTATCGAAACCAAAACAGAATCTAAATACACAACGACAGATATACTGTCGCCTGAGATATTTCCGTCATTGTCAAAAGCTTCAAACTTTATTTCATGAGTACCAACAGAAAGAAGATTGTCGGTTAAGGCTCTGCCGCTAGAGAGCTCTCCATCTATATCTGAAATCCAAACGAGCTGACTATCTGGAACTCTGCTGCTGCTCTGGAAATATCTTGCTTCACCGTAAAACGTTATTCCCATGTCCTGAGAAAATCTCGCTCCATCACTAGGTGATACTATTTCAGCAACTATATAATCATCATTAATTACTGGTCCTTGTGTTTCACTATCCTCACTGCAACCGATCGCTAAAAAAAGAACAGAAATCCATACAGATACCGCAAAAAACCTTTTCATGGCACTTCCTCCAGACTTTCCGGTTATTACAAAAACTCTCATTGCTACAGAATACAGGTAATTATAATATATTAAGTATTTTCGAAATTTCAAGCTTGGAGTTTCCTTTGGTTTTATTGATTTTCCCTGTATCGGTATTTTCTTCTAGAGTCATTATTATTTTTACTTATAAACAAATCGTTCGTTTCCCCAAAGGCTCTCTTTCTTATTCTGTTTATCTAAAATCCATTAAACCGTGGGATTTTCCCGATTTAACGATAAACAAAGTAAAGGGCAATATAAGCGGCGAGAGTAGCCGCAAGTGTAAACGGCAGCCCTATCTTTACGAAGGCGGCAAATGAAACAGGCCTCCCCTCTCTTCTAAGAATACCTATAGCTGTAAGATTAGCCGCGGCACCTATCGGTGTGATATTCCCCCCCATACACGAACCAATAAGAACGCCGAGAACTAGCAGCTCCGGGTGAACTCCGAGAGTTTTTGCCAATCCCTGGACAACGGGCAAAGCAGCTGTAATATATGGTACATTGTCTATAAAAGCGGAAACAAGGACAGATACCCAGACAATAGCCGTAAGAACGACGAAGGGGCTTGCACTTTCAAGAATATCAAGCTGATTCACTAGAGCGGCCACTACACCTCTTTTTTCGAGCATATACACGAGGACGAAAACCGCGGAAAGAAAGAGTACAGTTTCCCAATCAAATTTCAGAGAAGCATTGATTTCCCTGTGAAGCTTTCTTATTCTAACATACAGAAATGACATTCCCCCAGTTAAGACACAGGAAACACCGCTGAACCAGACAAAGTCGGGATCTATAAAGTTGGCGAGTGAAAGCATAACAATCGCGAGCGCCAGAAGAATGACGGGGACCCAGCTTTTAACCGATGTTACCGCTATTGACTCCACCTTCCTTTTTTCCCCTCTGAAATAATAATAGAGGACGACGAAACCTGCTAAAGCTCCCAGCTGAACCAACCAGAATATCCCAATCTTCACAGTCATATATGACGACATTGAACTATTGTAGAAAAAGAAATCAAGAAAATCCATGTGGGCTCTGGCAGCGAGAATCATACTGGGAGTATCACCTATAAGTATTGCCATACCCTGCAGATTTGAAGATATGGCGATACCTATTATAACCGGAACGGGCGAAACATCTGCCTTTTTTGTCACTTCCAGGGCTATTGGCGCTACCATCAAAACAGTTACTACATTGTCCATGAATATAGAGAAAATAGAGGCAAAAACAATTATCAGCATAAGCGAGACACCCAGATTCGGTGACCGGTTGATAATATGATCTGATATTGTCTCCGGAAGCCTGGAACAGACAAAAGCCTCAGCCAAAAGAAGCGAACCTACAAAGATCCCTATGACATTCCAGTTAATACCTCTTGCTATCTCCGTGACTTCAAGAGCTCCAAATAAAAGCGCCGCGGCGATACCTATCCAGGCAATAAGCCATCGGTAATGCTTTGTAAGAACAAGCGCTGTATAAACCAGTATAAATATAATCGAGGCTTTCCACATTATTCTGAGTTATTCCTCCAGTTCACGCAAGATTGATTCAACTGCCTGAGGCGGAGAAGAAGCCTCATATACGGGGCGCCCGACAACCAGGAAACTTGAACCGGCTTCAGCTGCCGATTTAGGTGTTGCCACACGTTTCTGATCATCTTCGCTGTGACCGGAGGGTCTTATACCCGGGGTTACTATAATAAAATCCTCTCCAAACTCTTTTCTAACCCTGTCCGCTTCCCCGGCTGATGAAACAATTCCATCCAAACCGGCCTCATTCGCTTTTAAAGCCAGCTCGAGCACAAGTTTTGACATTTCTTTCCGGACGGGAGAAAATACTTCGAAATCCTCAACAGACATACTGGTCAAAATTGTTACACCGATAAGAAGCGGCCGCCTCCCGCCTGACTCTTGAAATCTATCGGCCTCCCGCACTGCGGCTTTCATCATTTCCATCCCGCCTGTTGTATGGATGGTAAGCATCTTTACTCCCAGGCCGCAAGCCGCTCTTACCGACCCGGCTACAGTAGCCGGAATATCATGAAATTTAAGATCAAGGAAAACCAAGCACCCCAATCTATTAATTTTCTTAACTAGAGCCGGCCCTTCAGAAGTAAAGATCCTGCTTCCAAGTTTAAAGTACCTTATTTTTTCCTTGAGGTCATTAACCAGCTTGAGCGCTTTTGTTCCACTTTCGACATCCAGAGCCACTATAACTTCCGGAATATTCTTTTCTGGGCCCACAAACGAATCCTTCCATGATTCCAAAATGGTTACTAAAGTGAATCAATAATCCTCTCCGGCAGTCCCGGATCATAAAAGAGCGCCGTTCCTATCTGGACAGCTGAAGCGCCGGCGGCGAAAAATTTTCTGGATCCTTTAACGGAAGATATTCCGCCAACACCCACTACAGGGATATCCACCGCCTGAACAATCTGCCAGACAGCTCTGAGAGCTACGGGCATAATTGCCGGACCTGAAAGACCAGCGGTAATTCTATCAAAAACAGGTTCCCCGGTCACAGGATCGATATCCATACCTAAAATTGTGTTTATAGCGGTTACCCCGTCGGCGCCGGCCTCCTGGGAAATAACAGCGAGTTCAGCTATATTTCCAACGTTAGGTGTTAATTTAGCAAGAACCGTACTACTTTCAAGAATATCTTTCGCCTTCGAGACATACCATCTCACTGACTCCGGATCGGTTCCGACGGCCATCCCGCCCTCATCCACATTGGGGCATGAAAGATTCAACTCCACCGCGTCAACTCCATCCTCTTCAGCTGCGAATTCTAAAAGATTGAGATATTTCTCTCTACCCTCACAAGCCAGACTCACAACAGGTTTCACACCAAGGTCTAACAACTCCGGCAGTTTCTCACTAAAGAAAGTTCGCGCTCCGACATTTTCAAGCCCCACACTGTTCAGGAGGCCCGATTCAGTTTCCTTCAATCTCGCCCCCGGATTCCCTTCCTTCGGCATTAAGGAAATGGTCTTTGTGACGACCGCCCCCAGTTTCTCGAGATTTATAAGATCCCCATATTCAATCCCGTAGCCCGCGGGGCCGGAAGCCAGAAAAACAGGATTCTTAAAAATTGTGCTGCCGATATGTAATTTTCCCCCGCTCATGTTGCTAATCTTTACCTGGCCCTCTCCAATTATCCCAGTCTATATCCTCGGCTCTAAAAACTGTTCCGTCACCGCAAACCGACTTATACTTCGCGCCTTTTGGAAAGGTTACAGGAACAACACAACCTCTGCAGGCGCCAACACCGCAAGCCATAACAGATTCAAGCGACGTATAATGATCAATAAAAGAATGTGTACCGCTGTTTACAAGTGCCTTTACCATACCAGACGGGCCGCAGGAATACAATTTCCCTTCCGGCAGGATTCCTCTTTCTGTCAGATCCTTAAACATCTCCACCACATTACCTTCGAAACCTCTTGAACCATCTATTGTTGCTATGTAAACTTGCGAGAAATCATCTTTGAAGATATCGGCAAGAACCTCAGAACTGTCATCTGTTCCATATAAAAGATCCATTCTTTGCGCTCTTCCCTCCAGCGACCACATCCTTGCGGCAAAGACAAGTGGAGCGAGACCTGTGCCTCCAGCCACAAAAACCGCGTCAGTCCCTTTATCCAGCTCAAAATATGTGCTTCCGAGCGGACCTATAAAGTCGACCAGATCCCCCGTTTTCAGGGAAGCAAGGGCCTCTGACCCCCGCCCCACGATCTTTACAAGAAGAGCGATATGATCGTCTGTCATGTCCAATATACTGTAAGGGCGTCTTAAAAGAGGAAAATTCACGCCGCTAACCCTAATGGATATAAACTGTCCAGGCATAGCACCGGGGAATCTCTCCGGCTTTGACAATTCAATAATAAAACTTGAAGGTGAAACCTTTTTGCAGGTAATAACTTCTGTTTCGTACCTTCCTTTTGGCGATTTTTTCAATCCCTGCTCCCTCTATATTAAGACTTTATTCCCTTTATTCTCCCCCTGATCCATTCTGTTCTTTATCAGCAGATTCTGGAATTACCGTCCCGCTTGTGTCAGGAGACACTCCTGTGGAATCAGCCTTAACACCCGTGTTATTAAGCATACCACTGCTGTCTGTTATTTCAGAAGACTCAAAATCAGACTGTTTCAGGGAAGTGTCAGGTTTTAACGCTCTTACAGAATCAACATATCCTTGAAGTCTTTCCATTAACTTAAGATCCCCTAAAAACTCGATCTGTTCAATCGCTCCCAAGGCCTGTACAGATCTTGGAAAACTCAGGATAACTTCTCTGTAGGCCTTTACAGCTTTATCATTTTGTTTCAGTTTTTCTTGATAAATCCAACCAATAGCGTACGCGGCTCTGGGACTAATCTCAATCTCCGGGAAACTGTCCAGAACTACTCGATAATTTCTGAGAGCTTTCTCCACGTTACCGAACTGTGATAATTGTAATTCAGCTGAATAAAATTTCTTCTTAGCTTTCTGCTTATCTGTTTGACCTTTCTCCCCTTCATTTTCCAGTTCAAGTAACCGTCCTATGCTGTTCGATTTCTTTAGAGCTTCGGTGGCGTACTGCGATTCCGGAGCTTCTTTTCCCACTTTACTGAAATACTCTTTTGCCTTTTCGAGTGAATCTGCCTGCGCGTGAAACAGCATTCCCAGATGATAACAGGCTTCCGCTGAAAATAGTGTCTTTGGATATTTTCCAATAATATCTTCATAAAAGCGCTTTGCCAGACTCACTGAATCTATGCACACGTAACCGGCCGCTTTACCAAGTAATACCGGAGCTTTTTCCTTCTTCCCGATCACCTCGTCAAAGAGCTTATCATATAAGTCAATGGCCTCGCGACACCTTTCGAGTTTCGTGTAACACTCACCCAGCGACAATGAGAAATTGTATCTTTTCTCCCATGAAATGCCTTTATGCAGCATTTTTTCATAAAAACGAGCGGCATCTTTCCATTCTTCGAACAAAAAGTATAAATCGGCGCATTCTGCTGTTGCTTTTTCTACAACTTCCTCGCTGTCAGCTTCCCTGATAACCTTCGAATAGAACTCCAGAGCTTCTTTTCTTCTATCTAATTTCAGGCTAATTTCTCCGGCAAGCAGCATTACCTGAAAACGTATTTCATGTTCCGGATATTTTTTAATGAAACGAGCAGTATATTCAAGAGCTTTATTAAATTCTTCCTTGCTTAGATATATTTTCCCCAGCCAGAAGAGTGAAAGGGGAGCGTATTTTTCTTCGGGCCAATTATCTAATATTTCCTCAAACTTTTTCGCTGACTCGTTATACTTACCCTGCCTGAACAATGCCTTGCCAAGAAGGAAGGCCGCGTCATCGGCCCATCCGCTGTCAGGATTATTCTGTAGGATCTTCGAGCATTTAACAACAACCCTTTGATATTCCTTCTCCATACCGGTGCTTGACTTGCTTTGCAGGCGTTTTTCCTCCGTGTCGCTGTAAATGCGGCGGGCATTATACAAAGTATTGAAATAAACGCAGGAGGACAGAAAAATAATAAGCATACATATTATCAAAACTAGACGTTTCTTATCTTCTCTCACCGCCGACTCTCCCAACAAATACAAGTCACTTCACTTCGCAGATCAACCGACCCCCATCAACCCGTTCTTTTCCACTTTCCGGCCAAAAATATCCCCTTTACGCGTCCTTTAAATTTTCTGTCCGCGAGGGGAGTGTTCATCGATTTTGATTTGTTAACTTCTCCGTTAAATGTCCATTCTTCATCAATATCTATAACTGTCAGATCCGCGGGCTCTGTGCTGTTTAATGTTCCTCCGGCAAGACCCAGTACCTCCGCGGGGGCGGATGTCATCAAACGTACGAGATCTATCAGTTCCAGATCGCCGGACATAACCAGCTCAGTATAGAGATGAGAAAAAGCCGTTTGAAGTCCGATCATACCAGGCGGCGCGAAATTGAATTCAACCTGTTTGGAAATCTCATTATGAGGAGCGTGGTCAGTTGCGATACAATCAATCGTTCCATTCTTAAGCGCCTTTTTTAATGCCTTTATGTCTTGCTGAGTTCTAAGGGGAGGATTAACCTTCAGGTTCCTGTCGTAATCTTCCAGCATGGAATCATCCATAGTCAAATGGTGTGGTGTCACTTCAGCGGTAACAGGAACACCCTTCTTTTTAGCGTCTTTGATCAGCTGAACTGACCCGGAAGTACTCACGTGGGCAATATGAAGCCTGCAGCCGGTTAATTCAGCAAGCGATATATCCCTGGCCACGGCAATTTCCTCCGACTCTGCCGGTATCCCCGAAAGTCCCAGTTTGGTGGAATAATATCCTTCATTCATCAATCCACCCCTCGCGAGACTCGGGTCTTCACAGTGGGAAACAATGGGTAATTCAAGCATACGGGCGTATTCAAGAGCACTTCGCATAACCTTGGCGTTCTCGACAAATTTACCGTCGTCACTCAGTGCTACTATCCCCGCTTCTTTCAACAGATGAAACTCGCTTATATCTCTTCCCTCGAGCCCTTTAGTGACCGCTCCTGTCACATATAACCTGCACTGACCCGCGGCTTTATTCTTATCCATAAGATATCGAACGACACTCGGATCATCCACGGCGGGATCAGTATTTGCCATGCAGACGACCGAAGTATATCCGCCTGCCGCCGCGGCCGCGGTACCGGTGGCAACAGTTTCACTTTCTTCATATCCCGGCTCCCTGAGATGACTGTGAATATCTATAAAGCCAGGCGTTACCAAATATCCTTCAGCATCAAAAACCGGTAGATCTGTATCTACACTCTTCTTCCAGACGATTTCTTCAATTCTGCCCCTCTTGATGTGAATAGAACCGGCCTTTAGAGTTCGAGTTACAGTGTCGGCGAGCTTAGCCCCCGCTATCCAGAATTCACTTTTATTTTTCCACTTGTTGATCATTAAAACTCCTCAGTTTTTTTCTTGGAAACTATTTCTTTTCTATCTTTGCTTCTCCGCTCCTGCCGCCAGCGATCAGAAATAAAACCGCCATCCTAACAGCGACTCCATTCGTTACCTGGGGCAATATCACCGCCTGCTCACCGTCGGCAACACGCTGACTTATTTCAACCCCTCTGTTCATAGGCCCCGGATGCATAACAATACAATCATTCTTGGCATCTTTAAGAATTTCAGATGAAACTCCGAAAACAGCAAAGTACTCTCTTAGACTGGGGAATAGTTTGTTTTTCTGACGTTCAAGCTGTATACGCAAAATATTAATCGCGTCAGCATCGGCCACGGCTTTTCTAAGATCGTACTCGATCTTCACTCCTCCGTCGCCCATATTCTCGACTTCAGGCGGCATCATAGTGGGCGGGCCGCAAACCGTAACCTCCGCCCCCATTCTGGTCAAACCCCAAATATTAGAACGTGCTACTCTGCTGTGCATAATGTCCCCTATAATAGTTACTTTTTTCCCTTTTAATGTTCCCCATCTCTGCCTGAGAGTCAACATATCAAGTAAAGCCTGCGTAGGATGTTCATGCTGACCGTCACCCGCGTTAACAATCGAAGCATCGAGAAATTCAGATAGAAATCTGTGAGCTCCTGAACTGCCGTGCCGCATGACAACAATATCAACCTTCATAGCTTCGATATTCTCAGCTGTATCACGGAGGCTCTCTCCCTTTTTAACCGATGAAGTAGCTTTCGAGAAATTAACAATGTCCGCGCTGAGTCTCTTCTCCGCGAGTTCAAAGCTCATTTTAGTTCTCGTGCTTGGCTCATAAAAGAGGTTCGCGATCGTTATCCCCCTTAGAGCCGGAACTTTCTTAATTGCCCTCTCGGAAACTTCCTTGAAATTATCAGCCGTATCCAGAATCAGCTCTATCTCCCCGGAAGACAGCTCTTCAAGCCCCAGAAGATTCTTTTGATTGTACCGCACCTTACCCCCTTACTTGATTCTCGTCAGTAACAATATCTATCTCTTTTTCGACCCCGGTTTTCTTTTTGATCCTTTCTTATCCTTATTTCCGGCGGGTTTTCTTTTTTTCTTCCGCCCGTCGGATTTACCGCGCCGGGGTTTTGATGAAGTCTTTCGCTTCTTATTTGAAGAAGTCCCATTGGACTTCTTTGACTTTCCAGCTATACTCTTTTCTCCTTCATCGTCTTTTACTCCGGAAACAACTTCTCCCAAGATAACGCTTTCTTCTCCGTCTGTTTCCTTTAAAAACACCCTGACAGTTTCATGACTTGAAGTAGGTACGTTTTTTCCAACAAAATCCGCTCGTATCGGAAATTCTCTGTGCCCCCTGTCAATAAGAACGGCAAGTCTGATAACCTTTGGCCTGCCAAAATCGATAAGTTCATCTAAAGCCGCTCTAACAGTACGCCCAGTGGATAATACATCATCAACAAGAACAACCACCTTCTCATTTATGTCCACACTGATATCTGTTTTGCCGACTACAGGATTTGAAGCAATCATCTGTACGTCATCTCTGTACAAAGTGATATCAAGGGCTCCTACCGGCACATCTACTCCCTCAAATCCCTGGATGAGGCTCGCTATACGTTCAGCCAGAGGTACACCCCGTTTTCTTATCCCAACCAGAACAAGATCTCCAACACCTCTGTTGTTCTCAACAATTTCATGAGCGATTCTCATTATGGTGCGGCGAATCTGGGTGCCATCCATAACAACCGCTTTCCTTAAAATATCCAAATGCAAAACCTCCTTATAGCGGGCAACATATACTAAAACGTTGTATCCATAATATATTTTCAAACAATCAATCAGCCCGGCATCCGGGCAAAAAAAATCCTCCCGCACCGGGAGGTATTTGGCTCTCTCTTCCCTTGCCGGCCTCCCGGACCGGATTAAAAGGATATCCTCAGCATATTAACCCCAACAAAAAGGTAATACAACCCTTTTTTTTATTTTTTAAAAACAAATGTTTTAGAAACCAATAACTAACTGCTTTTATATCTACTTGCAAACCGGGTCCCGCGCGGCTGAATAAAATTCAACGCCGGCGTGTTTTCAGCACCTCTCATATATCCCCGGCTTTTCCCCTTCTCCTGTCCGCGATCACGCCCAGTTGAGAGATGATCATCCCGGCGAACATGAGAGTACATCCGGCAATTCCTCGAAGGGAAAGAACTTCTCCCAATATCAACCATCCGCCCAAAACAGCAAAAACCGCTTCGAAACTCATAATAACCGAAGCGTGGGCCGCGGGAGTGTACCGTTGGGCTAGAATCTGAAATGTATAAGCAACTCCGACGGAGAAAACTCCTCCGTAAATTATCGGCACTGCCGCTGAGTACAGCGCGGTTAAACTTATCACTTCTGTAAAGATAGAAACAGCGAGGCTTAAAAGAGAACATACCGCGCACTGAATGAAGGCGAGAACCAGCGGATCAATACTTTTTGAGAAGGAACCGATCAGAAGAACGTGTCCGGCCCAGAAGAAGGCTCCCGCAAATACCAGAATATCCCCCTTGACCAACCTAAGCCCCCCCGCAATCGAGAGCAGATAAAGCCCTATAACAGCCAGCACAGCTCCGAGCCATGTTCTTCCCCCAACCTGCCTCTTCCAGAAAAAGCCGGCCTTACCCGCGGTTGTATAAACAACACCGACTTGCTGAAGAGATGACGCGATAAACAGGAACAGCCCGGCCAAAAAACCGCTAACTAGAACATGTCTTCTTTTTCCCGTCCAGCCGTAACCAAACTTATATCTTCTAACAAGAACAAACGGAAACAGAACAAGAGCGGCAAGAGCAAAACGGACACCGTTAAAAATAAACGGCCCGACGTACTTCATCCCTACGCGCTGAGCAACAAAAGCAAATCCCCAGATAGCAGCTGTAAAAAACAGCAAACAATCATAGCGTATTATCTTGCTTTTCAATTAACCTCATTTCATCACAAAGAATAAAATATCTAAAACCGGTTTAATACCGTCCAGCATAGCTGATGATTTTTATTGACAATTTAACGTTTATTCACGCCGCCGGCACAAGAGTACATATAAACCGCGAATGAAGCCAACCAGTGTTCTCCCTCATAATTGCCGGTCGCAACGCGGCTGAGTGCGTCATTAGAGTGCAATTCCGCGGCTTCAAATATTATTCTACGGGCGGGATCTCCTTCTTTAAGGAATTTGGCAATTCCATAGAGGCACCAGGCGCGGCTCAAGTTGAGACCATCGAGGTGAACTATTTTCGGATCACTTCTGTCAGATACAACTGCGGGTTTAAGGAGATTTTCAGGATAACCCTTATTAAGTTCCGGCAAAAAGTTGTGAAACCATTCTCTGAATTCATCCCGCTTAAAAACCCTTCTCATAAGATCAGCTTCAATAAGACACGGTGAAAGGAAATCATCTCCGCCTGGTTCCCATGAACCGGGGCATCTCCGGTCATCGGCAAAATAATCTATGCTTCTCGAAACAATCAACTCTTCCAATTCAGAAACACCCGCCGCCCGGGCATAATCAAGCGCGAATGTTAATCCGAAAGCGGTATTGGCATGCACACCTCTTCTAATCGGATATGTCTGCTTAGGGATAAATGAAAGATATCGTTCAACTATATTATCAGTCAGAGGCTGAAGATTTCTGCTCCAGCTCTCAGCCGCGGGGTCATCACACTCAAGAAGCTCCTGGGAAAGCTTAAGGAGCCACGCCCAGCCGTACATTCGCTCAAATGATTTGCGTCCCGGCTGGCTTAGGTATCTGACTTCAGCTTCGATATTTCTCTCTGTAAGGGTGCTTCCGAGAACAGAACGTAAACTGTCCGCCTCCGGCAGTTCAGGGAAAATCCTAAGCAGGCGCGTCATCATCCAGTGCGCGTGCACGCAGGAATGCCAATCGAAACACCCGTTGAAAGCGGGATGCAGCTGTGCGGGGCTTTTAACTTCACTCCGATCATTCATCACATGAGAAAGCTTAGCGGGATACTCCTTCCTCACGCACCTGAGGGCTATACGCGCAAACGCCGAAGCGGTCTCACTTGTAAGAGCAGTTCCGCGACTCCGCCCGGACCGAGTAACAGCGGTCGTGACGCTGCCAGACCCCGCGCCGCTAACCTGCTGAGCACATAAAAAAGAAAATATAACCGTGATAATAAATGTTCGAACAGACTTTAAACCGCACACATTTTTCCGCAAGGCGCGTTCTCCTTTTTTGATAACGATTAATTTAACCATAATCTTGACTTATATAACAAATTATTAAATCTTTTCTCAGATCTTGAAAACTTGAGGGGTCAGCAAATTTTGCTTAAAATCCCTATTTACTGATTGTTAGATTTTTTTTGACAAAATGACAAGTTATTTTTATTATCTTGAAAAAATAAGCAATCTTGAAATTATCGGGTTTTTTTCTTAACGTACTTAAATGAATATGAGCTGGAATTTTTGGAACTATCTATCAAAAATTATTGTAACAAGTATAAAATAAATATTAATAAAAAGGAGCTCTGGTATGATAGAATTCAAACAGTTGACGAAGTATTATGGGGATCTTTGCGCTCTGAATAAAGTTGACCTTACAATAGAAAGGGGACAGATACTCGGACTCCTGGGACCAAACGGCGCCGGCAAAACAACGGCAATGCGGATTCTGACCGGATATCTTGTTCCTACCACAGGCACAATTGAAGCAAGGGGACTTTCCATTGAAAAAGATATTCTTAAAATAAAAGAAATGATCGGATACCTTCCCGAATCGGCCCCTCTCTACGAAAATATGATAGTCTATGAATACCTCGACTATATTGCGAATGTGCGAGGATTAGAGGAACAGAAGAAACGTAGACGTTTATCTGAACTGGCTGATATATGCGGCCTGCGAAAAAATATGCACCGTCCCATACACGAACTATCCAAAGGGTATAAACAGCGAGTGGGACTTGCTCACGCGATAATGGCCGACCCTGAAATCCTGGTGCTTGACGAACCGACAACTGGCCTCGATCCCAACCAGATAGTTGAGATCCGTGATATCATAAAAAAGATCGGAAGAGAAAAAACAGTAATACTATCCACTCACATACTGAGCGAGGTCGAAGCAACTTGTGACAGAATTGTTATTATTAACCGCGGCAGTATCGTCGCCGACGGAAGTACTGATGAACTCAAACAATCCACAAAAACCGAATATACAGTCAATATTTCACTCAAAAACGCGGAATTTGAGGATGTAAGCAACGGGCTTAACATGATAGAAGAAATCAAGGACATAGAAAGTGTTGGAAAAAATAACGAAATTCTGTCAGTTAAACTTTCATGTCATACTGAAAAGGATATCAGAGAATCGATATACGGAAAAATAAAAGAGCAGGACTGGGTTCTTGTTGAAATGACGAGGGATGTTAAGAGTCTCGAGAAAATATTCGGTGAATTGACAAAAGAAAATTAACTCTTGAACTATTTGATTAAATAAAGGAGAAAAAATATGCTGAAATCGCGTAACATAGCTCAAATATTCAAAAAGGAATTTACTGTATATTTCATATCTCCAATTGCATACATAGTCATATCAATATTTCTGATTGTAACGGGATGGTTTTTCTTCTCAACATTCTTTCTCTATAACCAGGCGGAATTGAGAAGCTTCTTTTCCCTTTTACCGATAACATTTTCATTTATCATACCAGCTGTTACAATGCACCTCTTTTCGGAAGAATTGAGCTCCGGTTCATACGAGGTACTGCTCACTCTTCCTGTCTCGATCAAAGATATTATCGCGGGCAAATTCCTCGCCGCCCTGGCCTTCGTCGTAATTATGCTGTTGCCCACGGTGAGCTACGCGATTTCAGTATCTCTGCTGGGAGACATTGATTGGGGACCTGTAGCGGGCGGCTATCTTGGAGCAATCTTGCTTGGAGCAATGTTTACATCAATAGGACTCTTCACGTCAGGCCTCACAAAAAACCAGATAATCGCGCTGCTTACAGCCATAGGAATTTGTTTCGCTTTGACAATGATTGATAACCTGCTCTTTTTCCTTCCTGAGTCAATGCTGGGTTTTTTCCAGCAGCTCGGAGCGGGATATCATTTTAGCAACATCACCAAGGGAATAATAGATTCAAGAGATATAATATATTTTCTAAGCTTTATCTTTATCGCTTTATACGCAGCCTATCTGGTAATGCAGGAGAAAAAGTAGAAGGGGGAAGTAATGAGTAGAAATATAAAAACGGGCAAATACTTCAAATTTTTAGTTTACGTAGTAATAGTAATTCTGATTAATTTAGCGGGGATTACAATCTTTTCCAGAGTTGATCTTACATCGGGAAAGATATATTCACTTTCTGAGGCCAGCAAAGAAGCCGTAAAAACACTTTCCGAACCACTAACCGTAAATGTTTTCTTTACAAGGGACCTTCCAGCTCCTCACAACAACACAAGACGTTACCTTCGTGACATGCTGGAGGAGTATTCTGTTAATTCAAACAAGTATTTCAACTATCGCTTCTACGATGTCAGCGTAAAAGAAGGTGATCTTAACGAAGAAAGCAGGAAGAATCAACAGCTAGCCCACAGCTACGGCATATACCCCGTACAGATCAAGAACATAGAACAGGACGAAGTACAGTTCAAAAAAGCATATATGGGGATAGCAATGGTTCATGGAGATATCATAGACAAAATACCTTCAATTACATCCACTGACGGACTGGAATACAAAATTACTTCGAAAATAGAGAAAATGAACGACAAGATAAGCGCTCTTCTCAATCTCGAAGAACAGATAACGGTCAGACTGTACTATTCCACATCTCTGGAAAAGATAGCTCCAGAGATCAATATGGAGGAACTGCCGCAAATACCGGAAAAGATTGAGTCTGCCCTGGAGAACCTGAACGACAAGTATTACTCAAGGCTGGATTTTGAAAAACGGAATCCAACCGAGGACTCTTCTCTCGAAGAAGAGGTGTCAAAATACAATGTGATGACCCTGAGATGGCCGGCGATTGAAGATAAATCGGGAAATACAACAATCGAAAAAGGCCACGGTTCAATCGGTATCGTCGTTATTAACGAAGGGAAATACGAAACAATAGAATTGATTAATGTTATGAACATGCCCATTTTCGGAACTCAATACCAACTCGCCGACCTAAGCACTATTGAGGAAACAATAAGTGAAGCTATTGATAACGTTATAGATATCAACAAGAAGATCGGTTATCTGACGAGCCACGGGTCAACCCCGCTTAAGGGAAATGGAACGAGCAGAACAAATTCACTTGATAATTTCAACTCTCTTCTTTCAGAAAGTTATTCTGTCTCTGAAGTGGATCTAAAGCAGAATGATATACCTAAGGGGATAGATTGTCTTATTATCGCCGGTCCTAAAGAAAATTTTTCCGAGTACGAACTCTTCGAAATAGATCAGTTCCTTATGAGTGGAAAATCTGTGGCTTTTTTCCTCGACCCCTTTGAACAAATTGAGCCATCCGGTAACCAGATGCAGAGAAGATACAACAACCGCCCCACCTATATGCCCATAAAGACCGGGCTGGGAAAGCTCTTATCAAACTATGGGGCACAAACAAGCAATTCTTATATTCTCGACGAGGAATGCTACGAGCAGAACATGCCCCGCAGATACGGCGGCGGAAAACAGAAAGTGTATTTCGCTCCTCTTATAAAAAACAAAAATATCAACAGCAACGTGGAATTCATGAAAAATATCAAGGCGTTAATCACACTTAAAGCATCGCCGGTGAACCCCCTTAAAGAACGGATAGAAGAAATTGGAGTCACGGAGAATATACTCTTTTCTTCCTCGGAAAGATCCTGGGAGATGAGCGAGGGAATTACTCTCAACCCCATGATGACACGCCCCCCGCAAGACCCTTCAAAATTCAGAAGCTATCCTCTAAGCCTGCTTCTGGAAGGAGAATTTCCGAGTTATTTTAAAAACAGAGAAATTCCAGAGAAACCGGCGGAAGAAAAAGAGGAAGGTGAAGAAGAATCCGGGGAAGAAACAACCGGAATCAACCCAACCGAACTAAGCAATGAGAAAACTTTTATTGCCGACGGAAAACCGGGCAAAATCTTTCTTACGGGGAGCTCAGAACTGCTGGCTAACAGCATAATCGATGAAACAGGCAAAGCTCCCAGCTCCACATTTGTAATGAATCTCATAGACAAACTCAACGGCAGAGAGGCATACGCGTCGATGAGAAGCAAACAGCAGAGGTTCAACCCGCTTGACGAAACATCTTCCGGTTCAAGAGCATTTGTAAAGACTTTCAACATAGCGGGACTACCTGTGCTTGTAATATTGTTCGGCATTATAATATGGATGCGGCGTGAATCGAAGAAACGTAATATTCAAAGGATTTTTGAGAAATAAAAAATGGAGGGAAACCGGAAATGAAATTTAAAAAGGAATATGTTGGTCTCGTAGTAATTATAGCCGCCCTGGTTCTATATCTATCCCTCAGGGATACTGATAAAATAAATTACACTCTTCCGGCAGTAGAACCTTTGGAGAAATCAGAGATATCGAAGATCATCATAAATAAGAAGGATACTAAAATCACTCTAGCAGAAAATGACGGCAGCTGGTTAATCAAACCGCAGAATTATGCCGCGGACAAGCAAGAGGTAGACCGTTTATTAAAAGAATTTTCCGATTTCAGGCTGACAGAGATGGTATCGGAGGCGGAATTATACTCGCGCTACGGTTTCGAGGAAGACAACAAAATCCATCTTCAGGCCTTCACCGGTGAAAATATAAAAAGAGATTTTTATATCGGCAAGGCCGCTTCAACTAAACGTCATACTTACGTTATGCTTAAGGACAACACAAAGATTTACGAAGCCAGAAACAACATCAGGAATATATTTGACAAAACTATCGACGAACTTCGAGACAAAAATGTCCTGAGTTTTGAAGCTACCTCGGTTAGAGGTTTAACTATAAAGACCGGGGATAAATCAATCGAATTTGAGAAAAGCGCTGTGCCTCAACCTGTAACTCCCGGTGAACAGAAAGAGTCCCCTCCACATGAACCGGAAGTAACATGGAGAACAACAGAGGGCAAAACAGGAAAGCCGGAAGTTATTAAACAGATATTCAGAACCCTCTCAACTCTCCAGTGCAACAGCTATATAGATGGGAAAATAAAGTCCAATTTCACAGATCCCGTTTATACAATCACTGTAAACGGGAACGAAACACACACACTTTCCATATTCAAGAAGAGGGATGACGGTAAATATCCCGCGATTTCATCCGGAAGCGATTATCCGTTCCTTCTAACCGAATGGAAAGCCAAACAGATAATGAAAGAACCGGAAGAGTTTATAGTCGACTAACTTGATCCTGATTTCTATGATTCATATCACTTACCGGCTTCATCCAGACTATATGCCATGATCCTGTTATCTGAAAATGTTGGAACAAGGAGAAGGTTCTTCTCGGCAATATAGTCAATGTCTGCTGAATTGATTCCCGCTTCGGATGTATCTATCAGTACCTTAAGTTCTCCCTTTCTGTCAATTCTGCTTGTCTTCCCTCTCCAGTCGGAAAGAATAAACCCTCCCTTTCCGTCAACCACCAAACCGTCAATACCAAACCCCGGCTGAGCGACAGTGCTGATCTCTGAAGTCTCAAGATCTACCGCTTTCAGTGTCCCGTCACCACTGCTCCCTACAAAAAGGGTGCCCTTGTTGATAAAAAGACCATTGGGATTCTTTATTTTATCATCCTTAATCCAGACCTTTATATCCTTCCCGCGCAGCCGGTATATCGCGCTCACTTTCGAAGAGGAATCGGAAACATATATGTTGCCAGCGGTATCAACTGCGACATCATTTAAGAATTCCGCCGCGGGGGCTTTATACCTGTTCATTATCTTCCCGCTTCCGATATCTATTTCCACAACTTCATCGATATCGGCAAGGTACAACTTACCTTCATAAATCGCCATACCCTTGGGCGCGTTTAAAGATGTAATCCATCTTGAAACTTTCACCTCACCGTCGGTATTTAATTTCGAAACAAAACCGTTCCCGTCACGTGCTGTCGGCCTGCCGTTTATGTTAGAAACATAGATTGCATTTCTCACTTGATCGTATTTTACAGATTCGGGAGTCTTAAACTCTCTCGATGTAGCCCACCGTTTATTGACACTCCCCACTTCGCCGCCGCATGATGAAATCAGAAGAAACACCAGAAATAGTGTAACTTTTTTCATATCTGCCCTTTCTCTAAATCCTGTCTTATATTATTTTAAACAGTTTCTCAAGATACTGCTGATAAATGCTTTGCCCCCTTGGTTCATCAAGAAAGAATCTTATTTCAGTATCTCGATATTCTCCTTATATACGACACCCCGTTCTTTAAGCCCTTTAAGCATGAAATC
This sequence comes from Candidatus Krumholzibacteriota bacterium, assembly GCA_034520215.1. Lineage (NCBI taxonomy): Bacteria > Candidatus Krumholzibacteriota > Candidatus Krumholzibacteriota bacterium. The sequence continues at coordinate 519,069 of JAXHNR010000001.1, read as the reverse complement.
AACACACCGCTGGCTCTTGCCGATATACTCAGGAGGGGAAACACCTTCTCTGTCATAAAGCCCCTCGGCAACCATCCTTGCCGCTACTGTAGCCGTGTATCCAGTCACACGCGCCATAGAATGAACATCAGACTCTTCGTCATATCTGTCATACAAGTTGTAAACATACCTCACGTTCCGGTCATCTTTTTTCCCTTCAACGATAACCTTCATGACTGTAATATCGACCTGGCCGCTTTTAAGTTCCCACATTGGAAAAAGCAGTTTAGACGTGAAATCTATAGGTCTGATATTCACCCCTTTGATTTTCAGCGGTTCCTTGCTGAAAAATCCGGTTTCTCTCAATACCTTCATCTTATCTATGTGACCGGGGTATCGAAGTGTTTTCTCTTTCATATAAGGGGCGTCAATAGTCCTCGCCAGAGTTCTAAGTCCGTCACTGTTAAAGGCCTCAAGGGTTCCAATCTCCGGAAAATCGATATATTCCGGATCAGAAAGAGCGGGTTTAGTAACAAGGACATCATTTTCAACATACCTGGCGGGCCGGGTATATTCTTCTATTACGTCAACAGGTGAAAAAACCGCTTTGTACTCATAAGGCCACTTCCTCAACTCCGGCAGCCCGCCCACGTATATTTCGCAATTTTCTGTTTCATCCAATAAATGATCCACGTAACCTATTAATATATTACTCATCCCGGGAGCCACGCCGCAGTCCATTATGGCCACAGAGTTTCTTCTCTTCGCGAGCTCATCAAGCTGAAAAGGGTCTTCAGGGAAAAACGCGATATCTATAACATTCTTTCCTGCCAGCAGTACCGCTTCAAATGTACGATATCCCATAAATCCGGGAACCGCGTTCACCACCATATCATAATCTGAAACAAGACTTTTAACCTCAGCCGGATCGGAAAGGTCCCTCTTAATCCTGGAAATAAAGAGAGATCTGTCAATGCTATCCAATGCTGATTCATTGATATCAGCAACTGTGATCTCAAAACCTGATTCAGCGGCAAGGTCCTCGGCCATTGGTCCTCCCACTAGTCCCGCTCCCAGGACAATAATCTGCATTTTTTCCTCCATGTGTAATATGCCTGTAAAACCAAAACGATTATTTTAACAATATCATCTTTCGAGAAAGCTCCTTCCGGCCGAATCTTAACCTGCAGAAGTAAACTCCCGAGCATACCGGGTTACCGGCCATATCCTTACCATTCCACACAACAGATTTATTACTTCCTCCATTCTGTGCGCGATCTACAAGACATTTGACGAACCTTCCAGCCGCATCATAGATATCCAGCGTAACCTTTCCTCTCTCAGGTAAATCATAAACAATAGTAGTTGAGGGATTAAATGGATTCGGATAACTCTGATGAAGAGCAAACGGCACCTGTGGAATAGATATTCTCTCTGTCTCAAAGAGAATTTTATAACAGTTTCCGTCTTCGATTCCCACACGGTAAAAATATGTTTCCCCCGCTCTGCAATCGGCATCCTCGAATGTGTATATCAAATCATAGACCTTTATCTTTAGGGGCTGAATTCTCTCTAAATTTCCTTCCGGAAATTGCCCCCTGTAAACTGCGAATTCTGAAATATCAACAGCTTCAGACAGTTTCCATTCTACTTTGATCGTTTCATTAGAGAAAACCGCAGAATATTCCTGAACTAGAGTAGGGACAAGATGGGTATAGAAAAGATATATTCCGCTGCCGGCCATTGCCGCGAATATATTATCATCAGATAGGGAAATTGCCATAGCTTCATCGCTTGTGTCGTAATACCCCGCTTCGAACGGGTTTTCAGGATCGGTTATTTCTATCACGCGAAGTCCGCCAGATCTGTCAGCTACATACGCGAAATTGCCGTCTAAGGCCACATCCCAAGCCCTGTCCGCGGTCATAATAAATCCGACCTCTTTCAGGCTATCGGGAACGCTGATATCAATTACACGAAGACCGCACTCAAAATAAGCGACATAGGCGAAGTTCCCGTCAAGAGCCACGCCACAGGCATAACAGGGATAGTCGCCTGTATCAAAAAACCCCGCTTCGTAGAGGCTGTCCGGGTTGCTTATATCGATCACCCTCAGACCTTCCAAGCCATCAGCTACGTAAGCGTAATCACCTCTTACAACAACCTCTATGGCATAACCGTTAGTACCAAATAAACCAACCTCCACTAATCTGTAGGGATCGCTGACATCTATCACCCTTAAGCCGGAATTCACATCTGCCACATAGGCGAAATCATCGTTTACCGCCACACCACTCGCTCCGTCAGTGCTTAAGAAATCTGTTTCAAAAAGGGTGTCCGGATCACTGATATCAATCACATGAAGCCCGTTATTATCAACAACGACATAGGCATAATTACCGTTTAATGCTATATCCTTTATCAGCCCTCCAACGGTAATTTCCTCGATTTTAACGGGAAGAGGGGGATTTGTGAAATCTACTTTTACAAGAGTTGAATCATCCCCGAAGTAAACGGTGTCTCCCCTCGCCGCGGCTGATTCACACCCGCCGACTGTATCCCATATTCCCCGCAGATCCACGTTTTCACTTTCTCCGTCAGCTTGAGGCTTTTCATTTTCAATCCCGTTTTGCGAGAGAAAAAGCCGCGTAGAAGAAACCATTTTACCCTTTTCATCCAAATACTGTCGCGATATTTCTTTCGCGTTTGCGGGGGCTATTTTCATATCCCCGGTCGATAAATCTTGCGCTTGAATGTCAGCTGAATATAAAAAGAAGGCAAAAAAGAGTGGAATAATAAGACATATCGTCCTTATTTCAATTTTGCTCATAACATTCGCCTCCCGGGCTTACCGTACAACTATTCAGGAAACAAACTGTCTTATAAATCATTAAATTTTAAAATATGCAACTTAAGAGCACTATATCAGAAAGACACCAGAGGCTCAAGACGTAAAAGATCCTGGAGTTTCCAGTTGATTGAATATGTCAAAACCGCTGTCGATTCCCCCGGCGAGGTAATCGCAGCTCCCACCTCGGGTTCGCTCTTTCTGCCCCTGCGGGGCCAGAAATCCTTGCCCGCTCACCCTCCGGAGGGTTTTGACAAATTCAATCAACTGTCACATGGTATCCATAATACTCATTCCACTTGTCCACCGCGCTAATTTATTTATTGATATACTGTTATCCAATTTATTGTTCAATCTTTGGGGAAGATGCTGGTAAAAGATCCCGCCTACATTGGAAGAAGAACAATGGCAATCGCGGCGAGCGCCAGCCCGGCTACAGCAATAAACCCTAGACGCTCTTTCCAGACCGCAAACCCGAACAGACTAGAAACAAGAATAACTGTAAGATTCACAAATGGAAAAGCCTGTGACGCCGGAATCGTCTGAAGAGCCTTGAGAATAAATACCGTACTGAAAAGATTCGGGGCTCCGAGGAAGAGACCCAGCGCGAGAGTGCCGTAGTCGAAGTGTATGCGTTTTACCCAGATAATGATCCATACTATGATCGCGGCTACGGTAAAGAGAATCCATGTAAAGAGAAGTCTTTCAATATCGGGCGAGAGCTCTCTAAAAGCCTTGAGCAGCAGATCTCCCGCTCCCATCACAAAGAAAAGAGAAACAATAACAAACCAGTACCTTTCACCCGCCTGGTTCTTTGAATTTTCTCCGGAAAGCCCTATGCCGAATAGAATGATCGCTATCATCCCCAGTCCGATCCCGCTCCACTGATATAGACCGGGCTGTTCTCCCCACAGCAGAATCGAAGCTGTTATGGGAACGGCTACAGAAAGCCGCATTACTGTCACGGGGACTGCCAAAGGCCCTCTGGAAATCCCGGAAAGCAGCAGAAGAAAACCCAACACAAAATCAACTCCGGCGCCTACCCCCAGACTTAATGTCTTCATCCCCGGCCAGCGTATCTCCCCCTTTAGAAGAATCACTGAAAGAATGGAGGCAACCACATAATTTGCCCCTATAAGCAGAAGTCTGTTTCCGCCTCTTACTTCATTTACTTTAAGAATCAGGGCTATGGCAATCGAGCAGCCGGCCGCGGACAATAACCAGATCAACTCTTCTCCTCTCTAAAATATGACATGAGATAATCAGCCTTCAAAGGTTCTCCCACGGCATTTTCTATAAGTTCATTCCAGCTTACAAGATTGCCCGTCCTGTAAACTGAATCAATAAAAAATTCGCTCACATCCTTATTCCCGTAAATAGAACCCTTTTTCCCGGAAGTTTGACCGATGATATTATTTTCTACGTAATGACGGAACTGCGCCGCGATAAGTTCACCCAACATATAATTATGGTAATAGACGGGACTTGTAACGATATGAATCTTAGTCGCCCAATCAGGCATATCTCTTCCGGGAGGAGGAGTTATAAACTGATATTCACCGACTATATCCCGCCATATTGAGTTCAAGTCGCTTCGAGGATTTATGTACATTTCCCTCTCAAACCTGAACATGACCTGACACCAGCGGGCAAACACAAGCAGTCTGGCGCTGTTTGCTCTGCCTGCCTGAGAACTTATCTTTTCTGCTTCTTTACCACTCAAAACCAGGGCGCTCTTCATCCACAACGGGTCTCTTGCTAATCCTCCGAAAAACATAGCCGAAGCTTCTGTCATGCAGATATGAGGATATATTCTAAGTAGATAGGGGAGAGAACTGCCGACATACTTATCATAAACCGCGTGACCGAGTTCATGAAGAATCGTATCGGTCCATTTCGCGTTATCTTTAATATTGCAGAGAACACGGATATCACCGGCGCGATCGATGTCAGTACAGAAAGCGTGCGGCGACTTCCCCTCCCGTTCGTAAAGATCACTTCTATCTAAAATATAACGGACATTCATTCCAATGCTGTCATAAAATTCTCTGGCTATCTCAGCGGGCATCTTACCTGAGTAATATTTATCAAAATCCATACTAAACAAACTCGGAAGCTCCTGAAAATAGAGATCCTCATAATGCCAGGGCATAATCTGATCCTCTGTAATTCTGTAAAGCTCGGCTGTTCTGCAATCTAATTCATCCTTAACTCTCCTGAACGGTTCACGCGTAATCCTTTCAAGCCTGTCGAAGAGTTCTATAAGATTACCTTCATCCTGCTCGTTAAGATAGAGGGACATGGAGTAGAAATTATCAAATCCCGCCTTAGCTGCGGCCTCATTTCGAAGCTCAACAAGTTTGATAAGATCCTCTTCAATCAGTTTTCCAACCCTTTTATGGCTTTCCCAGGCGAGCTGTCTTTTCTTGCTGTTTCTTTCTGTTAAAAGCATATCAGTCACATCATTATGGGAGAATTTCTTTCCGTCAAGCTCGGCTCTGAAGAGATTGAACTTCCGTTCCAGCTCGGAGGAGAGCTTTGTAATACCGGCAAGGAATGATAAATCGGTCTGCCCGCCGAGATACCGCAGATAAAGAATATCTCCGATTCTGGAAAAAAGGCTATTCTCGAAATCTCCGCTCTCTTTTACTCTCTCTACAAACGCAAAATCCTCTCTGTTTGCGTAAACCTCCTCAAGCTTAAAGCGCAAACGGGATAAATCATCAAAGTATTTTTTAGCGCCCGTAACAGACCCCTTCCAGTGGGCAAGCGCTATTTTCTTTTCAAGGGGTTTGATGACATTCTCATGTTCTACGACAAATTCTCTGAAATTCATTATCCCTCTTTAGAAACTATTTTCTCTTAATACTTATTTAAGAATATACCCCTGGATTGAATATCAACGGCGCCGGAATTTTCCTTAAACCTTACGACTTCAACCCGTTTAAAAATAGATTGAGCCGCAAGCAGACTTGTGACTCAATCTGTAATACTGTCCTTTTTTTTTGTATAAAACGATCTATTATTTACCCATCTTTCTTAAGGCGTTCTTGGCCGCGTCAACGATAGGGTACGTTGTGGGCGACGATGTCAACAGAGGATGTGTTCCAAATTGCAATGTCGCAAGATCTGTCGCTGTCATCTTATTCTGAATCGCTACTCCGAATATATTAACCATCTCACCCGCTGATTTGCCTGATACCACTTGTGCGCCCAGCAGGATTCCGCTCGGTCCCGCGAAGACGAGTTTTACGTATTGAAGAGAGCTGTCGCTGAAACAGCCGGGATGGCGGTCGCGTGATTTGGCTTCTCCAACAACTATTTCAAAACCTTCAGCTATTGAAGATTTTTCTATCATGCCGGCGGATCCTAACGACACACCCTCTATAGATGTAGAGAATATAGCTATATTACCCTTCTTCTCCCTTACCATCTTTAAACCAAAGAGGTTTCCTCCCGCTATCCTCGCTTCAAAAGTAGCGGTTGAAGCCAGCATTAATTTTGAAGGCTTTCTAGTGAAAAAACATTTATGCTCGACGCAATCTCCTGCCGCGAATACATCTTTTACCGATGTTCTCATATATTCATCAACCCATATCCCTCCGGTAATCCCCATGTGAAGACCGGCCTCCAGAGCTAGCTGGGCGTTCGCTTTATATCCAATAGAGAGAATCACAGCGTCGGCCTCTATGACAGTTGAATCTTCAAGTTCAACCCCTGATACCTTTCCGTTTTCATTTGAAATCCTTTTAACCCTGCTGGAAGTCATAATATCTATCCCGTTATCAGACATAGCCTTAGCTGCGTAGTCAGAGACATCCTTATCAAAGGCCAACGGCAACACACCATCAAGAGCCTCAACCAATGTTACCTTTTCGACCTCTTTTCTGAGCTCATCACTCATCTCCATACCGATAAAACCAGCGCCAATTACGACAAGATTCTTTGACCCCTTTAATTCCGGCTGAGCTTTTTTAATATACTCATAATCCTTGGGAATTGAATATACACCATCTGATTTTGCCCCTTCAATCGGAGGTATTACAGGAGTTGATCCCGTAGCAAAAACAAGTTTGTTATACTTAATTTCTTTTCCGCGCTTTGTTTTAACCCTTTTGTCTTCAGTATCGACGCTTACAACTTCATCAATAAGAAATTCGATACCCAGCTTCTTGGGGCCCTCTATACCCATAACACCATCGTCAACACTTTTTAATGTGGAAAATGTGTACGGAATGCTGCAGGGAATCAGAGAAATTTCCTCTTTCCTTATTACAAGAACGCTCTTTTCAGGATAATCAAGCTTCGCGGTTTTAGCTGAAATAATGCCGGCCGCGGAGCCGCCTATAACGACTATATCGTACTTCATAAAAACTCCTTTGAGCAGGATATATGCAATAATTTAATACTCTGAAAAGTTAGTTTATAATAACATAATACAAATTTTCAGTTTATAATCAAATACTTTCGATTAGACTCTTTGTATCTGCAGATATGAAAGCTGCTTCTCTATATTACTTAAAGCTGAATAACCCTTTCAGTAACAGCGTCTAAAAACTCCCATTCGTGAGAAACAATTACCGATGTCGTCTCTTTCGAATCCTTAAAGCTGCCTAGGGCTGATATAAGCCTCCTTCTCGAATTGCCGTCAAGAAAGAGAGCGGGCTCATCGAAAAGATATAACTGTGCCCTGAAAACAAGAACCGAGGCTATCGCGCAGAGCCTCTTTTCACCCTGAGATAAATGAAACGGATTCCTCTCTCTGAAACTGTCGTATTCAAGACCCACTGTCTCAAGAGCGCGCTTTACAGCTTCGGTCGAACCATTATTTCCTTTGAAAGACCTGTATCCTAACGATACCTCTTCTTGAACGCTTGGCGAGAAAAAGGCCTCTTCAGGTGACTGAAAAAGAACGGCCACCCTTCCGGGCTGAAAATCACCCGCAGAAGAGACATCTTTTCCCAACACTTCTACCCGACCTTTCCGGGCGGAGAGCAATCCGGCACACGCCATAAGAAGCGTTGTTTTCCCGGACCCGTTCGGCCCTGTTATTCCAACGGCCTCGCCCTTTTTTATACAAAGATCCTCAATCCGAAGCAGAAAATCTCCTTCTCCGGGTGAAATAACAGCTTCCTTGATATTAACAACATCCTCAATACCTGTGCCGGCTTCAAGCTCCGGAGACTTATCCCTTCGGTAAAGCTTTTTTTCTGCCGGTCCGGAAGAAACTCCCGCGATCAAATCCTCACTCCCGATATCCTTAAAATCCTCCGGTGTGCCATCAAAGAAAACCCTTCCCTCTCTTAGATAAACCACTCTGTTCGCCCGGGGTGTTTCATCAGGACTCAGGGTTGCCCATAATACGGTTATTTTCCTTTTATAAAATAAGTCTTCAACCAGTTTTATAAAATTATCCTTCTCCGCGCTGTCGAGAAAGGAAAGGGGTTCATCAAGAATAAGGTGACCCGGGTTTAACACCCACACAGAGGCAAGAAGAAGCCTCTGTTTTTCTCCGCCGGAAAGTGTATGGGGATTCCTTGTCACAAGGCCTTTAAGAGCAAACGCCGCCGCTGCTTCATTGAAACGTCTTTTCTTCTCAATAGCGCTTAATTTGAGATTTTCCATGCCGAAGAGGATCTCCCTCTCGACAGTAGTTGTAATAAACTGACTGTCGGGATTCTGCATAGCTATTCCGGTTGTAACTGCCGTCTTAGAATCAACAAACAGGTTTCCTTCAGTCGGTTCCCGCAATCCCGCCGCCAGACGGCACAGGGTACTCTTGCCCGAACCGTTACCCCCTGCCAGAACGACCCAGTTGCCGTCTTCAATCCTTAAGTCCAAGGGACCAATAACTTTCCTGCCATTTATTGTAAGAGAGAGATTCTCCAGACGGATCAATTGCCTTCCCCTCCGGACTGCCTTATGGCGTCAAGGTGAGAACGAGCATTATCCGCCCAGTCACTTGAGGAGTCAAGTTCAAGATACCTCTGCCACATTTCTTCAGCTTTGTTCTTGTCGCCTTCTTTTTCGTAGATTACCGCAAGAGAATAAATTGATTTCAAATGCGATGAATCAATATCAAGAACTCTTCGGAAGGTCCGCTTAGCATCTTCAATTTCGCCGGTATGAAAGAGGGAATTGCCGAGAGCAAAAAGATATTCAGGGTTATCCTTTACTCGAACGGACAGATCGCGAAGCACCACAATTGCATTCTTATGAAGCCCCAACCTCTGATAGGTAACTCCGAGATTAAAAGAAGCATCATAGAGAGATCTGTCCAGTTTCAAAACCTTCTGAAAATTATTGATAGCTTCCGCGTAATTTCCTTCAGAGACAAGCTTTAGGCCCGTATTATACCTTCTGGAAGCTTCCAGATCATCCTCTATAGCGTCAATGTCATCTTCCGAAAGAGGCACTCTTACACCTGAGCCGGGTCTGGGATTATCACCTTTTTCCGACCCGTTATAAAGCGCGAGCGCCTCTGCCCTTTCAGGCTCCTTATAAAAATCATCAGCAATGGATTTCCACGTTTCTCCCTCCGTTACTCTGTGAGTTACAACTTTTCTGACAGATTCTTCCGGAATAATATGCCCCTTTTTTTCGGCGCAGCAAACAAGCAGAATCAAAGAGAAAAACAAACCTGCGGTTATCTTTCTTTTCATTATTCTTCCCTTGGCCTTCCTATCTGTCTTCTCTCTCTTGCTCCACACGTTTCAACCTTTCTGAAGCACTCTGACGGGCTTCCCTGTAAACCTTTTCAAGGGGAACCTTCCGGGCAAGGGCCGCCTCTTTACACGATTCATATTCCGGTGTAAAATCAACCGAACCGTCCGGGAATTTCCTGAATTTTATCTCAATACCGCCAAATGCTGTCTTGACCGATTCAACCCATCTGTCAAGCTCTATACGTTTTTCACTCGTTATCCTTATCCCGAAAGTAGTGGTTTCCTTAAAAACAGCTTGATAAATATCTTCTGCCGCGTCTTGAAGGCACAATACTGTTACTTTAATCCCAGGGCGGCCCTTCTTCATCATAACTCCCGTGAAATATACCTCAAGTGCGCCAAGCTCAAATAACTTTTCCCTGAGGTACTGCAGAATCTCAGGGTTCATGTCGTCAATTGTTGTTCTTATAACCGCTATTTCACTACTACTACTGCCCGCTTCCCCGACTTCAATTACCCTGAGCAGGCCCGGCCCCCCGTTGTACTCTCTCGTACCGGAAGAATACACAACTCTTTTGAGTATTACAGGAAGAGAAGGAGAAAGGGGCTCAGCCAATACCTTCAATATCGCTGCGCCTGAAGGGGTGATTATTTCCGCGTCTCTCTCTGTCATCTCAACTTCTTCACCTCTTAGAATCTCAAGGGTTGCCGGAGCCGGAACGGGAAGAACTCCGTGAGCGATCGATATAGAACCGCTTCCGAGCCTGAATCTTCTACGATATATTTTTGGAAAGCCGAGAAGATAGAGCCCGGCGACAGAACCCACTATATCGACGATAGAATCTACCGCTCCGACTTCGTGAAAATGAACTTCCTCAGCTTTTTTGCCGTGAACCTTTCCCTCCGCCTCGGCAATAATCTTAAAGATATCTACTGCCGGAGATTTAATTGAAGGGTCAATATTCGAATCATTTATCATTGATAAAATATCACTGAAGTTTCGAGCAGAAGGCTCAGAATCACTTACAACACTTGTTCTTCTGGTAGTTATCCCTCTTGAAATAACACTTTCTGTTATTATTCTGAAAGGTTCAAGGCCGGGCAGTTTAGCTACAATTCGCCTGACTTTCTCCGGATCCGCTCCAAGCTCGAAGATACATCCGAGAAACATATCACCGCTCATACCCTCTGAGGGATCAACCAGAAGTGTATCAATCTCTGTCTTTTCTAAATTCGCATTCATCTTTTTTCCTCAACTCTACTAAATTCCGGAAGGAGTAACCGTCAAAATGAACAATTTCCTTCTTATTGATATATTTACTACTATTTTTCTTTTAACTCAATCTATCTCTTGTCTTTGTTGTATATTCCGCGGCATATTAGAGCGGCTGAAAAAGCAGCTCCATATCCATTGTCGATGTTTACAACCGACACTCCTCCCGCGCAGCTGTTGAGCATCGTAAGAAGCGCGGACAGTCCATCGAAACTGGCTCCATAACCTATACTGGTCGGCACGGCTATAACCGGCGCACTGATCATCCCGGCCACAACACTGGCAAGAGCTCCCTCCATACCCGCCACAACTATAATTACATCAGCTTTACGTATCTCTTCGAGAGATGAAATGAACCGGTGTATGCCGGCAACACCGACATCGTAGAATCTATCTACAGCACAGCCGAAAAAGAGCGCAGAGAGAGCCGCTTCTTCACAGACGGGCATGTCAGACGTTCCGCCGGATACTATCGCGACTTTTCCATTTTTCTCGACAGGGACCCTCCGGACAGTGAACAGCTTCGCGTCGTGATGGTATTCAGCGTCCGGCAATGAAGGGGAAATATTTTCAAACTGCTTGTCACTGCATCTTGTCGCAAGCAGGTTAGCTCCGCTCTCTAGAATTCCCCTCGCTATTCTTACAATCTGATCCGCTCTTTTACCCTGACAAAAAATTACTTCGGGGAAACCTCTTCTCAGCTCTCTGTGATGATCTATCCTGGCGAAATTAATATCTTCAAAAGGCAACACTTTCAACCGTTCCAAGGCGTCCGAAACGGAAATTTTTCCTTTGGCTACTCTTTCAAGAAGCCCTTTCAGATCATTCTCCTTCATTTACTCTTATCTCCTCCCTGAGCTCGTCAAGAATAGCAAGAACATCGCTTAAGCTTTCCGAATGAGAAAGCCTTTCTCTATAATCTTTCATTCCCCTATAATCCCGGATATACGATCTATAACACTTTCGCATCTGAAGAATTGCCGTACGCTCACCCTTAAGGTCAACTTCCATTCTTATAAAACGCTGCAGAATATCAATTTTGTCCAGAAAATCCGACGGTGCTTTCCGCCGGGGCATCGACCAGTTCTCTCCGGATGATTTGATCCCATCATTCTTATTGTCCATGCCGAAAGAATATTTCGCTTTCTCTTTGATCTGCGCGAAAATCCAAGGTCTCCCCACAGCTCCTCTGCCAATCATCACAATATCGCATCCCGTCTTATCGACAATATTCTTATATCCCTCGAAATCACAAACATCTCCGTTAGCAATAACCGGAATATCCAATTCTTCTCTCAGTCTGGCAATATGAAACCAATTAGCTTCTCCGGAAAAACCCTGCGATCTATAGCGGGGGTGAAGCGTTACAGCGGAAATTCCCGATTCCTGAAGCACATTACCCGCTTCTATATAATTTTCATCAGCCCGATCCCAGCCGCTTCTTATTTTTGCCGTTACAGCAAGCGGATCTACTCTAGTTACAACCTCACGGGCGATCTTTCCCATCAAACTCAAATCACGCATAATGCCGGCCCCTCCGTTTTTCCGCACGACTTTCTTTACGGGGCACCCAAAGTTCATATCTATAAAAGCCGGGTTGTCAGCTGCTGCTATTTCAGCCGCTTCAGCCATAGATAAAGGGTCGGATCCAAAAAGCTGGACTCCCACGGGGCCTTCCCGGTCCTTTCTCGAAGTCAGCTTTTCCGTTTTTGAAGCTCTCCTCATCAGCCCTTCCGCGCTTACCATTTCAGTCACGGCAAAGTCCGCCCCGAATTCAAAACAGAGCAGCCTGAATGCCGCGTCAGAGTATCCGGCCAGAGGCGCTAGACAAAGAGCTGGTCCTGTGAAAAGTTCTCTCATAATATCTTGATTAGAACACGGCCGGCAATCGTAATTCTCGACCTCCATTAAAACAACGAGTTATCGTCCCGATAAAATACAATTCTAAAAAATTATAAGCTGTGCGGGATCAGGTATAATCCCACAGTAATAATAGAACAAATAATGACGGCATAAGCATAGTTATTCTTTCCTATAATATCTCGGTCGCGCCCGAGACCGAAGAAAGAGCCGCGCACAAGAAGAGCCGCAATCAGCCAGCAAACAAAAATGATCTGTGTTTTATTGTCCGTAATATCAAACCCGAACGGGAACCCTTCCCAGACGGGACCGAACCTTTGATAATTTAATATAAAACCGAGAGGCCAACCTCCTATAAAGAGGCATATTATTCCGGCTCTCATCATCCTGATAGTATAACTGATCCCCTCTCCGGAAAACAATATCGCCAAAGATCCCAGGAAAGATGTAATTATAAAGAAAAAAGAGAGGAACATAAATACTATATGCAGCAGAACAACGGTTTTTGAATATTCACCTTTATATTTTACAGTATAGAAGGATTCATCATCGGGAACACGCAGAATTTCTTCCCCTCTACGGTTCAGTTTAAAAAAGTATTTTAGTTTTTCTCCCTTGCCGAGCGAAGGCAAATCGGCTTTCCATATCCCCGAATCCTCCTTCCGCATACGCAGGATCTTCTCCTCGTTATCTCCATGTACGTATGCAAGATTCACGGATAGACTTTCAGAAGACAGCGCTTTTATCTTAACGGCAGGATTTCCCATCCCTACATGCTCAAACACCGTAGAATGTTCTACCCTGACTCCCTTTTTTTCCAGTTCCACGTGAACGGAATTGTTTTTAGAGATCTTCCTCGCGATAAAGAAGATAACAATAGTCAACAAAAAAGCTATGATAACGCGTCTGGCCATACTTGCCTCCATTTCTTCAACCCGAATAACATGATATTCCAAAATCGAATCAAAAGCAAGTATGGCATTATAGTTGATTGCGTGAATCTCTTTACATATTTTCTAATAAGCTAATAGAATATTTATTAATATGAATTCAGAAGAGACCGATATGTCTAAAATATGCCGGCTGGAAAAGGAGATTCAAATTGATAACTGCGACTGCCCTCCAGTTTATGCTGACATAAGAACAGCGGATCCGGAGAGAGAACTTCCCGTTATTATCCTTTGCCACGGTTTTCTGGGATATAAAAGGTGGGGTTGGTTACCTTTTATTTCCCGCCGTATTTCCGAGAGAGGATTCCATACTCTCACCATAAGCTTTTCGATGAATGGGACAGACGAAAAAACCGGCAGGATAACAAAACCGGACGAATTCGCCCGCAATACATTTACAAGAGAAGTTCATGATCTGGAGAATACACTTTCCTTTATCAGGAAGGGAAAACTCCCGATACCTGCTAATCTCAAAAGATGGGGACTTTTCGGGCACAGCCGCGGCGGGGCTGTCTGCATAATAACCGCCGGTCGTTTCAAAGAGGTTAAATCCCTTGTCACATGGTCAACTCCCCCATCTTTGGACCGCTACACTGACAGACGCAAAAAGAAATGGGCGGAATCGGGCAGACTTGCTTTTCAAAATTCAAGAGCGGATTGGCCGCTCTATATGAATTATTCCTTCTACGAAGATGTCGCCTCAAACCGCGAAAAATACGACCTTCCGGCAAAAGCATCAAAATTGCGAATACCTCACCTTATAATACACGGAGAACAGGATGCCGCAGTTAGCTTGAAAGAAGCTGAAAGATTTACTAAATTAAATAGAGTTGATAGAATTAGATTTTATAGGATTGAGGGATGCGGCCACACATTCGGAGTGAAACATCCCATGATCAGACCTACTAAAGAGCTTCTGTTAAGTCTGGATAAAACAGAGGAATGGTTAGTTGAAACTGTCCCTGAATGAAGGGTTTTATTATGAACAAGAAACTGATTATCATGATAACGGCCGCTTTGTCTGTTGTACTCGTACTATTTCTATTGAAAGGATTTATTTCTAAACAGATATACATGAGGCAGGTGAACGAATTAGCCGAAAAAGTCCCTGCCGGCGAGAGGACAAACTACAAGGAGGACCTGCGTTACACGATGAATAAATTATGGTCTTCCCGCCAGGAGAATCTTACCACACAAAATGATCTTAACGAGGTGTTGGACCGTCTTAAAGCTCTCAACCGGAAAGAAACTGTTACAAGAAATGAAATTTTTGACTTTATCGATTATGTAAGTGACATATATACAACGGCGATAATCAAAAAGAACAACGAATCATCCCGCTCGGAGGAAACTGTAATATTCTCAGATTGAATCCGGACCGCTATTAAACTCTTATTTAAGCAATCAGATTCTGATTCTCCTTGAAAACTCCTGCTCTACATCTCTGAAATTCGTAAACGGTATATGTTCGATCTTTTTATCCTCACAGTAGCCGAGAAGTTCGGTCTTCGCGAATACAATATCGGAATATTCAGCGGGGCAACGGTCACTGTACCCGTTACCCACATAAACAATAAAAAACCCTTTTTCACGCAGGTCTTCAACATGTTTTCTCTTGCAATTTCCGCACATCTGGCAATTCATGGAATTATAGTAGGGGAAAGTGACAGTTTTTATTTCTCCATTATCATGAACGAGGTGATTGGCTTTAAAATCTAAAAATCCCAGACCGGATTTCATAAGCAGGTAATCTATATAATAATCGAGTCCATCGCTTAAAATTTCAATCTCATATCCGCATGTATTACAGTAATCGACAAAATCCTTAAAGTAGGGATCCAATGCCTCCCCGCCGGCAAAGGCTTTAAGTTCTCTCGTATTCGCCGGTAAAATCATTTCTATTTCTTCGGCTAAACATTCCCTGGAACTTATCAGGCCAATCTTCCACTCTTCAAGAAGCTTTTCCCGTCTATCTTTATCAGAAACATATTTACCGAAGAACTCGTGCCCTATATCTCTCTTCGCTATTGTTCCGTCAAAATCGCAAACAACCGCAATTCTATCAATCACTTATCATTACCCCCATCACTATCCTCATCCCTTCCAGCAACATTAGATTTCTCTTTAACATATTTGAACATCTCGCTGAGAGAATCATTGGATTTAAACATTTTCATCACTTTCTGAAAATCTTCATCTTCTGGAAGTGCCGCTATATAAGCCCCCTCAGTTCCCATTACTTTTCTAAATACCTCCCGCTTTATACCGGTCTTTACAAACTCTATATTCTCTTCAGTCCAATCTTCGTCGGTAACCTCAATATCCTTTGATTTTATAAATTCCTTGAAATCGGATATAACATTCCGGTCAACAACGAAGTCATTATTTACATCATTGTAAGCCGCATAGTGTACGGCGAAGGAAAAGAACACCCCTCTGATAAGGAGTTCACGCTGCAGATCAGTAACGTCCGGTAATTCAAACTTCCAGTCAGGAGTTATTCCTCCACCGCCGTATACAATTCTCCCTGCGTTTGTGAAGAATTCCTCCTTTACCTCCCCTTCTTTTATTTCTCCAACTACCTCTCCATCCCTGTTCCTCTTTTTATGTATACACCTTCCGCTCGGAGTAAAATAGTGCTGAGTCGTAAGTTTAAGAGCCGTGGAATCACCTATTGGGAAAACGCTCTGCACCGAACCCTTTCCAAAGGTCGTCTGACCGACGACAACAGCTCTGTCCCAATCCTGAAGGGCTCCGGCAACAATTTCCGAGGCAGAGGCACTTGAGCCGTTTACCATAACTACTACGGGATAAGAACCATGCAGATTCCTTCTATGTGATTTGTATTCCATATTATTTTCTTCAAACCTGCTCTTTGTTGAAACTATCATTCTATCCTTCTCGAGGAAAAGATCAGAAACCGAGTATGCCGATTTCAACAGCCCGCCCGGATTTGAGCGAAGATCCAGAATGACGCCTTTAATATTCTTATCTTCAAAATCTTTCAGTATGTCACTTAGAGTACCGGCGGTTTTCCGCGCGAATCTTGATATTCTTATATATCCGACACTGTCAACAATAGTCGAATAGTTAATACTCGGCACCTTTATTATTTCCCTGGTTATTGTAAATTGAAGCGAATCGGGCAGGCCTTCCCGCGCGACAGTAATACCTACCTTTGTACCCGGATCGCCGCGTAACTTGGATACGGCATCGTTGGAAGACCATCCCCTCGTAGATTCACCTTCTATTTGAACGATCCTGTCACCTCCCTGAATACCCAATCGGAAAGCGGGTGTGCCTTCTATGGGAGATATAACAGTCGGGAACTTATCCCTGACTGAGATTGTTATCCCCAATCCGCCGAACTTGCCTTTTGTGTGAATCATCAAATTCTGATAGGCAAGTTCATCGAGGTATACAGAATGCGGATCAAGCTCATCGAGCATACCGCCTATGGCCGCATCTATAAGCTCACCGAAGTCTTTCTCATCAATGTAATAATCCTGTATTTTTACAAGAACTTCCTGAAAGCGTTCAAGGTCCTTGAAAGCTTCATCCTTTTCCTTCTGAGTCCATTCACCGCCCCAAACTATGAACGCTCCGGCAATAACTAAGACAAGTATAGAAACTGAGAATGCCGCTTTTTTCCAGTTCAAAATAAACCTCCAAGGTACAATATATGTAAATCGACTTGAAACTCAGGAAATATTAAATAAAATAAGATATCAAATTCACACTTTTTATAAGTTAAACAAAATATAATCATTTACATGTTGAAATATAGCAATATATAAACCGTGAAATCAAATTATGTGAATAAATCAGGAATTCGAATTTATTAAATATTCACGGCAAAACGGTAGTTTATAACCCCTGATATTTCAAAAACAACAGAATTGATATCTTTAGAAGCATCAATTACTGTTACACGCTGCTTTTCTCCTTCCGCAATCCTCAGATATCCCTCTCTGACCCTTTTATGAAACTCAATATCTTCAAGTTCCAGACGGTCTCTGTGGCGAGCCCCTGTTTTTTCCCTCCGCTTTGGGCCCCTTCTAAAACCTTCCTCTACTGAAAGATCGAGAAGAAACGTAAGATCAGGTATTACAGCTCCGACGGTAAATATGTTAAGCTGATTTATAAATTCTTCCCCAATTCCGCGCGCCCAACCCTGATATGCCGTTGTGGCATCGAAATATCGATCACATAAAACAATTTTCCCGTCAGCGAGAGCCGGTTTTAAAACTTCATCTACAAGTTGAGCTCTGCTTGCCAGATAAAGCATCAATTCAGTTTTCTCGGACATATCAGTTTCCCGCGGATCCAGGAGAATTTTTCTTATATCCTCGGACAAATCGGTGCCGCCCGGCTCACGAGTCAGAAGTAAATTATATCCCGCTTTTTTAAATCGGCCCGCTATCAATGAAGCCACAGTTGATTTACCCGAGCCTTCGATACCTTCAAATGTAATAAAGAAAGGTTTCAATTCTAATCACTTACTTTCCGTTTTGTAGATCCGCTATCCTTTTGTGAAAACGTCTTTTCGCCATAAAAACCTTAAAGGTTTCATCTCCAAAAGCCGCTATCCACAATCCCACGAGTGACATAGAGAAAACAAATGCCAGCGTGTACCCCAGTATAACTTCAAAGAATAACACACCAATGAAGGCGAGATACATGGGGTATTTATTTTCACCAACCCCGCGCAGGCTGAAAGAATAAACAAAGGAGAGAACTTTGGGCAATTGTACAACAGCCACAATCTTAAACACCTTCGAGCACAAATCGAGAACCTTCTCATTCCTTGTGAATATCATGGCAAGGTGACGGGAACGGAAGAATATTATAGTTGAAATAATTAGAACGACTACCGCGGCAAACCAGAAAAATGTTCTGCTTGTATCTCTCGCGCTTTTATGCTTATCCGCCCCGTAAAGCTGACCTACGAGTGTAAGGGTTCCAATTCCAAAGGCCTGATAAAGAATCGAAAACAACCTCTGGTACGTAATGATCACGATTTGGGCGGCGGCGGCAACAGTTCCCAGCCTGTTACTGAACCCTATAACTATAGTCATTCCCGTCATCCACGCCAATTGTTCAAGTGTGATTGGAATGCCGGTTTTTATGATTGCTGATATGCTCTTTCCGTTAAAGCTTGTAAAATCACTCCACTTGAAGGTGAGGACACTTTGTCCCCGTAAGATTACGCTGAATGTCAGAATACATCCGACTGTATGTCCTATCCCCGCGGCAAGCGCGGCGCCCCGGACACCTAATTCAGGAAAAAAGTAATGTCCAAAAATCAGCACTATCGCCAGGGCAAGATGAATTCCGTTTACAAGAAGCCCGGTAATCATCGAAAGATGAGTATCGCCCGCGCCGCGGACTATACCTATCGCCACAAAATTCATAACTATTAAAGGAGCGAAAAAGGAAATCAACCTGAAATAATCTATTCCGATAGCAGTTACAGCTTCCGTAGCTCCCAGTACCGTGCTGAAAATAAATGGTGTGCCGAAATACCAGATTATCGCTATAAGGAAAGAGGGGATAAGGGCGGTAGAGAGAGCCTGCCCGAGAAAATGATTTGCTTCTTTAATCTTTTTCTCCCCAAGGAGTTTGTTTACAATAATTGTGGCGCCGAAAACGAATATAAGAAGTATCGTGCAGGTATAGAGGATTATCTGCACTACATTCCCCACAGCAGTTAGGGCGTCTACACCACTCGCGTTCAGACCGGGGTAAAACCTTTTCATAGAGTCAACGGCGATGTGCCCGACTAATGTGGTTTCAATTGTCCACATAACTATCTGAGCGCCTAGGTCCACTACGATTGGAACAGATGTTTTAAGGACACTTTTAAGATTCGTCACTATATATCCAATGCTGATTAACTAACAACTTGACTGCTGAAATTGATAAAGTTTCACATTTCGGTTATGGAAAAACAAAAACCTAATTCTTAATCAACAAAAAAAACCGAAAAAAGATGCTACAGATCTTTACCCATTGTCAATTTTCCCACATGAACAACCCGCTGAATAAATGTAAAGACAGTTAAAAAGGCAAGTACAGCAATAACAGTAACAAGTGTAACCCCGCCAAATATCAACCCCACGATAAGCAGAATAATCCTCTCCGGTCTTTCAAGAAATCCTATTTCACACCTGACGCCAAGTCCTTCAGCTCTCGCTCTGGCATAGCTCGTAAGGAGAGACCCCGACATGGCAATAAGAACGAGAATTATATAAAAACTGCTCACGGGAACCTTACCCGCATAGTATAAAACCAACGCGCCGAAATAAGCGAGTTCCGCTACCCGGTCCCCCGTGGAATCAAAGAAAGCCCCAAAAACAGTTACTTTTTCACCTTTTCTCGCGAGTGAACCATCTATTATATCGCATAGACCGGAAATCGCGAGCGCTACACCCCCGGCAAACAGCTTGCCGCCGGCAACCAGAAAAGCTCCGACTAAACTAATTAAGATGCCCGCTGAAGTAATAGTTAATGGTGAAATACCCATTAAGGAAATCAAAGAAACAAGAGGCGTTAGAAGTCTTCTAAAAAAATTTTTGATTTCAGTTTTTACAGACAAAATAAATCCTCTCACTTTCTCCTGATGAGGTATTATTAAACTTAAGCCCCGTTTATGTCAAGAGCTTCCATTTATTTATTGCCGGCGTTTCCCTTGATAAGCAGTGTAATTTCCCCTTTGACCTTTTTAGAAGAAAAATACTCAATTAGTTCACTCACTCGGCCTCTGCGAATATCTTCATATCTCTTTGTCAGTTCCCTTGCTACAACAACATCTCTATCTCCAAGAACTCTCTCTATATATTCAAGTGTCTTCAATAAACGGTATGGACTTTCGAAGAAGATTGAAGTTTCTTTTCTCTTACCCGCCTTTTCTATAAGCTTTTCCTTTTTTCCCTTTTTCCTGGGCATATATCCAAAGAAAGTAAATCTGTCGGGAGGAAAGCCTGAAAGAACAAGCGCGCTAATTGGAGCGGTTGGACCCGGCACCACGGTAAATTCAATGTCATTCTTTATAAGTTCCCTTATAAGGTAGAATCCCGGATCGGATATCAACGGAGTGCCTCCGTCTGTAACAAGGGCCATTCTTAGACCTTCGTTCAGCCCTTTTATAACATCCGGCGTAACTCTCTTCTTGTTATGATCATGATACGCTCTCAGCTTAGTGTTGATTTTATACCGTGAAAGAAGAATTCCGGTTTTCCTCTTATCTTCTGCCAGTATTAAATCAACATCTCTTAATGTTACTGCCGCCCTTTCCGAAAAATCGCCGAGATTACCTATAGGAGTGCTTACAAAATAAAATTGGAAAAGTCTCATTGCATTTTTTAGATTCCAGGAAATACCTTCTCAAAATATTCGATATCTTCAAAGGAAATATCCAGATGAGTGACCATACGAATTTTTCTGCCCCCGAAAGGTAAACAGAGAATACCGGATTTAGCCAGTTTACTTACAACGGAATCTGCATCTATAGAATTATCGGTAATCTCGAAAATCACGATATTCGTCTCTACACGATAAACAAGTTTAAATCGCGGGTCGGCCTTTATCACTTCTGCTATTCTTGAAGCCTTTTCATGATCTTCGGTCAGACGTTCTATGTTATGATCGATCGCGTATAGGCATGCCGCCGCCAAATGACCCGCCTGCCTCCATCCTCCTCCCAACCTCTTACGCCAGTCTCTGGCTCTTTTAATCGTTTCAGCATCGGAGGCAATAACCGATCCCACCGGTGCTCCAAGGCCTTTAGAAAAACATACATTCACAGAATCGGCAAGCCGGGCCCATCTGTCAAACGGAATCCCCGAAGCGATAACGGCATTCGCCAGGCGAGCTCCATCCATATGAGTCCTCAGATTGAATTCCGCCGCGAAACTGGAAATATCCTTTAATTCATCGAATGGGTAAATTGTCCCGCCGCCTCGATTATGAGTGTTTTCAACACAAACGAGTGAAGTGCGAGGATAATGGAAATTATCGGGTCTGACAGCAAGAGGCAATTCATCAACAGGAAGAAAACCGCCGGAACCGTCAAAAGGATGAAGCTGCAGCCCGCCAATTACCGCCGAACCGGCGGCTTCGTAATTAAATATATGGCTGTTTCTATCAAGAAGAACCTCGTCTCCGGGTCTTGTCTGGGAAATCAAGGCAAGCAGGTTAGCCATAGTGCCGCTGATCACAAACAGCGCCTTTTCCTTACCGAGAAGCTTCGCAATCCTTTCTTCAAAAAGCTCTACGGTAGGGTCATCCCCCAGCACATCGTCACCAACCTCAGCTTCACACATCGCCTCTTTCATTCCGGGAGAGCATCTTGTAACTGTATCGCTTCTCAAATCTATTACTCTTTTATCCAATCAATCACCACTTAGTCAATTCCATGAAAGACGGTAATAATACACCTCCGCGGCAAATACTTTAACCGATTAATATATTCAGCCGCGGCACTGAATATAAAAAAGTAATCATCCAGCTTCACCATTATAGGCGGAGAGAGGGAAATATCATGCTCGCCTCAAAAAGATCTCAATCAGTGTGAATTAAGCTTGAGCAACAAGCTCTTTTAATTCACGGGAGACCTTGAATACGGGCACAAGCCTTTCGGGCACCGGAACAGGTTCCCCGGTCCTCGGGTTTCTGGCCATCCTCGCCTTACGACGCTTCACCTTGAAGGTTCCGAATCCCCTGATTTCAAAATGTTCGCCGTTTGCCAATCCATTTGAAATACAACTAAGGAATCCCTCGACCGATTCAGCTACTTCCTTTTTTGTCAAACCGGTCTTATTGGCTATGTCCTCAACTATGTCAGCCTTTGTCATCTACCCCTCCTTTATTAAGGTATGAAAACAAGTCCCATGAACTGACTTAAACACTAAGTCCTAGTATTACAATTTCTTAAAGCAAAATACGGACAGGTGTCAAGTAATTTTATCAGTTTATTTTATAACCTGCCGGCAAACAAGTTTAAAATAAGTTCCTCACTGTTGCAATTTCGACATTCATATATTGCGATTTCGAAGAAAATGTATTCTTTCTTAAGCAGTGTTAAAAAAATTACAAGGAATAACAGGAAACTCTGAGAAACATTTCATTAAAAGCCGGTTCTTTGATAACACTTGTTTGGCAAGGACTTACAGGGTTTAATGACAATTTGAATATAAATCTGGTATGCAGCTTGCTCAAACAAATAGTCGCTGCGAGGTGGTCGCCGCCTTCACGAACCCGACCCTGCATCGAATCATCTCGCGGCATTATTCATAAAACTCCAAGCAGCCTATGACACTGAGGAATAAGTTTTACATTCTCGAGGTACTTTGACGCGTCATCATAAAACTTGATCATCAAGTCAGAATCGACAGCCAGTCTCAAATCACCCCCGCCGTTATTTGTCAATAGAGTCGCGGGCTGGATTACAAACGGAATAGAGCTGTCAAATCCTGAGACTAATGACACGCTCTCTCTAAATTCATTCAAGTCCACAGAAGATGAGACAACTACTTTGCAGAAAAATTTCTTTGCTGAAATCTCTCTGAGAACCTCACTGTATATAGGAAAGAAATCTCCTCCACCGCAAAGAGAGGGAAGCTTGATATCAAGAGCGATTATATCGATAAACCTTTTGACCGTTCTGATTGACGAAAGCTCAAGACCGTTGGTTTCAAGATATACCGGCAGGGATCTTTTCCTGAAAATCTTCAGAAATTCTGTCAGAAACGCGGGCTGCTCAAGCGGCTCTCCACCGGTAATACTAAGGGAATGTACATTCGCGGAGTCTGCGAGCAGTCTGCTTACAAGCGAAAACGCGGTTTCGGGGAGAATGGGGTTGGAGACTCTGCTCGTTCCTCCAGCTTCATGAAAACAACACACCTTGTTTTCCTCCACGTCATTCTGAGTGTCGCAATACACACAATGCCTGGAGCAGCCGGCCATTCTCAGGAAAACCTGCATAACTCCCACATACTCGCCTTCACCCTGAATAGAACGAAAGATTTCTGAAATATATCCTGTGATTTTTCCCATTGTATTAGACTATAACATAGCGCGGTTTAGTAATACTTAAAAAATCTCCGCCTAATATCTTCCCCTTACTTTTCTGAGCGCCATCTCAACTGAATTACATTCCCGGCGGTACTTTTCAAGGGTTTCTTCAGCCATCCATTTCACTTCAACGCCGAACTCTTCAAGGCCCGCGGCGGGTACCGGGGCACCTTCAGGATCGATGTTAATTCCAAAATGAAAAACAGCAGAAACAGGGGTAAGTGTTGAAATCGCCACGGTCAGCTTTCTATTTTCAATGAAGAGATCATCTCCAGATCTGTCTAATTCGATATCACGAACACACTTTTGAAAAAGATCCTTCACTACCGATGCGAATACTCTCAACCTGAAATTAGCTTCACGGAGAGGGCAGCCAAAATGCTCCCCGATAAAGTGAAGCATATTCGCGGACTCAATAGTGCTTCCCGCTTCCGCGTCTTCAAGATCAACAAGGCTATCGCCTCTCACACTGCATGAACCGGCAAAAGCGACAACCCCGTCGTTTTTTATGCCTGAGAGTTCTCTGACAAAATGTCCCCTGAGTTCATCGCCTGAATAATCAATTGGCCTCCCTAACCATTTCGTTTCGAGAACTGAATATTTACCACTATTCACTATTCCTCCTCAGCGAAAGAGATCACTTCCGCGGCGCCCATCCCCTCAATGGCAGACTTTAATTTCATGCATGAATAACATTTTCCGCACATCAATTTGCCGCCGCCGTAGCAACTCCACAAGTATTTCCAGGGTATTGAAAGCTTCATCCCTTCTTTAGCTATCCTCTTCTTGTCAAAATCCAGAGTAGGACTTTCAACACGGATATCCTTTCTAACTCCAATATCCAGCGCGCGGTTAACCGCGTCGACATAAATGCTGCTGTTATCAGGAAATAGGCGCGATTCTTCTCTGTTGAATCCAGTTATAATCACCGAACACTGCTTCCATGACGCAAATGCCGCGGCAATATTAAGAAAAATACCGTTTCTGTTTTCTACCCAGGCTGAAGAGGGGTCCCTCTTATTTTCCTGTCCAACTTCTACATTTCTAAAATCGTCTTCCTTTTGCAAAACTTCTCTTGTCAAAGAAGAGGAGGAACCTTCCCCAAGCCATGGCAGTTTTACATACTCTATGGGAAGCTGATAAAAGCCGGCAATTCTTCTGACAGCTGACCTTTCTCTTTCAAGAGCATGCTGGTTATATTCAAAGAACAGAACTGTTTTAAGTTTATACCGCCTCTGCGCGACAGCGAGAGCCACGGTTGAATCCAGCCCGCCGGAAAGCAGCACCAGAGCGTTTTCAATAGAATTGTCTCTATCGTTCACCGTAACGCACCATATCTGTTGGAGTTTCCCAGAGCTCTATCTCTACAAGTTTTCCGCCTTCATAATGGATATTTTCACGGCAAATCCTGAAGATTTCCGCCGCTATATTTTCAGACGTAGGGTTTTTCCTGTCAAAAGGTTTAACTTCATTCAAATTACGATGATCAAAACGAGGTAATAATTCACGTGAAAGGTCCGACTTGAGCTTAATATAATCAGCTGATATCCCGTCATCTCCCAAGGCAGTAAAACGATAATAGGCGCGGACAACCCAATTATGCCCATGGAGTCTCGCGCAGTCACCGGGATAATCCCTCAACAAATGGGAAGCGGAAAACTGAACCTCTGTTGAAACTGTGTAATACACATTTTTTTTATTTTCCATAATATCTTCTATTCCCAATTCAGTCTAATTATTGCAAGTCCGTTGTGCAAAGTGCAAAAAGAATATATTTAATGCATGCCTTTCATTCAACATCTTAATTCTAAAACTTAAACTTATCAACGATTAATAAAATTAGCCGAATTACTGAAAGATGGAACATATTTCGCTTAAATACAACCGAGAGGCTAATATCCAGTAAACTAAAGGACATAAATTGTTTTTAACCGAAGAAAAGGTTTTAAAGAGGGTATATCAGGACATAAGCAGAGGCGACCTCGAAAGGGCGCTGAGAAACGCCCTGAAAGGACACGAGAAGTGGCCCGGTAATTTTGATATATCGATGGAACTGATTCAGCTGCGCGTCGACCTCGCTGACTTTCAAAAAGCGGCAAAACTGCTGAAATCAACTTCGCGGAACAACCCGGGCAAAAAGAAGGAAATCTTACAGTTTTCTCAGGAGATATTCTATCAGACTGCAAACCCCTTTATTGGAAGCTTTGTATTAGAATCGCTTATAAGAGGTAAAAACCTTGAACGCGCGAACGATTTTCTCGGCACCGCGTCTGAAGAATATTTGGCAGATTTAACTGCCCGTTCAAAAACAAAATCCAGTGGATTTATCAAGAGAGGAATGACAAATTCTGCGAAATTTACTGATAATGAAATCCTTCTGGGCCTCTTGCACATTCAAAAACGCGAGTTCGAACCCGCCCTCTCCTACATGCTAAACGCCCTTGAAAACTCGCCTGAACACGTAGAGACAATCGGCAAGATAATTCTCTCTATCAAGAGTGAACTGCATGAGTCCTCACTCTTGGAATATATACTCGGATTCGCGTCAATGCTTCTCGACCACCCCGATAAGGCTGAGAAGAGATTCTTTAAATCAGCGGCTCTAGCGAATCCTCCTCTGGAAAAGATCCTTGATATAATTTGTGACTCTGAGAAAAAGTCGGAAAACCATCTGTTACTAAAGGGTGAAGTTCTTATAAGGCTGGGGAAGGAAAATGAGGGCACAGGCTCAATCAAGAAATACTTAGCGTATGAAGAAGAACGCCGGCAAAAAAGAGATGAAAAGGATAGAATAGATCAGTCCCTCCCGGGGCGTATAAACAAAGAGGAATTCGTTATCGACAGATTGACAAACCTGCTGATAGATAATGATTTGCCCGGAACAACATTTCTGCTTTGTGACGTGCTTTCCGATATTAAAAATTACAAAGAAGCTGTAGCCAGGCTGGAAAAACTGGCTGAGACAACAGGAAATAATAATTCTGAAATTACTTCGCGGATTGAAAAAAATGAGGACCTTTTTAAAACCGCGCCTGCTCAAAGACTGCTGGCAATTCTCTATACAGACACTGAAAATTATAGAAAAGCACAAAGCGCCTATAACATGGCCTGTGAGATGGACCCGACACTGATTCCTGAACTTATCGATTACGTGCAAACTCATATTGAACAAAAAGGGGGAACCAAACTGCCCCTTATGATTCTCACTGAACTTTACGCGATGAGCAAAAATTCTGAAAAAGCTAATGAATTCCTGCAAAAATTAAAGGAATTAGATTCTGTTGATGAGGCAGAAGTCTTTGAAATTACTGCAAAAGTGATAAAAAACTGCGGTGCTACAATCGGCAATCTCCTTTCATCAATCGAAATATGCATGGCTGATAATGATATCTCAGGTTCCATCCCGTACCTTATTGAATTCTGCGAGGCAAATCCTGATAAGCATTCCGAATTCGCTTCAAGGCTAAAGGATCTTGCCGGGGACAGAAAAGAGAATTGGTCTTTTGTTTCGGAATTAATCGATGCCGTAAAGGAAGAAAACGATCTTTCAAAACCATTTCAGCTTTTACAAGCTCACTCACAGCTTCATTCGGGAAAAATAGAAAAGGCTGTATTTTCTTACGATCAACTTATGATATCCGACGAGGATATAAAGCTTGATGTCATAGGTGAATACGAAAAAGTATTAAACGATAATATTGACAACACAACTCTTCTTCTGGCTCTTTATCAACTGCATTCGGATGAAGGACGGCTTGTCCAAGCTGCTCATTTCCTCGGTAAAGCGCTTGAATCCGATCCATCCCAAATCAGAGACGTGATGTCCAGCTTCGATAAAATATTGGAAAATGAACACGACAACACAGCAGTGTGGGAAGAACTCCTTCGCAGCTCTCTGGCTATAAATCACACAGGTCTCGCGCAGGAAATACTCACAAGAGCGTTATCGGCGCTTGACAGGAATGAAGCCTCTCAGCTTTATACTTATGGAGCGATTATATCCCGTAAAAACAACGATTTGGATGAATCATTACGATGTCTGTCCATGGCTCTGACTTCAGAGAAACCCGATTTGATATCAATCGAGAAAGAACTGAACGAGATAATAAAAATCAACCCCGATAACCCCGAGGCGATTTATCTGAAGGGTGAAACGTACTTGCAGCTCGGAGATGAGGATAAAGCTGCAGCTAATTTCAAGAGATGCGTCGAACTTTCTCCGGAACACCGCGGCATAATCTCTAAGAAACTTGATAACGCCATCTCTGTCAGCGCGAAACCATGGCTGCTGAATAAACTGCTCGGTTTGATCGCCTGGAAACAAGATAGACGGGAAGAAGCTCTCGCGTTACTGTCAAAAGCGCAGAAAGGCACTGAAGAATCTGTAAAAGAACTGGGAGAAGAGCTTGAAAAGCTGCTCTCCGAGGCTGGCGGCAATTCAAAGCTAAGAAAACTCTACGCTGAAAACCTGCGCTTAGAAAACAAGTTTCCTGAATCCGCGAAGGAAATTGAAATACTGCTTTCAGAAAACAACAGCTCTGCTTCCGAGGCGATCTCTTTCCTTACCCTGATCACCGAAGAAGAGCCCCTGCAATTCGACGCGAACAGGCTTCTGACTGAACTTTTCTTAAATAACGGAGAAACAGGTAAATCATTAACTTCTGCCGTCAATATGCTTTCCTCAGATGAAGCTGACCCGGTACGGATAGAAGAAAGCGCTGAAAGGTTCTTTGAAACCCATAAGGAAAACGGGGAATTTCTTATCGGCTGCGCCCGCATCAAGGCTCTGGCAGACAAAGAAAATTCAGCCCTTGATTTATACCGCGACGCACTCGGAATTGACGAAAAGAGCTGTAAGCGGATTCTTGCCGAGCTTAGCAACCATAGATGGCCCGAGACCCTGGCCGCAAAAATGGAAAGATTAAGGACTGACTGCCTTTTATCAGACGGTGATTATGAAAAAGCATTTGAATCCTTACAGAATCTGACAGGTATAAAGGACTTCAAATCTGATGAAATAATCTCAAGAATTAACACTCTGATCGAGAAACAGCAGAAGCCGGAGTACTTCTCCCTGGCACTGAAATTATACGCTGAAAAACAAAGCTTTGACGAAGCTTGTGATCTTATCAAAAGCAAAGCTGAAGCACTTAGCGGCGAAGAAATAATAAAACTCAAGATAGAACTCGCCGGGCTTGCCGCTATAGGAAATTTCAAGAAACTTTCTTTAAAACTTTTTTCGGAAGTAGTAAAAGAATGTGACGACAGAAAAGATATATTAAAGCAAATTGAAAAAACAATTATATCGATTACGGACGAAGAGCTTTCAAAAGGAATCTCTAAAGCGGAAAACGGAACAATAGGAGAAGAAGAAGCTGTAAGAGTGGTTAACACCGCTCTCGACAGAGAAAGACCCGCGGACGCTCTAAAAGTATTGAAAAAGAGCAATATGTCACGGGATGTAAGGCTGTATCTAACTGGAAAAACTTATCTTGCCGCTGAAAGACCGGTTATGGCCGTGGCGCTTCTATCGTCTCTCACAAAGGAGAACTCACTTCCTTCCGTTAAAAAAGCTCAAACCCTGTACCTTCTGGGCAAAGCCAGCGAAATATTACACGACCACGGACGAGCGTCATCATCGTTTATGAAAATAATTGAAATTCACGGTGAATATCTGGACGCCGGGAAAAGGGCTGAAGAAAACTACATAAGGTTTATAGATTCAGAAATTTGTCGTAATACAATGGTTATTGAAAAAACGGGAAGTTTATTAAATACACTCTAATGAAAGGAAGAATCATGAAGATCTGTCCCCTTATAACGCAAACCAGCATAATTGAAGATTATGGAAAAGAATCACTGGTCCTGGAAGCTGAAGAAAACGAAATTACGAAAGATGAAAATGGAAAGAATGATGAAGAATCTACTGACAACAATCCCTTTATTAATCCGGAAGTGCCCGAAGAAAGGAAAATGGAACAAAAGGCAGATGAGACCGGCACACAGGAACAGAAGGTCCATTACATAGCGAAATCCTTTAAAGGACAAGTTAATTGTCTTAGAGAAAGCTGCAGATTTTATGACGATGAAAAAGAGGTCTGCCGCTTCGAGGAATTAATTCGCGGTATCTCCTTAAGAAATGAAGAGATGAAGGAAACGGGTAAAATAGTTGAAGCTCTCGATGAATACAGGGAAATCCAGCAGGAAAACAAGAAAAGCATTTCCGAATCGCTCGAGAAAATGCAAGAGAGTAATTCAGAAATAAAAACCGGTTTGATTGAATCTTTCAAAGAAGAGGTCGAGGAGATAAAAGAATTATTCTCCTCAGCGATTGAGGAAAATAAGGTAATTATTGAATCAATCTCCGATATAGTTGCCGAAAAAACAGAGGACCTTGAAGAAAGCATTAAAGAAAGAGACAACAACATTGAATCATTCAGAAATGATGTATCCGAGTGGAAAGAAACACTTCACAAGAATATCGAAACGCTTGAATCGAGCCTCGGGAAGAATAAGGAACTAACTGAAGAACTCTCTGCCAATTACTCTGGAATTGTGAAAATGGTCGAGAATCAGGAACAGACTCTGGCTGAACAGAAAACGAAAAACAATATTTCAGAAGCGAAACGTATCAATAACGCAGGGGTTATGGCTTATCATAACGGTCAGTACAAAAAAGCTGAAGAGCTATTTAACCGGGCCATAGAACTCAACAGCGAATTTACGGAAGCGTATAATAATCTTGGTCTGACACATACTGAGACCGGTGAAGAGACAAAAGCTACAGAAGCATTTAAGAAAGCGATAGAACTAAACCCCGAACTAGCGACAACGTATAACAATCTTGGATACGCCTTCTACAGACTTGAATCCTATTCCGAGGCTATTGAAATGTACAACGAAGCAATAAACAAAAGCAAAAACAACAGCTCCGCATACACAAACCTTGGAAACGCCTATTACAAACTGGACAGAATCGAGGAGGCCATCGAAGCGTGGGAAAAGGCTGTTGAAATCGATCCGGCTAATGAAAAAGCGCGCCGGAACCTGAAACGTTTCTATACTGAAGAAGAAAATGAACTTTCTTTAGGGTAACGCGCTCAGGCTGTAATTTAGTAATTTTTGTGTTGTGTAAGGAAGAATTCTTCAGGGGAATATCCGCTGGCACCTTCTATTCTACTTAACCTGATTTATCTTCTTTACCCTGACTGCCTGAATTCCTTTGAACTTTTCTTCGAGTTCATACTCGACATTTTCATTCTCGCTCAAAGTTCTGAACCCTTCTCCAACAATGTCAGAATAATGTACATAAATATTTTTTCCATCTTCCTGTCTTATAAATCCGTATCCTCTGTTTTCATTAAACCACTTGACCTTCCCCTGCATCACTGTTGAAAACCTCCTTAAGATATAACTCAATAATATCCCGTTAAATATAATCATTTAACAATAATTATTGTATCAAAACACACCTCTATTTATCAAGATTAAAATAAGAATAGGTATTTACCCTCATTCTTATAAGCCCTTTATATCAAAGAGCTGAAACTGCCTAAACGACAAACAACTTGCCCCCGGATTAATAAACAGTCTGTAAATCCTTCTTTAACCCGAGGGCCTGTTGTATTGGCACTTTTCTTGCGTTTTTCATCATAGGGAAAATAGCATTTTGATACCGAATAATTAGGTGTTACGGTAAATAAAGATGAATTTATGCGTAAATGCTGATAAGAGAGGATTCAACCTGTATCGACAGATAAGAATTTGTTTTACTGTGAGACGGGAGGTTGTATGAAATATCTTGTTTTCTCAGATATACACGGGAATCTTGAATCCTTTGAAGAGATTCTCGAAGAGGCAGAAACAATACATCCCGATATGATAATCTCACTTGGAGATGTTGTCGGTTACGGCGCGGATCCCGGAAAATGTATAGAACTTGTTGAAGAATACGCTCAGATCAAAATCTGCGGGAATCACGACATGGCGGCCGCGGGTTTGATATCCACCGCCGATTTTAATTCCGTTGCCAGAGAATCTATCAGGTGGACATCTGATATTCTGAACGAAAGACAGCTGAAGGCTTTAAAAAAATACGAACCTGCATACCATTATGGAGATTGCATATTCTCGCACGCCTCACCCCTCTCTCCCCTCAAATGGGAATATATACTTGACATCTCTCAGGCGACAAAAATATTCAAACATTTCAATGAGAAATTTATCTTCATCGGACACACCCACATTCCGGGAATTATAAGTTATGGAGAAAATGAGGGAGCGAGAATCATCAGAAATACACTGACCCATATCAATCCGAAGAAACGTTATTTAATAAACACGGGAAGTGTCGGACAATCCCGTGACGGAATGAACGCCGGCAGTTTTACCGTACTTGATACTGTCAGAGGAATAATAAATCAGAGACGAGTGAAATACGATTTTACTCCGACTCAGGGGAAGATACTGGCCGCCGGACTCCCCGGCATTCTCGCGAGCAGGCTGGAAACGGGAGAATAAATATAATGGACCAGCACAATTACAGGATACTGAACACAATAGCTAAAGGCGGCACCTCAGTGTTGTATAAAGCTGTTCAAACCTCCCTCGACAGAAAGGTCGCGGTAAAAAAACTGCATCCCGAACTGACGTCCAGTCCGGAGGTTGCCCGCAGGGTTGATCTGTGTGTGAAAGCGGCCGCGAGTCTCGAACACGAAAATATAGTGAGAATCATAGATTCCGGAACTGTGAAAGAAACATATTTTATAATAACCGAATATATAGACGGCTTGAGCCTCAGAGATCTCATGCGGAGGAACGGCCGTATCGATGAAAAAATATCTCTTCTCATCACCCATCGAGTATGCAGGGGGCTCGACTTCGCCCACCGGCGGGGAATCATTCACAGAGATATAAAACCATCAAACATAATGATTAAAAGAGACGGCAGCATCAAAATAACAGATTTCGGCCTGGCTGAATTTAGAAACGTCAGGATAGATCGGGCCAGCTCAGAAACAAAGCTTGAAACTTCCTGTTTATCTTTAGAGCCCCCAATAGATGAAAAGCCTGATAATAGAAATGATATCTTTTCCCTGGGAGCAGTTTGTTATGAAATGCTCACTGGAAAAACGCCGTTTCCCGGAAATAATTACACCTCCGCCGCTGAGAATATTCCCGCTTCCACACCGCCTATACCGTCAAAGAATTCTTCAGATATCAGCAGGAACACGGATTCAATAGTAATGAAAGCCATAAGCCGTAATCCGGATAACAGATTCAAATCCGCCGGAGAAATGGCTGAAAAAATAGAATCCCTTCTGAGTAATAAGACCATTCTCTCCAGCGAAGCTATCTTAAAGGAATACGCCTTCAAAGAAAGAGGTGCCGCCGTGCACGAAAGCACTAAATACAAATCTAAGAAGAAGAAAGCCCTGCCGCTTACCATCGCGGCTGTTATTGCCGGATTCGTACTTATCGGATTTTATCCCGGAATAGCAACAAAAATCAACACAACCGTAAAAAGAGCAATCTTTCAAAATCCGGCTCCGCCCTCAAAAGAGAAACTCTCGGGCGCCTCTAATATAGCAGCCGGTACGCAGATCAAGATATTTGACGCTATCAGGGATAATAACAAAGCGAAAACGGACAACACGAACAGCACAAAAGAAGAACCGCTTTCAACAGCAGTTGAAAAAACCGCGGTTAACTCTGATTCTCCCGGTAACACAAACGCTGTAAAAATGGAACGGAACAAAACTCCGGAAAAGATAACCGAAACGAATGAAGCGCCCCCCGCGGCTCCGGCAAATCCCACAGGATTTATTGATATTCACACAAGACCTGAGGCCGCTATTTTCATAGACGGAAAGCAGGAAATCTTCGGAAGTCAACTCGGCCCTAAATCAATCAGCGCCGAAAGACACACGATTTTGATCAGGAGAGCAGATTACCGGGACTACTCTGAGGTTATAACCGTAAAAGCCGACGAACTCTCTAAAAGGAGAATTACTCTGAGAAAATTAACTGGTAAAATTGAATTTTCCACTCAAGCGGGCGTTAAAATATTCATTGCCGGCAAATATACAGGAACAACACCGCTTAGTTCTCCTCTGGTCGTCGAATCCGGAGAGCATAGAGTCAAACTCGTTAAAAAAGGGTATATGAGATGGGAAAACGAGGTAGAAGTGCAAGCCGAAGAAACTCTGCGGTTAAAAATCACGCTGATTCCCAGATAGGCTCTTCAGCATTCTAATATAACTGTCATACCTTCTTTCCGAAATCAGCCCATCTTTTAAGGCTTTCTTCACGCCGCAGCCCGGTTCATGGTCATGAATACAGGTCGAGAAGCGGCAGCTTGTCCGAAAATCACTAAAATCCCTGAAATAAAGCTGCAACTGATTTTTCTCAATATGATTAATACCAAATTCCCTTATTCCCGGCGTGTCACCAAGATAACCTCCGGAATTCAACGGATGCAGCTCGAAATGGCTCGTAGTGTGCTTCCCCTTACCGGTTTTTGAACTTATAGTGCCGACCTTCAATTCCAGCTCAGGCTGAAGCTTGGCTATAATGGAGGTTTTGCCGGCACCCGAAGGGCCGGCCATCAAAGATCTCTTGCCCCCAAGAATTTCACGAAACTCCTCTATTCCACTGCCATCCAGCACACTGCAGAATAAAACCTCGTATCCCATATTCATATAGGGGCTCATTTCTTTTTTTAGCGCTTCCGGATTATCTGACAGATCAATCTTATTAATACATAACACCGGCTCAATTCCACCGTGCTCAGCGGAAACAATCATTCTGTCAATAAGCCTTAGATTTAAATCAGGTTCAGTCACGGAATGTACTAGAAAAATATAATCGAGATTGGAACCGAGGATTTTTCTTCTTCCCGTACCGAAAGAACTGCTTCTCTCGAAAACAGACTTACGCGCGCCAACCGATAATATAAGGCCCGCGGCATCATCAGAACCTGAATTGCCAATCTTTCTGAATTTAACATTATCACCCACAACCGGAATTACGCTATCACGATCCCCGCTGATCCTGAACTTCCCCCGAAGGAAACACTTCACCTCCCTGCCCCCGCTTACAACATAATAATTAGCTCCTTTTTTTCTTATTACAAACCCCTCTTTTATTTCATTCATATCTATACCTGACCTGTTATATTTTGAAATATTATCATTTCTCCACTCAATTATATTATAATATTCATAAAAATTACAAAAAACATTTGTGAAAAATATTATTTCCTGTTATACAATTAGAAGAAATGAGTTCTAAAGTTAAGGAAAACATGAGATCTGAGAAACTTATATCATTATTCGAAGATGACCTTTGTCTTTTCCACCTGCGTTCCAGAAAAAAGAATTCCATACTCGAAGAAATGACCGAGCACCTCGAGAAAACGGGAAAAGTTTCAGACAAAGAACTTATAATGAAAATGCTAAAAAACCGCGAAAGCCTCGGCAGCACGGGCC
Organism: Candidatus Krumholzibacteriota bacterium; assembly: GCA_034520215.1. NCBI lineage: Bacteria > Candidatus Krumholzibacteriota > Candidatus Krumholzibacteriota bacterium. The sequence continues at coordinate 483,931 of JAXHNR010000001.1, read as the reverse complement.
TTGGCAAAGGAGTTGCTTTTCCACACGGTAAATCTCTGGCAATCAAGGAACTTACTATTCTTTTCGGCAAATCCAACGCCGGTGTGGATTTCGATTCCCTGGACGGTAAACCTACACGAATATTCTTTCTAATACTTGCCCCTTCTAACAGAGACGCTGAAACATACCTTGAATTGCTGAGCGACCTTTTAAACCTAATCAAACAACCGGATAAATTGAAAAAACTCCATGAAGTTGAAGATTTTGAAAGCTTGATAAATCTCCTTGGAGGTAATGAAACTTGAGAAATAACTCCAGACTCCTGATCGCGCTCCAGGACCTTGAGATAATGATCAGGGAAATGAAAGATAAATCAAATGCCAGGGAACTTGAAGATATGGGATTTGAAATATCAGGTCTCGAAGAATTGGAAAAGGCTCGTTCCGAGCTGGCTGAACAGGTTTCTCCATCAATACTTAACCGGTATGAAAAACTTGCCAAACGTTATAAAGTAGCAATACTGCCTATTACGGGTGACAAATGCCTTGGTTGTTTTGTTAAACTACCTACATCCTTTTTTTCCTCCTCTTCGGCAGATATGCTTCTAACGTGCGAGAACTGCGGAAGACTGCTGTATATCCCCTGACCGGATGAGCTAAGCCGCTTGATGGCAAGGAACTTACAGCGCCTCCACCCCTTAAAACCTTATTCAGACATTCTTTATTCATACAATTCATCTAATACTTTAACTCGCGAAGCGTCCGCCCCATCTATATATCTCCCGCTTCCACATAAACTACCCTTTAGCTATTTTGCCCATATATAAAAATTAATATTTTATTCATACCGCATTTAATTGTAAGGTAACCGCTCAACAAAACTTCAACCCGTCACCTATTCTGCACTTTAAATTCCAAATAATGTGACGATACAGAGGATCAGATTCGAATCAGCGATTTGCCGGTATTTTTTAAAGATTTTTTAAGATTTTCCCGAAACGGCGGATATGCTTCTCAGGGGAGAGATCAATCTGACGAACATCTCCAGGATAGCCGGGATTATAACCAGTGAGAATTATAAAGAACTCTTAAAAGAAGTAAAAAATATGTCCACAAGAAGTGTGGAAAGAATTGTGGCCAGGCACTCCCCCAGGGAAAACTATTTCGATACAATCAAACCGATATTCCTTAGAACAGCTATTTCAGAGGGGAAAAGTCCGGAGATGGGAAAGAGAGAAAGTGGCAAGATATTTACCACCGGCGCCGGTAGTAGAAAGACAGATTTTTCATCAGCATGGAACACCTTTTCAGATCTCCCCCGCGAAGATAAAGAGAGCAAAAGACGAAAAAAAACGAATTTCTTATAATTCAAAAAGGTAGCAATCTATAATTCTATATTTCTAGATTTATATAATTCTGTTTAGATGTGTTTTTTGAAGAGGAACTAATATTTTTACAGAAGCGGCTTGTTATTTTATTAATAGTTGGATTTTTGCTGTTTGTCGGCTGTGCTCCAACTGCGCAGATCATGAGCAGGGAAATCAGTAATCCTGCTTTTCTCATCCTTCTCCGTTTCAGCTGTTCAGCCGCCACAGCTGCAGGTTGAGAATCAGAGCGAATCCAACCCAGCATACATACGGAATAAACAGGGCCCCCGCGGCTGGTCTCACCCTCCAGAAACTAACCATGGTCATCACAATGAAGATCCACAGAAGAACGATTTCGAAGAATGCCCACATGGGTTGTTGAGCCCCGAAGAACAGATAAGACCAAATCGCATTCAGTACCAGCTGGCTGATAAAAAGCACCAGCGCGGCTTTAGCTCGGGAGAACCCCTCCTTCTTCCAGACCAACCATGCGGCGACACCCATCAAAATGTAAAGAACCGTCCAAACTGGAGCGAATACAGCACCCGGCGGATTCCAGGAAGGTTTCACCAGAGAGGCGTACCACTCACCGGGCATGAACCGGGATCCAACCCAGCCCGCCGACAGAGACGCAAGCACCCACAGTACAAACCCCAATAACTTGGATTTGATAGTATCATCTCCCTTCCCACCGTCTGAAATACAGCATACAGACCTTCATAATCAGAGAAAAGTAAAGTATGCCCGAATAGATAAAATAAATAAACCAGATTTATTTATAATAAGTGTTATATTATTTCCACCCAACAGCTCTCAGGAGGGGATCGAAAGGAAACGAAAGTCGACATCGCCGTGATGAAGGGATCCCGTAGACAGATCTCTCATTACCGGGAAAATTTGAATTTCTTATTACTGCAGAGCAAAGAAACAACGGATATTCTACAGCTTATGAATTATATTTATTATGTTGCAATAGGCTGCTTTATTGTATTATATCAGGGCAAAGGGGGTATTCAGTTGACAGACGAAAGTTCAGAGATACGAGAGTATATAAGGAAACTTCTGAGAAGTCAGAAGCTGATGGTCCTGGCCTCGGAGGGTCCCGAGTATCCATACTGCAACCTGGTGGGATTCACTTTCACTGAGGACCTGCGAAATTTTGTCTTTATCACCGGGCGGGACAGCCGGAAATACAGGAATATCAAGGCCAACAGCAGGGTTTCCCTTCTTCTGGACAACCGTAAGAACAGTGTGGAGGATTTCAGAAAAGCGGCGGCGGTGAGTGTTTTCGGAGAGGCGGAAGAAATCGAAGGCAGTGATCTGGAGAAGTTCAAAGATCTTTACCTGAAAAGGAATCCTCACCTGCGCCAGTTCGTAAACTCTCCCTATACATCGCTGATAAGGGTAAATGTAAGAAAATATATTCTGGTAAGAAGGTTCCAGGAAGTTGTGGAACTTACCATGGAATAGATTGTTTTTTCCTATTTGCCGATATGGAAACTAAAAAAAATATGATGGATCGATACGTGCTCTCCCTTGATTCAAGGGAAGCTGGAATCAGCGCTCTTTGCGGCAACAAGACAGCCGCACTCTCAGTTCTTATTAACAGCGGGATATCCGTCCCGCCCGGGTTCTGTGTAACCTCGGAAGCCTACCGGAAGTTCATCCGGGATAACGGGCTCGAAGGGGTTATTGTTATGGAGACTGCCCGAAAGCCGCTGGAGGAGATGCGCTGGGAAGAGATGTGGGACGCTTCACTTCGTATACGCAGCGCCTTCCTCAAGTCTGAAGTGCCGGACGATATTCTGGCCGCTCTGGAGAATAAGATGGGAGACTGGCTCGGGGATAAGGGGTTGGCAGTCAGATCATCTTCCCTTCTCGAGGACACAGCCGGGGGTTCTTTCGCTGGACTTCATGAATCAGTGATTAATGTCCGCGGTTTTGAAGATTTTGTGGAGGCGCTTGTCAGCGTATGGGCTTCTCTCTGGTCGGATGCGGTATTCGCATACGCAAAAGAGCTGGGGATAGAGGAGAAGGATAGTTCAATGGCGGTTGTGGTTCAGGAGATGATCGAGGGGGAACGGTCCGGTGTGGCATTCGGAAGAAATCCCAATAATCGCAATCAGAGTGTGATAGAAGCTGTTTTCGGCCTGAACAAGGGTATGGTTGACGGAGAAGTACAGCCCGACCGGTGGGTGCTGGACAGGAAAACCGGGGATCTGATCACTCTGGAACGTGCCGAGCACGACCGCCGGGTGGTGGCGGCAAGAAGTGGGGTAAGATTCGAACAGGTCGATGTTGAAGAAGCAGCCATGCTCCCACTCTCGGAAGAGGAGGTGCAGGAGATATTCAGAACTGTCCTGCAGGTTGAGGAGATATTCGGTTCTGCTCAGGATGTCGAGTGGACCATCCGGGGTGATTCCCTTTTTCTTCTTCAATCCAGGCCGATAACCACTGGAGATATCCTGGAGGGGGATGATCGCCGGGCTTTTGACCTGAGCCTGAGGAAAAGCTTCGAAACTCTGAGGAAGATGTCTGATCGAATAGAGAACGATATTGTGCCGGAGATGATATCCGAAGCTGATGAACTCTTTGATACAGACCTTTCCAATCCGGGAGACAGTGAACTTGCCGACGAGATTTCGAGCAGGAATACTCTTTACAGTAAATGGGAAAAGATCTACTGGGACGAATTCATCCCCTTCGCCCACGGTGTACGCCTGTTCGGAAGAGTCTACAACGACCGGCTTAAACCGGATGATCCGTATGAATTCGTGGACCTTCTCTCAGCATCGGAGACGCTGAGCGTAAAGCGGAACAGAATGCTTGAAGAACTGGCAGGAGAGCTGAAAGAGATACCCGGGCTTCGGGATAAAGAACTGGAAGATCTCGGCGGAGGGATAAATGAACGGCTGGAAGAGTTTATCGGTAAATTTGGCAAGCTCTCCTGTGAGGGCGGAAAATGTGACGATGAGAAAAAGTCTCTCCTTGGTTTGATCAGGGAGCTGGCAATTAGCGGCCGTCCGGATAGGAAGACTCGAAAAAGGTTGAAAGATAAGGAGGAAAGGGAACTGTTGGAGGATAAGTTCCTCGAGAGCTTCCCCGAAGAGGAGAAGGGATTCGCCTCAGAGCTCCTTGATATCGCCCGGCACAGCTACCGGCTTAGAGACGATGATAATATATACCTGGGAAGGTTCGAGAGAGCATTAAACCTTGCTGTTGATGAAGCTCGGAGACGCATGGGAGACCGCTGTAGAGATTTTGCGGCCTGTAGAGACGCGAAGGAGATTGAACGGGCTCTTCGAGATCCGGATTACGTGCCCAATGTAGATTCAGCCGCGGTTGAAGATGAGAGAGATAAGGATGTTACCGCAAGGCAGCTCCGGGGACAGCCCGCCGGGGAAGGGATCGCGCGGGGAACTGCGAGAGTTATCGAATCGGCTGAAGATCTTTTCAATGTCAGGGATGGGGAAATACTGGTCTGCGATTCAATAGATCCGAATATGACCTTCGTAATACCACTGGTCTCCGGCATAGTCGAGAGAAGGGGAGGAATGCTCGTACACGGAGCGATAATTGCGCGGGAGTACGGGCTCCCCTGTGTGACAGGAGTTACCAACGCTACCGGAGCTGTGCGGACCGGGGACCGATTGACCGTGGACGGATATGACGGCCTTGTAATAATCCACCGCGATTAAGTTATGGTTTTATGGAAAGAGAACGGCAGATAATCTAAAAACTGGAAAGGCTGGAGAAAATTTCATCCATAGAGGCGGAAAAATTTCCAGGGATGTTTCACCGCATAATCTCAGCAGTGGAGGAAACTCTAGAGTATGAAAGGTGAAGATGTTTATTTCCCGGCCCGGTAAACTTTATATTTTTCAATAATATCCCCGCAATGTAATTTTCTGCCTCTCGGAAGTTTATAGAAATTTGCATTATCACCGCTTTTCAGGCTTTGTGCTCACGCCACCTTCTATACCCTTCCACACTGGCCTTTCCACGGGCGTAATCCTCATGCCAGTTTTGTAGGACAGGCAAATCACGGTATAGCCTTCTTCGCCAGGCCTCCAGTAAAAGACGGGGTTTTTTCATGAAGTCAGCGGCGCAACACACCCTTTTTCCAGTTTCAGAAGAAATTTGATCCAGCCACTTTATTCCTGCTTCGCTTCTCGCGACGTGATGGTCTATAATCAGATTATCAACCGACATGGATAATAATATTGAATTGGAACGGGCACTCTCTCGTTGTTGGTGTGATAACCTGTTTAGATATAGAGGAGGGCCCGAAAGCAGCACTGTGTCGGGCTTCCACTCAATTATTATCTCTATTGATTCCGCGTTGAGCAGCTGAATATCGGAAGCGTGGACAAAAACTTCTCCTTTATCTTCTATTCTTGTCATCATCACATTTCCCATACGACCCTTATTAACGCCGTGAGGTACCGGCTCGGAACAACTGATAACTCCGTCGCTCTTTTCCTCGGAACCGATAAATTCCCGGTCGAGAGCAAAGGCCAGCGCCTCGGCCCTTTGCGCCATCTTTTTCGACAGACCGATTGTACTCCTGTTCCAAAACCGCACCTCCGGCTTTAGACCGGTAACGGCTTCCGCGCCAAGCTGATATGGATTGGCGTTTACAAGGGGGATATGGTCTCCGTGATAATGACTGATAACCACATCAGTGGCTTCGGTGAGAAACCGCAATATTCTCTCTCGAATCGATCTGCCCACAGCTACCTGAAACGGATGAGGCAGTAGTCCGTGCCTCTGATATCCCAGGGCTATTCCGGGGTCTATCATGATCACCCGCTCGCCCACTTCTATCCTGCAGGAAAGCCCCTCACTCCGAGCGATTCTGTTCCTAATATCTCTATGCGCATTGTTAGTTCGCCATTCCCGGCAAAAAATTAAATCTCGATAGCGCCCCGGGAAGTCTTATTTATCGACCTCTCACAATAGCAAGGTAAGATCAGCCTTCCTGTACGCCCTTCGCAATACGGCCGCCAATCTCCTCGTCGATATTGCGCCAGTATTCGAAAGCTCTCTCAAGGACCGGCTCGGTCACACCGTTCTTAAGGTGACCGATCACGTTGGATACAAGCCGGTCGCGCTGCTCGTCATCCATCACTTCGCGTACTAAGATTCCCGGCTGGACAAAGTCTCCATCATCCTTGCGTTTGGTGTAGGCGGCTCTGATAAACTCACCATTGGCACTCCAGATTGCCTGCTCCGGATAGCGCTCGGGATCGGCCTTGGGTCCACCCTTGGAATTCGGTTTGTAAACGGGATCGGAGACATTATCCATTCGCATCGCACCGCCCTTGCTGTAGCTGTGTACAGGGCATTTCGGACGGTTCACCGGGATCTGCTTGTAGTTGACACCCAGGCGCGCGCGGTGGGCGTCAGAGTAAGAAACCAAGCGGGCAAGCAGCATTTTATCAGGGCTGGGGCCAATACCCGGCACAAGGTTATTCGGCTCGAAAGCCGCCTGTTCGATCTCGGTATGAAAGTCGGATGGATTGCGGTCCAGTATAAGCCGACCCACTTCATGCACCGGATAGTCGCTGTGGGGCCAGACCTTGGTCAGGTCGAACGGATTGAATCTGTAAGTCTCAGCTTCTTCGAACGGCATGATCTGGACTTTCAGAGTCCAGCTGGGATGGTCCCCCCGCTTGATCGCTTCAAACAGGTCTCGGCGGTGGTAATCTGCGTCCTCACCGGCAATACGGTCGCCCTCCTCCTGCGTAAGGAAGTCGATGCCCTGGTCGGTCTTGAAGTGGTATTTAACCCAGAAGCGCTCCCCTTCGGCGTTGATCCACATGTAGGCATGGCTCGTGTAGCCGTTCATGTGCCGATAGCTCCTGGGAATGCCGCGATCGCTCATCAGAATGGTGACCTGATGAGCAGATTCAGGAGACAGGGTCCAGAAATCCCACTGCATATCGTGGTCCCGCAGTCCGTTATCCGCACGGCGTTTCTGCGAATGAATGAAGTCCTGGAACTTCATTGGATCCCGTATGAAGAACACTGGCGTGTTGTTGCCCACCATGTCGTAATTGCCCTCGGTGGTGTAGAACTTGAGAGCAAACCCGCGTACATCTCTCCAAGTGTCAGGGCTTCCGCTTTCTCCGGCTACCGTTGAAAATCGGGCCAGAACCTCTGTTTTCGCGCCCGGTTGAAACACTGCAGCCTTGGTATAGGCACTGACGTCGCTGGTAACCTCAAAGTGCCCGAAGGCACCAGATCCCTTAGCGTGTGGCTGGCGGTCAGGAATCATCTCCCTGTTGAAATTGGCCATCTGCTCGACCAGATAGTGATCGTGAAGCAGAATGGGACCGTCTTGCCCGACAGTGAGCGAATATTCATCGCTGGACATAGGAATACCCGCATCGTTGGTTGTGGGTTTCCGTTCCTTCTTTTTCATGATAACACCTCCTTTAATTCTTACGACCTATGGATTATAATTCTTCCCCAGGGGTATAATAAACAGGTTCGGATCTATCTCACATCCACTTCTTCTTTCTGAAAAAGGTAACCATCAGTGCAGCCGCAATCGCCATGACACCCCAAACAGCCGGGTAGCCCCAGGCATATTTCAACTCGGGCATATGCTCGAAGTTCATCCCGTATATACCAGCTATGAAGGTAAGGGGGATAAATATGGTAGCGATTATGGTAAGGACCTTCATCACTTCGTTCATGCTGTTGCTCACACTGGACATATACACGTCCTGCAGACCGGAGATCATATCCCTCATGGTTTCGATAGTATCCACCACCTGTATTACATGATCGTATACGTCTCTAAGGTATATCTTCGTAGATTTGTGAATAATCCCCGGCTCGACCCTTTCCAGGTTACTTATCACCTCCCGAAGGGGCCAAGCCGATCTTCTGAGAAGTATCATCTCCCTCTTTATCGCCCTGATCTGCTGAAGCGTTTCCGGTTCAGGTTTTTCGATCACCAGGTCCTCCATCGTTTCCAGCCGGTCACCCGTTTTTTCCAGTATACTGAAGTAGTTATCCACAATTATATCGATCAGACTATAGGCCAGGTAGTCGGCCCCCTGTTTAATTATCCGTCCCTTCCTGTTCCGGATCCGCTCACGGATCGGCTCGAAAAGATCCCCCTCATGCTCCTGAAAAGATATTACGTAGTTCTTTCCCACCAGCAGGCTGACCTGCTCGTTGGTGATTTCATTATCTTCATCGCTGTAATCAAGCATCTTGAGTACGATAAACAGGTAATCCTCGAACTCCTCAAATTTAGGCCTCTGGCCGGTACTGAGGATATCCTCCAGCACCAGGTTGTGGAACCCAAAGTAATCTCCCAGGTTCTCGATCAGTTTCACGTCCCGGAGCCCGTCTACATTTATCCAGGTAACAGAAGAACTGTCCCTAAAAGGAAAAGATTCTTCTATATCTTCAACGACCTTCTCTTCCAATCGTTCCTGGTCGTAATCGATCACCGTAACACTGGTCTTCCCGGTCTGCTCTTCCCCGTCATAGATAAGAGTACCCGGCGGAAGCCCCAACCTCTTTTTCCTCTTTTTGAATATCTTCTTCATTGATATCCACCTCCAGGATTTTAATAATATTCCTATCCTCTATCCTGTGAAAGAATTACTGCACTGTACGGAGCAACATTCACCACCCCGCCGTATGGCTGACCATCCTTTGAGTTCCGGTCCGCGGTTACATCCGGACAATCAAGTCCAGAGAATTCATCGTCGTAGTCTTTGGCATCGCTGTTAAAACGAACCTTCCAGAGACCATCTGCCGGTAGGCCTATCCGGTAATTCCGAAATTCACTGCCCGACATATTCACTGCCACGACCGTGCTGTCTTCCGGACCGCCCCTGTCCCAGCGATGATAGGCCAGGAACTTGCTCTCGTTATTGACATGAAAAACCTCCGTCTCGTGACCGGTCAGGCCGGATGTTTTCCCGTCCCGGTTTAATCTCAGAGATACGAGGTCACAATACAATCTGAATATCCCTGAGAATTTTTTCTTCCTGGACCAGTCTACCGGGTCCCTGTCATGAAACCAGTCATCCTCGAGAAATTCCTGTCCCTGGAAAATCATGGGGATCCCCGGAGATGTAAGAACAAGAGCTGCCCCGAGTGTTGAAATCTTTTTGGCATAAAGGTTCGCCGCATTTCCCGGGTCCACCTCCTCCGGCATTCTCGCCTTACCGTTTGCAACTTCATCATGTGATTCGGTATAGATTATCCTTTCGAAAGAATCGAGGTAGTAACGGCGGATAATAATATCCCTGATCTTATCAATATCTCTCAGTGAATCCCCCCCGGCCTTCAGTACACCTCTGAGAGTATGAACGAAGTTGAGATCCCACTGGGAATCGAAACCACAGCCCCCCTCCCTGACATCCTTGGTGACAGACGGATTATTGCCCAGGTCTTCGGCTATGGTAAAAGCTTCCGGCCTGAACTTTTTTATTTCAGAGTTGATCCACTGCATCAAACTCCATCCCTCAGGAAGGTCGCTCCCCTGATCGTCCCCGCGCCCGCGGACGTTCCTTATAAATGAAGTCGCGTCAAAACGAAGGCCGTCCACGTGATAATCTCTTAACCACATAATAGCGTTGTCGCAAAGATATTTTCTAACTTCCCCCCTGCCGTAATCAGGCCTGGTATCACCCCAGGGAGTTCCGGAACGCCAGTCATTATAGAAATAAATTCCGCCCATACCCTTCTCCTCCCAGCCGTCAAACTGCCACAAGTCCAGGTCGCCTGGACCCAGGTGATTATAGACTACGTCAAGTATAACCGCTATTCCTTTTTCGTGAGCGGCCTTGACGAACTGGCTGAAATCCGCTGGATCTCCATAATCGCTCTCCAGAGCGAATATCTGGGATGGATTATACCCCCAGGAAAATCCTCCCGGAAATTCCATCAGAGGCATTATTTCCACGGCGTTTATACCAAGTTCTTTAAGGTGAGGTAATTTTTTTATCGCGTTTTGCAGACTGCCGGGTTTTCCCCCCGGCTCAACGGCAAAACTTCCCAGGTGCATTTCATAGATTACCATACGGTTCAGCGGAGCAGATTTAAAATCCTTCTCCTTCCATTTGAAATCAAATCGGGGTACGATAGTTCTTCCTGCCGAATTGCTGACCCTCCGGGCATAGGGATCTATCCGATCCATTATATTCTCCCCGTTAACTATCCGGTAGAGATATTCATCACCCGTCTCTGCTTCTTTCACAGGGGCGGACCAGATTCCTCCTTCTCCTCTTTCCATCTGATTCCTATTTTCATTCCAATCATTGAACGAACCGACTACAGATACCGAATCGGCATTCGGAGCCCAGACTCTGAACAGATATCCCTCTTCCAGGGGCAGAGCTCCCATTTCAAGTACTTGATCCGACATTTTAAACAGATCTCCTTCCACAGAGCTACTTGCTTATCGCAGAGGTATAAGTCTTCACCGCCTGGTATAACCGCCATCTGCTTCCATTCCGTTTTTCAATAAAAATTATTATCATCCCTTATCTGACTCTATAAACAACTATCTTATTTGTAAAGATATTTGATCTATTGATGTTCCCCCCGTTTTTTTAAGTGTCAAAGAGCGTCAGCTGTGATAAGAGCAAATTTGCCTTATGTTAAATTAAACGCAACTGGAGGTTGCGGGTGAAAAAGAGATGAAGCTTCAACAAAGAATTTAAGATTGAAGCGTTGTTATGGAAGTCAGATATCATAGACTGCATAAAATGAATAAGAATTTGATTAAAAAAATAAGTATCCAATTCTGACCAGAGAACTATAACTGGGCCATTACGCCAACCCTGGTATTATCATTGCGTAATATTTTAATTGTTTATTAATTATCCCTTAATATCTCCCTAACATTACCTTCGTATTATATCTTCTGTATAAGCTAGTAGTAGAGCCTTATTTGTTTCAACGGAGGAGAGGATATGAAGAGATTGTTGCTGATCACCGCTCTGATAGCGGTGACCGCTGCCGGTTCCGTTACAGCGGGAAGCTGGCAGGACAGAATCAGCCTCGACGGTGATTTTCGACATCGTTTCGAGGGGATCGATGACGCATCCAAAGATACCGACCGTTTCAGGCAGAGAATCAGGGCGAGAATGGGCCTTGACGCCATGGTAAACGATGAGTGGTCGGCGCACTTTAGACTGATTACCGGAAGCTCCGATCCGGTATCCGGAAACCAGACTATCGGAGACGGTTTTTCGACCAAGGGTTTTCATCTTGACAGGGGATACTTCAAGTACCAGCCGTCTTATATTCCGGGATTGTCGGTTATTGGCGGAAAGATGGGGAACCCTTTTATACTGATGAGCAAGACGGAGCTTATCTGGGACGGCGACCTCAGTTTCGAGGGCGCGTCCATCAAATTCAAGAAAGGCGTCAGCGAAAAGGTAGATTTTCACCTCAGAGGCGGAGGTTTCTGCGTCAAGGAAAGAAAGACTGACGATGAAACCAGGCTCTTCGCCGGGCAAACCGGCCTCGCCATCGCCGCGGCCGAGGATGTAAAAGTCACATTTGGTGGCGGATACTACAGCTATGACAACGTTATGGGATACGAGGGGTTCTACGAAGCTGATGATTTCGGAGGAAACAGCACGTCCCAATTTGAAGTTGCTCCCGGGGATACTATCACCGGATACGCCAATGACTTCAACCTCTTTGAGCTGTTCGGAGAGCTGTCTTTCAAGGTTGAAAAGGTCTCATGCAAAATCTTTGGCAATTTCGTTCAGAACGGCGATGCCGACGAAGACAACCAGGGCTGGCTTGCCGGCACCACAATCGAAAAAGGTAAGGGGCCCGGCTCGATTAAACTTCACGCCAACTACCGCAATCTCGAGAAGGACGCTGTCCTAGGGCTGTTTACAGACAGCGACACCTGGGGCGGAGGAACAGACGGCAAAGGACTTCAGCTTGGCCTCGGAGTAGGCATTGCCGACAACGCGTCACTCGCGTTCACCTATTACCTGGACAAAAAAGACCTGGAAAAGGAGATAGATTACAACCGCTATCAGCTAGACGCCAAAGTCTCCTTCTAACCGCTTTAATATATCATCATAATATAAAGGGAACGGAGTAGTCGCCCGTTCCCTTTTTTTTAGAATTTTCCGTCGTATCAGGTCCGGAGAAGATCACCAGGGTCCCATCTTCCACTTCGCGAGGCATATCCCTTTAGCGCTGAGCGGTCAGGGTGCCCGGCCCGTTAAATGCCCACCAGGCTCAATGAAATACCGCACCGTCTTATGGACGGATAAGTAAATAAAATCATTACATCCTCGATGAGTAATAATCCTTGCACATTCAGCTGTATTCGTGTAAAGTTATTTGCCGGGTAAGAATTCTTTACTGGATATAATAATGGCTGATAAATTAAAAGAACAGAAGAAATCCCGATTCCTTATACATAAGAGTATAGGTGATTTCCACCCGTGGAAGGGTTATAAAGCTACCGACCTTCTAAACGGTAACGATTATCTATTGTTTTCCTTACAGCTTCCGGAAAATATTTCAATTTCTCTGGCTGACCTGAATATGCGCGGTGTTATATTTTCGAATATCAACCGTCTGGTCCTTCCGATACTATCTTTGGAAAAAGATAAAAAAGAGATTATATTTCTACTGCCGGATCACGAATTTAAGCGGCTGGGCGAATATCTTTCAGAATGTTCCAACGCGAAAGCCTTAGAACTTCTAAGGACAATAACAAGCACAATCATCCTAAGCTGGGATGAGGGGTTCTACTTTAACAACATCCATCCTGAATCAATTGTATTAATCGATGACTCCCCGATTATTCTTCCGCCGGCATACCTTCTTCCCAAAATGATAACGAACCTGTCAGAAGATAAAGAATATGAAAGCGGGGAACATCCTCTATTCAAAGACTTAGGCGACCTTGGCCTGTTGTTTGAATTCTTTTCCAACCATCTTGAATCCGGGGATTCGAATTTCTGCGCGGAAACCTCGAAGAAACTCCGGCTAATGTCACAAAATCCAACCCCGGATGGGATCTTTAATATTATTCGCTCAATAAAGTCATACCTGAAAATAAAAGAAGAACTAAGGATCCTGCCCGTATGCGGAGACTTTCTGAATCTTCCTCCCGAAAATATACTAAACGAACTTAAAGAGGCTGCACTCAGGTGTTCTTCAAATAAAAAACAGCTTGTTATCTTGAAGGGAGATAACGGTATCGGCAAAAGCTGTTTGATGGAAATCACACGAAAACTATTTCTTTCCGAAGCTGATCTTAAAGGCAGAGTTTTGTCTCATGAAGAGATTTTTTCAGATAAAAATGATATCACGAAATTACAGAATGATAATATTGATTGTGTTTTTATCGACAACCACCCGCATGAACCTATCCTTTACGGCCATATCGTAAGCAGGATACTCGATATTATTGAAAAGAGGATAACTGTCATCTGCGTTTCGGGAGAAAACCCGTGGATTTTGACGCAATCGACAAAAGAAGAGTTCGACAGAAAAGGGTTCCTTGTAAGCGAAATCAAACTTCCTTCTCCGGACAAATCAAAAAAATCCGCTTTCTTTTCCGAAAGAGTTGTTTCAACAGACAGAGTGAAACTGGCAGATCAGATCGATTCTGAAGAACCGCCGGTATCGGCGGAGCTTATGCTTCTATCTTCACCGCGCGGGAGCAGGAAAGACAAAAAAGCTGATATCTCTGATATTCTCGAGTCTCTTTCCCCACTTGACAGATCCGTGCTGAATTTTATCTCTGTTTTCAGATTTGAAATTCCGCTTATTATTCTGCAGAAGGTCTATTCTACAACACAAGATGAATTCTACGATTCCCTTCAACGTCTTGTTAACATGGGAATGATCAGGATTACCGCCGCGAAATCAAGCCTTTCCAACAGTGATTTCTGCCAGCTTTTCAGTTTAAGAAGCCGAAGCCTGTTATACCGAGTTCTCGAGTCAATACCCTCTCACAGAAAGAAGCAACTTCATTCTAATATAGCTTCAATACTGAAAGAAAAGAAGAATGTTCCTTCAGTTTATATCCTCTACCATCTTGCCTGCAGCGGCGAGAAGAATGAAACCGCGGCGAGATACTACAGCACTTTCAAACGCTTTCTGGGAGAAAGACAGACTGCCGCCTTAACCTGCCTTTACAATAATTTTATCCAGAGAGGATTCGAGGCTTATCTTCCTCTTGAAATGTACTCAAAATTTCTTATAGAAATAGGAAGCTTCTACTCTTTATCGGGTCAATTGACCAAAGCAAAAGATTTCTTCAAATCGTGCAGAAACAGAATCAGCAAAGCCGGTCAATCACACAAGTTAAGAACTATAGTTGTTGAGGCAATTAGAAAAGAAAGTGAAATATACGAAAAAAGAGGGGAATTTATAAAAGCTTTGAACCTGCTTAAAGAAGCTATCGCTGTTCACTCTGAACATATCACTGTAAAAGAACACTCAAAGCTCATAAATGATCTCGCGTGGATATATTACAGACTGGGACAATTCGATGAATCCTGGCAGAATTGCCTCGATGTTCAGAAAATAATCGATAAGAAACAATACCCGAGTGAACTCGCTCAATCATACAACCTTATGGGAACAATAAACTGGAACAGAAGCAAATACGAAGAGGCAATTCTGTGTCACACCAAATGCCTCAACCTTAGAGAAGAAAACAACGACGCATCGGGAATAGCTTCCAGCTTTAACAATCTCGGGCTTGTATACCGTTCTACCGGCAGGATAAATGAAGCAATTGAATGTTTTACCAAAAGCATGAAAACAAAACAAAGAAACAACAACCTGCCCGGACTGGCGGCTACTCACTTGAACATAGCGTTGACATATCTCGATATTGGGGATTTTGAAGAAGCTGACAAAAATTGTGAAGTATCCTGCAAACTTGCCGAAGACACGGACAACCAGCAAATACTGGCGGAAACCTACGGCACTATGGGAGATATAAGCTATCTCAAGGGTGATTATGAAAAGGCCGCTAATTGCTACTTTCGTGATTTACGGATCTGTCAAAAAACGAAATCTGTTCGTGAAGAAGCGGTAGTACTGCGCCGTCTGGGTCAACTGTTCCTCGCGACAGATGAGATTGAAAAAGCAAAAGAACTTCTAAATAAAGCAAGGAAACTCAATTTAAAGATTGGATCCCATCTTGAAACAGCACTCCTGAACACCCTGGAGGGAAGGTTGAAGATCAAAACCGGCGAAAGGGATGAAGGGATCGCTAAACTTGAAGGTGTAAGCATAGAACTATCTCTTTTGGGCAGGAAAAACACCGCCGCCAGAATATCCGCTGAACTCGGCGAACTTTATCTCGAAGACAAAAACGAAGCTCTGGCGCGTGAACATCTCCTGCGTTCATCATCTCTTGCTGATAACAACGAGGCTTTCTCCGGCCGAATCAGCAAACTGCAGGAAAAACTTGACGCCATTTATGATTCTGAAAATGCTAAAACCGAAAGAGATTCAAAAAATTACAGAACACTCTGCAGAATTGCATCCATGTTCCGGACAATACGCGACCCGGAGAAATTATACAGCACGACTATAAAATCAGCTCTAAAAATAACAGATTCCGAGAGAGGTTTTATCGCTTTGAGAGACAACATCGCAGAATCATACAGAATTGTTGCTTCAACAGGCGATTTTATTCCGGGAAAACAACTTGGAGACGTCAATATAGCCTCGATAATAGATATTGTCGGACATCTTGGATATCCCCTCGATACATTGCAAATAAGTGTTCCCCTTGACAAAGTCAGCGACGAATTTATTGAAAAACATCCCAGGATTATATGTATTCCTCTCAAACTGGACAATGAAATAAAAGGCTGCTTCTATCTTGACTCCACGAAATCAGTTACATCTCCAAGCGGAGCTGACAGAAATCTGCTGCTGGCTCTAACTCAACAGTTTGCCACTGGACTGGAAAGGGCTCTTCTTGCCGATAATGCCTCTTCACCCGAAAAAACAAAAATCAGAAAGAGTGTAAAAAGCATCGGAGCAAGCTCTGGCTATGAAAATATCATCAGAAAATCAGCTTCTATGCGTCTGGTCTGTGAGATGATAGACGGAATAAAAGAAATGGACACAACCATTCTTTTAACAGGTGAAAGTGGCACGGGGAAGGATCTGATAGCAAAAACCATTCATTATTCCGGCTTGCACGGCGACTTTCCTCTTCAAACAATAAATTGTTCAGCTCTGCCCAGTGAACTGCTCGAGAGCGAACTTTTTGGGCATGAAAAAGGAGCATTTACCGGAGCTCATAAAAAGAAGATCGGACATTTTGAATCTGCGGGAGAAGGAACTATCTTTCTCAATGAAATAGGAGATCTGCCCCTCGCTCTCCAGCCTAAATTGCTCCACGTTATCGAAGAGAGAACATTCTTCAGGGTAGGAGGCACAAAAAAGATAGAGACAAAAGCAAGAATAATAACCGCGACAAACAGAAACCTTCTTGAACTGGTTAAACAGGGCAAGTTCAGAGAAGACCTCTTCTACCGGATAAATATATTTCCAATTAAGATACCGTCACTTAAGGACAGGAGAGAAGACATTAAACCTCTGTGCAATCATTTTCTAAGAATGTATTGTAAGCTGTACAACATACCTGTCAAAAAATTATCGCCGGAAGCTATTATGTATCTTGAGAAATACCCATGGCCGGGAAATGTACGGCAGCTCGAGAGCGTGATTATAAGGCTGATTATCATATCCGGCAGTGAAACTATTACTGCCGGTGATCTGCCTGATAATATAATCAAATATTCCGATGGGTTGGATGCCGGAATATCATCCACTATAGATGACGCGATAAAGGTTCTTCTCGACAATATGAACCTGTCATCCGAGGATCCCATTCTTGCTAAGATAGAAGGCTCAATTATTAAAAAAATAGTGCAAATCACAAAAGATAAAACAAAAGCCGCTTCAATTCTGGGAATTTCAAAACCTACCCTTTATTCACGTCTGAAAAAATATGAAAAGAAGAACTAAAAGAGAAACTCCCATATTATTAAGAATATCAATGATCGTTTTTATTGTTCTGCTTGCCGTATATATTTCCTTGAGGATTTATATTTCACGCTCCGAACACAACAGGTTAAAACGGGAAAAAATTGATTTTACAATATTTGTAACACACAATGTCTCCTACCCCATTAAACTTTCCCAGGGAGAAAGAGACCCTGCAGAAACCAAAAAAGACGGTTACAATTACGACAAATATCCAAGCAGAAGAAAAGGATATGGGCTACTTGTTGAATTATGCGGAATTGGATGCTATAGAGCTGAAAATAAATATTCAGATTTTATTGATTTTACAAGAGCGGCCAAAAATCTAAGATATGACGCCGTAGCGGTTGATTTATCCCGGAATATGGATTACTTCCTTAAATTGATTGAATCAGGTTACTCTCACATTCCATTTACCTCTGCGAATATTATCGATAGTAACGGAGGGGCAATCTTCAGAAGATGGATAATTAAGGAAATAAAAGGGGAAAATCCCGAAACAGGTGAAATAGCAGAAGTTAAAACCGGAATCTTCAGCGTTGCATTCGATGAAGAAGATTCTGATTACACAACCGTGAGAACATACAAAACCATCAATCCCAAGATAGCGTCTTTAGAAGCCGCGACCAAAATGAAAAATGAAATGTGCGATCTGATAATAGCCCTGTCGCATGTAAGCTCTGAAAAGAGTATGGACCTGGCAAGATCGGTACCCGGCATTGATCTTGTTATAAATCTTTCCGAGCCGGACACTCCAACGCGTTTACGTTCCGCCGGTAATTCTTACATTTTTGATATACCGGAAGGGAGCTCCTCTCTTCAAAAGTTAAATATTAAGCTTGATCAAAGTTCCTTTGATGTTTTACTATCCCGGCAAAGGGAAATGAGATAAATCAGTATTTAACAGATAGACAAGGAGTGAACTTTTGCTTCTCGCGACTCTTAAGAACTTTCTCGACGACGAATTGGCTATCGATGATTTTACCGATGACGCTTCACTTAACGGCCTCCAGGTAGAAGGTTCTGGAAAGGTGTCAAAGATCACGCTCGCCGTTGACGCCTGTGATCTGTCTATAAAAAAGGCCGCCGGAAACAGATCAAATATGTTAATTGTTCATCACGGGCTTTTCTGGGGCGGCCGGGAACCAATAACCGGAATCTTAAAACGGCGAATAGCCCGTCTCCTGAAAAATGGTATATCCCTTTACGCGGCGCACCTCCCCCTTGATTTCCATAGGGAGATCGGAAACAACGCTCAGATAGCGTCCATGTTGAAAATGAAGGATATATCTTCTTTCGGAAACTATATGGGCAAGGAAATAGGCGTCTGCGGAAAACTGCCCCGTCCTGTTTCAACAAGAGGTCTTTCAAGAAAAATAAATAGATTGCTTAAAACTCAAGTAAAATCAAACCCCTTCGGACCGTCTAAAATAGAAAAACTGGCGATAGTATCGGGAAGCGGCGCCTCTCTCGCCTCTGAAGCGGCAAAAACCGGATGTGACGCGCTTCTGACCGGCGAGTCATCTCACGCGGTATATCATCCATCGCGCGAAGAAGGAATAACACTCCTCTATGCTGGACATTATGCCACTGAAACACCGGGAGTAAAAGCTCTCGGGAAATTACTGGAGAAAGAGTTTAACCTTAAAACCACATTTGTAGATATCCCAACCGGGCTTTAAGATAAGCAGAGAAAAAGTTTTCTGAAGGTGCCGCGCTTTACATTTCCGTCAATGGCTATTGTCTAATTTCAATCTATTTAATCTGAAACTGTCCCTTTTAGACGCGGGAGTCAGTATATCAAATATCCTGCGGAATTTAAAGATAAAAGTAGGAAATACTGCTCATTTGAACGCCGCGACTTAGATATCCCGATATTTTTTAAGGAATTAAATTAAGTCTCACCCGTCATTATTTCAAACATATAATAATGGTGGGAACTACTGGATTTGAACCAGTGACTTCTACCGTGTGAAGATAGCACTCTAACCACTGAGTTAAGCTCCCACACAATCTTTATTCTTACACCACCGATATTCAGGTTGCCCAAGCGAGAACAATCACAAAACCACTATAAACCCTTTTAAAAAGACATGCAAGTAATTCCAAAGCTTGGAGTTTCTCCCGGTTTCATAAGCGTTTTGTAAATACGGCGGCTAATCCTCCCTATACTCTTCAAGCAGCCTTATTGCCTCTTCCAGCTGATCCTCGCGAACATATATTCTGACTTTACCCATCCCGTCCATTGTAAAGGGGAGAGCGCCGCCGGCTCTGTTCGATTTCACGAGAACATCTATCCCCTCTCCTTTTAGTATTCCAATAACAAGATTTTCTTCCATTTCGCCCTGCACAGAAGTGAGCTCAACAAGCTTCGTATCATTCTCATCAATCATTCATCACCCCTTGAACTAATAATTATTTTGCAATTTTACTGAGTAAATTTTATCATCAACAGTGAACAGTTAATACAATAATATATTACTAAAGACAGACGAAAGAAAGCTATGAATCTAGGCTCACACATGTCAATCGCTGGGGGTGTTCACCTCGCCCTCGAAAGAGGCAAGGAAGCCGGCTGTAACGCCGTGCAGCTATTTGTAAAAAGTTCTAACAGATGGAAGGCAAGACCTCTTAAAGAAGAAGAAATCGCGGCATTTCATAAAAATAGAAATAACTACAGGGAAAATTTTATCATGGCTCATACAAGCTATCTTATAAATCTGGCTTCACCGGAACCTAAGCAGGCTGAAAAGTCGATTGAAGCTCTTGTAATAGAAACAAAACGTTGCGAAATTCTTGGGATTCCTTATCTCGTGCTTCATCCTGGAAGCCACAAAGGAAGCGGTGAAGATGAAGGTATTAAAGCTATAGCCGGAAATCTTGATCAGGTCTTCTCTGAAACAAGCGGGTTCAATACAATGATACTGCTTGAAACTACCGCGGGACAGGGTAATACTATTGGTCACAGATTCGAACATCTGGCAGAAATAACAAGTAGGCTGAAGGATAAGTCACGGGTGGGAGTATGCTATGATACCTGTCATTCTTTTGCCGCGGGATATGATATCAGAAATAAAAAAGTATACGAAAAGACCTTTTCCCAGCTCAATAAGGTAATTGGATTTGAGAATCTCAAGGCGTTCCACATCAACGACTCAAAGAACGATTTTAACAGCAGAAAAGACCGTCACGAACATATCGGCAAAGGTAAAATAGGCAAAAAGGCATTTTCGCTGCTGGTAAACGACAGTAGATTCAAAAATATACCAATGGTACTTGAAACGCCTAAGGGAAAGGATTTTAAAGAGGACAGGGAAAACCTCGCTCTTCTAAGGAGTATGAGAAACTGAACTTTTAGAATTTTCCTTTGTAGAATAAGCTAACCTACATCACTTAAGGAGGAAAGAATGTACGACGTAGCAATAATAGGTTCGGGGCCCGCGGGCCTTACAGCGGCAATATACACGAGCCGTTCTGAAATGAAGACCGTTGTTTTCGAGGGTATGAGCCCGGGCGGACAGCTTATGATCACAACTGAAGTCGAAAATTTCCCCGGCTTTCCGGAAGGGGTTCAGGGGCCTGAGCTTATGGAAAAAATGAAGGAGCAGGCATCTAAATTCAAAGCGGAAATAAATCCCGGCTATATTACAGAAGTAGAATTTAACGAATCTCCCTTTGTAATCAAAAGCGGTTCAGATGAAGTTACTGCCAAAACAGTGATAATAGCAACCGGCTCAACAGCCCGCTGGCTTGGAATCGATTCGGAATCAAAACTCAGGGGAAAAGGGGTCTCCGCCTGCGCGACGTGCGACGGCTTTTTCTTCAAGGACAGAGATATAGCGGTAGTTGGAGGCGGTGATTCAGCTATAGAGGAAGCTGATTTTCTTACGCGTTTCGCGAGTAAAGTTACCATCATACACAGACGAGACGAGCTGAGAGCATCAGAAGCCATGCAGAAAAAGGCCTTTGATAACGAAAAAATAGATATCGCGTGGAACAGTACTGTTGAAGAAATCCTCGACGTTTCAAAAGACAAAGTAACTGGTATTAAACTCAAAAACGTAAAGACAGATGAAAAGAGAATTTTACCTGTAGAAGGAGTATTCCTCGCCATCGGTTACGATCCCGCGACTGATATATTCAAAGGTAAAATCGAGATGGACAAGAAGAATTATATTGTAACAAAGGAAAACACTCAAACATCAGTGCCGGGCGTCTTCGCCGCGGGAGATGTAAGAGATTTTAAGTACAGACAGGCTGTTACGGCGGCGGGAGACGGATGTATGGCCGCGATTGACGCCTACAGATGGCTCGGAGGCACCAAATAACCTGGAGGTGCTGAACTATGAAGAAACATAAAGGTAAAAAGGCTCTTATAACGGGAGGATCAAGAGGAATAGGGCTCGCGATAGCACTCCGGCTGGCTTCTGAAGGAGCAGATATCGCTATTAATTTCAGAAGGGACCGGAAGGCTGCTTCTAAAGCGGCTAAGGAGATTGAAAAACTTGGACGAAAAGCTATTCTTCTTAAAGCTGACATTTCGGACCATAAAGAGATCAGGTATATGTTCCGGGAACTAAGCGAACAATTCAGAAGCCTTGATTATTTTGTTTCCAACGCGGTCTCAGGCGTTTTGGGTCCGGCTGAGAGGATCGGGCGGTTGGGATGGAAAAAGGCGATAGATACAAACGCCAGAGCATTCATGCTCTGCTGTCAGGAAACAATCAAGCAGTTTGGCGATTCAATAAAGTCAATAGTCGCGATATCGTCTATAGGAGGGCAAACAGTTCTTCCCGGCTATACGGCTGTCGGAGCCAGCAAAGCGGCTCTTGAATCGCTGGTTCGTTATTTTGGACGCGAACTCGCCTCAAGGGGAATAAATGTAAACGCCGTCTCCGGAGGACCTGTAGATACCGCCTCTCTGGACTATTTCCCGGAGAAAGAACGTACATTAGAGGAATGGAAAAAACGCACCCCTTCAGGCAGAATCGGTAAACCTGAAGATATAGCTCCCGTCGTTTCATTCCTTCTCTCAAGAGAAGCGGGCTGGATTCAGGGACAAACTATAATAATCGACGGAGGGCTTACGCTCTAATCGTAACGAACCACATTCACTGATTCGTCCTGAAATCTATCATCCTCTCTATGGCTCTCCCGCATGCCGGACAAAACCCTTTCTCAATCGACTTCGAGAACATAATACAGTCGCGGCTTGAACGATATAGTCCTTCAGCAGAATAAGCTGCTCCCTCAAAACAACCGGTAATTCCCGCGTATGTAGAGTCATCAGGTGTTGGAATTGGCACATTCGGGCCGATAAGGTCTCCCCATTTGACACAGTCCCCGTTAAGGAGAGCTGTAACATTAGGTTCCCAGGGTTCAACACCTCTGGGATACATATCATTATAAGTAACCTCTGATGAATAATATTCATCAGCGAGCCCCGCGAAAGCGTGACCGAACTCATGGACAAAAATATACTCTGAATATTCATTATCTGAGACCGAGGCGGAATAGAGATTAAATATTCCTCCGCCTCCGTACTTCTCTTCATTTGCCAACAGGATCACCTGATCGTAGGGTACTTTGGCGGCAATATCCCTGATACGCCTGTTGTCTGTTGAAAGCATATATCTGTCAATACTAAAAGTGTCAAACGAAAGGCCAAGAAGGTTATTCCTGTAATCACTCTCTCTTGGATTATCAACTCCCGACTGACCCGAGACAGATTCAACGAGACGCACGTTGAAATCATCCCTCCTGCTTTTAAACGGCTCAACACTGAAGAGTACTTCAATAAATCTCTCCGCGTCATTCCGCAGTTTATGATTTTCATTTTTGCGATAGCCGTCCCCGATAATCACAATATCAACTTTCCTCGCCGGCGGCCCGTTTTTAATCAGAGTTCTCGCTCTGAAATAATCGTACCTGCTTTCTGTCGCTATATTGTAATCGTCAGGATCGACAACGAAGCTGAAGACATTGGTGAAAATATTTTCTCTGTTTCTCCGATCAATCCTTATCTGAACCGGTCTTCTCGGAAAAGGCATAATCACCGACTCATGAAAGGTGCCGACCTTGCCTTCACGCGCTTCATCGGTAGTCACCCACTCACCAAATATAGAACAATAACCCCTGGAGAAAACTAAATCGTTCGTCTCAAGATCGAAAACACGATAAATATAAGTCCCGAGATTCATCGTATCTATAAGGGCATTGTGATTTCCGCCCCAGCAGGGCTCCTCAATAACTTCATCGATACTGAAAAGTTCCTTGCTCTTATACCCCGTATGATACAGATCGACTCTCAGGGAGGAAGAGGTAAAATATCTCTTAAAATCGGGTTGTCCGGCTATTGCGGGTCGTATCAGAAAAAATATCAATACAAATGAAATAAATAATCTTCTCATATCATCCTCCGAATCATATAAATTTCTTTGCGATAATCAGGTAAATATGAAATAGAGTTCAGGATTTAATCCTCAATATAATAATAGTGAATAACAATTCTGTATTCCATAAATTATCACTATAAGTAAAAATTTTGTTACAACTTACCTTGACCTTTCTACTCCCTTCCGCTTGCATAGGTTGATAATACCGCACATACTGCAGAACGGCGAGACAGGTCTGCATACCGTCCTTCCGAATATCACAAAAAGATCGTTAATTTCTATCCAGTATTTCTTGTCCAAAATCTCGCGGAGCGCGTATTCACTCTGAGTCGGATTATCTGTTTTTATCAGACCCAGCCTGTTTGCAATTCTATGAACGTGTGTGTCAACACAGATTGCCGGTTTACCAAATCCTCTGGCTATAACAAGATTGGCAGTTTTCCTGCCGACCCCCGGCAGCCTGATAAGTTCTTCTAAAGTATCGGGAACTCTTGAATTAAATTCCCTTAAAAGCTGCCTCGAGAGTTTCTTTATTGATTTCGCCTTTGTATTATAAAATCCCGCCGGATAAATTGCTTTTGCTATCGCCTTCTCGGAAAGAGAAGCTATTGCTTCGGCGGAATCCGCCAAAGCGAACAGACGCCGGCTTGATTCAGCTGTTACTTCATCCTTTGTCCTCGCGCTTATTACCGTGGATATTAAAACCTTAAAGGGCGAATTCGTCTTTTGAGCAATAGAGGAAACAGAAGGAGTTTCCCCGCCGTTTACTATTTCCCTGACTTCGGGTATAAGTATTGCTAAAAGAGCTCCGGCTTTCTTTTTGCCTATCGGGAAATTCCTTCTATTCAGATTCATGTAAAAGTTTTTCCCTTCGTGCCTGGAACTTACAAAAAAAGGTTTGATTTAATATCGGCAGAATATCACGTTACATGGCGCGTCGGCAACTTTTTTCATTTCTCTTGACACAAACGGGAGTTGTTCTTATTCTTGCATTTCCTGTTAAGTAATATAACAGCTCTTGGAATAATTACTATAAACCCATAGGTCATTTATTTAATAGAGCTTTTCGTTCTTATATAAATAGGAGGAACAAATGGAGTGGACATTCACTGATGAACAGAAAATGCTTAAAGAGATGGTCAAGAAATTTGTCGATAAAGAATTGAAACCAGCCGCGGACAAAATTGACAGGGAAGAAGAGATACCTCAGGAAATTATTGATAAAATAGCGGAATTGGGGCTCCTCGGCGTTTCTTTTCCACCCGAATACGGCGGCTCCGGCATGGGAGAAATGGGTTATTGCATAATGCAGGAGGAAATCGGCCGCGGATGTGCCTCTACAGCCACATTTATCGGCGCCCACCAGAGTATAGGAGCTTCCGGAATATACATGTTCGGAACGGAAGAACAGAAGCAAAAATATCTGGTGCCGTTATGCGAGGGAAGTAAGATAGGAGCCTATTCACTTACTGAAGCAAACGCCGGCTCTGACGCCTACAATCCTGAAACAACAGCTGAAGACAAAGGTGACTATTATCTGCTTAACGGGCGTAAACTCTTTACTACTAACGGCAGTTTCGCCGACATTTTTACCCTCTTTGCCAAGGTAGTAGACGACAGCAACAGGGGAAAAGTAACAGTTTTCATCGTTGAAAAGGATTTTCCCGGTTTCAGCGTGGGAAAAATAGAAGAGAAAATGGGGATCAGGGGATCAAAAACAGCTGAACTTATCTTAGAAGATGTAAAAGTGCCAAAGGAAAATGTCCTGGGCAGAGTGGGACGAGGATTTTTAGTAGGCATGAAAGTATTAAACACGGGAAGACTGGGACTTGGAGCGGCGGCCCTCGGCTCCGCGAAAGAGGCGCTTGCTCTTTCTACCGCATACGCTAAAGAAAGAGTGCAGTTTGGAAAATCAATATCCAAATTCCAGGGGGTTCAGTGGATGTTGGCGGATATGGCGACAGAAATATTCAATATGGAATCTATACTTTACAGAACAGCGTGGATGTATGACCAGGGCAAAAAGGTTACAAGAGAATCCTCGATGGTAAAACTATACTGTTCTGAAGCTCTCGACAGAATTGTAGATAATGCTATGCAAATATATGGAGGATACGGGTTTATAAATGAATTTCCCATTGAGAGAATGTACCGTGATTCGAGAATTAATAGAATATTCGAGGGAACAAGCGAAATTCAGCGGATGATCATCGCCAGAGACATTCTGCACGACCCCAATCTGTAATGAGGGCGTTCTTTATCATAACGATTCAATAAAGTGTGAAGGCCTGTACTGAATCGCCTCTCCAATATGAGCGGCTCCGATTACTTCAGCTCCTTCGAGATCGGCAATAGTTCTGGCGACTTGAAGTATATTCTTTCTGCTCCTGGCACTGAAAAGTAGTTTCTTCTGGGCAGATGATAGAAGATCCAGAGCTCCTCTATCTAAGGGGCAGAATTCTTCGAGCACCGAGAGAGGAACGTCGGCGTTTCTGCGGATATTCTTAAATTTCCTGTATCTTTCCCTCTGTAAGATGTATGAAGCAAAAATCTTCTTTCTTATTTCAGAAGAAGTTCTAATCTTACCGCCGGCTTTATTTTCAAACCTTTCCGGATCAACAGCTCTAACCATGATATGAATAGCAATACGATCCAGTATGGGACCGGAAATCCTCGAACGGTATCTTCTTATCTGTGCCGGCGCGCAATCGCATTTGCCGGTACCGCTGCCGTAATAACCGCAGGGGCAGGGATTCATAGCGGCAATGAGCTGAAATTTTGCGGGGAACGTAACCGTGGAATTCGCCCTCGATATTTCAATTTTCCCCTCTTCTATAGGCTGCCTTAAAGTTTCAAGGACATTTCTTCTGAATTCACTAAGCTCATCTAGAAAAAGCACACCGTTATGCGCCAGGGAGATTTCCCCGGGTGTAATATGTCTTCCGCCGCCAATAAGACCCGCATAACTCGCAGAATGATGAGGAGCTCTGAAAGGCCTCTCAAAATTAAGTGGACCTCCATTAAGTTTGCCCGTTACACTAAGCACACGGGCGTTTTCCAGAGCTTCCTCTTCGTCAAATTGTGTTATTACAGTTGGGAACCTGTGGGCAAGCATCGTTTTGCCGGATCCGGGCGGCCCTACCATCATAAGATTATGGCCGCCCGCAGCGGAAACTTCCAGCGCCCTTTTGGCCGCTTCCTGCCCGATAACCTGTGAATAATCGAGTTCATACTTTCTTCTTTCTGTTTTCTCAGGCCCCGGAGAATCAATCATCTTAAAATCTCCGCGCAAGGCGGCAATCGCCTCTTCAAGATTACCACAGGGAGCAAAACTTACTCCCCTTACCGCCGCCGCCTCTTTAAAACTCGCTTTGGGAAGGATAACATTCCGATAGCCCATCTTTTTCGCGCTCCAGACAACCGGCAGAACACCCCTTACAGGTTTCAGGCGGCCGTCTAAAGCCAGTTCGCCGAGGAATATTGTCTTTTTCTCAAGACGGGCGGGAGCCTGGTCGCTAGCCAGAATAATACCAACCGCGATCGGAAGGTCAAAAGCCGCCCCCTCCTTTTTTATATCAGCCGGAGCCAGATTCACCGTTACTTTCTTCGTTGGAAATTCATATCCGCTATTCTTGATAGCTGAAGTAACCCGTTCCCGGCTCTTACTGCCGCGTTCGGAAGACCTACTATCGTAAAGGAGGGAAGTCCTCTGGCAAGATCAATTTCTACCATCACCTCATACCCGTCTATCCCTACAACAGCGCCTGAAAGAATTCTGGAAACCATCCCAACCTCCCTTACACCTCAACACTATAGTTGTCCTTGTTCTAAATCAGTTCCTGCGGTTTAATATTATTCTCCCCACGGCCTTAGAGTCAAGATCTTTCTCCTTGGAGTTTCCCAAAAAAATTGGTTCGAATTTTAGTAATGTTATATCATTCAACAAGTTAACTCTATGGAAAAGTGGAATCGGTTATTTGGCAAATCGGGCGACAGTAGATTGACTTTGGCAAAACCCTCCGGAGGACGAGCGGGCATGGATTTCTGCCCCTTTCAGGGGCAGAAAGAGCGAGTCCGAGGCGCAGAGCGGCGATTTGCTCGCCGGGGAAATCGACCGCGGTTTTGACAAAGTCAATCTACTGGAAGCTGCCTGAAACGTCCTGACGGTAGAATCGATTTAAAAATTGGGGGAACTCCACTTCATCTACGAATTGACAACACATTCCAACCCTGATATAGTCATATCTCAAAAAGGATTAAAGGCTTGCCGGCCTTACGGTTCAAGTGCTATTGCCCTCCAAGCGATTATCATATTCAGTCAATTGGGCATAGCCGTATTCAATCAAGTCTTTTAAATTATTACTGAAGAGGTGTCACAATTTACAGAACGAGTAAAATAACAAAAATATCAGCTGCCGTTTTCGTGTTTTCCCTGACACTTCTATTATGTACAGCGGCTCGAGCAAAGGATGCAGGAAGGATAGTTACCCTCGAAAATATCTCCCTTCACTTTGACCTCTCATCAACTATTGCTGAAGGAAATTTTTCCGCACGGGATACCCTTCGAATCTTTCTTGATGATTCTCTGCTATCAAGAACTTCCGCTCCCGTATTAGCTCAGCGCGGGATTAATCTAAAGGTGGATGAAGCGGGCAGTCACAAACTCGAAATTACAGGTAGTGGAAAATCTGTAACCCTGAAAATCTTTTCAATCAACGGTCTTCTTTCTATTATCCCTCCGATAATCGCCATTATCTTCGCGCTTGCCTTCAGGCAGGTGGTAATTGCTCTCTTTGCCGGCGTATGGATCGGATCCTTTATCCTGACCGGATACCGTCCTATATCTTCACTATTTGATATTATCAGCCATTACATACCACAAACACTTGCCGGTCCATCGGAAGGTATAGATCATATTTCAATAATTATTTTTACTCTTCTCCTCGGAGGTGTTGTCGGCATTACCTCCAGGATGGGCGGAATGCGCGGAATAGTAAACACCGTTTCAAAACTCGCCACAACTGCCAGGCGCGGTCAATTTACAGTCTGGCTCATGGGAATTATGATCTTCTTCGATGATTACACAAATACTCTTGTGGTTGGAAATTCAATGCGTCCTCTAACAGACAAATTAAGAATTTCAAGAGAAAAGCTCTCTTATATTGTCGACTCAACAGCGGCCCCTATAACATGTCTTGCTGTTATCACCAGCTGGATAGGTTTTCAGATATCGCTTCTCGGCCAGGCCTTCAACTCAATAGGCATAGACAGGAATCCTCTAACTGCGTTCATATCATCTCTTCCCTACAGTTTCTATCCGATTCTCGCCCTCCTCTTTGTACTCTTTATAATATATACAAAAAGGGATTACTCTCTTATGTACAAGGCGGAAATGAGAGCGAGAAAAACAGGAAAGCTAAGCAGTGAGACAGCTCAACCGGCTTCAACGCTGGATTCTGAAAGTGTGTCTATGGCGGAAAATGCCAGTCCCGTTTTCGCCAACGGAATAATCCCTATAGCAACCGTTATAGCAGTTTCATTTGCCGGTCTTGTTTTAACGGGGAAAGCGTCTCTTGCTGAAGCGGGCGTAGATTCAAGCAGTATCTTCGAGGCTATCAAGGAATCAAACTCATTTACGGCTCTATTATGGGGGTCTTTTTCCGGCTGCATCACAGCCGCGGTCCTGGCCCTGTCACAGAAACTATTGACACTAAACGAAACGATTGAAGCTCTTGTAAACGGAATAAAATCGATGATGCCGGCAATTCTTATACTTGTTCTGGCCTGGTCCATAGGGGAAATATGCTCAGAGCTTCACACGGCCGACTTTCTTGTCAACTCGCTTTCAGAGGTTATTTCTGTACGCTATCTTCCAATGATTGTATTTGTTCTTGCCATGGGGATTTCCTTTTCAACGGGCACATCATGGGGAACTCTTTCTATACTGACACCCATAGTAATTCCCATGGTTTTCGGAACCGCAAAAATAGCCGGATTGGAAGGACCGGAATTCAACCCTATCCTTTTCTCATCAATCGCAGCTATCCTTTCCGGAGCAATCTTCGGAGATCACTGCTCACCGATCTCCGACACGACGATCATGTCATCTATGGCTTCGGGCGCTGATCACGTAGATCACGTAAAAACCCAGCTTCCTTACGCCCTTACAGTAGGCGCGACATCACTCGTAACCGGCTATCTGCTGGTAGCCCTTGGAGTACCAATTACAGTTTCTCTTATTATTTCTGCCTGCCTTCTTTTCTTTATTATAAGAATATTCGGGAAACAAACCGATTGATCATAAAAAAATAAAAGGTTTCCTTTAAAATTATTTGGTAGAATATTACTTGACATATTCTTATATTGTTATATATTCATATGACAAAGGAGAGGACATGAAAGACGTTGAAAACAGATCCGCTTACGATATTATGGCTAAACGCCTCAAGGCGCTTGCCGACAGCAACCGTCTTAGAATAATTCACTCCATTTGTGACGGTGAGAAAAATGTCACATCCCTCACCAATGAGATAGGACTAAACCAGGCAAGTATTTCAAAACACCTGCGGATCCTCCGCGAGGAGAACCTCGTGGTATCAAGAAGGGAACACAGAAAGATATTCTACAGCCTTTCTGACAACCTTCCGCCAAAAATCTGCAAACTTGTACTCGAATCGCTCAAGAACAGCAATAGAAGCGACGGCGATATTATTGATAATTACAGCTGGCAATCAAAAGAACGAGGTAACTAATGCCGATTTACGAATTTATATGTAATAAATGCGGAAATGAATTTGAAGAACTGGTAAAATCGAGTGAATCAAAGGTAAGATGTCCGCGTTGTAATTCAACTAAAATTGACAAATGCTTTTCCGCTTTCAGTTCATCCGGAGGAAGCTGTTCTTCTAATTCCAGTAATCCCTTTGGAGGCGGATGAGCGCCTCTATGATAAAACGGCAGTTTGCCGTTGAAGTAACAATAAATCAACTTTAAAATCAACAGCCCGAAAGGAAAACCTGAAATCCTTCCGGGCTTCTATCTGGTAGCCCCTAGGGGAGTTGAACCCCTGATTCATGGCTGAGAACCATGCGTCCTGACCACTAGACTAAGGGGCCTCATTAAAAAAAAGTGGCTGGAGAGGGAGGATTCGAACCTCCATCGGCTGAGCCAGAGTCAGCTGTCCTGCCATTAGACGACTCTCCATTATTAAAGGGAAATTAAAAGATTCCGGATAGAAAAGCAATACCATTTATAAAATTATATACTTGAATACAGTTCAGCAGCATTTCTGAGTCTCTCTACAGTTTTATTCTTACCCAACAGAATAACAACCCAGAATATGTCAGGAGAAACTATCTTGCCCGTAAGAGCCACCCTGCAGGGATGAATAAGCTCTCCCGCGGTAATTTCAAGAGCAAATGCAAGATCTCTCAGGGCTTTTTCAACTGATTCTCTATCAAAATATTTAAGTTTCTCAAATTCATCGGCCAGTTTATTCATACGATCCGGGACTTCACTTCTCAAGAGATGTGTCCTTACGGCTTCTTCATCCACACTGTAATTATCAGTATAGAAATAGCCCATTATATCCGGCACATCTTTCAGTAGTTTAAGGCGGTTGCCGAGAACATTGATAATTGTACCAAGCCGTTTGATTTCTTTATCTGCCATTTTATAATTGCGTATCTTCTCTTCTTTTATATCTTCTTCTTCCGGCACAATTTTAAGATCAACCGGTTTAGTAATATCCACATCAAATTCGGGCGGGATCAATCCTTCTTCATCCAACACATCCTGTACCAGGGAAATTTTACCCACAAGAGAGATCTTTTTTAAATGTTCTGAATTAATCCATTCCATCTTGTCATTATCAAATACAGCGGGGTTCTTTGAAACTTTTTTAAGTGAAAATTTATCGATAAGGGCTTTACGCGTAAAGAGTTCCCTTTTACCGTCAAGCGACCATCCCAGAAGAGCCAGGTAATTCAGCAGTCCTTCAGCGAGATAATGACGTTTTCTGTAGTAAGCTATTGAAGTCGCGCCGTGCCTCTTGCTGAGCCTGGCCCTGTCCCTTCCGAGAATCATCGGAAGGTGAGCAAACTTCGGGACTTTATATCCCAGCGCGTGATAAAGACTAACCTGTCTGGGTGTGTTTGAAATGTGATCATCGCCTCTTATAACATGGGAAATCTTCATGTGGGCATCGTCAACAACAACGGCAAAATTATAAGTAGGTTTGCCGTCTGACTTTATGAGAACAAAATCGTCCAGATTCGCGTTATCAAAAGTGAATTTTCCCCTTACAATATCTCTGAAAAAGACATTTCCTTCACTCGGCATTTTAAAACGAATGACATGAGGAACCCCTTTTGAAAGCCTTTCCTCCACCTCTGACTCAGACAACTTCCGGCACCTGCCGTCATATTTAGCTGGAAGTTTCTTTTCTTCCATTTCAAATCTCATCTCTTTTAGCCTTTCAGGAGTACAGAAACAATAATAAGCTTTGCCGGCATCTAAAAGTTTCCGTACTTCATTATGATACAGCACATTTCTTCCTGATTGTGTATATGGCCCGTAATCACCCCCCGCTAAAGGCCCCTCATCAGATTCGAGCCCCAACCATTCCATCGCGTCGATTATCCCTTCGTAGGATTCCTCGGTTGACCTCTTTACGTCTGTATCTTCAATTCTAAGTATAAATTTGCCCCCTGTCTTCCTGGCGTAAAGATAGTTATAGAGCGCGGTCCTCGCGCCTCCAACATGCAGGTGCCCCGTTGGACTGGGAGCGAATCTAACTCTGATATGACTCTTATCCTTATTCATATTACTACTTATTCCATCCCTTTTCGGGTACGGCCTTAAAATCGTCAATTTTTGATATGAGCGTATTATAATCCATACCGAAAACCTCGGTTGACGCGTCATCAAGTGAACTGCCTTCTTCCAATTTTTCTATGAAGGTCATTATTTCTTCCATGGAAGAAATATCAATGAGATTTTCTAACATCTGATAAGCTATATAGAATGAAACTCTGGTAAGCCCCATATCCTGAGCAGATTTCAGATAATCATTCAATTCACCGACCGTTGGCTTGAAACCGGTGAATTCTTCCCTGAACTGTGGTGTTTGAGTTTTGAGCACATAACCTTCCCCTGCCAGATAGGAAGCGATTGATTCTCTTAACCAGAGAGGAATTCTGCCGTTGGACTTTTCCCTGAGGGCCATTTGCGCAAATTTCTGAATAAAAGCTATTTGAGCAATCGTCTGTCCTGATTTCCTGTCAAGTCTCTTAAGCATTATGTCGTAAGGTTCAAAATATATCGTATCCCCTTTGATAAAACCGTAATACCACCATTCCTTCCTTGTGAGAAATTTATATTCATCCATATCTTTCGCTCCGATACAGACGACCTTTCCCCGGGCCGGCCTTCCTATCTTTTCCTCAACAAGCTTATAGCTGTCAAAGGCAATACCAAACATTTTTCTGGATATAAAATCATATATTTGGCTGGCGGGATAATGCAGTGAAATATCCTTGTTAGCCATCACCCCTCCTTTTACAGGATGATAGTCATCACGGACAAGGTGAAAGCGATCCTTTGGACTGAGAAGAGAATCGGGGATGCGAAACGCTTCATCACCCTTATTCTTATCTTTATCCGTTCCATTATTACATCCCGCTGCGGCAACAAGAATTACAGCAGATACCAGGACAGCCATTTTAACAAAATGTCTCATTTCTTCCTCCTCTATTTTGCGCCAACAACCCCTCACGCGGCTTCAGCACACATCTATTATACAAATATACAAACCTCATTTATTCTCCGGGAACAGGCTCCTTATTTCCCTGCCGATTTTTTCGATCAGCAACTCACTTTCTTTCTCGCGAAGCTCAACAAGAAAATCCCTATTGGCGGCGGATTTATCCAGCCAGTCCCGGGCAAACTCACCACTGTCTATAAATTCAAAGAGTTTCTCCATCTTACTGCCGGTTTCCTCGTCAATAAGCGCCTCACCGTAACGTAATCCTCCGTATGCCGCTGTAGTGCTTATTACTTTTCTCATTTCCGAAAAACCAATCCGTGAAAATATGTCGACTAAGATCTTTAACTCATGCATACACTCAAAATACGCTACTTCGGGGCTGAATCCTTTGCTCACCAGTGTGTCAAAAGCACATTTGACAAGCCCCGTGACTCCCCCGCACAGCACGGCCTGCTCACCGAAAATATCGCTTACGGCTTCTTCCTTGAATGTTGTTTCAAATGCTCCTACCCTGAGACATCCGAGCCCTTCAGCTATTGCCAGACCAACTTTCATCCCGTCTCCGTAGAGGTCATTTTCCACACCTATCAGACACGGAAGGCCGCTTCCTTCCAGATATGCTTCCCTGACTCTCTTACCCTGTCCCTTTGGAGCAACAAGAACCTGGACATAATCTGAGGTTTGAATTTCTCTGAAAGCAACGGAAAATCCATGGGCGAAACACAGCACGGAGCCGTACTCCAGATTGCCGGCTATCTGATCTAAGAACACGTCTCGCTGTATTTCATCAGGTATGAGCAAAATAAGTACTTGAGCTTCTTTTGCTCCTTCTTCCAGTGTTACCACTCTGAACCCGTCATCAATCGCTCTTTGCCAGCTCTCTCCCCCCCTTCTGGCCGCGACAGACACTTTCAATCCGCTGTCTCTTAAGTTCAAAGCCTGGGGACGTCCCTGATTACCATATCCCAGAACAACGATATTTCTTCCATCTAGGACAGAACTGTCAGCGTCATTTGATGAGTAATAATTCATTTCCCACCCCCCCATAAAAAGTTAAATCCCCCCGCCCCGGCATCTAAAAAATTAACGCGCGGGGAATCTCGCTGCTGCAAGTATACAATCTATCTATAACAAACCATTACCGCCGAGAAAAGAAAAATCTATTCACTGTTTTCTTTTCACTTGACATTAGTATATTTTATCTTACTATTTTCGAGTGCCTGGCGGTGTAGCTCAGTTGGTTAGAGCAGAGGAATCATAATCCTCGTGCCCGGGGTTCAAGTCCCTGCACCGCCACCAGTTATTTTAATTTACTTTATTTTTTTCCCTCTAAGAAGCTATGAATTGTATCCTTGAAGTCGAGAAATGGATTAAGGAGAAATCTTTAATCAACCCCGGAAGCCGCGTGATCGCGGCAGTATCCGGCGGGGCAGATTCAATGGCCATGCTGACAATTCTCCGCGGACTGAAAGACAAACTGAACATCACTCTTGGAGCCGCGCATCTTGATCACGGAATTCGCAAAGTATCAAAGGATGAGAAAAAACTGGTCGCTGACTACTGTAAAAAAATAAATATTCCCCTGATATCGGCTTTAAGAGATACACCGGCGGCTGCGGTTAGAAAGGGGAAAGGAATTGAAGAAACCGCCAGAATTCTCCGTTATGAATTCCTTAAGCAAAGCGCGGAAGAGTTCAGAGCCTCCGTTGTGGCTTTAGGGCATAATCAGGATGATCAGACCGAAACAATTTTACATCACATCATCAGGGGATCAGGATTAAGAGGTTTAATGGGAATTCCCGAAAAAAGAGGTATATTTATACGGCCGGTTCTTTGCTGCAGTGGAAAGGATCTTGAACAATTTCTCAAAACTCGAAATATCAGATTTGCAACCGACAAGAGCAATCTTGATATCAGCTACACGCGCAATAGAATTCGAAAGCATCTGCTTCCCATGCTTCGTGATGAATTCAATCCCTCGATAGATAAATCGCTGATCAAACTGGCTGAAAACATCTCCGAAGGATTTAATATGTTTAGTTCGAGGGTAGAGCGCATCGCCGAAGAATACGGAGAAGAAAACAGGGTCAAAATTCCTTTAGAAGAACTCAAAGGAATAAGCGATTTTGAAATTTACCTTCTGATAGATACTGTTTTAAAGAATTATTTCGATATCCACCAGGATATCGAAAAGTGTCACTTCGACGCCGCAAAATCACTTCTGCGTTCGTGTCAATCGGGCAGGAAAATCAATTTACCTCATGGTATAACGATAACTCTTGAGCAAATTCACCTGCGTATTTCAAAGGATACAGCTGATAATCTCTCAAGGCGGACTGAAACAACCATTCCCGAGTCAGGCGAATACGATCTTCCCTCCTGGAATTTAACCGTCAATATAGAAAAGCTGTCCGGAACTGAAAACCTATCTCCCATCTCTTCTGATAATGAAGCATACCTCGGCTCAGTCTTCTTCCCGATTAGAATCAGGGAAAGGAAGCAAGGTGACAGGATAAGGCCGTTTGGTATGAGGGGCAGTAAAAAATTAAGCGATATTATGATTGATAATAAGATTTCTCTGTCTGTCAGAAACCGTATTCCAGTTTTCGAGGATAAAAAAGGGATAATATGGATACCCGGTGTCACAACAGATGAGAGAACCAGGATATCAAAGAAAACAGAGCAGATAATTCGAATAAAACTAACAAAGCATAATTGATATACGCTCACTTAATATCCTGTTCGACAATGAACTTAATGATTCCCCCTAAAAACTCTGGATATCATTTAAGTTCAGTGATAGACTTAATCCGTTAGAAATAATACACTGAAAATTGCTTGCAGCGACTATAAATCAGGGGGCAAAAGCATAGATGTATACTATATCTTCAGATAAAATACAGATGAGGGTCAGGGAGCTTGGGCTTGAAATATCAGAGGATTATAAAAATTCAACACCTGTCTTCATAACCCTTCTTAAAGGCGCTTTTATCTTCCTGGCAGATCTGGTCAGAGAACTTACAATCCCCCATGAAATTGATTTTATCACTCTGTCGAGCTACAGAAACGGCCTTCAGAGAAGTAAAACCATTGAAATCAATAACCTTATACGAAACAATATAGAGGAGAGAGATATAATAATAGTTGATGAAATAATCGACACCGGCAACACACTCTCAAAACTGATGAATAATTTACTCGATGCCGGAGCAAAAAGTATAAAGATCTGCACTCTTCTTGATAAACAGACAAAAAGGGAGGTAGAAATACCGATTGACTATAAAGGGTTTAGTATACCGGATGTGTTTGTGATCGGATATGGACTGGATTTTAAGGAACATTTCAGGCATCTGTCATTTATAAGAGAATTGACGTCTGATCTTAGAGAGATGGACGGGATAAACGAACAATTCTCAAAAATAGAAAAAGAAATCAAGGAGCAGAGGATTTAGAAAAACTGAAATACCTATTGCTATTTCAGTTATATACAAACTGATAGACAATAGGATTATTATTGTTTATCTTAACTTTGTGATACAAATTACTGTACTGATTAATTATTAAAACAGGTATTTAACATGAATAAAATAAACAATAACAAAAACGGCGGAAACAAGAAAGAACCTGACAATAAATGGATACCTCCCGGAACTGGTCCCGGGAAACAAAAGCCATCCCGTTCAATGGCACTCTGGGTTATGATCCTTATTATGGGTTTCCTCGCTTATCTTCTATTCAATTCCGGAGTACAAAATCAGCACACTATCAACTATACAACTTTCATGCGTGAGATAAAAAGCGGAAATATTGACAGAATAAATATCAAAGGGCTTGAAGTTACAGGTAAATTAATTAATGAAATTATCTTACCCCGAGGTCCCAATGAAACCAGCATAAGCAAATTCAAAGTCATACTCCCCGCTGAAGACAAAGATCTGCCCGAGAAGATCTGGGAAAATAACCCAAACGCGATTATTGAAGCTGAATTCCCAGGAAGCAGCCTCTGGGTAAAAGCCCTGGCTACCGCCCTTCCCCTTATAGCCCTTTTTGCACTCTGGTTTATATTTATGCGGCAAATGCAAACCGGAGGCAACAAAGCTTTCTCATTTGGTAAAAGTAAAGCGAAATTAGTTGGCGAAAACAGACCCGATGTTACATTTGATGATGTCGCCGGAGCGGAGGAAGCAAAAGAAGAATTGCAGGAGATTATTGAATTCCTTAGAGATCCGCGTAAATTTCAAAAGCTGGGCGGACGTATACCGAAAGGGGTAATTCTTCTCGGCCCGCCCGGAACGGGAAAAACCCTTCTTGCCCGAGCCGCGGCCGGAGAAGCTAAAGCCGCCTTTTTCAGTATGAGCGGCTCCGACTTTGTTGAAATGTTTGTCGGTGTTGGAGCAAGCCGTGTCCGTGACCTCTTCGAAAAAGGACAAAAACACGCGCCGTGCATCCTCTTTATCGATGAACTCGACGCCGTGGGCAGACAGAGGGGATCGGGCCTCGGCGGAGGACATGACGAAAGAGAACAAACGCTGAATCAACTTCTTGTCGAAATGGATGGATTCAACACCAACGAAGGGGTAATTCTTCTCGCCGCTACTAACAGGCCCGATGTTCTCGACCCGGCTCTGCTTAGACCCGGCAGATTCGACAGAAGAGTTGTCGTTGATATGCCTGACCTAGAAGGAAGACTGGGAATTCTTAAAGTACATTCTAAAAATATTCCCCTTGCTGATGACGTTGACCTTAAAATAATAGCCCGCGGGACTCCGGGTATGTCGGGAGCTGACCTGGCAAACACCGTTAATGAAGCAGCCCTGCTTGCCGCGAAATTAGACAAAAATCAAGTCGAAATGGAAGATTTAGAAAACGCTAAAGATAAAGTCAGATTAGGTCCGGAACGCAAAAGTCATGTTATGAAGGAAGATGCTCGAAAAGTATCCGCCTATCACGAAAGCGGACATGTTATAGTAGGTTCCTATGTGGAAAATTCCGATCCACTTCATAAGGTGACAATAATTCCGCGCGGAAGAGCGGGCGGCCTGACATTTTTCCTTCCAAAAGATGATATGTATTTTCACTCTAAGGAATATCTGATGGATATTATAGCAACAACACTGGGAGGAAGAGTTTCTGAAGAACTATTTATAGGAAGTATTGGAACCGGAGCGCAGAATGATATAAGCCGCGCCTCATCCCTTGCCCGCAGGATGGTGGCAAAGTGGGGCATGAGCGATACCCTTGGCCCGATATCCTTTGATCATCAAGATGATGAACACATTTTTCTCGGGAAACAATTAGCTTCCAGAAACGAATTCAGTGAAGAGACAGCAAGAGAAATTGATAATGAGATCAGCAAAATTATTAAAAAATGTCATAAAAGAGCGGAAGATATCCTGACTGAACATAATGAAGAACTGCACAAAGTAGCCCAAACACTTCTGAAGAGAGAATCTTTAGACGGAGAGGAAATCAAGATATTACTAAGCGGCGGAACTCTGGACGAACCTATACCTGACGATAAAAAGTCCGGTTCCGGGGACAAATCTCCATCTAAACATGAATCCAAGGAAAAAGGGGACAAAGAAAAGAATCGAACAAAAACAGAGATGAAAGAAGACCCCCGAACTTCAGGAGAAGAGGCGGCACCCGGAACCGATTTTTCTTCCAGCGAGAATAAAACCGGTCAGGATAAAGAATCTGAAGAAGATAACTGACAAAATTGGTTTTCCATATTTTATATCCAGTAAA
Organism: Candidatus Krumholzibacteriota bacterium; assembly: GCA_034520215.1. Taxonomy (NCBI): domain Bacteria; phylum Candidatus Krumholzibacteriota; species Candidatus Krumholzibacteriota bacterium. The sequence goes on along the minus strand of JAXHNR010000001.1, from coordinate 444,636 downwards.
GGGATTATGAAATACACGTTACGGCTTCTTCCTTCAGGAGACATGACAACCCTCAAGAAACATCTCAAAGCATCAGGAGTGGATGCTGAAGGTATTAATATTATATGCCAGAAAACTCAAAAATGGATAATCCAGATTGAAAATGTATCTCCACCCGCCGCTAATATAATAAAACAACAAATGCTTTCACTCGGCCAGGAAGCCGCGGTGCATAGAGACGTAATTACCGGTAAACCCGAATTATCCACGGTTTATATTATATCTAATAAGAGAAAAATATTTTTACTGGAACACAAGCTGAAATCCCAGCCGTTTAATCTTAAAAAACTCGGGAAAGAAATTTCAAATCTCGCTCACTCCTATTTGAATGTTCCGCGAAAAATAGAACTCACCGATCATATTATAGATTTCACAAGTGGACCGGTTATAGCCGGGGTTCTCAATGTTACCTCGGACAGTTTCAGTGACGGAGGGCTTTACGTGGATCCGGACATGGCTTGTGAGAGGGCTTTGCAAATGGTAGAGGAGGGCGCCTCAATTATCGACATTGGCGGTGAATCAAGCAGACCGGGCGCGAAGAGTCCCGGACTGGAGGAAGAAATCAAACGCGTAGAGCCGGTACTAAAAAGACTGTCGGGCAAACTGAAAGTTCCAATATCTATCGATACAAGGAATTCCAGAGTGGCACGGCTGGCAACGGACTATGGAGCGGAGATAATAAACGATATAAGCGGACTTTCACATGACCCGGCAATGCTTGAAGTGGCCCTGGAGAAAAGTACCGCTGTTATAATTATGCATATGCTGGGAACACCCGAGACAATGCAAAATAGCCCATATTATAAAGATCCGGTTACTGATATTATCAGATGGCTTGCAAAGAGAACAGACGCGGTTATAGAGCACGGGATTCCAAAAGATAAAATAATTATTGACCCGGGAATAGGTTTTGGTAAAAGATTAGAAGACAACCTGGATATTATACGGGAATTATCAAGTTTTAAAGGGCTCGGGTTTCCAGTACTTCTGGGATATTCCAGGAAATCCTTTGTCGGGCTGTTAACAAAGCAAAACATACCTGACGAACGCGCTTACGGCGGATTAGCCGTACTGGCGAAATCTCTTCAACATGGAGGAGCGGATATTATCAGGGCACATGACGTTAAGGAAACAAACGATTTTATAAATGTATGGAACGCAGTGACGGGAGAAGTAAGTAAAAAATGAGTAGCTACCAATTTAACATATTTATCGACATAATCGACATTGCCATAGTCGCTTTTATCTTCTACAGGCTCTACCTTTCGATGAAGGGAACTAAAGCGATACAGATGTTCGGCGGTCTCTTCATGCTTATCCTCGTCAGTTTTATAGCGCGTTGGTTTAATCTCAACGCCCTCAACTGGATGCTCGGCAGCCTTAAAACAGTGTGGCTTATTGCCTTTGTGATTCTTTTTCAACCTGAATTACGCAAGGCACTTACAAAATTAGGGCAAAACCCTATATTGAGACCATTTCTCAAAGTCGAAGAATCAACAACAATCAATGAAATTGTAAAAGCATGTTTTCAGATCAGCGAAAGAGGTTATGGAGCTCTTATTTCAATCGAGAGAAATATTGGATTGAAAAATTTTATAGAGACGGGTACTCCGTTAGACGCTAAAGTAACAGAAGATCTTTTAGTTACACTATTTACTTCTAACACTCCACTTCACGACGGAGCAGTAATTATTGAAGGAAGTACAATCATTGCCGCCGGATGCATCCTGCCCCTTTCTCAGAATCCCCGCCTTCCTCAATCAATAGGTACCAGACACAGGGCCGCGATTGGTCTCTCTGAAGAAACGGACTCGATAAATATTATTGTTAGCGAAGAAAACGGCATGGTCTCAATCGCTGTCGACGGTAAGCTGAAACGTAAGCTGGATGTAAACACCCTGAGAAACAGCCTTGTTAACATGATGGGAATAAAATCGGAAGGTGTCAATCCAGCACCCTCCGGTTAATAATGTTACTTAAAGGGATATTTAATTTTTAAGGGAGTGATAATCCCACCACCTCACATCATCCTCTCACCGGATCAACACTCCCTCAAATTGTTAATCTATCTTCCTGTCATTTATAATTACTCCGCAAAAAAGATTCCAGACTGCGAATAGATACTTGGTTTAAACGTAAAAGCTTGCCATATAATGGCTTTAGAGGAACCAAACTTATGATACATAATTAAATATATAGTAACCCTAATTTACACTTAAGGTAAGTTAGCCTCTGTTCACGTACCTAAATTGAATTCGCGGAGGGGTTTCCCGTTTCCGAGAGAAAGGTGTCAAGTAAATTTACAATGGAATATAAGTAGCAGCCCGGTCAGGCAATAATAAATCTGCCTTTAAATTATTTTAGATTCTACCAAATCGGAAAGATGGCGGATAATTTTCTCATCAAATTTATCGGTCTGTTCAATCAATTGGCTAATAGCTTCTTCGTATGAAAGCGGTTCTCTATAGGGGCGGTTGCTTGTCATGGCATCAAAGCTGTCCGCTACGGCAACTATCCTCGCTCCAATTGATATTTCATCAGCCTTGAGTCCGTCGGGATACCCGTTCCCGTCGAGCCTTTCATGATGATGCCTGACTAGATCACTCGCCAGCCTAAGAAAATCCATGTCTTTTATTATATTGGCCCCGATTTCAGGATGGCTTTTTATTACTTTCCATTCCTTTTCCGTCAATTCACCGGATTTATTTAATATATTTTCATAAACGCCCAGCTTGCCAATATCGTGAAGAGCAGCGCCGAAACTGACTATCTCTTGTTCCTTCTTGCTGAGATGAAGTCTTTCCGCAAGAAGGTTGGCAAATTTAACAACTCTTTTGGTGTGACCATTTGTATAGGGATCCTTAGCTTCTATTGTCGATACAAGAACCTTGATTGTCGATAAATATGTATTCTGTAATTTAGAATACAGCCTGGAGTTTGCCAGCCCGTTGGCTGCTGAGTGGCTCAGGAAATTGAACATTTCTAAATCATTCTCTGAATAATCCTGATTATTAATTTTGTTACCGAGTAGAATAATTCCAATAAAGTTTGATTTAACAACCATCAGAATACAGTATCTAAAATCAAGATTAATAATTGTTTTTACTTCTTCAGCAACTTCACTGCTGGTATTGTGATTTTTAAGGTCGAGAACCCCTTCTTTTGACACAAGATATTCGATCAACTTACTGTCCCTTGAAAAAGTCAGATCTTTAAGGTCGTATTCCTGAACCCCTATGCCGCCGGCAAATGACAATTCCCCCGCATCTAAATTCTCACTGTTGAATATAGCCACTGAACTTATGCCCATCTGTCCCATTAAAGTAAGGCACAGTATATGTATGATCTCCTGAGGTTCCCTGAGTTTGTTCAAATCCTGGCTTAAATCAGAAAGAGCCCTAAGATTCAGGACCTTAAGCTTTAGCTTCTTGTGCATATTATCATAATCAATCTGATTCTTTTTAACTTCCATTTCCAGAGATTCGTTTCTTGATATGATATCTCTCTTCTCATAAGCGTCTATAAAATATTTGTTAATCTTAGTTACAATCTCAGCTACGGTGAATGGTTTCTTGATTATTTCCTTAGCGCCATATTTAGCGCTTTCCCTGATTGAATCGGACATAATATTATCGGACATCATAACTACAGGAATATCAGGCTTCTTTTTATCCGTGAGCATACGACTGCAGACTTCGAAGCCATCCAGTTCCGGAAGAACAGTATCGAGAATCACAAGATCAGGATCAAATCGTTCAAACTTGTCAAGGGCGTCTTTACCGTCATACGCCGATTCGATTACATACCCCTCTCTGCCAAGAGATTCAGTAATTATCTCTACTACATTCGGATCATCATCGACTATAAGAATATTTCCGTTCAATATCTAGCCTTTCGCCATAACTTCTTTGTTGGTAATAGACCTGGCAAACTCTCTTTCCATAACTCTGGCGAAGGTGCGGGTGATTTCCCTGTCATACCTGAGGCCGTAATTTTCTTTCAGTGTGTTTAGTGCTTCCTTCTCCGAAAGGGCCGCTCTTGTGGGCCTGTCATGAATCATAGCGGAATAACTTTCTACTACCGATATTATCCTGCCCCCCAAAGGAATTTCCTTGCCTCTTAATCCCCGAGGATAACCTTCTCCGTTGAATCTTTCGTGATGACTCTTTACTATATCTACAACATGGTTATTAAATCCCATCCTCCGCAGCATCTCAGCGCCGTCATCGGGATGTTTTTTAATTATTGACCATTCGTTCTTGGATAATTCCCGGGGGGTTTTTATTATGAGATCACTTATTTTTATCATACCCATATCCCGAAGAACTGTTCCATAAATCAGATCTTTAAAATGCTCGTCCGGATAATTCAGCTTTTTCGCGAGGACTCCAACATAACGAGAAACAAATTCGGAAGTGCCTTTTAAAAGGGTGTTTTCTTCTATCATAGAAATAAGAGTTTTAACGATTCCCAGAGTTCTCTCATTCTCTCTTTCAAACATGATAGAATTCCTGTAGGCACTTTCGGCAACACTGGCTAGAATGTTGAGGAATTCAAAATTCTCTTCGTTCATTTCATGTCCGGAAAGTCTTTTCCCGATCACAAAAACACCGGCTATACCCTTATCTACGATAAATGGACATATATACTCAAATTCATTTGTTTTAAATATTCTTCTCTGATCTTCATCAACAATATCATCAATATGAGTCAGGGTTCTCCTTCCCCCAACTCTCCTTAAATTTTGTATATTGATATTAAAATCTTCCATTCTCTTCTTATCAACACCTTTGGAAACAACGGGAACTAAATGTTCGCCTTTCTTTTCCAAGAAGACAGCCGACTCAACACCCCCCTGGGCTATTGCCGTTAAGAGGAATATGTCCAGGAGTTTTTCCTTGTTATGTATTTTGTTAAAATCGGTACTTATTGAGAATAGGGTCTTTAATTCCAGTATTCTACGCCTTAATTTTATATTAATATCGGCGTTTACCTCGTGTTTGCTCTTCCCCATACCCTTTTCTTCATTGTTTGAATCTTTAGTTTTGATTCTTTCCGGGAATATAGATATATCCTGGTATCCTTCACTGAATATTTCTGAAACAGCATCCCCGTTACTATTCTTCCGGGCACTTTCAGCACTCGAGCCTGTTTTTTCCTTTAACGCGTCCGGCTTTCTGCTGTCTTCTCCATTATTACCACCGCTCCCCGTCTTAACTTTTTCCGTTTCCTTATTATCCTCTTTATCTGTCTGACCTTCTCCCGTTTCATGACGGGATATATCTTCTGAAGTATTCAAAGCCGCCTCTAGAGTGGAGTATATCGGAACATCAATATCTCCACTCCTTAGAAAATCAAGGACAACATCATTTTTTACGACAAAATTAACCGTATATCCCATCCTTCGGTATTCTATTAAGAAATCCCGGAATATCCTTGCAACACCGCCACCGAGAGATGACAGATCCAAAAAATCAAAAACTACTTTCTTGAATTTCCTTCTCAGACATTCATCAACAAGCTTTTTTATCTTGTTATTCTGATGGAAGCCAAGGTTACCCGAAATTTTGAATACAGCAACATGGGGCTGATCTACTTCTACCCTTTTAAACAAAGTTTTTGCCATATCTTATCTCCAGCGGCAATCGGCCTTTTCAAGAAGAACTTATAACTTCTTCCTGGGCAAGCCATCTATCGAGTACGCTTCTGAGAAATCTCCACTCGCTTCCCACCTTTTTAGCCGGAATCTTTCTTTCCTTAGCTAAACGACATACTGTTTTAACATGCATTTTAAGATAATCAGCAGCTTCAACAGAAGTCATTACATCATGAATGTCGTCATGTCCTCCGATGATGATTTTACCATAGTCATGCTGTTGTTCTTTTCCCATGACAACCTCTCTATTGTTTAAACCACGCACGCGATTACCATTACAATTTATTTCATATCTCCTCTATATTAGCCGGAGACGGATCCCACAAATTCAGTTTCAAGACTCCTTAAATTTTCAATCCTCTTGAAAAGCATCGGGACATCGAGCACAAAACAGCTGAGATCACCGATTTGCAGCGAATATCTTGAAATAGATCCCCAGCTTTCTTCCACGTGTTGAGCTTTTAAACCTTCAAATCTATAACCGGGACCGTTCGAGAAGATCCCGATTCTCTCTTCCGCAGATCCGACTATAATTATATTGCTGCTTTCGTCTAAGGAATTATTTTCTTCAGACACTAATTCCCGCATTCCAAATACCTGTATTTTTTTGCTGTTGAAATCTATATAATATCTGCCGTCTTCGAAGACTATCTCATTTTTATCCGGATCGAATTCACCTGCCTCTTCCATACATCGTAAAGGAATACATATTTCTTTCCCCATTGCTTTGAATACATGATAATCTGTCTTGTCGCCGTCGGTTGGAAAAGTAAACTTAAACCTGAAGTCTTTACTTCTCCCGGGTTCAACCCAGAGTAATCCTCCCCAAGCTCTTAGAATATCTCTAACAAAAAGCAATCCCTTGTAAAAAGCCGCCGGATCATCTTGATCTATCTCAGAACCCTTAAGATAGCGCTTACAATCATCACTCACAATTACTTCCAAGTATGATCCCTCACATGTAACGTCAACTTTTATCGTTAGATCATCTTCGCCGTCTATTTGCAGCGATATTATATCAGAAATACAGTTCGAAATTATTTCCGCGAATGCGGATGCCGCTTCTCCGCTTATTAAAAATTCATCCGAATTCGTGTTAAAAACTATTTTCCGGTTCTTCATTTGACTGTATATTTTTACAACATCTCTTATACCGTCAATAAGATGCTTGCTTGAAATTTCAGCGGAAGGATGTCCCCTTCTACCTGTAATTTTATTTATAATGCTGCCTACAAGATTCATGTAAAACTTGCTTTCTTCAAATTTGAGTTCGAATTCATTCGTCATCTGATCTAAAAGATCATTATTATCAATACAGGATTTAAATTCATTTCGCAGATATTCGAACAAGCCGGTCAACTCTTCAAACACATTAAAATCATCTTTATTGGACTGCATCTGATGCGGCGGATCTATATAAACAGATTCCTTGTCAGAACTGCCGTTATTAGAAATAGATGTAGACTGAACATCTTGTTCGTATTCTACTCGGAGCAATTCAATTTCCTTCTTTACTCCCTCAAACACGGTGCGGTTCCAATTATCTTCAAAATCCGGCGAGGAAATAGAATCGGTGATCCGTTCTTCAATTTCAATAATTTCAGATATCACTTGAGACTTATTTTCATCCCATGTCCATCCCCCGTTATTAATTTTTTCCAAGAACTCGCGAAGTATAACGAGTGTTTCACTCCAGTCACTCAGCCCCAGCATCCTCGAACTTCCTTCAAGAAGTTTGTTAGCAAAACATACTCTTCCAAGGATTGTTTCATTTATCAACTCACCTGATGAATTATCCATAAGAAGGGCGAGTTTTTCTGTGTGGTCACCTATCTGCTTCTTGAAAAGTTCTATATTTTCATTTCCTAATTCCGGCAAGATTCACCTCACTGACGTACTTCGGCGGATTCTATCTCAACAGCTCCAAGATCAAACAGATCAACAATTGGCCCCTCATCACTTTCTTTTTCACCTGAATTCTCATCCGGCTTTGACGCTTTCGATTGACTCCTGACAGACTTATCCAGGTGTTTCCTGTAGGCAACTTCCAGACCAAGGCTATCAGGCCTGGATTCTTTGCTTTCCTTTATTTCCATTTTGGAAGTTTCACTGTCAACTAACTTGTCTTCGGCTAACGGGTTCTCTTCCGTTTTTTCTTCTCCAAATTCACCCGTAACCTCATCGGCCGCATTTTCTACAAACTCAACATTAATATCTTTTGACTCGGCAGATTTATCATTTTGAATAACATCCAAGGAAGCAAATGAATCATCCTGAGATTCTTCTCTTGTAACATCAGAACTGTCAGAATCATCTTTTATGTTTTCATTATCAGACTTTAATACTTCTTTAGATGCAAAATCTGACGAAAAAGCATCTTCCGGTCTTTCCACATTCACTTCACTAGCAGTTTCGGAAGTAGAAGGATTATCAGCCATTGGCTGGCTTTCTTCTTCATCCAGTTTATTACTGTCCCAGTTTGACCCGTTGCTGATTACAAATTCTTCCTCGGAATCACTCTTTATATCTCCGGCGCTTTGGTCTATCTCAACAGTGCCTTCGTTCTTCTCGGAGTATTCAGACTCACGCTTCAGCTCGTTCTCAGAATCTGCTAATATCTGATCAGAATTTCCCCTGAAGATCGCATCGATACGCTCAAGATCATTTTTAAGTCTCAAAAGATTATTTTCGAGTTTGCCCTTTCTTTCCTCTAAATCGGCTGTGATCCGTGAAACGATTTCTTCAGCACTTTGACTTACAGAACTCTCTCTGGTGTCACCATTTAACAGAGACGACTTGAATACCTTATAATTACTATCCAAATCCTTGTGCAAACTTATTACCGCGCCGCCAAGTTTATTAAATTTTTCAGCCGTTTCTCTGGCTTTCTCGGCAAATCCGGCCAGATCACCTTCACCAATATTTCCCCGGGCGGCCATTAACGCGATGTTAAGCGCGAGGCCGTTATTCTTCTCGGAAAAATCTCTCATCGCGATACTGCCCTCTTCAAGTTTATTGAGCGATTTTTTCATATTCGATATCGCGGATTTAACTTCAGCTGCCTCTTGCCCGCTGTTTTCCGCGGGAGATATATTTCTGTTGTCATTAAGGAACTCCCTCGCCTGTGAAGCGGGGGATGTTATAGAAGACATATCTTTGATTGCGGCATCGGCGGATTCAATAACTTTGCCTAATGAGAGACCCATTTGATTCATCTTTTTTCTTTCATCTTCCAACGTCTCATTTGCTTCTTTTGCTTCTTCTATAATTTTATCTTTTATCCTGAAGCCTTCATCGAGTTTCCTTATAAGATCCGCCCAAGGCTTTTCTTCACTGGACGACTGGAGAATGGGTTTCCCATTTAATACAGAATCAATTTCCTTCTCAAGTTTCGCGGTATCAAACTGCTCTTCTTTAGAGTTAATCCCCTCTGATATTTCTCTGATTTTGTCTCCGTAATTTCTTAGAATATTCTGGAGTTCCGGATAATTTGAAAGACGCGCTATCTGAGTCGGATTAGTAAGATCATCTATACTATCTGCAATAGAAACTAACTTCCGGTAATCCTGGCCGGAATCCACATAATATCTATACCTTCTTACTGCTGAGGCAATGACAAAATAGGAAAAGAGAGAACATAGAATGATTCCAGCAGCAAGCGGGAAAACTTCCTTAAAAAAGGTAAATGTTTCAATTCCCCATACATTGCTATTATTACTAAGCCATTTGAGATCAATACCATATTGATTTACAATATAATATCCAACGCCCACATTTGTGATCATAAGTAATAGAGCAACCAGTACACCTATCTTCCACGGTGAAGTCAAAACCGGACTATTTCCTTTATTCCTCACTCTTATCTCCTTTGGATATACAATAAAAACTTGCCTGTAACTAATTTTCCGAAGAAAAATACTATTCTCACTTCAATTTTACCGAATATTTCCGCAAAGATTATGCCAAGGTTACAGGTCCCTGAAAATGTGGGATTATAAGGACATGATAAGAGATTTTAAGGAAAAAGAAGGGATTGAAGGGAAGTATTGCATTGACGCGCAGTGCGTTTTGCGAAATTGAGTTAAGATGTGAGAAATGTTCCCGGCCGCAATTCCGCAGCTGAAAAAAATTATAGAAAAAACTGAAGAAAGCCTAAAAGTACAACCAGGTTATTCTATTTATCAGTAATTACGGAATAATAAGAAGAAAATCTATCTTCTATAACATTATTATTCGCGTTTATATTCTTATCATCGGCCTCACTGATATCTATATCAATAACCTTCAATGATTCACTGCGGCTGCCTACTGATACAAGCACTTCCCCGTCAGGGCTGACAATCTGGCTCTTTCCGGTGAACTCAAGACGAACCGGTCCTCTGCGCTCAACCCCTATCCTGTTAGCCGTTATGGCAAATACCCTGTTTTCTATACATCTGGTTATCATCGCATCCTGACCGTAAGGTAAAACCAGATTGCTGGGATGACATAGTACTTGAGCTCCTTTTAAAGTAAGTGTGCGCGCCGCTTCCGGAAAGAGCCAGTCGAAACAGATCATAAAGCCGAGTTTAGCTTCATCTGTTGACTTGACTTTCAGTGATGTTCCGTGATCAAAAAGAAATTTTTCACGGTCAAACAGATGAACTTTACGATATGAATCAACCTTTCCCTCGGAATTAACAAATACCGCTGAATTATACACCTTTTTCTTGACTTTTTGCGCGATACCAAAGACTACATTAAGATTGTTCTTTTTAGTTATTTTTTTGATCTGGCTAGTCGTATATCCACCCGGTACAGTTTCGGCAAGCGAGATGAGTTCTTTCTTATTCTTAAATAAATAACCTGTATTGAACAACTCCGGGAGCACTATGGTAGCGTTATCAACTTTACCAAGCAGATTAACAGCCCTCCCTACATTCTTTTTAACATCGCCGAACTTACAGCGCATCTGCAAGAATCCAACTCTCATCAATATACTCCTTTTCAAATTCCGGATATCTACTCGTTATAAATGTTACTTAAACTGACAATTATGTTAAATTTACAATGACCCTGCAAGTTAGTAGTAACCAGAGATAGTAACAGACCTCAATTGTTAGTTCAAGTATTTCTTTTCATGACATTCCCCAAAAATCAGGGCAATATTTTAGTGACGGCATAACTATCAAGTAATTATTCATAATGATAAGTGGAATTGACATTTAGTTTCTATCCGGCTATTGGTATTGTCAAAAACGCCGTCTATTTCCCCTGCGAGGAAATAGCGTCTCCCGCTCTCAGACTCGCTCTTTCCCATTTCCTTGGAGGAAATGGGAAAACCATGCCCGCTCGTCTTCCGAGAGGGTTTTGAAATACCAATAGCCGGATATACAAAGGAATGTAAAAAATTAATGAAAAGAGAAAAATATAACCATAACCACTCATGCCGATTCGAAATATATTTAAACATCTTATACGCTTAAAGTTAGCAGAATCTCAATCGAATCCGGGCCGGGTTCCCGCTTTCTTTCTCAATAGATTATTAAAAATGGCATAATGCTTGCGAATTTTATTCTTAGACAGAAATAAACCTAAAGCTGGAGTATGGAGCAAGCATGATTACCACAGCCACAAATTACACGAAGATAGAACATAATAGAAGATCAACGAAACAGCAGCGGGCGGATTTCTTCATGATGAACAATTTTCTTTACAGCAGGGTTGAGAACAATTTCCACACAAATAAGTACTTTCCGGATGAAGATGTAAATATCTATATTGCAAATTTGCTCACATCCATCTCAAATCCGCAACACCACAAAAGGGCCGGGAAATATATTATCCCATACGATTTCGCGCTGAAGGAGTTTGTTGAGAGGCTGCCCAACCATCGTGAAAAATATCTGGCTTACAGAACTAACGCCGATTTTCTTCTTATTTCCATCGGGATCTTTGATAATCCAAAAAGGATGAGACCTAATTCAAATCCTCATATGAATCTTTCCTCAGAAGGTTATATCAGTAGATGCAAAGTGTACTATGAACTGGCTCAATCCTATCTGAACAAAACTTCCTCGAGAAAGTCCGCGATGGTAGATATTCTTGGAAAATTATCAAGGGGACTCGAGAATTATATTACGGTTCTTTCTCTGATGAAAACGAAATATTTTAACCTTTTCAAAAAGATAACGCCGGGCGAAATGTATCATTTTGAACAATCTGTATTAACAATAAACAGGAAAGAAGAACTCGCAGAACTTCACAATAAATTCCTGGATGCGTATTCTGAATATCTAAAGAAGAAAACAACTGATCAAAAAAAAACCCTGATCAGGCTGGTCGGTAAAATAGCCGCCATTGACCCTTCTTTCAGTTTCAAAATATCATAACAGGTTAAGTTCTTTTTAGGAATTTGCCAGCCAGCTTAAATACTTCACCCGCCTTATCTCCATTGACGACAACATGTCCGCCTTTATCCATCAGAACAAACTCTGATTTTCTGTTCTTTGAACGGCGTTTCAAGAAAGCATACCCCTTCAAAGAAACTACAGGATCGTCTATTGATTGTATCGTAAGAAAAGACTGATCTATTTTTTTAATCCGTGCTCTGGTGCGTTGAATAAATTCAGCCATAGTGTACTTGACTGGATCAATCCTTCTGGCTAATCCGGGCGCACACTTCAGCAGTAAAGGAAAAAAGAAATTCCCGTGATCTCTTGGAAAGAGAGCGGGAGAAATTAAAACAGTTTTCTGGATATCGAAATTTACCATCAGGTTCAGAGCAATCAATCCTCCGAAGCTGAATCCTATAACAGAGGTGTCAGCCGAATAGTCGAGCAGAGTATCGAGGACAATTTCAGATTCGGAAAGACACGCGCTCCATGTGTTTCTGTTTGTGGCTCTCCTTTTAGTAGCTTTATGATCGCTTTGACGGTTGAATATCCTTGCCATATAATCTCTGAACCCTCTATTACTTTCATCTATCTCGAGAGGTAATCTTATTGCATAAACAGTAAAACCTAAACCATAAAGATAGTCTCCCAACCCCCTCATTTCGGCCGGAGTGCCCCCCGCGCCGTGTATAAGCATACAGGCAGGTGCTTTGCTATCCTGAAAAAGCAGGAAACTTCTCTTTTCCTCCGGAACATTGTTTTTTCTTTCTATATATACCCTGCTTTTGAGAAAATACTTCAGCAGTTCTGCTCCAGCGTCATGATTATCAGGATTTCTCCTGAGTTCTTCTTTCAGTTCCCAAATTGAATAAGTTACTTTCTCAATAACCTTCATATTATTAGTCTTTTCCCTTACTATATTTAAAAAGTACCATCACATACTTTAACGCATAAACCACAAATCATTGTATTTAATTTCTCGCTTTTTGAAAATCTTCTAAGCTGAGCCGTACATTTATCCAGATTAAAGTCCTCCGGCTTTTTATGTATAGCTCCGACCGGGCATACATCTATACATTTGCAGCAATCACCGCAACCCGGCATTTCTCCATCCTCTCCCGAATCCGGAAGCGGCATGTTTGTCAAAACAGTCGCTAAACGAATATGGGCTCCATGCTCGGGATTGACAAGCAAATTATTCCTCCCCCACCATCCCAATCCAGCTGAAGCTCCCAATTCCCTGTGTGAAAGATGCCCGGATAACCTGTTCCAATCCATTATTTGTGAAGCAGGTATCGGAAGCGCGCTGTATCCCATCCTTCCGCATTCTCCCGATATAAATAATGCCGCCTGGTCTAGAGCAAAGTTAACAATTCTATAGTGATAGTAATAGGTCCATGTTGGGGCAACCTTAACCGTTTCAAGAATAGATGCTGACAGGCAGATCCCAATTACGACAGCATAGTCGAGTTGAAGAGATACTTCCTTTATCGACTTATGAAACCCACTTCTTATTTTTTCATCCACGATAGTAGATGAGAAGATGTCAATACCCAAATGCCCGGCGGAAGACTGTAGATTTTCAAGATTTTTACTGCTTCCTTCCAAGTTGGTTAAATTTTCATCCATTTTAGGATCAACTTCTTCTGTAATTTGGAGCTTCCTTGGTGATAAAAACATTGTGAGGATGACTCTCAAGCAATCCTGCCTGGGTAATCTGAATAAAACGCGCTTTCTTTTTCAACGCGTTGATTGTATTTGCCCCGCAATACCCCATACCGCTTCTAAGCCCTCCTATAATCTGTACGACATTAGCCGAAAGACTGCCCTTGTAGGAAACTCTACCCTCAACACCTTCCGCCACGAGTTTGGTTTCATCCATTACATCATCCTGAAAATATCTATCACGGCTTCCATCTTTCATAGCGCCAATTGATCCCATTCCGCGGTAAGTTTTAAAACTCTTTCCATGCTGATAGACCAGCTCGCCCGGGCTCTCTTCAGTTCCCGCAAAAATACTGCCAACCATAACACAATCAGCTCCAGCGGCAATCGCCTTGACTATATCCCCTGAATATTTTATCCCGCCATCGGCTATTAGAGGTATTCCGGCTTTACGAGCAACAGGAGCGCAATCCATTATAGCTGTAACCTGAGGAACCCCTATCCCAGCGACAACACGCGTGGTACAAATTGCTCCGGGACCGATACCAACCTTTATAGCGTCAACACCCAGTTTCACCAGGGCTCTTGCCGCTGAAGCCGTGGCAATATTCCCCGCGATTATCTCGAGCTTCGGGAATTTTCTTCTAATCTTATTCAGCTTGTCCAGTACACCTTTGGAATGAGCGTGGGCGGTATCAACGACAATTAAATCAACATTTACATCTACCAACGCCTCCACCCTTTTTAAGCTATCCCTTCCTACCCCCACAGCAGCGCCGACACGCAATCTTCCGTTTTTATCCTTGCACGCGTTGGGATAATCGATCTTCTTCTGAATATCCTTTACCGTAATAAGTCCTTTTAACCTGCCCTTCCCGTCAACCACCGGAAGCTTTTCAATTCTATTCTCATGGAGTATCCTCATAGCCTTCTTGATACCAATCCCCTCAGAGGCGGTAATCAGATTTTCAGATGTCATTACTTCACTTACCTTGATATCTTCTCTTTGAATAAATCTCAAGTCGCGGTTAGTCAAGATACCTACCAGTAAATCATCTTTGGTTATAGGCAAGCCTGAAATGTCGTATTTCTTCATTACTTCTATTGCTTCCTTTACAAGCTGGTCCGGATAAAAAGTAACAGGATTAGTAATCATACCGCTTTCACTTCTCTTAACTCTGTCAACTTCTTCGGCCTGCTCGAATATAGAAAAATTCTTATGTATGATACCAATACCGCCTTCTCTGGCAAGGGCTATAGCCAACTCAGCTTCTGTGACGGTATCCATAGCAGCTGAAATAATCGGAAGGTTCATCTTTATTTTTTTTGTAAGTCTGGTGTTGATTTTGACATTTCTCGGGTGCACCTTTGATTTCGCTGGAACAAGAAGAACATCATCAAATGTAAGTCCGGTTTTAATAACTTTTTGATTTGCCATAAACTACGAAGGAAATGACGCCCCTTCTTCCTCCTCTCACATTCAAAATAATAGAGCTCTGTTGAATAATTTATATATATTTCCGTGCTGCATCCTATACAAGTTATTTAAATATCAGCGGCATTAATCGTATATTGCCTGATTAAACTTAACACTACTATATTTTTTAAACAACATACTCCCTATTTTGTATACTGTCAAGATTTGAGCGTGCCGATTCATTATCTAAGAGGGAGATTCTTCATTTATTTAAGACTCCACACAAATTTATTCCTAAAAAAAAACCGGAAATCACTGAAATAATATCCAAGATAACATCTGAGAATCTAAAGAAAGGAAAGACTGCCGAAGAGATAGCGGAGTATAAAGGTCCGATTACACCTGTAAACATATAATGACAATCGGCTATTTGATTATACCACATCATGATAGAATATATTTTGTAAGATTGCGTAAAGACTTATTTACCTCTTACCATTTTAAAACCAAATCAGCTGGAAGCTATTATGCCCATCATATAACCGTAACAACAAGCAATAAAATAAGTTGCGCTTTTATCAGTATATACGGTATAAATATTGCTGATTAATCCCTTGTAAGAGGGGTAGGTTTGGCTCATTTCGGGGAAGAGTTAATATTTTTATGTGAGGTTGGTGCTGTTTTATGAGTCAAACGATTGCGGGGTCCGCGAAGCATGAATGATAATTCGAAGGAATCTGTTAAAACAACTACAATTCTCACAATTACAGAAATAGAAAATATTGAGAATTTCTTTCAACTCTTAAATAAACTTTCTCCACACACTGAACTTATTGTAATCAAAGAAAACAGAACCAGAGAAGATATCCTGAGAATCTTAAAATCAAATTGCTCATACTCTATAGAAACCGTCTCTGAGATGAGCAAATTGCCGGATCAAATCAAGAGCATGTCCGGCGAAGCAGCAAAAAAAAGAAATACTAATCAGGATGATATAAATAATAAAAAGAAGAACGAACTTCATATAGAACTTTCAGGAAGGGAGAGAGAGGTTCTGTATGAACTGCTTATGGGCCACAAGAACAGGGAGATCGCTCGAATACTCAAGATAACAGAGAAAACCGTAAAAAACCACCTGTTCAATGTTTACAAGAAATACGATGTGGTCAGCAGGACACAGCTCTTCCATAAATTACTTTCTAGATGCCCCTGCATAGACATACTTGAAAAACTTAAAACCGGCAAGAAAAAGATCAAAACAGAGCAGGACGGGGAAAAACCCGTATTAACCACCTGAGGACACTCGTCAGAAAACAGCCAAAACCCTTCTCGATGGTTATTTCTCTGATTTCAAAGATACAGGCGCGTTACCACTGACCGCTTTCAAGGTATTTGTTTATTGATTCAGCGGCCTTTCGTCCCTGCCCCATAGCCAGAATCACTGTGGCCGCTCCGAGCACAATGTCCCCACCGGCAAAAACACTCTTTTTGCTCGTTTTCATTGTTTCCTCATCCGCGATAATATTCCCCCATCTGTTAGTCTCAATATCCGGGGATGTATCGGGAATCAGGGGATTAGATGAATTTCCTATGGCAATAATGCAGGTATCGATATCTATCCTGAACTCGCTTCCTTTGATTGGAATAGGTCGTCTCCTCCCCGAATCATCCGGCTCACCAAGCTCCATTTTTATGCATTCGGCCTGCTTTACCCAGCCGTCCTCATCGCCAAGCAATCCTACTGGATTCTGAAGTAGAAGAAACTGTACTCCCTCCGCGTCCGCGTGTTCGACCTCTTCGACTCTGGCCGGCATTTCTTTACGCGATCTTCTATATACAAGATACACATTTTCGGCGCCAAGCCTGAGAGCAGTTCTGGCAGAATCCATTGCCACATTTCCTCCACCAAAGACAGCAACATTCTTAGATCGGGCAATCGGGGTGTCTGTTTCCGGAAATGAGTAGGCCTTCATCAGATTGGCGCGCGTAAGATACTCATTGGCGGAATAGACACCATTGAGATTCTCTCCGGGAAGATTAAGAAAATTGGGCAATCCCGCTCCCGTCCCGACAAAAACAGCGTCATATCCCTTATCAAGAAGTTCATCGATACTGTATATTTTCCCTATAACGCTGTTGTAGAGTATTTCAACTCCCATCTTTTTGAGATTATCAACTTCCTTCATTACAATGCTTTTCGGCAGCCGGAACTCGGGAATGCCATATATCAGAACACCTCCCGGTTTATGAAGAGCCTCAAACACTGTAACATCATGCCCCTCTCTTCTTACATCAGCGGCAACGGTAAGCCCGGCGGGACCTGAACCGATCACGGCCACTCTCTTGCCTGTAGACCCTTTAACCTCCGGTTTTTCAGATTCCCCGTTTTCCATTTCCCAATCAGCAGCAAACCTCTCGAGTTTGCCAATCTGAACCGCCTTCTCAACCGATTTGTGACTCTTTCCCACAACACAAAACCGCTGACACTGTTCTTCCTGCGGGCAGACACGTCCGCATATAGCCGGAAGGATATTAGTCTCTTTAATAATTCGTACAGATTCGTTGAAATTTCCCTCAGCTATGGCATTAATAAACTCGGGAATATCAATCTCGACGGGACACCCCTTGATGCAGGGCTTATTCTTGCACTGAAGACATCTGGAAGCTTCCTTCACGGCAAGCTCTTTAGTATAACCAAACGGAACTTCATCAACATTATTTATGCGATCGGCAGGCTCCTGCTCCGGCATTTCCTGCGGAGGGATCTTTAACCTTTCTTTCGGACTTAAATTCTTGTCAGTCATAATTTACTTGGGCCTTCTTGGCCATAACCTCCTTATTATTTAGAAAGGAACTTGTCCATCGCCTCTTTTTCCTGGTGACTGTACATTTGTATGCGATGCATCATTTCCTCAAAATCAACCTTGTGACCGTCAAACTCTGGGCCGTCGACACAAACAAACTTTGTCTCGCCACCCACGGAAACACGGCAACACCCGCACATTCCTGTTCCATCAACCATGATAGTATTCAAACTTACTATAGTTTTTATTTCATATTCCTTTGTCATTTTACTGACGAATTTCATCATAATCGGAGGACCTACCGCGACAACGAGATCAATAGAAACCCCGTCGTCGATTAACTTCTGCAGCGCGTCTGTGACAAAACCCTTCTTCCCGTAAGAACCATCATCGGTTGTTACGATAACCTTGTCACTGGCGGCTTTCATCTCTTCTTCCATAATAACCAGGTCTTTAGTCCTACCGCCGAGGATTGATATAACTGTATTGCCGGCTTTCTTCATAGCTTGTGCTATGGGATGAGCGGGGGCTATTCCAACTCCGCCGCCGATTACAACTACTGTCCCATACTTTTCTACTTCGGTAGGGTTTCCAAGAGGACCGGCTAAATCCTTTATAGAATCCCCCGCTTCAAGTTGAGATAGGGCTTTGGTAGTCTTTCCCACAATCTGAGCGACTAAAGCTATCCATCCCGCCTCAGGATCAGCGTCAGCTATAGTAAGAGGAATCCTCTCGCCATTTTCATCCACAATCAGTATAATGAACTGCCCCGCTTCGCGTTTGCGGGCAATCTCAGGAGCTTTAACTTTCATCCTGAAAAGATCCGAAGTAATAAATTCCTTTTCTATTATCTCATTCATAATTTCTTTATCAGTCCTTTCAATAGTCTGAACAAAATGGAAATGACGCTCACAATGAATTATAAAAACAACGATGGTTATAAATAAAAAAGCAATAAATACTTATACCATAGAAAAAGATATATATTCAAGCTATTTGTAAATTTGAAACTGCCGGATTACTAATACAACCGGTTAATTTATTTGTTGATATACTAACTGAGCCGAAGAAAAAATCATTTTATAATCGTAAATAAATAAGCATTAATAAATTTTCTTGATTATCTGGTTTATTTTTTTCACTGTTATCCCCAGCTTTTCAGCTGATTTTTTCTTATCTCCGCCGAAATAATCAAGGGTTTTTTTAACCTCTTCGACGATCACATCATCGAGCTTTCTGATTTTAAATTCATCTTTCCCTTTTAATTCAGCAATCTTCTTTTCTTCACTTAAAATAGACGGAAGTGATTCGGCAGTTATTATATCTTTTCCCTCTTTAGCGACAGCGCTCGCGACAATAGTAATTAACTCCTGAACATTGTTCGGATAACTGTAATTTTTCAGAAGCTCAACACTTTCATCCGAAAACCCCTTGATATCCTTTCCCGTCTCACTTGTTTCTTCACTCAGAAAATGCGATGCCAGAAGCATTATATCATCTACCCTTTCCCGAAGGGGAGGGATTCGAATAGATGTAACCATCAAATGATATATAAGATCTCTGCTGAAAGAGCTTTCTTTCTCCGGAGCAAGAAGATCTTTCGTGGAGGATACAATTATTCTAACATCCGAACGCCGAATCCTCGCTGAACTCTCGAGGTAATATTCATTCCTCTGAATAACCCGCTTCAGCCTCGCCTGCATCGGAAAATCAAGATATTCGATGTGGTTGAGAAAGAGCGTACCCCCGTCAGCTTCTTCGAGAAAACCTGTCTTTTCCTCTCTTGTCTTACTCCAGCTTCGCGCTTGCCCAAAGAAAAAAGCGGGGAATTGCTCCTGCGTGAAACTATTCGCTTCAACAGCGACAAAGGGTTTGTTTCTACGCGGAGACGCTTTGTGAATAGCTCTAGCAAGAGTTTCCTTGCCGGTTCCGCTTTCACCCCAGATAAAAAGTGTCAGATCACTGTCCGCGAGTTTTTCAGCCTGGTGAAACAACCTAATCATCTCCGGATCGCTTGTTACTAAATAGTCAAAAGCGTCCCGGTTAACAAGTCCCTGGCGGCTTAACTCGCGCGGGAGTTGTTTAATACTCATATCCAAGTCACTATGCTCAAGCGCGTCATTTATTATTTCCAGCAGCTTATCATCATCAACCGGTTTGATTAAATAATCAAAAACCCCTACCTTCATTGATTTTACAGCGAGGTCAACATCATTCACTCCAGTGAGAACTATCACGGGGACATTGATACACATTTCCTTCATTTCCTTTAAAATGTCCATACCGCTTACATTCGGCATATCCATATCGAGAAGAATCAAGTCAAAAGATTCCTTAGTTAAGAGGTCAATTACATTTCTTGAATCATTTTCAACCGTAGTTTCGTAGATTCCGGTTTGAGCCAGCATCACCTTGAAATAGTTTGTTACGGCAACATCATCATCCACAATAAAAATCTGTTTCATTAATCTTTCTCCTTAATGGTATCCCCGGGAGAACCGGCAGGAATCTTGATAGTGAATGTTGTGCCGACACCCGGCTTGCTGTTTACGGTAATCTTGCCCCCATGCTCTTCAATTATTCGGTAAACAATGGCTAATCCCAAGCCGGTTCCCCCTTTAGCACGTTTTGTTGTGAAGAACGGATCGAAAATCTGTTTCATCGTTTTTTCATTCATACCACATCCATTATCAATTATCTGGACAACAAGATTTGAATCAGTTTTCGTAGTCCTGACTAAAATCCTCCCTTTTGTATCATCAGGTATGGACTGACTGGCGTTGACAATCAGGTTGACCAATACCTGTTCTATCTTTTGGGCGTTCCCTTTGAATGTAGGAAGATCGTTTCCAAGCTCGAGTTTTATTTCAGCTTTTTTATGTACTTCCTTGCGGACAAGCCTCGTTGTTGCTTCGATTAGCGCGTTTATCTCGACTGTATCCACAAGCAGACCCTCATCTTTTTTTGTAAAAGCTCTAAGCCCCTCAACAATACTCTTAATCCGTTCCGAACCATGAGCCATATCATTTACGAGAACCATGATATGCTCTCTGAAGAAATCATAGTTTAACCTCGCGATTTTAAGATCAGGATTTTTCTTGTAATATTCGTCTATTAAAGGAAGCATATCTTCGAAAGACTGTTTAACAATCTTTATATTACCGCGAATGAATTGATTAGGATTATTTATTTCATGTCCGATACCGCTTACTAATTCCCCGATAGAAGCTAACTTGTCAGCTTGTTGTAACTGCTGATCATAGGTCTTTTCAAGAGTAACATCTCTATAGAATTCCAGGATACCGTCCACTTCATGGTCATCGTTATAAACCGGCAGGGCGTGTACCTGAAGATATCTGTCATCATCCTTTATAGTCAGTGTAACGGGTGTTTTCTCCTTCAGAATCATGGCAAGACGGCAATTTTCACACGGCTTATCCTTTCCGAAAAAACTTGAGTAACAATAATCGCCGGGCTCTATATCATCTCTGTTTGACATTATCACTTTACGGTTTGTATCTAAGAGCACAACTTCGTCCGGAATTGCTTTGAAAATAGTCTCAAGCTGGGTTTTGGCTTTATCCCAACCCTTATTGACCCTTTCCAGATATGAATTTACGATTGACAGTTTCTTTTTCTGATCATCGAGTTCATCGGTCCTGTTCGCTACCTGATCTTTAAGTTCTCTCAGTCTGGCGCGGTATTGGGCCTCCTCATTCTCCATTCTGTCGAGTCTATGAGTCAGCTCTTTTCGTTCCAGCGCTCCATTAAGCATCCTCGCTATTTCATCAAGCATCTTCTGTTCTTCTGTAAGTATCTTTATGTCTTCATCATAACCTACGCGTATTTCTCCCTTTCGTTCATTCCATACCATAAGATCCACGTGGAAGTAATTCCGTGAAGGGGGTTTGGTTCCGTATTCATGGTTATCATAAACAGCGTAGACAACAACTTCTTCCGGATACATCATTCCGGCACTCAGTATAGCGGGCAATTTATCAAAGAATTCATCTATACTCTTTGTAACTTCTATTAACCTGGCAATATTGTATAAACATGTAAGCTCTTTTATTCTTTCATCTTTTTGCCAATCCAGATCCTCGCTTAAAGAACTCAATTTATTACCAAAGAAAAAAAACACCGCCCCGTCTTCACTTTCCATACATCCCGTTTTCAAAGATATCGCGGATTCTTCCCTGCCGCGCGGCGAGAATACAGCAATTCCCCTGCCGCCGTCCCGGGTCTGCTCTATTGCTTTTTGAAAACTTTCCAGAGAAGAAGGGATAAGCAGTTCATCCAGTCTGCGGTCCTTTAAATGCCTGTCATCACCCGCGTAATCATCAAGGATTTTTCTCCCGGCGTAAAGGATCAGTCCATCTTCATTCGTTACGATAAGATAGTCAAAAATATTTTCCAGGAAGGAATAAAAACTCTCAAGCCTCAACATTCATGCACCTCTGATTCAGATCGATGAAAACAGGCTCTCAAATAACAAAAAGGGAGTTACCTGACTTTATAGTGCTCTGTACCTACATTTACAATTTCCTGTTTATATTTTCCGTATTGAGTAAGCGGCTGCGGGATATGGGCGGGCCTTAGATCCGTCTGTATCTTTACAACCTTGCTTAGCGGCGGAAGATCCCGCGGCTGCCCGGTATTCCAGCAAAACGCAGCAAGCGCATCATCAAGGTTCTTTTCGATTATACTGTTGATCTCCACGCTTGTATTCTCCTGCGTATCCAAACCGAAATCCCGAGCCAGATCATACAGGATTTCTCTGCCCGACGCGCCCGCGGGCGGTTTAACCGCTTCCTTATACTCGACTAAGTTTCCTTCGAAGTTACATCTGTATCCCGCGGTCTCAAGAAATGTTGAACCGGGAAGTACTACATCCGACAATCTCGTAGTTTCTGTGGGGGACCAATCCATAGCGGCCATAAATTCAATATTTCTAAACCAATGTTCAGTTTTCTTCCATGCCAGAGGATCTTCACCTATAATAAACGCGGCCTTTATTCTACCTTCATCCAGCATAGCGCGAAACTGTTCTCTGTTAGAAGCACCGGCCACCTCGCGGCGAACGGGTTTACGGCCCGGCTCATACGAAGGATCCGCGCCCATAATATCAATCCCCGCGCCGTTGGCGCTTGAACGGGGCAGCAGCAAATCGGACCTGATTCCTGCTTTTCTAAGCAGAAGAACCAAATCGGCAAGAGCCGTCATATCGCCGGGGGCTCTATCCTGAGGTCTTTCAGGGCAATGGATTATTACTATTCGCCCGGCGGAAGCTATGAGATCGGCGGCACCTATAATATCACTCAGATCAACACCGGTAAGCTTCGAAACCTTCTCGAAATCAAAATCATCCCCTTTCATTACAATATCTGAATCCAATACGCCCTCAATCATATCAGGCTTAAATAACCCTTTATCCTGAAGGGCCTTTATTACCCCCATCCATAATATCGTAGCCCTTCCTCTCATCGGATCCATAGCAAGAGCGGAAATCATCTGATCTGTGGGATTAAGACTTGAATTATTCACAATCAATTTAGCTCCGTCCCCAACAGCTTTTATGATCTTTGAACTTAAAATCAAATGATCGGACTCAAGTGATGTATTATTGCAAACAACGAGGTCTGCTTTTTCAATACATTTACTATCCGAGGTTGACCCGGTAAACCCGAATATTTCATCAAGTTCACCCGCCCTCTGTTCTTCTCCCATAAGGGAGAGAGATCCAATGTTGTTAGTTCCAAGTCCTTCCCTGGCTATTTTAGCCGCAAGAAACAATTCTTCATTCGTAAGATCCGGCGAAACAAATACGCCTACACTTTCAGGCCCGAACCTGCCGGCCGCTTCTTTCATGCCTGAAACAAGCACTCGCCTGGCTTCGTCCATTCCAACTTTATTCCCCGCGTCCATTCTTCTTAGTTTCGGGCTTTTTATCCTTTCCTTTTTAACAAAAATCTCATAACCAAACCTTCCATACCTGCAAAGATAATCTCCCGGAACCCCCGGTGAAGTTATGTAATAGCGCTCTTGGCTTATCTTGTTTACACTAATAGGGCAGGCAAGTGAGCAGAAGGCGCAGTGGGATTCCACATCTTCCGTGTATAAAGAGGCGCGCCCCGGAAAAGGATATTTGATTGTCAAAGCCCCCGTCGGGCATGATTCAACACAGTTGCCGCAACTGACACAGCTCGTTTCTAAAAGAGGATCATTCATAGCGGGTCTGACTTCAGTCTTAAATCCCCTGCCGGTTAATCCAAGAGCGGCAGTTGGAATAATCCTTTCGCACGTCCTGATACACCTCGCGCAAAGCACACATTTATTAGGATCGTATTCTATGTAAGGATGCCTGTCATCAATCTTGTGTTTCCTGGCATATCCCTTGAATTCCTCGAGGTCGGCATTATATTCCTGCGCGTGGAGTCTCAACGCGCAATCATCATATCTTAAACATCCGCAGGAAAGGCATCTATCACATTCATGCGTATTGTCTTCATAATCAAACCCGGTGGCAACTTCATTGAAATTACCACTTCGCTGATCCACATCAATAGTATGTAGTCCGTGTCTGGGACTTTCAGAGATATCACCCAATTCGGTTTTGCCGGGCTTTCTCCAGAATTCCTTTCTCACTCGAAAATCCTCGGAAGGGATGTCTCCGCCCGTCAGATACGCTTGAATAGCGGCGGCAGCTTTCCTGCCGTCGCCAATTGCGTCTATTACCACAGTAGCTCCGTCATCTGCCGCGTCTCCGCCGGCAAAAAGCCCTTCTATATTTGTTTCCATCGTCTTGTTATCAATGACGAATGTACTCCACTTCGTAGTTTCGACCTCTTCTCCTCCAACTGCATCGAGCCCGTCAAGTTCTGAGGACTGACCAATAGCCGGAACGGCAAGCTGGCACGGAAGATCAAACTGTGATCCCTCGAGCGGTATCGGGCGCCTTCGTCCTGAATCATCAGGTTCACCCAGCTTCATCCTAATACACCGCAGGGCACTTATTTTCCCGTCCTCTTTTACAATACCTACGGGTGAGGCAAGCTCCATCAATTCAATCCCCTCTTCAAGACAATCGTGGATCTCCAAATCGTCCGCCGGCATTTCAGCTCTCGTCCTGCGATAGAGAATAATCACTTTCTCAGCGCCGAGCCTCCACGAGGTTCTGGCAACGTCCATTGCCGTATTACCTCCGCCGACCACAACTACAGTACCCTCTATGGGATCAGGGTTATCGGCTTTATCTCTTAAAAATTCAGCTCCTCTTATTACTCCTTCAGTATCATCCTCACCTTCAACTCTCATAGGTTTGCCAACCTGGGCTCCGGCTCCGATAAAGACTGAATCATGCGCCTGGATTAATTCATCCAGGGTAATATCCTCTCCTATTTTTGTGTTATATTTGATCTCCGCGCCGGCTCTGCAAATGTAATCCACTTCAGCATCAAGAACCGAATCAGGCAGGCGGTATTCGGGGATTCCGTACCGGACCATACCGCCGGAACGAGGTTGTGACTCATAAATCACGGGTTTGTGTCCCTTTCTACCTAAAAACCAGGCTGCTGTTAATCCCGCAGGGCCTGAACCCACTATCCCCACGGATTTGCCGGTGGAAGGTTCTCTCTCGGGGTCCTTGTCGTATATCCCCGGTATATCAGTCAGAAACCGCTTGATATTATTTATCGCGACCTCCTCATCGACATCACCGCGGCGGCACGCCAATTCACACTTGCGCACACAAACCCTTCCGCAGACAGCAGGCAAAGGGTTGGTTTCCCTGATTAGATCAACAGCCCGTTTATACTCGCCCATAGCGGAGAGAGCAATGTAACCCTGCACATCGACTTCCGCGGGGCAATTCTCACTGCAGGGAGAGACACAATCCGCGTAATGGTTTGAAAGAAGGAGTTCCAGAGCCATTTTCCTCGCAGCCATTACGCGTTCATTGCGGGTTTCAATTTCCATCCCGGCTGCCACAACTGTAGAACAGGAAGGCACGAGATTATTCTTCCCCTTAACTTCTACGACACACACAAAACAGGAAGGATCAGGTTCAAGTTCAGGTGAATGACAAATGGTCGGAATATCATCAAGGTCGTTTTTCCTTATTACTTCCAGTATAGTTTCGCCTGAATCAGCCTCTACTTCTTTTCCGTTGATCTTCAGTTTGATTTTTTTCATTTATCCGTTCCTCAACTCTTGTAAACAGCACCAAATTGACAGCTTGTAATACACTTGCCGCATTTTACGCAGATCGAATTATCTATAACATGATTTTCCTTCGGATTACCGCTGATGGCGTCTACGGGACAGTTTTTAGCGCAAAGCGTGCACCCGGTACATTTTTCAGGATCAATCTTAAAATCAACGAGAGGATTACAGCTGCCCGCGGGACACTTCTTATCGTTTATATGAGCATCATATTCATCACGGTAGTACCTTATTGTCGTAAGCACAGGGTTAGGCGCCGTCTGTCCGAGCCCGCACAAACTGGACTGTTTTATCCTTTCGCCCCATAGTTGAAGTTTTTCCACGTCATCCGTTTCCCCTTCACCGTTAGTAATCCTCTTGAGTGTCTCGAGCAACCTGAGAGTTCCAATTCTGCAGAAAGTGCATTTACCGCATGATTCGTCCTGTGTGAAATTCAAAAAGAACCTTGCCATTTCCACCATACACGTGGAATCGTCAAGAATTACCATGCCGCCGGAACCCATAATAGCGCCGGTCGCGGGAATTGATTCAAAATCAACGGGAGTATCCGAAAGATCAGACGGTATACATCCGCCGGAGGGACCGCCCATCTGAACAGCTTTGAACTTGCCGCCGTCTTTTATCCCCCCTCCTATATTAAAAACCAGATCTTCAATTGTAGTACCCATCTCAACCTCTGCCAGTCCTCCCCGTTTTACTCTTCCAGCCAGGGCAAAAACCTTTGTTCCCCTGCTTTTTTCAGTCCCGTAACCGACATATTCGGAAGATCCGTTCAAAATTATCCACGGAACATTAGCATACGTCTCCACATTATTATTGTTGGTAGGTTTCCGCCACAGACCTTTCTGCGCCGGAAACGGCGGTCTTATCCTGGGCATTCCCCTCTTACCCTCGATCGAGGCGAACAGGGCAGTTTCTTCTCCACAGACAAACGCCCCCGCGCCCTGCTTTATTTCTATATCGAAGTCAAATCCTGAACCCAGGATATCTTTCCCCAGGTATCCTTTTTCCCCGGCAGCTTCAATGGCTATCTTTAATCTGCGAATCGCGAGAGGATATTCAGCTCTGCAATAGATGAACCCGGAGGAAGCTCCAATTGCCCTGGCGCATATTATCATTCCTTCAATCACAGAATGCGGATCTCCCTCAAGAACCGACCTGTCCATAAACGCGCCCGGGTCGCCTTCATCCGCGTTACAGACAACGTACTTGACGTCCCCTTCACTACCGGCGGCGAACGACCATTTGAGACCGGTGGGAAATCCCGCTCCCCCGCGCCCTCTCAATCCCGAATCTTTTATCTCCCCTATAATATCTTCAGGGTTCATTTCAAGAAGGGCTTTGCGGACTCCCTTATAGCCGTCAGCACTCTCATATTCATCAATACTCTCAGGATCAATGTAACCGCAGTTTCTAAGCACGATTCTCTTCTGAAGCTTGAGAAACTCCGCTTCCGGGCCGCTTATCTCACCGTCGATATTTATTATGCAGGCGGCATTTTCCTCTACAATACGGCCTTCTAAGATATGCTCTCTGAATATTCGCTCGGCAATCTCGGGAGTTACCCTGCTGTATAAGACCCTGCTTTCAGATTCACGAACTTCAACCAGGGGCTCGAGATAACACATCCCGATGCATCCCGTCCGGGACAGATTGAAACTCTTCTTATTCCCCGAAAGGATTTCAGCGAATTTGTCATAGATTTCCTTTGCACCGGCTGAAAGACCGCATGTGGCCATTCCTACTATAATTTTCTTCATTTAAGAACTCCCGGAATCTCATGAATAAATTGTCATC
Source organism: Candidatus Krumholzibacteriota bacterium (assembly GCA_034520215.1). NCBI lineage: Bacteria > Candidatus Krumholzibacteriota > Candidatus Krumholzibacteriota bacterium. The sequence goes on along the minus strand of JAXHNR010000001.1, from coordinate 416,664 downwards.
CGCCCAATTCAATTAGACTAACATTTTAAAATTCTACTTCTGGGCGGCAAAATCCTCGTTGGAAGCTTTTTCGTTTCTCCGGTAGCGGCGGATTATCTTACGCACTGAAGCCGGCGTAAGACTGCCGTGGGTATCTTCATTTATCATAATTACCGGGGCGAGCGAACAGCATCCTATACAGGCAACAGTGTTCAGAGTGAAAAGCCCGTCCTCTGTGGTTTCGCCGACTTCCACACCCAACTCATCCTGAATCGTTTCAATAATCATTTCCGCGCCCGAAACATGGCAGGCGGTGCCGTCGCAAGCCCTTATTACATATTTACCCATGGGCCTGAGACGAAACTGACTGTAAAAAGTTATCACACCGTAAACTTCTGATTCGGGGATCCCTGTTACCGCTGAAATATAATTAATCGCGCGGCGCGGTATATAACCAAAGTGATTCTGCGCGGATTGCAGAAGGGGAATAAGCTCACCCGGAGTGCCGTCGTAACGCCACAGGTTAAAACTGAAATCATCGTTCATCTTGCAAACCTCTCAGCTTCTTAACTTAAAAGAGCAAAGGTGATACTACCAGTGAATATCCTGTTTATTCCTCCATTATCTTGATTACTTTAGCTTCACGAACCCTTAAGACACCCTCAATCTGATTGAGTTTTTCAACGATACGAGGCGTCTTGCCTACAGAACTCTGCCCCGTGATCATCCCGACAAGCCTTGAGCCATCTTCAATTACATCACAGAAAACAACTTCATCTATGAAAAAGACTGTAGTAAATATCTCCTGTATAGAACTCTTTTCAATATCAACTACCACATAACTTGTCGTCCCCGGATTCTTGCTCGAGGTCACATTTTCCGATTCTTTGACAAGATCGGAATATATACTTATAAATTCATTAACATCCCGATCAAGCTTTGGTCTTTCCACCCTGTCCACTGACACAACTTCAAGCCCATCCATATCTGCGATCCTGTCAAAAAGTTTGTCGATTTCATCCTGCGAATCGGCCTGAGCCAGAATAATAATATCAAAATCTCCTCGCACAGCTTCACAGCGATGAACACCGTCGAGGTAATACAGTTTTTTATAAATGTCCATACTATTATCTTTATCGGTTATTCTTATTGTAAGATACGCGCTTACAGATTCCCTGATCACAGGTTCGTATTCCGCCGTTTTACCGTCTGACACGGTGGATCCCGGCGTCAGCTCTTTGAGAGCTTCAACGAGTTCTGATATTTCAAACGGCTTATCAAGATACCCCGTATTATGCTCTGAAATTGCCTCAAGTTCCAAGCTTACGTCCCCATATCCGGTGATGACAAGTACTGGCAGGTCGGGATACTGTTTCTTGATTACTTTCAGTATCTTCAATCCGTCAATATCCGGCATAAATATGTCTGTTATCAGATAATCGTAGTTAACCCCCTTCTCGCGGGAGTTCTCAAGCTCGTGGATTGCCGAAATCCCATCCGGGCAAGAAACCGCGCTAAACCCCTCCTGAGTAAGACCAACGGTAAGATTTCTTCTTATCTCTGCTTCATCATCGATTATTAAGACGTTGCCTTTCACAGCAGTCCTCCCTCGCTAAGTTCATTAAAGAGAGCAAATTACATAACATTAAAAAGCACTGCGGACAAGTTCGATAGTGTGATCTGACTCTAAACCACCCCGGTTGAAACAACTGTAAGATTTATCAGTATCATATACTCCAATTTATATTAAGATATCAACCATAAACTATAATTTTCATAATAATTTGTCAAACAAAAGAACTTATTAACGGCAAGAAGATATTCAAATCTTTTAGCCCACGGTTCTTTAAGAAAAACCTGTTTTCGATAATTTTTGAGAATATCATTTTTCCCTTTGAAATTGCTGCAATTAGCAGGTATGATAATTGCCTGTTGACCGGTATATATATATTTACGATTATCGCATGATAATTAGTTTAAGCTGAATGGAAAATGACAGATTTTTCCCAGCCATATATAAAAACGAAAGGGAGCATAAATGGCTAAAAATAAAACAAAATCGAAAGGGACTAAAAATAAAACCGAATATTCAATCAGTCCTCTGGGCGAAAAGTTTCCCATTCCTGGCAAGAAAGAATACTCCGCCGAATACAGGCGTGTGAAAAAGCGCGTAAAGAAGGCCCGCGAAAACGGCATGGAAATAGTCGTAGTAATGGGTGTAGGATTCGTCGGTTCCGTTATGGCCGGTATAATAGCGGATTCAACAGACAGAAAGGGGCGCAGAAGAAAATTTGTAATAGGTTGTCAGCGCCCAAGTACAAGAAGTTACTGGAAGATACCCCTTCTCAATCAGGGACGGGCTCCGGTGGAAGCGGAAGATCCGGAAGTAGATATAATTATCAAGCGCTGCGTCCTTGAGGAAAAAACTCTGACCGCGACATATAACAAAGATGTACTGAAACTTGCCGATTGCGTAGTAGTGGATGTGCAGTGCGATTACAAGAAAAACGACCTCGGGGATATGAGTACGGGCGAAACCGATATGGCGGCCCTTGAAGCAACGATACGCACAATCGGCGAAAAAATTCCGCCTGAGTGCCTGGTCCTTATCGAAACTACAGTTGCTCCGGGCACAACAGAATTCGTAGCCTGGCCTATTCTAAAGAAGACCTTCGCCGCCAGAAAGATAAAGAAAACGCCGCTTCTCGCGCACAGCTTCGAACGGGTAATGCCGGGCAAGGATTATGTGGCCAGCATCCGTGATTTCTGGCGTGTGTGTTCAGGATGCACCGCCACCGCCCGCAGCCGCGTGAAAAAATTCCTCACTCAGGTTCTAAACACCGACGATTATCCTCTTACAGTCATGGACAGACCTATAGAATCGGAAACCACCAAGATTGTAGAGAATTCTTATAGAGCTACTATTCTCGCTTTTCTCAACGAATGGAGCCTCTTCGCCGAAAAAAACGGAGTCGATCTAATAAAGGTAGTAAACGCGATCAAAACACGCCCTACACACAGTAATATTATCTTTCCGGGTCCCGGGATAGGTGGCTACTGTCTGCCTAAGGATGGAGGGCTCGGCTACTGGGCTTACCAGAACATACTGGGTTTCGAAGATGGAGACAGAATATTCAAAATAACCCCGACCGCTATAAACATAAACGACACGAGGGGACTCCATGTTGCCGAACTCGTACGGGACGCCCTGCGGAATATGGGACGCTATATCGCAAGCGCCGATGTCCTTATCTGCGGAGTCAGCTATAGAAAGGATGTCGGGGATACCAGGTACAGCGGCAGCGAAATGGTCGTTCGCAAGCTTGCCCAGATGGGCGCTGAAGTGCGTGCTCACGATCCATACGTAAAACACTGGTATGAACTCGAAAAACAGGATACCTACCCGGCTCCGGGACAATCATGGAAACGTTTCTTCCGCAATCAAGAAGGACTCAAGAAAACCAGAGTAGGGAAAAATCTCGGTAAAAATCTAGAAGGAAGTGAAGCTGTTATTTTTGCCGTGCCTCACAAACCTTATCTGGACCTTGACCCCGACTGGGTCGTAAAAAAAGCGGGAGGCAGTCTAGCTGTAATTGACTGTTTCGGGATTCTTACAGATGAGAAAATACGCAGATACTTTGAGCTCGGATGCGAAGTTAAGGCCTTGGGCCGCGGTCATATACAGAGGATAAAGAAAGACGTGGAGAAGAGTAAATAGCGCGTCTGAAACTTTGTCGTTATCGGGCCGGGTCTGATATTCAAGCCGAGCCTGAAATCCCTCCACTATCTTCCAGCCCTTTCCGGCCCCACTTTATCCCCGGCCGGGTCAGAGCAAAATCATACTTTACGGGATCTTCCGGAGATATTTCTCTGAATTTCCCTGTTACTTCAAGAACGGTCTTCAGCCCCTTCTGCTTCCGCTCTGTCAATCCCAGGGCTACGGCAATACGGTACATATGTACATCGAGGGGGACGAGTAATTTTGAGGCGGGAACCCGGTCCCATCCCCCCGGGTCTACTCTGTCACGGCGGATCATCCATCTTAGAAATAAATTAAGGCGTTTGCAAGCGCTCTTTTTTCGGGGAGACGGAAGAAGGCGGTTACAGGCAGAATCGACTGCTCCTGTGATTTCATCAACAAAGTGCTCAGCGGCGGTTAAGATATTTTTATCTGATTTATCGTACCCCGAGGCAAAAGCATTTTCAAGCGACCCGTATTTGTTTATCACTTCTTTCATCCCTATAAGCATCGAAGAGAGATCCGCCCCTTTAATCCACCTGTGCTTAAACCCGCTGAATGAATTCATGATACTAAGTGAAGTCGATCTCTTAAGAAAGAGCCGAGGAGAACCTTCCATAACAGAAAGCACACTTCGTACACTCTTTAAGATCTGCCCTACCTGGCCGAAAGCGAGCGAAGAGGCAATAAGCCCGGTCAATTCACGGTCAGCTATATCATCGTAGTCGTACAGAAAAATAAGGGGATCGGGATCTACATATTCAGGTCTGTTATACCTGTAATAGATCTGCTCGAGTTTCTTTTTTAATTCTATATTCCGCATTAATTACAGAGAAACCCCTTCGCGAATTACAGGGAAACCGGCCCATTATTTTAAAAGTGTATGCCCTTCTATTCTTCCCGCTGAGGAGCGATATAAACCCTCGCCATCAGTTCCTTGTCAATCATAAAGAGCCCATTGCCTTTTTCTCCGGCAAGTTTAAGTTTGTCAAGAATATCACTGACGCTTGACTCTTCCTCGATCTGTTCTGAAACAAACCACTGCAGAAAGATCCTTGTAGCGTGATCCTTCTCCTGTATTGCCAGATCCATCAGGTTATTTATAAGACCGGTTACAAACTTCTCATGCTCGAGAGTCTTTTCAACTACCTCAAGAGGTGTTCCGAAGTCTGAAGGCGGCTCTTCTATAGCCTTGAGCTTTACTCTAAGCCCCTGCTCCTGAATATAATCGTAGATTCGCATCGCGTGATCTGTCTCTTCTCGATACTGTATAAAATACCAGTTGGAAAACCCTTTCAATCCTTCTGAATCCAAATAGGATGACATGGAAAGATAAAGATAAGCCGAATACATCTCTTTATTTATCTGTTCGCTCAGAGCTTCGCGCATTTTTTCGCTTAACATTCTTTCAACCCTCCTTTTTTATTATACTTTGAAACAAAGTTTATTCAGCAGGTTCTGCTAACCGGAAAGGAGTATAAAGTACTCCCCAATCCGAGTCAAATAAATTACATTGTGCAGTTCCCCCAATTTTTATAACCTATAAGGTAGTCGATGATTTGTAACAGTATGCGGCTGATTGATATTTTCAAAATCGTGGTCGATTTCCCCAGCGAGGTAATCGCCACTCCCGCCTCGGGCTCGCTCTTTCTGCCCCTTCGGGCCAGAAATCCTTGCCCGCTCGCCACTCGGCGAGGGTTTTGAAAATATCAATCAGCCGCACTCATCAGCAATGAAAGCCCTATTCCACTTACCAATCCTGATAACTGATTGTATCTCGCAATGTTATTCCAATACTTGCCGAATTTTCGGGGGAACTCCAAAATTACATTTAGCTGAGATATATATCTAAATTCTCTTAAAGGGTAAAATTATGTGACCTTCCGGGGCAAACGTATTATAATAATGTCAGTTTAATTAAGCTTATTTATTCTATAGATCAGGGAGGAGAGATGAAACGGACAGCTTTTCCACCGGTATTCTGGGTCGCAAATCTAGTCGAGGTTCTCGAGAGATTCTCCTATTACGGAATATACATGGGGTTCGGTATTTATATGGAGTACCTCGGCTATTCAAAAGCTCAGCTCGGCATAATTCAGAGCCTCTTTCTTCTTATATCCTACACTATTCCCGTTATCTCCGGAACCTTCGCCGACAGATTCGGGTTCAAAAAAGTACTTATCATATCCTATCTCGCATACCTCCCTTCAATCCTTCTCCTGATACTCACGGAATCATTCTCCGGAATCGCCCTCACGATGCTGAGTATCGCTCTGGCAGCGGGAATATTCAAACCTCTCGTCTCTGGCACTGTCCGGGCGGTCACAGACAGATCAAATAAAACAGTGGGATTCGGAATATTTTACGCGATGGTTAACATCGGCGCTTCTTTCGGCCCGCTTATCGCCGGCAAACTGCGCGCGATATCATGGAATCACGCCTTTATCGCCGCGGCCGTATCAATAGGTTTTATGCTCCTTATTACAATATTCTTTTACAAGGAACCGGAGAGGGAAATAGAAGGCGCATCACTGAAGGGAAAATTCGTCGATATATGGACCGCCCTTTCAGACGGTAAATATCTCCTCTTCCTGATACTTCTTGGAGTTTTCTTCTGGCTTCCCTTCTGGGCCTTTTTTAACCTGACAGCAATATATATCGACAAAAGCCTAGACACCGCCCAGTTATATATGAGCATAAAATCGTTGTTCGGCACCTCATTCGCTAATTTTCTCTCCCACAAATCAGAAGACGGCTCATGGAGGCTCCTGGGAGAGACAATAGCCCACACAGGTTATATAATTATGATACTGCAGATCTTCGTCTCCCGTATCGCTGAAAAATTCAGAGCCATCCCCACATTCCTTTTCGGTCTTGTTGTAATGTTCGCGGGATTCTGCGTTATCGGGTTTGCCAATATTTCTGCTCCTGCAATTGTGTTTCTCGGAATCGCTCTCTTCGCCCTCGGCGAAATGCTCTCCAGCCCGAGAATTCAGGAATATATCACGTGGATAGCGCCAAAGGAGAAAGCCGGACTCTATATGGGAACTAATTTCCTATCCACCGGACTGGGAGGAGCTTTAAGCGGAATTACATATACATCGCTCTACGGTTACTTTTACTCAATCGGCCACCCTGATTTCGTCTGGTACTCTCTTGCGGTACACATGATTCTGGGACTGCTCGCTATCCATCTCTTTACGAAAATACTGGGCGAATTTAAAGAACTCGAAGAGTAGATCAGAAAGAAAAATTTGTTGCCCCGGATAAGTAATAGAATAGATTAAGGAAAGGAGAGGTGATATGATAAAAGTCAACAAGATACTGTGTCCCACCGATTTCAGCGAGGCTTCCTACAAGGCGCTGGAGCTAGCCTGCAGCTATGCCGATCATTTTGGCGCTGATCTGATTCTGGCGCACGTGGTCGAACCCATCCCTGCCGCAGTAGCCGGAGGGCCGGAACCGGCCATGGCGTTCGATATAAGCTCCTATGAAAAACATCTCATGGAGATTAACGAGGAACATATCAAGAAGGTGGTGGATGAGAGGACTCCCGACGACATCAATGTTAAACCCATGGTGGTAAGGGGAGACCCCGCGGATGAGATACTAAAGATTGCCGGCGAGGAGGAAGCCGATCTTACCGTCATTGCGGCCAAGGGGCATTCCATGGTCAGGGAACTGCTGTTCGGTTCCACCGCCGAGAAGGTAATCAAACATTCCAAAAACCCCGTCCTGACAGTACGGGGAGAGGAATAAAGACAATAAATATCATACTGTTTTAGATGCCGTAAAATTGATCGGCTCCAATCAGGATATTCAACGCTGCTAAAGGTCAGGGTTGGATAATACCGCCGGCGGTGATGAGATCGTCCTGGATGTGCTTAAGTTTATAACCAGGCTGTCAGTGCAGATCCCCGATTCTATGGAATTACTGCGATCCACCTCCTCCCCGCTATCACCCTCCTCCCCGGCTCTCTGCACCTCTCCGCTTATCTGAAGCGGGGCGGATTCAATGTAAATTGTGTCGCCTCTTGAGAGAAGGTAGGCGAGGTATACTCTGATTTGACCTCACTCCACCCGCACTTTCCCAGGAGTTTCCCCGAAAATCCGGCAAGTATTGTAATAACATTGCGAGATACAATCAGTTATCAGGATTGGTAAGTGGAATAGGGCTTTCATTGCTGATGAGTGCGGCTGAATGATATTTTCAAAACCCTCCGGAGGGCGAGCGGGCAAGGATTTCTGGCCCGAAGGGGCAGAAAGAGCGAGCCCGAGGCGCAGAGCGTACAATTCCCTCGCCGGGGGAATTGACCACGATTTTGAAAATATCAATCAGCCGCATACTGTTACAAATCATCGACTGCCTTATAGGTTATAAAAATTGGGGAAACTCCACGCACTTTCCTTGTTGACAGAAAATATCGAATTTCTTACAATTGGGTTTCCGCAGAGAGTGGAGTAACGCTCGGGATGAGAAGGAGCTCCGCTCGGTCATTCTGCCTACCAAGAGGAAAAGGGACGGAACGGATATTAATTAACAGAGCATCTTTTGATTTCCGAAGTGGTGGATGTCAGCGATGATCCTAGAATATTTGTTTGTATTTAGGTTGCTTTTATGCTAAAAGGAAAATACAGTCACTGGCTTTACTAGGGGGTCATTAATGAAAAAGATAATTTTCCCGTCAATTCTGCTCTGTGCGGTATTGGTCTACTGTCAGCTTATGGGAGGGGAAGAAGCAAAGGGCAGCCGCAGTTACGATGATTACGAAAAGCCGAAAACCTGCGCGAGCTGCCATACCAGTATTTACCGGCAGTGGCGCAATGCCATGATGTCGCAGTCATTTACTCATCACTGGGATGAAATCGAATATTTCGATCTGGCGGTGGAGCACGCAAAGGTGGATCCTTCGATAAAGGACGCGGTGGACGGTTGTAACGGCTGTCACACCCCGATTTCTTACCTCGCCGGTGATATCCCCCCTCCCAGGCCGTCCAAGGGCTCAAGGGCGAACGAGGGAGTAAGCTGTGATCTTTGCCATACCATAACCTCGGTGGAGAAAGATCCCCCGTTTAATTTCAGCTGGGTATCCGAGCCCGGAAGGATCAAATACGGAAGCAAACCGGGTCTGAAATCACCTCACCATACCACAGAATACAACGAACTGTTTACAACGACCGAGGTTTGCGGAAGCTGCCATAATGAAAAGAACCCATTCGGAATCTGGGTCAAGTCCACTCAGATTGAGTGGAAAGAGGGCCCCTATTCAGATGAAGGGGTAAAGTGTTTCGATTGCCATATGCCAAAAGCCAAGGGAAGAAGCGCCAAGATGGCTGAACAGGGTATGATTGCTCAGCATGTATTCCTCGGGGCACACAAACCGGCCAAATTGAGGGGCGCGATCGAAATATCGATGCACGCGCTCGAGACGGAGATTCCATATGACGGCATCGCGGAAATAAAAGTGGAACTCTTCAATGCCAAGGCGGGTCACAAGATACCTACCGGCTCGGTGGAAGACCGCATACTCTGGCTGGAGCTGACCGCCGTGGACGAGGACGGAAAAAAATACAGTCTGCCGGTGGATTTGAAAGGATTCGAAGGGGAAAATTTTACGGTCGCTACTGATGAGCTGGCTTATAAAGACTTGGGTATACCACTGAACAAGCCGGGCTTCAAGGGAGTTCCCCGCGAGGAGGTTCCTGCAGGGGCGCGTATATTCCGGATGCCCTACCTGGATGAGAACGGGGTGATGACCATTATGCAGTGGAATACCAGGAAGCTGGGAGTGGACTACCGGATCGGCCCGCGGGAGACAAAGATAGAAACGTACTCCTGGCCTATGCCAGATGATATAGCGTTCGGGAAGGTGAAGTTAACCGCCACTCTGAATTACCGGAAACTGGTCAAGCCGGTTGCCGAGTACCTGCACGTTCCGGCCGAAGAGAGTGAGATAGATATGATCAATCAGACAAGCACAGAAATTGTTGTTTACCAGTGAGAACTGAAAGAGGAGGGCCGGTCATGAAGAAACAGATGCTGTTTTACCTAATTATTTGCGCGGTTATTATCAGTATGGTCTGGACCGAGAAAGCTGCTCCGATACCTGCCTTCGCCAGAAGATACAAGATATCCTGTAATACCTGTCATAACCCCTTCCCGCGTCTGAAGGAATATGGAGATGAATTCGCGGGTAACGGTTTTATGATCCCCGAGCAGGAGAAAGCCAGGGATTACGTATCGGCCGGAGACGAACACCTGTGGCTGAATCGGGATTTCCCCCTGGCGATGAGATTCGAAGTGTTTTCACTGATAACCCCGGACAAGGATATAACCAATGACCTACAGACCCCCTGGGGTGTAAAGTTGCTTTCCGGAGGTCCTCTGTTTAAAAATGTCAGTTACTATATATATATGTATCTGTCGGAAAGAGGAGAGGTTGCGGGTGTGGAGGACGCTTTTCTGCACTTCGATAACATACTGGGAAGCGGCGTGGATATTCTGGCCGGGCAGTTTCAGACATCGGATCCGCTGATGAAGCGCGAGCTGAGACTTACATTTGAAGATTACCAGATATACGGGAAAAGAATAGGGGATTCGAATACCAACCTTACCTATGACCGGGGATTGATGATGACCTACAGTATCGAGAAAACCGGTACCAACCTGGTGGCTATGCTGGTTAACGGTAACGGTATACCGGAGGCGGGTGAAAACAGGTCCTTCGACCGGGACAGGTTCAAGAATGCCGGATTCCGTCTTACCCAGAGTATCGGAGATTATCTTAGCTTGGGAGGATTCTATTATCTGGGCAGCGAAAAGAACGAATCTCCCGTTACGAATGAAATTACATATTATGGGCCTGATATAGGTGTTACGGTCGACAGGTTTTCCCTGACCGGCCAGTACCTCATCCGCGAAGACACCAATCCGGGTTTTCTCGAAATTGCTGGAGATAGGATCACCACCGAAGGTGTAATCGCAGAGCTGATATTCGCCCCCTATTACGATCGGTCCAGGACTTACTTAACCGTTCTCTACAATCTGGTCAACAGCGACCTGAATACATACGATTACGAATCGGTCGATTACGAATCGGTCACCCTGAGCGGTACTTACCTGCTGGCGAGAAACCTCCGTCTTCTCTGTGAGTACACCAGATTTGTGGAGGAAGAAGAGAACCGGGTAGTACTGGGTGCGGTCTCCGCGTTTTAGCCGCCGGACCCGGACCGGCCTGTTCAGACAGGTGTGCTCATGCACAGTGAGTTTGACGGGTAATGTAATGTATTATTATATTGTGGGCACTTGGGTGCGGCGCTCCTGTCGGCAGCTGCTGAATATGTACGCTTCCTGAACAGATAATTTATCTGTTCCAGGGCATCTTAAACCAATTTTGCTTTAAGGGCTCAACCAGTTTTATATGGACAGATTACATTCCGGCATCGTACAATCCCAGCTGAAAAAAGAAGGTTTATGAATTATTCGGGTTAATTATTCGATTCAGAAGGATACGGTATGAAGAAATTTATTTTTATTTTCGGGACCAGGCCTGAAGCTATCAAGCTTGCACCCTTGATAATAGAGATGAAAAAGAAGAATAAGTTTCATGCTCGGGTCTGTGTCACTTCTCAACATAGAGAGATGCTGGACCAGGCACTTGGTTTCTTTGACATTGTTCCAGATTATGACCTTAATATCATGAAAGGAGGCCAGAGCCTCTTTGAAGTCACCTTCCTGGCACTGAAAGGCCTGGAGCCTGTTTTAGACCAGGAGAAGCCGGATGCTGTAATAGTCCAGGGAGACACCACATCCACCTTTGTGGGTTCACTGGCCGCCTATTACAAGAAGACCAGGGTGGTGCATGTCGAGGCTGGTCTCAGGTCTGGAGATAAATACAATCCATTTCCGGAGGAACAATTCCGAAGAATGGCAGATACCATGGCAGACTGGTGTTTTGCTCCTACCGAATCAGCTGCTGAAAACCTGAGGAAAGAAAATATAGCTGAAGAAAATATCTTTATCACCGGAAATACCGGCATTGACGCCCTCCTGATGACGGTAGCAAAGATTGAATCGGATTCGATGGACCGGAAGCTGGAGGAGAAATTCGCCGGAGAATTTGGGCTTGACTGGAATGGAGACCGAACTGTTCTGGTTACCATTCACCGGAGAGAAAGTTTCGGAAGAGACTTAATCGGCATCTGTGAAGGGATTGAGGAATTGGCAGGGATTACCCCGCATACGAGATTTATCTGGCCGCTTCATCCCAACCCCAGGGTAAACAAGCCGGTCCAATCCCGGCTGGGCTCTGTGCCGAATGTGCACCTGATCCCGCCGCTTGATTACTCCTCTTTCGTGTGGCTGATGAAACGATCCTATCTTATCATGACCGATTCCGGAGGAATACAGGAAGAAGCTCCTTCCATAGGTAAGCCGGTAATGGTGTTGCGGGAAAAGACGGAAAGGCCGGAGGGAATAGAAATTGGAACAGCCCGCCTGACAGGAGTAAATAAGGATAAAATAGTAAAAGACGCTCTTTTGCTTCTTCAGAATGAGTCAGCTTATCTCGAGATGGCCCGCCGGATTAACCCTTATGGAGACGGAAAGGCATCTCAGAAGATTGTAAAAATCCTGGAAAAGAAACTGTAAAAATGAGGATCAGAAGAAGAATATTTATTGCACTTTTTGTTATTATAGCCGTATCCGGAGTGATTATCGCTTTTACATCCTTCGAAGACTGGAAACTGAGCAGGGATGTCAGGAGCTACGTGGAGTCTCCGTCTATCGAACCGAAGCTGCGCAGGACCATGGCAGTCAGATTCGATCCATCTTTCTATTACACCGGCAGAAGGCCTTCGGACTTAGCTCGGGATCTGGCCGAGCGGTGGCACGGAGCGGGAATCAATCTGGTATTCTTCCGGGCCTATGATCCGGCCTATGGAGCTTTCTACCAGACCGATTACATGTTCAACAAAGAGGGCGAATACGGCCGGTATGACCTGCTGAAGCACATACTCGAAAAATGTGGCGAAAAAGGCATACAGGTTTTTGCCTGGCTTCCGGTAATGAACCACGGAGGGGCCTGGAAGGCCAATCCGGAATGGAGAGAGATAAACTCACAGGGTGAGTTCTTTTCGGCCACAGGACTGGAGTATCCACTCTGCGCCCGTAATGAGGAAGCGCAAAAGTGGTGGCGGGGTTTCATCAGGGACCTGCTGGAGAATTATCCCGGGCTCTCCGGGGTGGATCTTTCTGAGCCGGTGGTCAGCTGGAAAAAGGGAGATGCCTGTTATTGCCGATTCTGCCTTGAAGCTGCCGCCGAAACTGATAAAGACCCTGCTGTCCTGAGATCCGAACCATTGACGGAACTGATCAGTCAGAGCATTGAAGAAGTACACTCGCTGGAAAGGGATGTTTCCCTGACATTTGTCGCTACTGCTTCTCGCAACGGCGGCCTATTATCTCTGACTGAGATAAGGCGTCAGACCGGCCTGGACCTGCAATCCATACTGGAGGTTCCCGTGTCCAGCCGGCCGGATTTTATCTGTCCGGAGTTTATCTGGCAGGAGTGGCAGAGCCGTTACAAGACTGGGGAATCTATTTTCACTCCGGAATGGTCTGCGGCCTCCTACCTCGAGTTTACGGAAAAGCTCAGTTCTCCGGTGAAGGTGATACCTCATATTGAAACTACTGATTTCCCGGAGGTTTCAGTGAGCCCGGCTCAGCTTTCAGCTTCGCTCAGGGAGCTCCTTCTTGCAGGCGCTCCCGGCTTTGATATTTACAGCTCCAGCCTGCTGGACAGAAAAAATGGATGGGATGTTCTGAACAGGGTCAGCAGCTGGTTCAGAACCAGGTCGTGCCTGGTACTTTACGATCCCGGTTCAAATATGAACGATGCAATACAGACAGGAGAACTTCTGCGTCATTTTAAAACACGGGTGGAGTTGAAGCCCCTGGACAGCTACCGGAAGGGTATGGCGGAAAATTATGATAATGTATTTTATACAGGCACCGATGGCAGCTCCGTCATTCCGCATTCACTGATCAGGGATATTATGAACCGCCAGTCCACCTTCTGCTGGCTGGGATTCAATACGGATCAAATATTTTCCGAACCGGGTATTTCGGAAAGGACCGGGTTTGAATTTATCGAATCAGTACAGGACAGTTTTGTAAGTGTTGATTATAAAGGACTGTCTCTGGAAAAGAAGGACCCCTGGACCAATGTTATTGAAATCACCGACTCCCTGAAATGCATGGTTCTGGCAACGGCAGTCAACAGAGACCAAAGCCGCCGGGTCCCCTACGCGGTGCGCAGCGGTCGGCGGTTCTGGTTCTTCGCGGATGTGCCCTCCGCGTATGCGGTGGAAGGAGGAAGATTCCTGGTTTTCGCTGACCTCCTCCACGATATTCTCAATGAGGACCATCAGCCGTCAAGCCTGGCCATGGTCAGAATCGAAGATACTCACCCCCTGTCAGACCCCGGCCGGCTTAAGGAAATTGCTGATTTTCTCCACGGGAGGGGAGTCCCCTTCCAGGTCGCTTTTACCCCCTATTATATAAATCCTGATGAAAATCTCCATGTATCACTCAGCGAGAGGCCGGAATTTGTCTCCGCTCTCAAATATATGGTCCGCAGGGGAGGAGCGCTGATAATGCACGGAGTAACCCATCAGAGGTTCCGTGAAACCACTACTGACTACGAATTCTGGGATCCGGTTAATGATTCCCCGGTGCAGGGACAGACATCCGGTATAATGTACAACCGTCTTGAGAAAGGCCTGAAGGAATGCTGGCTCAATGACCTGTATCCACTTGCCTGGGAGACTCCCCATTACGCGGCTTCACAGAAATTTTACTCAGTTGTCAGTGAAGTTTTTTCCCTCGCGATGGAAAGAAGGCAGGCCATCGATAAAAGTGGTACAGACCAATACCTGCCATACGCAATTATGCCGGACAGGTACGGTCAGATTCTGATCCCTGAAAACCTCGGTTATGTTCCCCTGGAAAAACAGGACGCGGCCCAGATACTTGAAAGAGCCGGCAAGATGGAAGTGGTCCGTGACGGCGTGGCATCCTTCTTTTTCCATTCCTTTGTGGAACCGGATGTTCTGAAAAAAATAGTAAAAGAGTTACAGAAGAGAGGTTCGGTTTTTGCCGGGATTTCATCTCTGCCCATCTCAGTAAGAACATCTTCCGGAGTGCTTGTAAGCAAAGGTGATTCAGTCGTCTTAAGGCCGGAATATGCCCTGGGAAGGGAAACCTCACTGTATTTCCCCGGTATTCTGAAATCCCGGAGGGAGATCAATGCAGTGCCCGGAGAAAAGATACTGAAAGAGATTTCTCTGACCCCTGAAGAAATGTACGCTCTATATTTCTTTGATCCTGTTGAAGTAAAGGTGAGGTCTGATGCCGCGGAATCGGATCACAGTGAAGATAGCACTCTCAGTACTCTGCGCAGAGTTGTGAATTTTCAGGGAGAGGAGTCAGTGGTACCCGAAGTGCTGCTGCTTACTGCCGCAACGGCGGATCAGGAGCAGAAGAACGAAAAACTCAGCTACGAGGCGGTTTTTAAGATGGCAGGGATATCTGTTGAACGTCTGGGTGTGGAAGAATTCGAGGAAGTACCGGAGGAATACGATCTTCTTATAATACCACATGCTTCCGCTCAGCGGCTAACCTATAACGGGATGAGACATGTAATAGAATTACTGGAAGAAGGAAGAATATCCCTTATCACCAGTGGATTCAGCCCTCTATCAGATTTTCTGGGAATTGAAAAACTCCAGCGGGAAATCCAGGTGAAGAAGATCGAGGACCCGGTTTATCCGGGTGTTGAAATAGTATGGCCTGAGCCGGTCAGCATTAATATGTTCGAGGCTCCCGTAAACGCGGAGTTCATATACAGGGAAGAGGAAAGCGGAATGCCCCTCGTTGTTTCAGCTTCCAGAGGCAAAGGAAAATACATATTCTCAGGCCCTCTGTTCAATACGGAAAACAAAGGGGGGGTATCAAGGTATCCTCATTTCCTGAAGCATCTTTTCAGAACCCTGGATAAATTGCCTTTGCTCCGCGGAAGGGGGCTGGAAATGTACTTCAATCCTTTCGAACGCGAGGAAATATCAGTGGAAGAGCTGGTAAAATTCTGGAAACGGAGCGGGGTGAAAGTCATTCATGCAGCGGCTTGGCAGGTCTTTTCTGAATGGACATATGATTACACCCGGCTGATAGAACTTGCCCACCAGAATTCCATGCTGGTTAACGCCTGGCTGGAACCTCCCATGGTAAACGAGAAATTCTGGCAGGATCATCCCGAATACCATGAAATAGACGCCGCGGGGAATGATGCCGTTAATAACTGGCGGCACCCTGTAGCTCTTTCGGCCCCGGAAACCAGAGAAGCTGCCCTGGCAGAGTGGAGAGATATGCTGGATTCCTACTCCTGGGATGGTGTAACCGTAAACAGGCTGGGGTTTGAGGGAACCTTCCCTCCCGAACCCCACACTATAACTCCATTCAATTCAGCAGTAAGAAGCCGATTCGAGGAAATAGAGGGGTTCGATCCCATTGAGCTTTTTAACAGAACCTCCCGGTACTACTGGAAGAGTAACAAACACGCCTATAACCTGTATCTTGAATTCCGCCGCAACCTGTCGGAGGAGTACCTGGAGGATCTTCTGCAGATGCTGGAAGATCTTCGAAGGAGAAGAGAAAGATTCTTTGAGATTATTCTTACATATGATGCCACCCGGACAGAGCCGGGGGTTTCCCTCAGTACCGTCAGGGAAATACAAAAGAAACATGACATTCTGTGGCAATATATTCCGGAATCCCCGGAAAGGTGGACAGACTCTCCCTCCCCATTTGATATCATCCAGCTGGAAATAACTGGTTCTGATGGTGGCGGTGGATTTCTACCGGATGCTCCCACCGCATACCCTACAGGATCAGCCCTGTATCAGGTAATAGAAAAACTGGCGGATAACAAACACCGCTGTACCATTTTCTCCGAGAATTCCCTTTATGAAGTGGACACCCAGATCCTGCCTTTTGTCCTGGGTTCGGAGGGGGTACAGATATGGAAAAATAGAAGCCTTTATTTCGAATCCGATAATGGCGGGGAGATACTTTTCGCCGGGGATCAAATTAAAGGGTTGAGAATAGATGGTAAGATCCCGGGGTCCTTCTACAGGAATCGCCTGCTCATGCCCTGCCGGAAACATATCCTTGATATTGAACCCGGCCGAGAAGGACTGCTGGCTCCACTCCGGTCGAAAGCAAGGGTTGTTGATTTTTCAGGAAAGCTGGTAGATGTGAATGTGGGATGGAGAGGAATTTCCGCTGATTACGAAGCCGGCCGGGGCGTGTACATGGTATTGTCTGAAAAGCCGCTGGAAGTATCTCTGGATGGAGAGGAGTATGAGTTCAAACTGGCTGAGGCACAACGCGGCTGGGAAATCTATCTCCCCCCCGGCAGGTCAGAAGTGTCGATTATCACCCGTGGATATTCGGAATTCCTTATCGACTCGATGAGCATGGGGCTGTCGAACCTGATTGTTATTATCAGTGCTGCGGCAATATTGATCCTTGTCATTATCTTACTCTCTGTTCAATTCAGGAGGCTGATAGGGAGGCATAAAGGATAATGGCATTTACAAGCGGGTATCTGGAAGTTCTGTTCCTGGCTGCGGTCCTCATCATATGGGCTATGATTTTTTACCAGCTCTTTTTCATGTTCATGGGCCTGATTTTTTACAGGAAATCTCTGAAGGAAAAGGAGAAACTGGACATTGATAACATTGATGACCTGCCTCCGGTCTCAATTCTCATCCCCGCCCATAATGAGGAGCTTGTCATCCGGGAAACCCTTGACTCGCTCCTTTCCCTTGATTATCCCGCCGGCAGTATGGAGATAATAGTAATAAACGACGGCTCCACAGACGGCACCGCTGAGCTGGTTGAGGAGGTTTCCAGAGGGGAACCTCGGGTAAGGCTTTTCAATGTACCCAGTGATGAATCCGCCAGGGGCAAGCCTCATGCCCTGAATCTAGGTTTCAGGGAAGCCAGGCATGAATACGTGGCCATATACGATGCTGACAATACTCCTGAGGCTTCCTCGCTCCGTTATCTTATTACAAATTTAATTAAATATCCGGAAATGGCAGCGGCATTCGGAAAATTCCGGACCAGGAACCGCCGCAGAAATCTGCTGACCCGTTTCATAAATATGGAAACCCTCTCCTTCCAGCTTATCATCCAGGCGGGACGATCCCAGGCCCTGGGGATATCAATCCTTCCGGGCACCAATTTAGTGATTAAGAAGAGCATAATTGAGAAGTACGGCGGTTGGGATGAGAACGCCCTCACGGAGGACACAGAGCTGAGCATAAGGCTGTTCAGAAGCGGCCACAGGATTAAATTCGTGCCGTATGCGGTCACCTGGGAAGAAGAGCCCGAACAGTGGCGGGTTTGGGTCCGGCAGCGGACAAGGTGGGTAAGAGGTAACTTTTATATATTAAAGAAGTTTCTGATACCGTCTTTGCGCCGGAGAAATTTGAGAGTGATAGCCGAACTGGGATACATCTTTCTGCTTTACTACTCTTTTATCGGCGCAATACTGCTATCCCACTTTTTCTTTATAACCTCCGGCCTGGGACTCATTGCAGTGCATTCACCAGGACCTTACTTTATTGTATGGGTCTGCGCGTTTCTGCTTTTTACTGTGGAAATTATGGTAACCGCAGCCCTGGAGAAGGAGGCATCCGCTGAAAACCTGGCAGTGGTAGCCCTGATGTATTTCACCTACTGTCAGGGATGGATAATACTCATATTCAGAGCCGCTTATCAGGAAATAGTCATGGGCGGGAATGTAATATGGGAAAAGACTCCCAGATTTGCATCTTCCAGCGAAAGAAAGGATGAAAAGAGATAACATGAAAACAGGAAAATACTTACTGGCTTTAATATTTATTTCTGTCTTTATAAACTCCGCGGAAGCTGAGTTGCGGCCCCAGGGAGGGATTGCCAGTTATTTTGGAGCCAATAATTACTTTTCAGTGAATCCATGGGGCGGGATAAGGGTTAATGTAACCAGTAATTCCTCTCTCCTGTTGAATTACCGTTTTTACAGCCTTCAGTTTGATTACACAAATAAGATGGGGGAAAGTTATCTGAGAAAAGCTGAATTGAATAACTTTACCACGGCTCTTTACACAAGAAACTGGGGGCACGATTTTTATGCCGCCGCTTCCATCTTCAGTGGAACCGATGACTATTCCGCGTTTTCGCTGGATCTCGGAACTGAGCTGCACCCGGCTGACCGTCTGGCAATAACTGCCGGAATATATTATCTCAATGAGGATCTGGTTCTCTGGTATCCGGAAGAAGGGTCCGGGAAGATAGATGTGTATTCGGTAAAGGGAGGGTTCAGGTATTCTTTGCTGGATGGACTGTCGCTGGGCCCGACTCTCGAGTTCTACAGGAATTCACAGGAGGTTACTGCCTACTCGGTTGGAGCAATGGTGCAGTTTATTCCAGTTGAGCCTGTGTATGTTAATTTTTCCTATTACTACTACAGTGAGTCAGCACAGTATAAATTTTCGGGTAATTTCTTTTCCGCGGGTCTGAATCTATATTATTGAGATTCTACTTTCAATGACCTGAAGAAAGTGGAGTTTCCCCAATTTTTATAACCTATAAGGTAGTCGATGATTTGTAACAGTATGCGGCTGATTGATATTTTCAAAATCGTGGTCGATTTCCCCGGTGAGGAAATCCGGCAGCGCGAGTTTCGGCAATTTTACACCGGAGATATCTGAAAGCGTTCTGTTGATATCGCCGAAGGTCATATTCTCGGAAACGATCATATACTTCTCTCCGATGTTGCCCTCCTTCTCCGGCGCATGGGCAAGCCGATAACTGTCCCGGCACCTGCAGATCGTGCATAGCGATTGGCTCCCTGCGCGCATTCTCCATCATGGCCCGGAGAAAAACTAGATTCTCCACTTTATGGGGCCGAAGATACATTTGCAGTCAGACTTGCTCAGCTTAGTCAATTAACATCTTTGGGACGCAGGCTGGCCGGAACAGCCGAAGCAAGAAATTGTTTCCTCAACTTATGTTTTTATATATACTGCATTATATGAGAATGAAAAAGAAGCTCAACTCCATTGAAGTTTTCGCTATAGCGTCCGGGTCGATGATCAGTTCCGGGCTGTTCGTACTTCCGGCTGTAGCATACGCTGTCGCCGGACCCGGCGTTATTATTTCATATTTTATAGCGGGTTTTCTCGTACTGCCGGCCCTGTTCTCTAAAATGGAGCTCGCCACTGCTATGCCCAAGGCCGGCGGCACATACTTCTTTTCCGAAAGAATCCTCGGCACTCCAGCCGGCGTGATAGACGGAATTGCCAACTGGTTTTCCATCACCCTTAAAAGCGCTTTTGCTCTAATTGGAGTAGGGGTATTTGCTTCTCTTCTTTTGCCCGATATTACCGATATTCAGATAAAGCTTTTCGCCGCTTCCGCCTGCGTTATATTCACCGTGCTTAATTCCCTCAGTCTTAAATCCTCCAGCAAAACACAAGTTGTAATGGTATTATTTCTGCTTATCATATTGACCGGGTTTGTTCTGGTAGGGTATAGGGCTCTGGATTTTAATTCCTACCGGCGGATCACACCTATAAAGTGGGACAAGATACTTCTTGCGGCCGGGATGGTATTTATTTCATACGGAGGGCTGACAAAAATTGCCAATATGGCCGAAGAGGTAAAAAACCCTCACAAAATTCTACCCAAAAGCGCCTTTTTAGCGTTCATTACTGTTCAAACGCTATACCTTCTGGCTATTTTTGTTGTGGTCGGGGTGCTGCCCCATAGCGAACTGTTAGATTCCCGTATGCCGCTGACAGATTCCGCTTTCCACTTTTCGGCCAACCCCCTCGCGGCCAGCATTTTCGTAATCGTTACAGCTATAGCCGCTGTACTGGCTTTTGTAACAACGGCTAACGCGGGTATTATGTCTGCCTCCAGGATACCGCTTTCAATGGCGCGGGATAATCTTTTACCATCTTTTATGGCCAGACTCAGCACAAAGAGAAAAACTCCGGTAATCTCAATTCTTCTGACCTCTGCCTTCATGGTGACCGCCATATTTGTTTTCAACCTCGATAAACTCGCGAAAGTTGCCTCTCTTTTCATGTTGATGCTATTTGTGATGCTCAACACCTCTTTAATAGTCGTAAGGTATTCGAAAATATCCAATTATAAACCAACTTTTAAATCCCCTCTCTTTCCGTTTATTCAGATATTCGGAATTATCTGCTACCTTGTGCTGATTTTCAGCATGGGCGCCTTTACTATATCAGCAGCAGCGGTCTTTATTATTTTAGCTCTCATGTGGTATTTTCTATACGCTCGAGGAAGAGTAAAACGCAAGTCAGCGTTTATTTCCATGGTCGAAAACCTCACCGCCCCGGAACTTATAGATGATGTTAAGGAACTGGAAACTGAACTTCTCGACATTCTAATAGAAAGAAACGAAATCGTCCTGGACCGTTTCGATAAGATTATTCAGAGCGCGGAAATATTAGACCTTAAGGAACCTATGACCAGAGAGGAAGTATTCAGAAAAATATCAGAGGTTGTAGCTCAGCGCTGGGGCCTTAGCCGGGAAGAAGTTGAGAAGAAATTCCAGATCCGTGAAGAAGAGGCATCGACTCTCGTTTATCCGGGCGTAGCAGTCCCGCACGCAATACCCCATGTAATAGTTGAGGGGGAAAAACGTTTTGATATTGTGCTTGTAAGGAACAGCGCGGGGATCAAGTGGAACGATAAAGATGACATAGTTAAAACCGTTTTCGCTCTGGTAGGATCCAAGGATGAAAGAAACTTCCACCTTCGGGCTCTGATGTTCATAGCTCAGATCCTTCAGGACCCCGATTTTTACGAAGAATGGTCAAACGCGAAGAACGAAAAAGAACTTCGTTCTGTTATCCTGCTGACAAAGAGAAAACGCAAGTAAAACCTCTTCCTATCCCCTTCCGGACTGATTTCTAAGATTTTTGCTGAGAGTACTCTTTACCGCTAAGGGACTTCAGAAGCTACTCCTTCTCTGAGCTTTTTTCTGAAGGGATCGTTATCCAGAGATGACTGTACCAGTAATAACGGCTTCCATCCTTGTCAATAGCTGTGATATTATAGCGGCTTCTGCCTTTCGGAAGATAATCTTTTGCCGAAACTTCAATAATATTATTCTCCCTGTCGATCCAGTTAATATCCGCTTTCCCCTGTCCGCTGACGTAACACGCGATAGAGCTGGAAATATAATCCCCCGGCTTTAGCTTCAGTCTCAGCGCGGGCGGCTTGCTGCCTGACTTAATAATGGGGCTCTCGGGCTGTTCCGATATCACCGGCAGCGGGAAACTGCGGATCTTGACTCTAAATGATTTAATTTCAGAATACTTTCCGGAAACGGGGAATCTAGGCAGAGCGGCAAAATCACTCCCCCTCCATACAGCCCCTGAATGCTGCCCGAAAGCTACGAGATCAAGCTCGGTTATAATCTTCTTAAGACGCAGATTATATTCGCCGTACGGATACGCGAAAAAATCAACCTCTTCTTCCAGCATCGACTCTAATCTTTCAATCGAAGAAGTTATATCTTCTCTGACCCTTCTTTCCCAATCTGCCGGTGATTCATCTTTTTTCCTTCGTATCAAATACGCGTGGCTGCTGCTGTGGCTGGCAAAGGTTATTCCTGATCCACTCATTTCACGCATCTGATCCCAGCTCAAATAGGTCTCCAGATTCATATCCACACCTTCAGTAGCTACAAAAACCGTTGCCGGAAATTGGTATTCCAGCAGAAGAGGATAGGCCTTTTCATAAACCGATCTGTAAGCGTCGTCAATCGTTATGGCAACACACATATCCGGAAGACTTTTCCCTTCCCTGAGATTAGAGATAATCTTTGAGAGTGGCCATACGGCGGAATCATTCTTCTTAAGTTCTTCCAGCTGAGCTTTGAACCGTTCGAGAGTAACGCTCGTCTCAGGCGCGAGCCCGCTTCCAAAATTATGGTATTGAAGAATAACGGCGTGATCGGCGGCATGGATAAAGACCGGAGTAAAAATAACAGCCATTATCGCGATAAAATATCTCTTTAAGATTCTGTTCATTTTTTTTCCTTAGTTTAAGGTTATATGCTGTATCAGAAACGCGCGGCTTACCATTTATGATTGCCTCTGCGGCCAATCAGCTCAAGAAATTCCATCCTTGTTTTACTGTCATCCCTGAAAGCTCCGAGCATCGAACTTGTAGTAATAACTGTATCACGCTCCTGAACACCGCGCATTGCCATACATAAGTGCACAGCTTCAATAATCACCGCGACTCCCTGCGGACTGAGATAATGCATCAGCGTCTCTGCTATTCTGTTTGTAAGTCTCTCCTGAATCTGAAGTCTTCGGGAAAAGAACTCAACAACTCTGGGTATTTTTGAAAGCCCGATAATCTTTCCGTCCGGAATGTAGGCGACATGGCACTTTCCGAAGAAGGGAAGCAGATGATGTTCACATAAACTATATAAGCTTATATCTCTCGCGACTATCATCTCATCATATTCTTCCTCAAGAATAAAATTTGACATCACTTCATCGATATTAACCCTGTAACCGCTGGTTAAAAAGTTCAGTGATTCTGCCACGCGCTCTGGCGTTCTTATTAATCCTTCTCTGTTAGGATTTTCACCGATCTTTTTTAATATTTCCCGGATATTCTTTTCCATTATAATCCTCCATGTTCCTAAGGCCGGCAGCTGGAGCATCTACGGCACCTATCATGCGGCAGTTTTCCCAAGTATTGTACAGGAAAATTAAAATATCAAGCTGCCTTTAAAAAAAAATGTATGAAATGTCAGAAAATCCTTGCAACTATTCAGAATATTTAATATCCTGCTGCTTCAAAGTTTAACTTTTTCTTTTTCAAGGAGCGCATTATGGAGAACAAACTGGCAAATCCGGCTCCCCTCGGTCTTATGGCATTCGGAATGACCACAGTTCTGCTCAACATCCACAATGCAGGATGGATTGAGATGAGCGCGGTAATACTTGCCATGGGAATCTTTTACGGCGGCTGCGCGCAGATAATTGCCGGAATCATGGAATTCAAGAAGGGAAATACTTTCGGTGTAACGGCCTTTTCATCTTACGGTTTTTTCTGGCTTACCCTTGTCTTTATAGTCTACTTTAAAGGAAGATTCGGTGTCGGTCCCTGGAGTCCGGCGGCATTTGGATGGTACTTGTTCTTCTGGGGATTGTTTACCGGTGTAATGTGGATAGGGACTTTAAAGATAAACAAAGCCCTTCAGGTTGTATTTCTAACCCTGACTATTCTCTTCTGGATGCTCGCTATCAAAGAATGGTTCGGGCTTACAGGCGCGTGGGCTTTGATTACAGGAATCGAAGGAGTCATCTGCGGTCTATCCGCGATCTACGCGGCTCTTGCTCAAGTCCTTAACGAAGTCTACGGTAAAACCGTGTGGCCAATGGGTGTTGTAGAATAATTATTAACATAGGAACCGTTATGTGCGGCCGGAGGCGAAATACCGCCTCCGGCTTTTTTTCTGCTCGTATTTTTATTGCTTGAAAGGCGGCATTCTATCAAATATATTGAAAGTCCATATAAAAAAGGCTGTATCCTATGAAGCCGAGGCTTCAATCGAATGGAGGTAACGATATCATTTCCGCAATTGATGAAATAAGAAAAACGATTAAGAAAAATGCAATAAAACATATTGACCTTAAATTTACCGATTTTCTCGGCAGGTGGCACCATATAACTGTTCCCGCCTCAAGATGCGGAGAAAGACTCTTTTCGGAAGGTGTCGGATTCGATGGATCAAATTTCCCGGGCCTTAAGACAATTGAGTCGGGAGATCTTTCCCTGCTGCCTGATCCGGAAACAATTTTTATAGATCCCTTCCCTTTGGATCCTACAATTTCATTTATTTGCAGAATAGTCGAACCTGACACAAAAAAGCCGTTTCCGAGAGATCCCCGGCTGATTTCGAGGAAAGCCGAAGAATATCTCGGCACAACAGGTAAAGCCAACCGGTCTGTGTGGGGACCGGAATTCGAGTTTCACATCTTCGATGACATATATGTCGACAATTCAAAAACAAGCTGCGGGTTCGAATTAATACCATCTGAAGGGATGTTCGAAGACAATTTCGGCTTGACCGAATCGGGAGGCTACCACGCCCTTCCCCCCGAAGACCGACTTTCGGATATTCGAGACAGAATAGTCACTCTTCTTGAAGAAAGCGGTATCGACGTCAAATACCACCACCATGAGGTTGGCGGCCACGGGCAGGTAGAAATAGAGATAGAATCAGGTCCTATTACCAGAATGGGCGATGTCTCCATGATGGTAAAGTACTTCTCGAGGATGACGGCAAATGAATTTGGTAAAAAGACTACCTTTATGCCAAAACCTATATTCGCTGAGCCCGGGAACGGAATGCATTTTCATCAGCATCTCTTCAATGACCAAGAAGCCGTTTTTTTCAACAAAGAGGGTTACGCGGGGCTGAGCAAACTGGCACACCAGTATATCGCAGGACTCCTTATTCACGCGCCGGCACTTCTCGCCATAACAAACCCCAGCACAAATTCATTCAAGCGTCTTGTTCCCGGATATGAAGCACCGGTTCACAGTTTCTTTTCTCTTGCTAACAGGTCAGCGGCAATAAGAATCCCGAAATACGCCACAGGCCCGAATCAGAAAAGAATTGAATTCCGCCCGCCGGACGCTACATGCAACATCTATCTATCTATGGCGGCTCAGCTTATGGCCGGAATTGACGGAATCAAGAAAAATCTTGATCCGGAAGAACTCGGATTCGGACCCTTCGACGTAGATGTATTCGAGCTAGAACCCTCAGAAAGAGAGAAGATCAAACCGCTTCCGGCATCTCTCGGGGAAGCTCTGAGCGCTCTCGAGAAAGACCACAATTTTCTGCTGGAAGGAGACGTCTTTACAGAATCTATGATCGAAGACTGGATCCGTATTAAAAACCAGCAGGACATAGAAGAAATAAATAACCGGCCCCATCCGTACGAACATCAGCTCTATTTCGACTGCTAGGATTTTACGAAAAGGAACCGCTTTGACAGAAATAAAAACCCTTGACGAGACTACAGATGAGGATTACAGCAAACTCGGTCTTAAGAGCGGACTCGAAATCCACCAGCAGCTTTCAACCGAAAAAAAACTATTCTGCCGCTGCCCCGTTGTTGATTCCTACACGGATGAATATAACGCTGAAATACTCCGTCACATGAGACCAACACTATCCGAACTTGGAGAATACGACGGTACGGCGCTTATGGAATTCAAGACTAAGAAAGAAATTATCTACCAGATCGACGATAAGACCGTTTGCACATACGAAATGGATGACACCCCCCCCTTTGAACTCAACGAGCAGGCCCTGGATATAGCTCTCGAGATCACAATGCTTCTAAATTGCAAGCTTGTAAGCGAGATACATATAGCCAGAAAACAATACCTCGACGGTTCAATCCCCACCGGTTTTCAGAGAACGACAATTCTCGGCGTGGATGGGTCGATCCCCTATAAAGGCAGAAAGATAGGAATCATCCAATTGGGGCTGGAGGAAGACGCCTGCAGAGAAATAAGCGACAGCGGGCACAAGAGGATTTACAGAGCTGACAGGCTTGGTATTCCTCTCGTTGAAAGCGTGACAATGCCGGATATGAAAACACCCGGGGAAGTGGCTGATATCGCTCAGATTCTAAGATGGCTGGTTCGTTCCACGGGAAAAGTAAGAAGGGGAATCGGCTCTGCCAGACAGGACGTGAATGTTTCAATAAAGGGCGGGAAAAGAGTAGAAATAAAAGGGGTGCCTAAGATACCCGCGATTCCGCTCCTTGTGCACAACGAGGCCTTTCGTCAGCGGTCTCTTCTCGATATCGCAGATGAACTCAAAAGAAGAAATATAACCAGAGAGAGCTTTCGTTCCGAGAACAAAAGGATAACCGACATAGTAAAGAACACGCGATACTACCCCGCTGCCGAATCACTGAGAAAAAACGGTGAAGTACGGGCCGTTCTGCTGAAAGGATACCGGGGGATACTGTCAAGAAAAACACAGCCCGAAACATCCTTTAGCAAAGAGATCTCGGATCGTGTTCGCGTAATAGCATGCCTGGATATACTGCCTAACATTGCTCATTCTGATATGGAAGGCGAAACATTTTCAAGCCTGGAATGGACTAAGACAAAAAAGAAACTCGGGAGCGGGGAAAACGACGCTGTAGTTGTTGTATGGGGAAATAAAACCGACGTCGAGACCGCCGCGGAAGAAATTAAAATACGGGCCATAGAAGCGATAACCGGCGTTCCAAACGAAACAAGACAGGCCCTTCCTGATGGAACAACTGGATTCGAGAGAATCCTGCCCGGGCCTAACAGGATGTATCCTGACACAGATCTTCCCCCGCTAGCTATCACTGAAGAAAGAATCAAAAGGATAAAAAGCACTCTCCCCGTGACTCCCTCCGAACTTCAAGAGAATTATAAAAAGGCCGGGCTGACTTCAGAAACAGCGGAAAGAATGAGTATTTCACCCCGAAAGGATTTATTCAATTCAGCCTTAGGAGAAACATCGTTCGACAATAAAGCGCTCGCTTTCTTTATTCTTGAAAGACTCGGATCCCTTCTTAAAAGTAAAAAGATCCCGAATATAGGCGGGGATATCTTTCTGTCCACACTAAAAAAGATGGAGCAAAATAAAGTTCCTTTTGAATTCCTGACAATACTGCTGGAAAAAACATGCGCCTCAAATCCTGTCTCACCCGATGAAGCTATTCGATCAATTTCATTCCTTGAGGGCAAGAGCACTGAAAGTGAAATCAAGAAATCATTAAAATCTGTTAAAATACCGAATATCGGAAAAGAGAAACTGAGAAATTACCTCATGGGGAAGGTTATGGAGGATTTTAACTGCAGGGTAACTGGGAAAAAAGCTTCTGAAATCGTGGATAACTTTATATCCACTTTAAAAGAATAGCTGAAAGGCAAAACACACATTTTTGCCTTATAACTTCAAAGGCATGACAGCAAACGGTCAAAACTTCATAATATTATGCCTGTTTTCACTTCCACTTCCTCCACTTTTAATTTATATTACCGGTTGGGGGAAAAGGAAATATTTAAACTTTAAAAGACTTTAATACGCGAAGTGAGGTGTTCTGTTCTGAATTCTAATACTTACAAGGGGTACAGAGGAGAAGCCCTGGGATGTTTGAAAGACTACTCAGCCGCGGTCTGGAGTGACGTTGACGTAGAATCATCCAGGGGTGATTTTAGAGGAATAATTCTGCCCCGCTCTGAAACCGCGGACGACAATCATATAGTTCTTAAATTACACAACGGCTACAATGTGGGTCTCAACGTAGAGACAATTACATCGATAAATGTTCTCGGAAAAAAAGAAGCGCACTACAAAATTCCCGAAAAGGAATTTCCCTTCGATCCTGATAAACCTAACGTTAAACTGCTGGGCACCGGGGGAACAATTGCTTCACGCCTTGACTACCGGACTGGAGCAGTTATTCCCGCCTTCTCTCCGGGTGAATTGTACGGGTCTGTGCCTGAGCTTGCCGATATATGCAATCTCCAGACGGAAAAACTCTATGGGGTTTTCAGTGAAAACATGGGTCCCGAGCAATGGATAGGAACAG
Source organism: Candidatus Krumholzibacteriota bacterium (assembly GCA_034520215.1). Taxonomy (NCBI): domain Bacteria; phylum Candidatus Krumholzibacteriota; species Candidatus Krumholzibacteriota bacterium. The sequence continues at coordinate 388,178 of JAXHNR010000001.1, read as the reverse complement.
CAAAAAAAATAGGAGAAGAGATCGAAAAAGGTATCGACGGTATTGTGATCGGCCACGGCACGGATACGATGCACCATACATCAGCCATACTCTCTTTCATGGTCCAGGATTCACCCGTTCCGATAGTGATGGTGGGCTCTCAAAGATCAAGTGACCGGCCCTCGAGCGACGCGGCTATAAATCTGATAAACGCCACAAAAACAGCCGCGAGGAGTGATTTCGCGGAGGTGATGGTCTGTATGTTCGGGCCGACGAGTGATCAGTACGGACTTCTACACAGAGGCACGAGAGTCAGGAAAATGCACTCTTCATACCGTTCGACTTTCAGAACCATAGGAGATATTCCGCTGGCCATGGTAGAAAAAGACCGTTTCGTCCCCCTTCGAAACGACTACAAGAAGAGAAGAAAGGATAATAAGGTAAAGATCATACCCTCTTTCGATGGCAGAGTTTCTATCGTCTATTATTATCCCAACATGAAACCTGATATTATAGAATCATTGATCGATAACGGCTACAAGGGAATTGTAATTGCCGGTACGGGACTCGGGCACGTTAACAAGCCTCTCTATCCCTCTCTTAAAAAGGCGTGCGATATGGGTATACACATATATATGTCCGTACAAACTCTATGGGGATATGTCCAGATGTATGTTTATGATACGGGGCGCGATATCATGGACCTTGGAGTAATACCCGCGGCTAATATGCTGCCTGAAGTGGCATACGTTAAACTCGCCTGGGCCCTGGGCCAATCTAAAGACAGGCAAGAGGTTAAAGATATAATGCTCACTCCGGTCGCTGGCGAGATAACCGAACGGGAACCGCATAACGGGTATCTCATTTACCAGGGCGGAATCCCGGAAGTAGAGGAATTCATCAGTAAATACAGAAAATAATCAAGTTGAATACACCCTTCTTCAGCAGCCGCACCCGGCTGCTCTCTTAATTAATTCATCTATTACGTCCGGCAAACACCGGGCTCTGAATGAATAAACAGCCTTTCAATACAGTTTGTAAAATGTAAACTTTTATTTACAAAACGACACTTTATTATTTACAGTGTATAATATTATTATTCAATAAGTTATGCTACTCTATACTTATTAGTAAATATATGTTTACATTCTACTAATCGGTCGAATCTTTGACTTTGAATAATCAAAGATTATTATTCCTTTAACTTATTTAATAACAAATAGATACAGCATCAAAGGAATTACAGGAAACTATAAGGAAGTTTGGCACAGCTCATGCATTCTAAAGCAACCACAAGAAGTAATAAGGAACTTTGAGGAAGAAAAAGGAGGTCGGAAATGTTTTACTTCACGAATATCGCGCTCATAGCAGCACTTCTCTCAGCCGGAAAAGCAGTCTGGGGAAAAGCAGTCTGGGGTTCCTAAGAAATCTTTTTAAAGTAGTGTAATTCTCCAAAATAGGCGGGAGCGTTAAAATGCTCCCGCTTCTGCTATCTTAAGCTGTTTTTACGCGTCGAAGCTAAAGCTCAGAATCTATTTTTTCAAAAATTAACCGGATGGATTGAGTATTAGTTACAGGGAAACACAACTGGAATAAGTCCATCAACGTTATTTAAGGCGGCTGATTGATTTTTTCAAAACCCTCCGGAGGGCGAGCGGGCAAGGATTTCTGACCCGAAGGGGCAGAAAGAGCGAGCCCGAGGCGCAGAGCGTGCGGTTTACTCGCCGGGGAAATCGACCACGATTTTGAAAATATCAATCAGCCGCATACTGTTACAAATCATCGACTACCTTATAGATTATAAAAATTGGGGAAACTCCAATTATTTTATTGCTTACATTTTTTCTGGATTTATGTTAACAAGAAATATGAGCTGATAGTAAGACCCCTCAGGGGCCGCCCCCAGCTCCAGAGGAATTTACGCGCGGGACGGAAATTCAATGTCAAAACTGAGCATAGACGTAAAGAGAGAAACACTTGAAGCTGAAAACAGGATCAGAAGTCTGATCAGGGAAACTCCTCTTCAACATTCAGCGTATCTGAGCAAAGAGTGCGGCGGCAACGTTTATTTAAAGCTTGAAAATTTCCAGGTTACCGGATCTTTTAAAGCAAGGGGAGCTCTTAATAAAATCCTCTCTCTCGACCGGGAAAGTAAAACAAAAAACTTTGTTACATCCTCAACGGGAAACCACGGCGCGGCTTTCACCTGGGCGTTAAACACGCTCGGCCTTAAAGGAACAGTATATGTTCCCGAGAACATAGCCCCCGCGAAGCTTGAAACACTAAAACTCTATGAAGCGGACATTGAATTTTACGGAAATGACTGCGCGCGGGCGGAGACGTACGCGAGGAAGATATCCGGAGAAAGCGGACGTATTTTCATTTCACCCTACAATGACCCGAAAATTATAGGAGGGCATGGAACATTAGCGCTGGAAATAGAAAAACAGGCCCGGGGAATAAAAATAGATTCTGTTCTGGTTCCAGTCGGCGGAGGAGGGCTTATAAGCGGAATCGCCGGATACCTGAAAGAATCGATGGGGAAAATTGAAATTACGGGATGCCAGCCAGTCCATTCAGCCGTTATGGCGGAATCCATACTCGCGGGGGAAATACTCGAAATAGAATCAAAACCAACCATATCCGACGCTACCGCCGGAGGTATCGAGGAAGGATCAATAACATTTGATTTATGCGCTGAATATGTTGACAATTTTATTCTTGTCTCTGAGAAAGAAATCAAAGAAGCGATAGGTTTAATTCTAAGAAGAGAGTTTATGTTGATTGAAGGAGCTGCCGCCCTGACAGTCGCCTCCTTTCTGAAGGAAATTGAAAAGTATCGCGGGAAAAACACAGTTCTCATAATCAGCGGAGCAAAACTCGGCCTCGACCAATTAAAAGATATATTTTGCCTCGCGAACGAGTAGGATTAACCCGCCGCAGCCCTTTCAGGCTGAGACGCCGCGGACAGACAGATTGTTTATTCTCTAAAAAAGATCCGGGCAGCCTGAGCTAAGTGACACCTTCTGTTTCCTCTAAACCTTTAAGCCCGATTTGCTCTGTACTCCAGGTGTGGTTTTAACTATAGTTTTACAAGAAAATCAAAGAATATTGAATAACTGGCGCGGGAAAACAATCATGTCTTCATTTCAATACTGGCTAAAAGAACTGAGAGCTGAGTTTATAACCGGCAGTGTAACTCCCGTAATTCTCTCAACGGCGCTTGTCAGGTTTGAAACAGGAACTTTTAGCTCCCTGTTGTTTATACTAACACTTCTGGGGGTCATATTCCTTCATCTCGGAGCCAACACGGCAAACGATTACTTTGATCATCTTTCGGGAAATGATATCGTAAACAGGGAATACGTAAGGCCTTTTACGGGTGGAAGCCGCCTTATCCAAAACAAGCTCATCTCACCAAAAGCGGTACTTGTGACATCTCTTTCATTTATGGCGGCGGCGGTAACAGTCGGTATATTTCTTATCGCCATGACTGGAACAGCAATAATTATATTTGGTATTGCGGGAATTATTAGCGGCTATTTCTACACGGCTCCACCTTTTAAATTTTCCCACAGAGGTTTTGGAGAATTCGTCATAGGGTTTGCCTTCGGAATCATAGGGATAGGGACTTACTATGTACAGACAGGCACAGTAACAACTCATTGTATTCTTCTGTCTCTTCCCCTGGCTTTCCTTATAACATCAATAATTGTCATTAATGAATTCCAGGACTCGAGGGCGGACTTAAGAGCAGGTAAAAAAACTATAGTTGTCAGAATGGGTAAAAAGAGAGCCGTCTACCTTTTCTCCGCTCTCACGATAGGTTCATACCTTCCTTTAATTATCGGAACAACCTTGGGAATTATGCCTCCACTGACACTTATCTCTTTGTTAACTCTGCCGATTGGTTTAAAAGCGATCCGGACAGCCGCGAAGCACTATAACAGGTCCGAGGATCTTTCGCCGGCCAACAGATCAGCTATAATCAACCACATTCTTACGGGAATAATACTGGCTATCGTTTACTTTTCATCTTCATAAAGACTACGCAAGCCCGAGATCTTTGCGAGTCTCTAATACCCTCTCCACTATCTCTTCCTTCGATTCAGCGATATGAAGAAGCTCTAAGTCTTCAGGTGAAATTCTGTTTTGGGCCAACATTGTGGTTTTTACCCAATCGATCAAACCTTCCCAATATTCCCTTCCGAGCATAAAGACCGGGAATGGCTCGATCTTATGAGTTTGAATCAGCGTTAGCGCCTCGAACAACTCATCCATAGTGCCGAACCCTCCAGGGAGTATCACAAAAGCCATTGAATATTTAATGAAGACGACCTTGCGGACGAAAAAGTATCTGAAGGAAATCAGCCTGTCAATATAAGGGTTCGGTTCCTGCTCAAACGGGAGTTCAATATTAAGCCCGATAGAAAGACCTCCGCCTTCATGAGCTCCGCGGTTCGCGGCTTCCATAACACCAGGCCCCCCGCCTGTAATTATCGGGCAATCGTGAGAGGAAAGCTCCCTGGCTATATCCCTGGCATCGATGTAAACGGGATCTTTTTCATCAACTCTCGCTGAACCAAAAAATGTAACGCCGGGTTTTACATCCATCATAGACTCAAAGCCGTCAACAAATTCAGCCAGTATTCTGAAAAGCCGCCAGGATTCGCGTATATCAATTTTGTCTATAAGATACCTTTTTTCAACGTTCAATTAGACCCTCCATCCATTCCGATTTTACATACAGGTAAATTACTTTTTCTGACAATTCAAATCTGCTTAATCCACATTGGAATTTAAGCTAATATTCCGCAATACATCAAGAGTTATTAATAAGTGGGGTTTTTTAAATTTTTATTACCTATAAGGTAGTCGATGATTTGTAACAGTATGCGGCTGATTGATATTTTCAAAATCGTGGTCAATTCCCCCGGCGAGGGAATTGTACGCTCTGCACCTCGGGCTCGCTCTTTCTGCCCCTTCGGGCCAGAAATCCTTGCCCGCTCGCCCTCCGAAGGGTTTTGAAAATATCAATCAGCCGCACTCATCAGCGGGGAAAACCACCGGAATTTATAAAGAGAGAGTCGGGAAAAAACAGACTAACTGTTTCACAGAGACAAAAAATCATATATATTAAAATTCAACACATAACTGAAGGGTAATATATGTTCCTGCCGCTCAAAGATGACAATCCCACAGAGAAAAAACCTCTGATCACCATATCTTTGATTCTAATTAATGTCCTGGTCTATTTATACCAGATGTCGCTGGGACTTGACAATGCCTCCCTCATAGCGGCTCTCGGCGCTACTCCGGCTGAAATTTCGAATATGAAAGATATTGTTGGCCCCGTAGGTTATAACATAAGGCATTACCCCGGCCCCAACCCGATTTTTCTTACACTATTCACCTCGATGTTCATGCACGGCAGCCTGATTCATGTCGGTTCAAACATGCTCTACCTGTGGATTTTCGGAAATAATGTTGAGGATATCCTGGGCCCCTTAAAATTCCTGCTGTTTTATTTTATTTCCGGTCTCTGCGCTCACGCCCTGCACATTGCTTCAGACCCATCTTCAGTTATACCAACCGTGGGAGCCAGCGGGGCTATCGCCGGGATAATGGCGGCATATCTAATTCTATTTCCAAGAGCTAGAATAATAACACTTATGTTTCTCTTTATATTTATAAGACTAACCGTAATACCGGCCTATGTTATTATCGGATTCTGGTTTGTGATTCAACTCTTCAGCGGTATAGGTTCACTCGGCGGGGCTCAAACAGGCGGTGTTGCCTGGTTTGCTCATATAGGAGGTTTTCTTGCCGGTGCTGGGCTTATCTTTGCCATGGCCGGCGACAAAATATACTGGGTTAAAAGAAACAGGTACTTCTAAAAAAACTTACCTTCTGTTTTTATCCGTTTCAAAGCGGAAAAACAGCGTCTTTAACATTAATAACAAGTTATGAAGATTGAATTCAACAAACTGATAATTGATAAAGCGGCGGATAACGACCCCCTTACACACAAACTAAGGAAGAAGCTTCCTGAGGCTGATGTTGAGGTTGTCTCTGATATTAAACCATTTGTCGGCAAAAAGAGGTCACGGGCCGGGTTACTCGTGATTACCCGCCATAAGGGTAAATTTATAAAGGATTTTCCCGAAGCTTCAGGCACTCCTCCCTGCGGCGAAAAATACATAACCACTTTGCTGAATTGCCCCTTTTCATGTTCCTATTGCTACCTTCAATCCTATTTGGAACATAGTCAAATTGTTGTTTTTTCCAACACGGAAGATATGAAAGAGGAATTAAAATCTGTGCTGGCCGCTGACCCTCCACCCAGAATAACCACGGGCGAGATGGGAGACAGCCTCGCGATCGATCATCTTACAGAAACTACGGCGGATCTTCTGCCCCTCTTTAAGGAAAGCCGGACTCTGCTCGAGGTAAGAACAAAGAGCGCTAATATAGATCACCTGTTCTGCGCCTCTGAAGGGAATTTGCCGGTTGCCTCAGCAGCCAAAGGAGCGGACAGACTCTTAGTCACATGGACACTCACGCCGCCGGAGGCGATAAGAAAAGAAGAGAAAGGCGCCGAAACCCTTGAAAAAAGATTGGATGCAATTAACAGAATTTCCAGGGCTGGAGTCAAAGTAGCCGTAAGGTTTGATCCGCTTATTCCATCCTACTTTACTTTCGGCAGATATGAAAAAATAGCTGAAAAACTAAAGGAGGCCGCGGAAAACGGTATACACCGTTTTGAAATAGGCGTTTTGAGGTTCCCGCCCGGACTCTGGAAAAATGTAAGATTAAAATATCCTGAAAGCGCTATTATGCGTGGTGAATATCATAGGGATATTGAGGGAAAGATGAGATTATACCGGCCTGAACGCGTAAAAATCTACAGAAAGCTACACCTTATATTATCAGATTACTTCCCCGATGTTCCCGTTGAACTAAGCATGGAACACGAAAGTGTATGGAAAGACGCCGGCATCGAACTTCCCGCTTAAAAAGAGCGCCCCTTTTCATGTATCATAAGCTGTCGGCATCCCGTCAAAACCAAGAGCATCAGAGTCAAGATATGACGTATCTCCAAAAAGTCTTAATCTAGGCCTGAAATCAAGCACTATGGAAGTTATCGAAGCGTTGGGAAGGGAAAAAGACCACATGTTATTCAAATCCATTCCCAGAAGGTAGGTTAAGTAAACACAAATAACACCGCCGTGTGATATTACAAGAATATCCTTCCCGTCATCATCTTTGATTATTTTATCGAATATTCCGACAACTCTTTCCCTGAAGGAGTATAGATCTTCCGCTCCTTCAATTGAGACAGATGCCGGTTTGTAAAACCATTCTTCAACTCTCCCCGGTTCACTTTCCTTTATCTCACTTATAAGTCTTCCCTCCCAACTGCCGAAAGAAACCTCACGGAGTTCATCAAGGTAAATCAAATCTGCCTTCCCGCCGAGAGCAATTCTTGCAGTGTCGATTGCCCGTTCAACATTACTGCAATAAACTCTTCCGAATTCGAAGGATGCCAGCCTTTTCCCTAGCAACTCAGACTGTCTTTTTCCCCTTTCGCTGAGAGAGTTTCGCATGGAATTGCCCTGAACCCGTCTCTCCACATTGCATACAGATTCTCCGTGTCTTACAAGATACAACTTTCTGATATCTTTATTCATTTAATCCTCCCGTAACTATCACGCAATATACACAATAACAATCAAGATACCTTGTATTAATTGGAACTTTCCATTAATATATGCTTTAAAATATTATATAAATTTTATCACTTCATAAAAATACATTAATAATAATTATAACCATATCAATCAAGGAAACGTAATGAGCAATAGCTTGAAAAGAAATATCCTGGCATCAATAATCATTCTTCTAATTCTCACCTCTGTCAGCGCGGCAGCGCAGGGTCTCTTCACGACTCCCAAATCTCTTGTCAAAGCGGAGGGATACCTTTCCCGGAACGCTTTTCATCCCGGATCAACCGGCTATCTGGCGATAAAAGCGACAATAAAGGACGGCTGGCACATAAACTCCTATTCCCCTCCTGACAAATACCTTATCCCGACGGCAGTTAAAGTTGAATTGCCCGGCGGAATAACGGCAGTCAAAACTCTCTATCCGGAAGCGGAGAAAAAGTCTCTTGAAATAAGCGATACTCCTCTCCCTCTTTACGAGGGAGAAGTAACATTCGGAATTATATTTAAAATTGACAAAGATATCAAACCGGATGAATACAAAGCTTTGGCCACAATTGAATACCAGGGATGCAACAATATGACATGTATCCAGCCGGCCGAATCAAGAGTGGAAATAAAATTGAATGTGTCGCCCCGTGGCGAACAAACTGAGGAAATAAACAAGGCCATATTCAAAGCTCCGCTCTTTGCCGGAAGAGATATCGGGCAAAAAAATATAACCACAGACTATAATTCTGACCATGGCGGCAGCGGCAGAAACCAGGAAGGGAAAGACGAAACTGCCTATAGGGGTGAGGTAAACAAAGAGTCCTTCGGAAAAATAATAGAATCCCGCGGAATCCTGCTCACACTTCTGATTATTTTCCTCGGCGGCCTCGCTCTTAATCTCACTCCCTGTATATATCCGCTTATCCCCATAACTATCAGTTTCTTCGGAGGCCAGGCCGAAGGAAAAGTATCTAAAAAACTGGGGTTATCCCTCCTGTATGTATTGGGCATATCCATTACATACAGTATCCTCGGAATGCTCGCGGCAACTACGGGAAGTTTACTCGGATCCGCTCTGCAAAACCCCTGGGTTATATCTTTTATATCTCTTGTTCTCGTGAGTCTCGCTTTATCTATGTTCGGCCTCTGGGAAATCAGATTGCCGATGTTTCTGATGAAAAGAACCGGCGAAGCAAAGAAGGGAAGCTTAGGCGCTCTCCTTATGGGTCTGACAGTCGGAATTGTAGCCGCCCCGTGTATCGGCCCGTTTGTGCTGGGTCTTTTGACATATGTTGGTAAAATCGGAAATCCGTTTCTCGGATTTATTATGTTTTTCACTCTTGCCTGGGGGATGGGCGTTCCATTTATAATCCTGGGAACCGCCTCGGGAAGTATCTCCCGCCTGCCCCGCTCCGGCGAATGGCTCGACTGGGTAAAACAGATTTTCGGTTTTATACTCATTATGATGGCATTTTATTTCGCGAGGCATATTCTCGGTAGAACGGTCACATACACCGGGTACTCTCTAACGGCGCTCTCGGCAGGTATATTTCTGGGCTGGATAATAAAAACTGAGGGCGGCGGGAAAGCTTTCAATATCATAAAGAAAACTGTGGCTCTGGTCTGGTTGGTCCTCGCCGTTTTTATGATAATAAAGCCCGGGGGGGTAATATTCAAAGCTGATCAAGACTCAAAGATAAAATGGATCGAATATACAAGTGCCGAGTTTGAGAAAGCAAAGCGGAGCGGGAATCCCGTTATGTTGGATTTCTCGGCTGACTGGTGTATTCCCTGTCATGAACTTGACGATAAAACCTTCTCAGATCCTTTAGTTTCGAATCTATCTAAAAACATGGTTACTATAAAGGTGGACCTTACTAAATCTGATTCCCGTTCCGAGAAAATAAAAAAAGAGTTTAATATCAAGGGGGTTCCGACTATCGTCTTTTTCAACAGTAAGGGAGAGCAAATCAACAAACTGAGAGTAACTGGTTTTATCGAACCTGAAGAACTTGCCGAAAGATTACGGCTGCTCAGCCGGAAAACACCACGGATACAAGAATGAATAACAAAGCGCTGAAAAAGATTTTAATTTTGTCCGTTTGGGAAAATCTCTGGTCACTCGGCAAGGGTTGCGGTGTCCCCGATGAATTACATTTCAACAGCGGGCTCTCCTCGGATGCAATAGAAACATTCCTTTTAAAACCCAAGCCCCCCCGGCAAACTGATGACCACGACAAGATAGATATTACTAAATACTATTATTCCAATATTATAAGTCCACTCGAAAAACTTCCGGGCCCAATAGGAAGATTTATCATCTCTTTCTATTTCCCCTATAAAGTTACCTGCAGACTCAAATCCCTGGCCGCTATGATAAAACCCGATCTTATTCTGGGCCTTTCTCACCATTCAATCAAACCGGTCAGTGAGGTTGGAAGAGAACTGGGCATACCCGCTGTCGTCAAGCTCTTTGGCGTAATGTGGCTGGGAAGAGGTGAATTTTCCCCGTTAAAACATTTTTATTCCAATTTCGATCAAATTTATTCACTCCGACATCCCGTTGATCATTACATCGTATTAAACGACGGAACGCTGGGAAAGAACGCTCTCATTGACAGGGGGATACCCGAAGATAAAATATCATTTTTCCAGAACGGCATGAATATGAATTGGCCGGAGATTAAAATTGACAGAAAAGAGACTCGTAGATCGATGGGTTTGCCCGAAAATGATATATTGGTTGTAACTCTTTCAAGATTCATAAAACTGAAAAGAACCGACCACATTCTCAAAGCAGCCGCGAGACTAAGCGGGGAAACCTTAAAAAATGTCTCCTTTGTGTTAGCTGGAGACGGCTCAAGAATGAAACATCTTGCCCGCGTGACAAAGTCGCTCGGTCTCGAGCAAAAGGTTCATTTTACCGGCTCAATATCATACAACAGAGTGCCGGAGTTACTAAAGGCCTGTGATATATTCATCGGAACGAGCAAACTGACAAATATGGCTATGCCTACGTGTGAGGCGATGCTCTGCGGGCTACCCGTTATAGCTTACGATACCGCGGGCACATCCGAAGTAGTACGTGACGGTGAAACCGGCCTTCTGGTTGAGAATTCAAATATCGACGCTCTTACCCGTAAACTGTCTCTTCTCATAAATGATAATCTCCTCAGAAAACGTATCGCTGAAGGCGCCGCCGCTTTTGCTAAAAAATATTTCGTTGACTGGAACCGGAGAGTCAAAGATGAAATAGCCGCTCTTAAAGAAGTTGTGGTTGATTACAGAAGTTAACCTTGCAAGAAAATCCCCGTATTTTAACTAACCCTATAAATTGATAGAGTCTATGGCCGGGGCCCCATTTCGTTTATTTATACTTCAGACCTTATGAAACCAGCCGCCAGGCTGCCATATAAAGAACGCCACGGGTTTCCAAACAATTGAAAATCCGTGGCGCTGCCACTAAAGGATTCAGGTCAGGTTATCGGGACTATGCTTTGTCTTCAAATTTTTAGACTCTCTTTTTCATTCTCTCCCGTGAACCCGCCTAACCTTTCTATACTAATTTTATCCTGATAATATCAATTGTCAACCCGGGGGCGTAAAAAATATCAATAATCAAAAGATTGATATTTTTTTGGTATCCACTTTAAGAAAAATAATTCTAAGGAAAAGCCGGAATAAAATTATATTTATCTACGCGAAATAAGCCAATAAAACCCCAGCGGCAACGGCTGAACCAATCACGCCGGAAACATTGGGACCCATAGCGTGCATCATCAAGAAATTATGGGGATCTTCTTCCAACCCGACCTTGCCCGCCACCCGGGCCGCCATTGGAACAGCCGATACACCCGCGGCGCCAATGAGAGGATTTATCTTTCTGCTGGAAAACCTGTTCATCAGCTTGGCCATAAAAAGCCCCGCGACAGTACCTATGGTAAAAGCGACAAGCCCTAAAATCAGAATGCCGATAGTCTGGAAACTTAGGAATTGTGACGCCTGCAGCTTTGAACCAACGGCAAGCCCCAAGCAGATCGTTACAATATTTATCATACTATTCTTTGCTGTATCTGCCAGCCTTGCCGTCCTCCCGCACTCGTTTATCAGATTTCCAAACATCAAAGCGCCAATAAGAGGAGTAGCAGCAGGCAAAAGAATCGCGCAGATTATTAACACAACCAGCGAGAAAAGGATCTTTTCAGTCTTTGTAACATGACGAAGCTGGGTCATCTTAATTCTGCGTTCTCTCCGTGTTGTAAGAAGTTTCATAATAGGCGGCTGAATAATCGGCACTATCGCCATATATGAATAAGCGGCCACGGCAATAGCCCCCATAAGTTCCGGAGCTAATTTCGATGTGATAAAGATAGCTGTGGGACCGTCTGCACCGCCGATTATACCTATTGCCGCGGCTTGCTTAAGTGAAAAATCCATTCCGGGAAGCGTAATAGCGCCAATAAGGGTCGTAAAAATACCAAACTGAGCGGCCGCTCCGAGAAAGGCAAGCTGAGGATTCGCGATCAAGGGGCCAAAATCGGTCATCGCCCCAATTCCCATGAATATCAGAAGCGGAAAAACCCCGGTTCTTATGCCAACCTCATAAATATACCACAAAAAGCCGCCCGGCTGGGCAATTCCCGCTACGGGGATATTCGCCAGAATTCCGCCAAAACCTATAGGAATCAGCAGAAGCGGCTCAAACCCTTTGACAATGCCGAGGAAAATCAGAAAAGAGCAAACAACGATCATTATAATGTTAGGAAAAGTAAAATTAGCCAGACCGGTACTCTGAATTACATTTGAAAATACTTTACCAAGTTCCAGTGCTTCCATCTATATCTCCTGATTTGATTTTTCTCTGAGACGGTCACGCTGCCAGAACATTTTTTACTATGTTTAATTTATCCTAACCTCGCTACCACCTGATTAGCGCTTACAGAATCTCCGGCTTTTACATCCATTGAAACCACAACGCCGTTTCTCGGAGCCTTTATCTCCGTTTCCATTTTCATCGCCTCAATAATCATAATAACTTCATTTTTTACAACACGCTTATTCGCTTCACGTAAAACCCTGATAACTGTTCCGGGAAAGGGTGTTTTTATCTCAAGTGTATCTTCGCTGGGTCCCGGAAGAGGTCTTGTAATATCCGGAATACCCTCTTCAACCTTTATTTTATACTTCCGTCCTTCGACGGTTACAACATCGTCTTTTAAAATCACGGGGTACTTTGTTCCATCAACAGTTACCATAAAAGTATCACTTATTTTCTTTGCTCCTTCTTTGCTCCTTACAACTTTACGCACACGAACCTTGCCCTCTCCTTTCAGGAAAGTTATACCTTTTTCCTTACACGCGGCGGAAATAAATATGTTTTCATCATTCTCTTCAAGAGCATTTTCTCTTAATAATTTTCTGGCTGATTCTATCCCTTTTTCAGGATCGGCGTCATTGATCTCCAACACCTTCTTATCTGTCGGCATTAGATCGAGCTTTTCCGAAGCAATCTTAACCAGCTCGGGGTCCGGTTCAACGGGAGTCCTGCCAAAATAGCCCAGAATCATCTTACCGTAACCCTCCGCGAATTTCTCCCAGGGACCAAATATTACATTATTAAAGGACTGCTGAAAATAAAACTGCGACACGGGGGTAACAGATGTGCCATACCCCCCGCGGCATACAACTTCACCCATCGCGGTTATTATTTCAGTATATTTATCGAGCATGTCGTTATCACGAAGCATTTGAGTATTCGCGGTCAAAGCGCCTCCCGGCATAGGCGAGAAAGGAATTTCCGGCGAAACTGATCTGGCTTCAGGCGGTACAAAATAGTCTTTCATACAATCCTTGAATATCGTCTCAACCTCCCGGATCTTATTAATATCCAAACCAAGGTCGTACTGTGAACCCTTCAGCGCGTGCATCATAGTCAGTATATCAGGCTGGGCTGTGCCTCCGGAAACAGGAGACATCGAAAGGCTAATACCATCCACGCCGGCTTCAATTGCCGCCATATAGCAATGTACTGATATCCCGGCTGTTTCATGTGTGTGAAATCTTACCGGGATATCGGCGGGTAATATCTTCTTTGCCATTTTAATAGTTTCGTAAACCTTTTTCGGTATTGCCGTCCCTGATGCATCATTGAAACATACCGAGCTATAAGGCAAATCCGAATCTATGATATTTTTCAAAGTCTTTTCATAAAAAGCCACATCGTGGGCGCCGGTGCACCCGGGGGGCAACTCCATCATCGTCACGGCAACTTCATGCTTTAGTCCATTTTCAACAATACACTTGCCGCTGTATTCAAGGTTGTTTACGTCATTTAGAGCGTCAAAATTCCTTATTGTGGTTACTCCATGTTTTTTAAACAGCTTCGCGTGCAGCTCGATGATATCACTGCTTTGAGAATCCAGGCCCACGACATTGACGCCGCGAGCCAGTGTCTGAAGATTCGCGTCGGGTCCCGCAATCTCCCTGAATCTGTCCATATTTTCAAATGAATTTTCATTGACATAAAAAAAAGGGCTTTGAAACATCGCCCCGCCGCCTGATTCAAAGTGAGTTATCCCCGCGTTCACGGCGGCTTCCAACGCCGGCACAAAATCTTCCATATGAACCCGCGCGCCAAAGACCGACTGAAATCCGTCCCTGAATGCCGTACACATTACATTTATTTTTTTCATCGCCATAATCATTCTCCTAACCGCTACGCGATCACTCTATATATTTTCCGCGAAAACGAAAAACAGAAACGAATAGCTAAAGGGTCGGCGAAAGTCATCACGCTACAGTGGTTTTACTTTATCTTCTACTCTTGACCGCCGCCGCAATCGCCGCGATCAATGCATTATCCTCAACGGCTAATCCTTGTTCAGTTTCCTCGCTCTTTTCCGGAAAATACTTATAAGCTATATAACTCATTAGCTGGATAGCAGTTACCATAATAATCAAAAAAATAAATACTACTGTCATTCCAGCTAAAGTCAGCTCTAAACCTCTAAGAAACATGCTGTTTTCTCCCGATTGGTTTAGCTCGCGCCGCTCGATGTCAACAAAACAGAATTGCTATCGGCGATGCTTAAACAGAACCAAAAACACTTTAATAGATATGCTTTAATCATCATACAATCAACAGCTTTTTTAAAATAGTTAGAGGAAGTTTAAAACTGTCTTATTAATCATATTTTTATCCATTTGTAAACCCCGTCAAAATCCTATCCTCCGCTTCTAAGCATTGCCTTTTACGCAATGTTTATCAGCAACCATGAAAACTGCTGCCGATATTACTTGATAATGTTAAAACAAATGAGTAGAATATTAGAACTTGAATCGGTTTCTTAGCTTACTCAAGGAAGAAAGAGTAAGAGCCATAACAGACAAAAGGAGTGCGCAAAATGAAAAAACGAGCGCTTTTGCTTTTTATTATTGCGATTGTTGTCTTTTCCTGTTCTCTGGGAACACAAAATCCGTTCTTTTCAGAATTTGAAACACCTTTTGGTGTACCGCCATTTGACAAAATACAGGAAAAACACTACATGCCCGCCTTTAAAAAGGGAATAGAACAACATGAAGACGAGATAGAGACAATAGCTGAAAACAGCGAAAACGCGACATTCAATAACACTCTCGAGGAAATGGAAAACAGCGGAATATTGCTCGGTAAGGTCAGCAATGTGTTCTTCGGCCTGAATTCATCGAACACAAACGAGGAAATGCAGGAGATAGCAAAAGAAGTGACACCGATGCTATCAGAGCATAGAGATAATATTATTATGAACGGGAAACTGTTCAAGAGAATAAAAAGCGTTTACGAACAGAGAGAAAAGCTCGACCTGACAGATGAACAACATATGCTTCTTAAAAAGTATTATAAAGAGTTTGTTCGCGGAGGTGCGGACTTACCCGAGGAGAAAAAACAAAAGCTTCGTAAAATCAATAAGGAAATATCCATTCAATCCCTCCGTTTCGGGGAAAATCTATTAAAGGAAGTCAACAAATTCGAGCTTTTAATCGAAGAAAAGGACGATCTTGAGGGTCTTCCCGAAGGAGTCATAAGTACAGCCTCCGAAGATGCCTCCGAAAAGGGATATGAAGGGAAATGGTTATTTACTCTTAATAAACCAAGTATGCTTCCCTTCTTGAAACACTCTAAAAAGAGAGAGCTTAGAGAAAAAATATACAAGGCGTATTTAAATAAAGGAAACCACGGCGGTAAACTCGACAACAAGAATATTGTGAACAAATTGTGTAATCTCCGGCTTCAAAAGGCCAATCTGCTCGGTTACGAAACTCACGCGGACTTAGTGCTCGAAAAAAACATGGCTGAAGCACCGGGCGCGGTCTACAGACTCCTCGATCAACTGTGGAGACCTTCCCTGGATTTAGCTAAAGAGGAAGCTGCCGCTATGCAGAAGATGATCGATGATGAAGGCGAGGATTTCAAACTGAAAAGCTGGGACTGGTGGTACTACGCTGAAAAAATCAGAAAACAAAGGTACGATCTGGATGAAGAGATGCTTAAACCCTATTTCAAACTGGAAAATGTCCGGGACGGGGCTTTCGAAGTAGCCGGCAGACTCTACGGGATAACTTTCGAAGAAAGATACGATATTCCGAAATATCACAAAGATGTCAAGGTTTTTGAAGTTAAGGAACAAGACGGTTCCCATATAGGCATATTGTACGTCGACTACTTCCCCAGAGAAAGCAAAAGGGGCGGCGCCTGGATGGGCGCCTACAGATCACAATCTTACAGAAACGGTGAGAAGGTAACCCCGGTTATTGTAAATGTAGGCAATTTCTCAAAACCGACAGCGGGTAAGCCCTCGCTTCTAAGCTGGGATAACGTTCTAACACTTTTCCACGAATTCGGACACGGACTTCACGGGCTTCTCGCAGACTGTCACTACGAAAAGCTTTCAGGCACTTCCGTGGCCAGAGACTTCGTAGAGCTGCCGTCACAGATTATGGAGAACTGGGCGAAAGAACCGGAAGTACTCAAAATGTACGCCAGGCACTATAAGACCGGCGAGGCGATACCAGATGAGCTGATTGCCAAAATCCAGAAAACCAGTAAATTCAACCAGGGATTCGCGCTTACAGAATATCTCGCGGCGTCTCTGCTGGATATGGACTGGCACACAGTTACAAAGGAAAAGGATTTCGACGTATTGGAATTTGAAAAAAAATCACTCGATAGAATAAACCTGATTCCTCAGATTGCTCCCAGGTACAGAAGCACTTATTTCAGGCATATATTTTCAGGCGGATACTCATCCGGGTATTACAGCTACATTTGGGCTGAAGTACTCGATGCCGACGGCTTCCAGGCCTTTAAAGAGAAAGGTCTCTTCGATCAGGAAACTGCCGGAGCATTCAGGAAGAACGTTCTAGCCAAAGGGGGTTCAGTAAAACCTATGACCCTCTATAAACGCTTCAGAGGGAAAGAACCCAGTATAGAACCTCTGCTGAAGAAACGGGGTCTGGAATAAAGATGATATCCGGTGAGCAGCGGTAAACACCAGACGCTGCCGGCTTCAATTATAATCCGACGGGAGACCTTTTACGGTTTTTCCGTCGGATTTTTCTTAGAAGCATCCCTCTGACAAGTTAAGTATTAATAGATCCGCGTTTTACGAAATTGACGATTAATAGCATAACTGCCGCTGCCGAAAGAAGAACGGCAAGAGCTGAGAATGGTAAATCGAATCCGTATTCAGTCGCGGTATAACCGATAAGCGCTGAAGTGGGGCTCCCTATAAGAATTGTGAGAGAACGGTAAAAACCAAGTTTACCCCCTCTCCCCTTTTCCTCCCAGTAATGCATAAGATATGAATTGATTACCAGAAATATACTGGTCGCGAAGGAAAGAAGAAAAGAGACGAGGCATATAACCGGGAATGAATCTGTCCGCACCAGAAAACCGGCCGCGGCGGCTGTAACAAATAAGAGGATCATTATAATAATCTTTTTGTTGTACTTGTCGGAAAGAATTCCTATAAGGGGTTTTAAAAGAATCCCGCTGAAAGAAAGAAGGGAAAATGCGATCCCGGCCCTAAGAGAACTCAGCCCTTTGCTCTCTATCATATAGGCGGGGAAAAAAGAATTAAATCCCATCCAGGTGAAAACCAGAACTAAATTTACAATAAAAAATAGTCTTGTAGTTTTCTGATTAAGTACGCTAAGCCCGTCAGCAAAACGTTCTCTCAACGAAACTTTTCCAGGCAGCTTCGTTGTCTCCCTAGAGTATCTATAAAACATCCAGGCTACAGCGAAACTTAAAACAGCCCACACGAGAAAGATTCCTCTCCAGTGCAACCGCGACGCCAACAAAGGAAGGGCGATCGGCATTAGCCCCGCTATAGACCCGCTGCTCGCCTGTATGCCCAGGGCTCTTCCCCTGTCCTCTCTGTAGAGATCTGAAAGCATCGATATACTGGCTGTCTGAAAACATCCGCTTCCGATCCCCAGAAGCACAAGAAAGAAGAAAAACAGAAAATAGTAAAATGATAAAGCAAGAAACAGAAAAGCTGTTCCGAAGGAGATAAAAGCACACAGAATTGTGATCTTCCTCCCCTTTATATCAGACAGTACTCCAGAGGGAAACTGCATAATTCCATAAGAAAACCACATCCCCGTAATAGCATAGCCGGCCATCGCGTGATCTATGCCAAGACTTTCTTCGATTCTGATAAGAAGCGTTGACACCGTCAATCTTCCGGAAAGAACCAGAAACCATCCGATTGAAGTAAAAAGAAGAGCCGCGCCTTTTTTGTGTTTTATAGTCATAATAATTATAAAACCGTTCGAACTTTAAAAATCCATGCTGATTTCGAAAATACACGGCGTTGAGCAATTCCGCAAAGAATAAATTGATTTATCAACGCGTTGAACCGGATTTTCAAGTAACATCAATCTAACTTTGAATATTTTATGAATCTTAACGGAATGTAAACTTTTCTTTGCCATGAAGAACTATTTATTATAGTTTAAAGGCGGTTTATCCGTCGCCTCTACTTAAAAGGACGATAAGTTTTTCCTTTAATTTTCACGGGAGATGAGAGAAATGAATCCCAAGCCGATCGATAAATTAAGCGATTTTCTAAGCAATGATGATTTCAATAAATTGGCCCGTATCGACAACCCCCGGCTCCACAGTTTCATACTTGAAATGATCGATCTTTGTAAACCTGAAAAGGTTTCTGTTTATGACGATTCTAATGAAGATATTGAAAGAACTCGCAGTGCGGCTATTGATAATCATGAAGAAGCCCGCCTCGCCATCGACGGACACACAATACATTTTGACGGTTACTATGATCAGGCACGAGACAAAAAGAACACCAAATTTTTGGTGCCCACCGGAAAGGACCTCGGTCCTGAACTCAATTCAATCGACAGGGAGAGGGGGCTCGAGGAGATTCGCGGGATTATGTCAGGTATCATGAAAGGACATCAACTGCATATCAAATTCTTCTCGCTGGGACCCGCGAATTCTCCTTTCTCGATTCCGGCACTTCAATTGACAGACTCAGCCTATGTCGCGCATAGTGACGACCTTCTCTACAGACAGGGCTATAAGGAGTTTGTAAGGAAGGGGGCTGAAGCGAAATTCTTCAAGTTTATTCATTCCCAGGGAGAACTTACCGAAGCGGGTCTTGGACTGAAGGTAAGCAAAAATATCGAGAAGAGAAGGATATTTATCGACCTGGAAGAAGAATTGGTTTACAGCGCGAACACGCAGTACGGAGGTAATACGATCGGTCTTAAAAAACTCGCCATGCGGCTCGCTATAAACCGGGCTTCAAATGAAGACTGGCTCACAGAACATATGCTTGTGATGGGAATACACGGACCTGATAACAGAATGACATATTTTACGGGAGCTTTCCCGTCTATGTGCGGCAAAACCTCTACAGCCATGATCGAAGGTGAATCAATTGTAGGCGATGATATAGCATATCTTAAAAATATCGACGGGAAAACCCGCGCTGTAAATGTGGAATCAGGCGTATTCGGCATAATAGAGGGAATTAATCCGGATGAGGACACTATCCAGTGGAATACTATAACTACACCCGGAGATGTAATATTCACAAACCAGCTTGTAACTGAAGACGGAGATGTCTACTGGAACGGCAAACCGGGCAAAATTCCCGAAAAGGGAGTAAATCATTCTGGCGAATGGTATCCGGGCAAGAAGGACGATGAAGGTAATGAAATAACTCCCTCTCACAAGAACGCGAGATTTACATTCAAAATCGACACACTGGATAATGTCAGCAAAGAAGTTCACTCGCCGGAAGGTGTTCCGGTAAGCGGAATCATCTATGGAGGCAGAGATTCTGACACTTCAGTTCCTCTGAAAGAAGCCTTCGGCTGGGATCACGGAATAATCCTATACGGCGCCTGCCTTGAGTCTGAGACAACAGCAGCTACGCTGGGCAAAGAAGGGGTAAGAGTGTTTACACCTATGTCAAACCTCGACTTTCTTTCCCTTCCCATAGGAGAATATATTCAGAACAATCTCGATTTCGGCAAACAGTCCGAAGAACCCCCAAGCATTTTCGCTGTTAACTATTTCCTGAGAGATAAAGAAGGTAAATGGCTGAATGATAAGAATGATAAAAAGGTATGGCTTAAATGGATGGAGCTTAGAGCTCACAACGAAGCCAACTCTATTGAAACACCCACGGGGTCAATACCCGAATACGGCGATCTGAAGAGATTGTTCTTAGAAATATTCAATAAAGAATATTCGATGGAAGATTACATAGAACAATTTACGATCCGTATTCCTGAAAACCTTGCCAAACTGGAAAGAATGAACAAGATATTCAGAGAGAGAGTAACTGATACTCCAGACTCTGTCTTCAGCCACATAGAAGAACAGAAGAAACGTTTAGAAGACGCTCGAGGAAAATTCGGAGATTATATAAAGCCGGATAATTTCAAATAACCCGGAGAAACGCCGGCGGGAAGCAATTTCATATTCAACAAAATACAGCCCCCGCTAGTATATCAAGTTTGTGTATTGATCTTTTTGTTATTCCGAGGTAGTTTGCTCCACCCTTATTATCAGGCGCCGCGGCTTGTCTCATTATTTGCATTCTTAGCCGAAAGCATTGAAACAGTCTCTTCATTTGTAAGAACCCAGATAGAATAAACCCCCAGGGCTGTGCCTATCGGTATATCAAATAATTTCACGCAGCCGACAATGAGCAGGAAAATCCTCGACCATGACTTTCTCTTCAGAAGCCCGATCCCCCCTATAAGTCCCGGAATCGCAAACAGCAGTATAATCAAGTAAACAAATATGGCAATACTGCTTGTTATCGCTATAGCGTTGGGATCACAAGAGATAACACCCGCTCCGCCCAGAATAAACAGAACAGCGGTACCGAAGATAATTCCTATAATACTGTGTGCTATATGAAGACTCGCAAGTATAGTTATATGCTCTTTCAATTCAGCTCCTTCGTTAAAGTGATTTTATCATTGACACATCACCTCGAATTCAATTACTCGCTTTATCTTAATTACGGATTATACCATCTTTTTGTTGCACTGCAAAAAACAGTTTTTTAATCGGGAAAGGCAGGGCGGCTTTATGAAACTACTTGAGAAAAGTGGGTTAACACGTCATACTGCTGATAACATAACAACCCAGCCCGCACATTTTGACATCACACTTTCTTTTTTTATACTTGATGAAGAGAAACCTTTTCAAGATATTAGCGTATTAATATTAAAGAAGCATTTCAGTGACATTAGATAGATTTCAATACAATAAACAGGAGTTTATATGAATAGTGCAGCTAAAATGATCGGCATCTTATACTTACTTCTTTTGCCCGGCACCCTTTTCGGCAGCGCGGATGAGCGGGGGAAAAACTTTGTTCCGGTTTATAATCCAGTTCTTACCGTTCGCCGCACCAGCGGTGATATCCAAATAGACGGAAAATTAGATGATCCCGGCTGGAAGGGGGCCGCCAAAGCGGACAACTTCGCTGAACATAATCCGGGGGATCAGACCGAACCGGATGTCAAAACAGAGGTTTTAATCACCTACGACGATGAATATCTCTATGCAGCCTGGATATGTTACGACGACCCTGAAGACGTGCGCGCCTCTTTCTGTGAACGGGATCAGATATTCCAGGACGATACAGTCGTTTTAATGATCGACACATTCGGCGAAGCGGCAATGGCGTATGAGATAGCCGTCAACCCTTACGGTATCCCCGGAGATATCCTTATGTCCCCCGATGGAGGCGAAGACATCTCTTACGATCTTGTTTTCGAAAGCGCCGGGAGAATAACCGAATTCGGCTGGGTCGCTGAAATAGCGGTCCCCTTCGAAAATCTCCGTTTCCCCCAACGGGACAATCAAGTTTGGAAAATGGATTTCTGGCGCAACCGGCCGCGCGAATCGAAATTCCAGTATTCGTGGTCGGCTTACGACCGTGACGTGGACTGCTGGATATGCCAGTGGGGTACGGTAAAGGGAATCTCGGGAGTCAAACAGGGAACAGGATTTAAATTTCTGCCCGCGGTTGTGGCCCATCAGTCATCTTCCATGAACGACGGGGGCCGTATGGACAACGGAGATATTATAGGGGACGGCGCGCTGGGGATTTCTTATAATATTTCTTCCGAGATGAAAGCCGAAGTTACTGTAAACCCCGATTTCAGTCAGGTGGAGGCCGATGTCAACCAGATAGATGTCAACACAACTTTCGCGCTTAAATATCCTGAAAAGAGACCATTTTTTCAGGAGGGGAGCGACCTGTTCGACACTTATTTCAACACCGTTTATACGCGTTCGATAAACGACCCTATCCTGGCAGGTAAGATGACCTGGCGCGAGGGGGCAAACAGTCTAGCTTACCTCACGGCAAAAGACGAACATTCACCTATTATCCTTCCCTTCGAGGAAGAGAGCGGATTTGTGGAGAACGGAGAAAGTTATTCAAATATCCTTCGATACAGGCGGGATTTGGGAAAGCAGTCACATATAGGTCTGATTGCTACAGATAGGCGCTTTGCAGGCAGTGACGGCTACGGAACACTTTTCGGAATCGACGGCCAGATCCGTTTTACTCCAAGCAACTATACCAAGTTTCAGTTTTTATCAACACATACGCGTGAAGTGAACAAACCGGAACTCTCTGACAGTTCTCTAAACGCCATTCTCTTCGATGACGGAAAGCACACCGGGGCGCTGGACGGTGAATATTTCCGGGGGCACGCGTTTTTAACCCAGCTTACGCGCAGTTCCGGTGATTACAGAATTTCAGCGGAATACAGGGAACTGAGTCCCACTTTCCGCGCCGATAACGGAATGCAGCCTTCCAATAATCAACGTTCGGGTTCACTTTATATGCACAGAATATTCCGCTTTGAGGATAATGATTTAATAGAAACAATTGAATTATCGGGACACACGGGAAGAAAATGGAATCTCTCCGGTATTAAGAAAGACGAGTGGGTAAGCCCGGAAATGGTGATATCTTTCCGCAGGGCCCAGACAAAAATTCACAGCGAATATATGTACAGCAACGAACTGTTCAACGATATTCAGTTTAACGATATCTGGCAGTATCACACATGCTTTAGCACTGAACCGTCCGCCGCGCTGCGGTTCGGCGCTTATATAAACTACGGTCATAGAATCGCCAGGCATGATCTGGTGATGGGAAAAGAGAAAAGCTACGGACTGTGGGCGAACATAAAACCGATCGACAGGTTTATTATCAACACACAATTTAATTATCTGACCAGCGATAATCTCGATACTGGAGATAAACTGTTCTCCCAGTCTCTTTTCTGGACCCGCTTTTCGCTCCAGCTGTCGCGGGAACTTTCTCTGCGTATGGTAACCCAGTACAACGACAGAGACGATAAGTGGGATTTTGATCCTCTCCTGAAATACAGGATAAATTCATTCACGCTCTTTTATATAGGTTCAACTATCGATTACATAAACACATTTCCGGAAGATTACGGCAGGCGGGGCTGGGCAGTAACAGACCGCCAGTATTTTCTGAAACTGCAGTATCTCTTCCAGATATAGAATAAACTTTTTAAAAGCTACTTGCGGGAAGCAGTTTGACCTTTAAGTTCCGGATAGAAAGAAGTAAAAATTGTCATAAGTGAATATTTACAAAGCTTTATATAAGTATTATTAATAGTTAATAGGATGATAAACAGCTGGCGGCGGCGTTCGATACGGATAATGTGATTCCGCGGCCGGTAAACTCGTTCTTACATAACAGCGTAGTTCTTTCAAAGTCAGGTTTGTGTTATGTACAGTTATCTATTCGGGCCGGTCCCTTCAAGAAGACT
Organism: Candidatus Krumholzibacteriota bacterium; assembly: GCA_034520215.1. Classification (NCBI taxonomy): domain Bacteria; phylum Candidatus Krumholzibacteriota; species Candidatus Krumholzibacteriota bacterium. The sequence goes on along the minus strand of JAXHNR010000001.1, from coordinate 364,128 downwards.
CGGCATGTCGCTGGGTGTTGACCTTGTTCCTCACAAGGTATGTTCACTCAACTGTGTGTACTGCGAATGCGGCCGCACAACAAAACTTACGGCTGAAAGAAAAGAATACGTTCTTTACGATAAAGTAACCGTTGAGCTTAGGGATTTTCTAAAAAACAACCCCTTGCCTGACTACATAACATTCTCAGGTTCGGGAGAACCGGCGCTTAACTGCCGGATAGGAGATATTCTTCGGTTTATAAAATCGAACTGGAATAATATACCTGTAGCCGTGCTTACAAACGGCACTCTCTTCTATCAGAAAAATGTAAGGGAAGAACTTCTTCCGGCTGACCTTGTTCTTCCCTCTCTGGACGCGGCGTCTGAAGAGGTATTCCGAAGAATCAACCGTCCTTTAAAATCACTTAGTATTCACGACTGTATAGAGGGACTGATTGATTTCAGAAAAGAATACCGCGGAGAGATCTGGCTGGAAGTTCTTATAATACCCGGCTATAACGACAGCGAAGATGAATTGAAGCTGCTGCGGAAGGCTTTCGAGAAGATAAAACCCGACAGGGTGCAGCTAAACACCTTAGACAGACCCGGAGCTGTTACCGGACTTAAGCCGGCCCCGAGAGAACAACTGGAGTTGATATCTGATTTCTGGAAACTGGATAATGTAGAGATAATCGCAAAACCGATAGAACGAAAGGAAAAGAAATCCTACAGACCGGATACTGAATCGGCCATTCTGGAAACTATAAGAAGAAGACCCTGCACGCTGAAAGACCTATCTGAAATACTGGGGCTTCATATAAATGAAGTTAACAAATATCTCGACGTACTCGAGGGAGAGGGGAGGATCGAAACGGTTGAGCAGCAGAGAGGCGCTTTCTATAAATTGAAGGGAAAGCGATAGCAACCATCATTAAGGGGTACCAATTTCCACCGTCTTGATTACGATCCCGCATCCTGTATCATCTTATTAAATTCAGATATTATCTTCCCTGCTGTCAGTTCAGCAGGTTCTTTAGCGTCAACTATCAGGTCTGCGTACTCCCGTGTGGGAAGAACATATTTATTATACATGGGAACAACGGTATCATAAAACTGTCTGTAAACACCTTCTCTGGTTCTTCCCCGCTCTCTTGTATCACGCTTTACCCGGCGGGAAAGGCAAACATCCATATCGGCTTCGATAAAAACGCGGATATCCATAACCCTCCTCATTGATTCTCTAAGTAAAGCGTAGAGCCCCTCAATAATTAGTACAGAACGGGCGGTGCCTTCAGTGGACAGACGGCAGCGCGCTCCCCTGCTTAGTCCTTCTCTTGTATGAGTTCTGAAGTTATACGCGGGTATAACTATTTCCCGTCCTTCAAGCAGCTCTTTTATATGATTCTCCAGCAGTTCAAAATCAACAGCATCCGGTTTATCAAAATTGACCGAGGCTCTCTCTTCAGACTCCAGATCGGAAAGATCATAATAATAGTTATCCATCCGCAGCAGGACGTTTTCTCCGCCGGCCAGCATATCTGAGAGTTTATTCGCGATTGATGTTTTGCCTGAGCAGGAGGCTCCCGATATTCCAATAACAAACGGTCTCATTTATAACCCCAAACACCATAAAAATAAATCAAATGTTAAGAAAAAAGAGTGTAATCATACTTAAAGGAGCGCTTTGAGGGATATTCCCCCAGCATTCTCTTTTTCGTTTGGGCATACTTACGCTTCGGAAAGAACCTGTCATTTAAGGATCTTTTTTAAGCAGGTTTTACAGCATAATCTCCTGACGCCGCCGCTCTAAGACAGATACCTGGATAAACAAATGCTTATTGCAATTATTATCTAATCTGCTTCCGCGGATAAACGCTTAAGAACCAAATTATATAGTCCGCTTCACGGAAGCAGTATCAATTAAACTCCATTAACAGGCAGAAGCTGTATTTAAATGCTTACGCCCCGAGGAAATAATAATAAGGACCTCTTAGTCCCCTTTATATTTGAAAGACACTTTTACTCTCGCGCGGTAAGCGGAGACTTTGCCATCCTCGATATGCATATCCAGCTTTTCAACTTCAGCAATACGAAGATCCCTCAGCGATTTTGAAGCCTTCATTACAGCCGCCTCTGCCGCTTTCTCCCATGATTCTGTGCTGGTACCGACTAATTCTATTACTTTGTAGACACTATCGGACATAACAGCCTCCTTCTACATCGAAATGGAAAAAGATCAACCGGATACGGTTACTCAAATCTAAATATAACACAACCGGGCATCTTTAACCTAAACCGTTTTATATCAATGATCACCCTTTGAAAAAATCATATCCTTTGAGAGGATATCTGTCAAGTATTCCCTGTTATTGAAGCTTCCCCAATTTTTATAACCTATAAGGTAGTCGATGATTTGTAACAGTATGCGGCTGATTGATATTTTCAAAATCGTGGTCAATTCCCCCGGCGAGGGAATTGCCACTCCCACCTCGGGCTCGCTCTTTCTGCCCCTTCGGGCCAGAAATCCTTGCCCGCTCGCCCTCCGGAGGGTTTTGAAAATATCAATCAGCCGCACTCATCAGCAATGAAAGCCCTATTCCACTTACCAATCCTGATAAATGATAGTATCTCGCAATGTTAGTAAAATACTTGCCGGATCCCCGAGACTATATTATAAAATAATCAGCTCTTCTGCTATATATAAAAACCTCACCCGGAAAACACCGGATGAGGTTAAAAGCTATGCTGAGAGGCTTATTACCTTCCAATTTGTTTTAAGAATAATAATAAACCCTTAAACGCAAAGTGATCAGCGATACATCGACTTTATAGCGCCCCAGCTTTCTTCCTCCGATTCAACTACGCACTCATGAGTGATAACACCATTTGTAACTTCAAAGTTTACACCCATAACATCTATCGACACCCATTCAGGATTGTAATCATATACGATATAGTCAAAAACGTAATGAGTTACTACATCAGGAACGGGGCACTCTGTTAAGAGTGTTTCTCTCATTATGTGTTCTTCTTCGATAAACTCCGGTATACTGGGTATAGGAGGATACTGTGTTCCATATCCCAGATATGACCATTCAGGTGTTGACCAGTTTACAGCGAAACAGATGTTGCTGGAATTGGCCGGGTCTAAAACGACCAGATCGAATTCGATGTGTATTATTTTCCCCCTGTTGAAATCCAAAGGATCGTCATAGAACCATTCATTTATCCAGCCCGAATCATACTCATACCACATTCCGCCTTCATATCCGCTTCCTCCACCCTCTATTATTTCACAACTTGTACCTATTGTAATAAAGAAGGAGTCGTTGTGTACTTCAGCGGCAACATTGGAAGCGAAAAAAAGCAATAAACTAAAACAGATAACAATACCAATTTTTTTCATGTTCATACCCCCTAAAAAAGACTATCTGACACAAACCAAGCTTGTTAATACCTTTTAAACAAGCTGAAAAAGAAAACCGGGAAGAAAAACTTCCCTAAAACCTATTGTTCACCTCCTTTATAATCAAAATTACGAAATGACATACTACCCTTTCTCTACCTTAGACAAGGTTCGCAAAGCAAAAATCATAGTTATATTGTTTTGATTATTTGTTTGTGATCCTTAGCTTTTTTCTCTGAAACCACCTTCTTCTAATAAATATCATAACGAATACTGCTCACTTTTATGCCGCTTATTATATCACAGAGTGTAATATATTTCAACTATAAAGATAATTTTGCAGTTTTATATTAAATTTTGTTATATCTGATGAAATTTGACTCAATATCTTATGTTTTCCTACTTGCCTTATAAATTACTGGCCGAACAAACGGTTAAAAACTTCTATATTCAGCTGTTTCTTCATCTAAGGTCACATTAGCCGGTATTTCTTTATCTTGTTCAAGAGGCCCTGTCTGGAAATACCCAGAACCTCAGCGCTTTTTGACCTGTTACCATCGAACTTCTCCAGTATATTCGAAATCATCTCTCTTTCCAGATTAATAATCGCGGCGGGAAGTGTCTTTGCGTATTTACAGGTATCTGACATTTTATCTGCGGTCTTTACACTTAATTTTTCTGAAAGTGTTTCCTCGGGAATAATCCTGCTTTCTCCGTTAAATACAGAAGCTCTTTCCATTTCATTCGCCAGTTCTCTTACATTCCCCGGCCAGTTATAGGACAACATTCTATTCGCCGCGGATGCTGAAAGCCTGGATAGCCTAGCATTCTCCTTTTCCGCCTGTATACTAAGAAAATAGGAAGCGAGCGGTAAAATATCTTCCTTCCTTTCCCGTAACGGCGGGACCACTATCCTCGTTCCGCAAACGCGATAGAACAGATCGGCCCTGAAGCCGCCCTCCTCTACGAGCTTTGAAAGATTCCTGTTCGTGGCGAATATAAACCTCACATCTATTTTTCTTCTGCCGCTTTCACCGACCCTCCTTATCTCTCTTTCCTGAATTACCCTCAGAAGAGCCGCCTGCAGATTAGCGGGCATCTCTCCTATCTCATCGAGGAAGAACGTACCTCCCCCAGCGCTTTCAACTAGCCCGGCTCTTTCCCCTACCGCCCCCGTAAAGGCTCCCCTCGCGTGTCCAAAGAGTTCCGAGCGAAGCAGAGAAGGCTGCACTTCCATACAGTTTACCGTAACAAGAGGGCCGGAGGCTCTTCCGCTTAATCTATGAATATTGCGGGCTATTACCTCCTTTCCAGTACCGCTTTCACCTTCGATAAGCACAGACAGTTCACTCGGGGCTATTTTTTGAATCTGCTGCTTGAGAGATCTGATGATTTCTGAATTTCCAATAATAGGCGGATCGAATAATTTTTTTTTGTCAGTCCTTACAAAAGGTATATTCGCTTCGGTATCCTTTACATGAAGAAGGGGCAGAACCTTTTCGATAAGGTTGAAACAGAATCGGTGGTCAGAATTTTCCCAACCCTTATCGGCGGTCCTGCGCTCTCTGCCGATCTCAAGAGATATTTCGACATCAAGATCATCTGCTATTCCTCTAAAAACAAGAGGGGCGCCTCCCCGTACAGATACGCGCCAGCGGGGCGGCAAACCAGGAACAGCGCTGAACCGCCCAGGGTTATACGAAAAGGAAAATGGGCGTTTCTGAGGCGAGACCATCTTTCCTTCTATGTTCCGTCCTATTTGAGAGGCAGAAAAAAGAAGACTCTGTACTGCGTTTCGTTCTAACCCCCGGTCTAATAGAATACCTCCGTAACACTCATCTTTTGACTCATATCTTTCCCTGAAGAGAATCACCTTTCTCTCTTCAACAGAACGTGAAATTGTAAAAAGCGCTGCTGAGGCTCCGCAAACAACACAGAGCCTCCGTACAATTTCCCCCATAACCCTGTTCGCGTCCATAGAACACCGCTTCAACTAAATGTAAAAATAATATTCAAGGGCGGCACGGATCATTACGCCCGATATTCATATTTATCTATAAACATACCGTTAATATCTTTTCTAAATATAAAGCAACCGGTATTCCACAATTGAATTATCTGTGTAACTGCAATATATACTTTGAGTTATATTGAATGTCCTGCTACAAAGTATTATTTTACTGTCAGTTTTCCGACAGCCCCCTTCAGCATCTCCTTGACTTTGAGCCTCTCTGCCAAGTAACATTCGGTACTCGAGATTCTTACTTAACAGTCAAATTTCCGACACCTTCAGCAATTGGCAATAAAAATATGAAACCAGAAAAAGAGATAAATAAAAAAGAAGTCAATCTTCTCAAACTCATTCCGGAAAGACAAATAGAATACAGCACGGGAGAGGACGGGATTGTAACTCTGCTCGCGTTAAAATTTAAGAACAGGTTTCTTGTTAAATATCTGTTGCCGAGATTTAAAAATCGCTTCTTCAAATATAAACTCGATAAGATAGGGAGTTTTGTATGGTTGATGTGTGACGGGGAGAAAAGGGTCGAAGAAATAGGGGACCTGATGAAAGAAGAATTCGGAGAGGAAGCAGAACCCCTCCTCGACAGACTGGGGCTGTTCCTCAGCCACCTTGAAAAGTCCGGTTATATATCTTTTACAAATGTTGAAAAATAAGAGGCATAAGCTCTGAATATGTCCGGCCGGCAGGTCGGTTTTTCAATTTCACACAGAATACATTTTTTCTGAAGTTTTCTCTCCGCATCCTAAAAGCATAAATCTTACCTGCGAATGATCACCGTGTTCATACTCGCGTGGTCATCACTTTCAATAAAAACATCAAGCGAAGTTTCATTGGTAAAATTTAATTCTATAAACTCAGGAGCCAACGCTCTTAAATCACCCTCTGCCGGAAAAACTGCTGAGGTGATGCCGCTAATGTTAAGCGGCTCAAAATCAGCCGCCAAATCAAGTGAAGAGTATTTAAAGCGTTCATCACATTCAATACCCCGTATATTTAAATACAGCGCGGCCGTCCAGTCGGCAAAAAGGTCTATAAACCTCTCGCCTGTTACATTTTCAATATTTTCTACTCCCGATTTTTTTGACTGAACAAGTTCCCGGAATATAATATCACCATATCTGTCTCCGAGATATCTCAGAAAGAGAAAAGCGGCCCCGCGTCTCGCTATAGTATCATCACCGTAAACAAGCGAGGCATTCCCCGGATCAGCAAAGTATTCATTAACCCTTCCAATATTATTCGCGTAATGCTCATTAAGATATTCAGCAATATGCGCGAGACCTTCCTCCAGCCACAATTCTTCCATATAAAGAGCTGAGGCACCCCCGCCGTATTTTAAAATTCTGTAATTGAACATTATCATATGAAGAAATTCATGTCCCAAGACACCAGCTACCGCCTCCAGAGCCTCTTCCTTCGGAAGCACATAGCCGTAGATGCCACCCGGATCAGGTACGACTGTATAGAATATCTCCATACCGTTTGTACAGCGCGGATTCACAAGGGAGGGCAAAAGATCAACCGGAAGGAAAAACCCCGTTATATACCAGTCTTGGCCTCCGGGCGTAAGTTCGTTGATAACAGGGGACATAAGTATCGCCACCTTGCCGTCTCCATTGATATCAGACTCCTCGCCATAAGACTCACGGTCTATCTGGTAAACACTCTGCTCAAATTCCTGCCCTAAACTCACGATTTCTAAATCTGTCACACATCCCGGATCTGTAGATATGTCAAGATAAAGGAGTGTGTGATTTCCTTCATATTTTAAATCAGCGACCACGGTTGTATAGCTGTTTGTATCAAAGGTTGACCCTTCATATTCACTGTAAACATCAAACTCCGCTGTAGCAGGCACTCCCCTTACGGGTGAAAATGACCTCCCCTTTTCAGGCCCGTATGATAACTCAGCTCCCCCGCTCTTTAGAAGCTCCGCCGTTTCTTCTCTTTTCTTTTTATCAAACCCGGAAACTTCAATATCCCTGTAACCATTGGACACACCTTCAGATCTTTTATCACCGTAAACCTTCTTTTTTTTGCTTGCCGCCGCTGCGGCATCCCCTGTTGCTGCTTCAAATTCAATCGAATAACTGTAATTAACAGACAAATCAGACGGGGAAGGAGAATTGCTGAATAGAATCATCATATGCCGAGTTTCCCCCCCGCTTGTTAGAGGAAAATTAAAATTCTCAGAGCAGAAAAACCCCTTACCCACATCGCCCTTTTTAAACTCCACATAGAAGGGCAGCAAAGCCGTTGAAATGAAGATGTCGCCTCCTGAAAAAGGTATAAATCCCGCGATCGGACTTATCTGCTCCGCTCTCAAACTGCCCGTAAAAACACCGTCCGGGACAACCGCTTTTAGAACCCCCCTGTCTCCTTCGAATGGGACTGCGTACATGGCAATCGCTTCTCCTGCCACTTCACCGGGAAAGAAGGCTATCCTGTTCTTTAGGGGTGTGGGATTAAACCGATCGCCTTCAACAATAACCGTATCTCCCATCCCCGCCGAGTCAGGTAAGACCGAATCTATCACAGGGGGCAGACCTGCCTCCTTATCCCCGCCGCAGCCTGAATAAAGAATTGGTAAAAATAGCAGAAAAATAATAAATGCTGATTTAAAAAAACTTGTCAAGATATGATCTCCTTTTTTTATTCGGATCCCAAACAGGTAAATTCATGATTCCTTGAAAAAACTACAGTTTTCATATTTTATACTCCGACAGAATAATCTGTACCTGAAAAATACCAAAGAAGACCCCCCGCCGCAACAGAATGCTTGAAGGTAAAAACCCATAGGAAAGAATCGGCTGAACGCACACCTGTAAGATTTCCCCGGAAATAGAGGATGTTACCGATATAAGGCATATATCTTGCTTTTTCTAACTCATGGAACGAATACACTGATTATAACCCTAAAATAGGCCGGTCTAAAGATGGATCTTGTTGTTGATATTATAAACCCCGGTAAGGATAGTCCTATTGCTACGGACTGCGCCGAGGCCGGATGGAAAGTTAAGGAATTTCCCTCTATAGAAGATTTTACCGCCTCTAAAAGAAAGACCTTCGCGCCGTTGTTGATCCTATCTGTCCCTGAATCATGGCAAAAGGAGCAGCGGACTGAAGCAGCCGCAGCCATTACAGACTGGCATGATCAATATTCAAAAAGTCAGATCCTTCTTCTTTTACCCGACAACTACAGGAAAAGCGACATAGCTGCCATTGAATTCAGCGCCCGCCATATTCTGTTCAAACCGTACAGCAGGAAAGACCTCCACCAACTTCTTGTGCAGATAGCCCAGGGTGTCGGAAAACGGGAGAAAAAACAGACTATTGATAAAATCAACAGAAAACCTGAAGGTTTTCAGAATATCATAGGCGTCAGCAGGCCGATCCTGGATGTAATAGATACCGCTAAGAAAGTCGCTTCAAGTGAAAGCACTTCAATTATGATAACCGGTGAAAACGGGACGGGCAAAGGCGCCATCGCCAAAGCGATACACACGTCGAGCCTCAGGAAGGACGGCCCCTTCATAGAAATAAACTGCGCGGCGATCCCCCGCAATCTTCTCGAAACTGAATTCTTCGGGCATGAAATGGGGGCTTTTACAGACGCGAAAGAAAGAAAGATCGGTCTGTTCGAATGCGCTAACGGAGGGACGGTATTCCTCGATGAGATAGGAGAAATCGATTACAGACTCCAGGCAAAACTCCTTAAATTCCTCGACTCCAGGACAATAAGAAGAGTCAGCGGCACTCAGTTTCTTCCCGTTGACCTTCGGATTATATCGGCTACGAATAGAAACCTGAAAAAGGATGTACAGAATAAACGATTCAGAGCGGACCTGTTCTACAGGCTGAATGTGGTAGAAATATCTCTTCCTCCTCTGAGGGACAGAATAGAGGACATCGAACCGATAGCCAGATATTACGCAGGGCAGTTCTCAACCCGCCTTAAAAAAGGGGAAATTGCTTTAACAGATGAAGCTGTTGAAATCCTCAAACGATACAGCTGGCCGGGTAATATCCGTGAATTAATAAATATTATCGAAAGAGCCGTACTGCTGAATACAGGCGGACAGATCAGAGCGGAAGACCTTCCCTTAAAGACAGAAAAGAAAGAAAGAACTATAGACATCACTCAAGAGAAGGGAACTATAAAGATCGATCTTCCGCCTGGAGGAACACCTATGAGAGAGATAGAGAAAGCGACTATTATTGCCGCTCTGAGGCAAACCCGCGGCAATGTAACCGCTGCAGCCAGGCTTCTTGAGTTAGAACGGGGAACTATAAGGTATAAGATGAAAAAACACGGAATAGACCCGTCAGAAATAAAGGAAAACTCCAGAAACGGTCAATATGCGCCTGTTTCTGTATCTGGTTGACATACAATAATTTACAAGCTTACCGCTGCTTTACCCTTAAAACAAACCCGATTTTCCCCTGAAAAATCCGCAATTGCTTTGAGTCAGAAAGTACCCATGCCTGAATAAATTTATTTATACGGAAGGGTTAAAAGGCCTTTAAACATAAGATTACGATAGTCATATCTGATTAAATAACTTTGAGTTACGCTATCTTAAATTAAAGAAAAATATTCCTGTTCCGGTTCGAATTAATCATTTCCGCAGTGCTTAAACACTCTATGGCATCGGCATTGCCTTATTGAAGTAACTGGAAAACGAAAGTAATGAATGATTTTAAAAGTTTTGCCTTAACCCTCAGGAGGTGGGAAGAATGTCAGGACAATCCATAGCACGAAAATTCCTCACTTTAATTACCTTCCTCAGTGTACTGGCTGCTATCGGCTGTGGAGATTACTCTCCTGTTTCCCCCTCGCAGGAAAATAATGATTTGTCCGGTGTCGAGAACCCCCTTTTCGTTCAGCTTCTCTCCACCTCTGAGGGTTCCTCCAGACCTATTGTGGGAACAGCTTCAAAAGTTATTTCCGCCGGGGAAGGCGGAACAATCGATAACGGTTACTTCAGTCTTTATTTCCCGCCGGGAGCGCTCGATAAGGACACGGAGATAACGATTGAAATGCCCAGGTTCCCAAGCGCGGTTGTAGAGCTGGGACCCCATGGAATAGAGTTCAACAAAGATGTGATAATGTCACTATCGACCGATCTTATAGACTCAGAAAATAGGGAGATCAAAGTAGTCTGGTTCAATGAAGAAACCGGGATCTGGGAATATATCGGTGAATATACTGAAGATGGCCAAGTTAAAGCAGAGCTGGAGCATTTTAGTGATTATGGTATAGAAGATAAATATTAATGAATATTTGTAGCCTTTTATCAAACCCTCCGGTTTACCCGGAGGGTTTTTTATTGGTATTTTCAAGTTCTTCCCCTTAAGATACTCCATTATGGAGAGAGAATATAAACTGCCGGCAAGATACATAAAATTGGCCACGCTCGGGAAAGGCGCCGCAGGGAAAGTATTTAAGGTAAAGGATACTATCAGCGGCAATATTATTGCTCTGAAAATATTAAACAATCTGAAAACAAACTCTGCAAAGACACTTGCCAACGAATTTAAGACACTCTCTTCACTTGATCACACGGGGCTTATAAAAGTGTGTGATTTCGGAATCCTTCAAAACAACATCCCGTACTTTACGATGGAACTCATAAATGGAAGAGATCTTAGAAGTTTCATTTCTCAAAATAAAAATTTGTATCTCTTACCTGATATTCTAGAACAGATAATCAACGCCCTGTCATACCTTCACAAAAAAAATATACTCCACGGTGATATAAAACCTGAAAATATTATGTTAATAAATAATAAAACAGGACAAATAACTGTTAAACTACTCGACTTCGGACTCGCCTCAGCTTCTTCCACAATAAGAAAGAGTATAAGCGGTACACCGCGATTTTTAGCTCCGAAAATTCTAAAAAATGCTAAATACTCTGAAAGCTCAGATCTATATGCTCTCGGCATGACTCTGATTGAATCTATAACGGGAATAAAAGCTCCAATCGCTTCAAATATCAGAAATAATTTCTACGAAGAAAATTATAAACTGCTCTCCGGACATCTTTCCGCCGCCGGTGTCAAGAACGCCTTCTCTCTCTCTTTATTCATTCTTGACCTATGCAGAATAGACCGGGATGAACGAATTTCTGATTCAAAGGAAGCCCTCCAGGAAACATGGCTCCTTGCAAGTAAAAAGGAACATAGCAAGATCAAACTTAACGAAAATATTCTTGTTGGAAGAGACAAGGAACTTGAAGAAATTGATACCTTCTTAAGTGACGATAAGTTTAATGGGAAAACGCTTATCCTTGAAGGAAAGAGAGGGGTTGGTAAAAAGAAATTATTAGCAGAATGCGTTAAGAAAGAGCAACTGGCAGGGCAGTTTGTCTTTGATCTATCAGGCGATCTATATTCCGATAATTCATTCGATAGATTCATAGAAACCCTCTCGGAAAATCTTTCTTCTATAGATAAGAGAAAACTCATATCTAGCCATAAGAAAATACTAAGTTCAATAGCTGAAAGGAATAAAAGCGGCAAAACAGTTAAGGAAGACAGCTCCGTTATTATCTATGATAATATTATACAGTTTATTCATAAACTGTCTATAAAACAACCTGTTCTGATCTGCATTCCGGATATCAACCGTTTCAGCGCTGATTTTCTTCGTTTCACTAATCATCTCGTATATGAAACTGATTTTCTTGGCTCAAGAACAAGAGTTATCATTTCAAAAAGTACAGACATTTCCATATCCAGGATATACAGGGAAACATATCAAGAAATTACAGCTTTGGAGCCAACTTCATCTTTGAATATAAATCCTCTTGGCAAAACCCATATTAAGCAGCTTGCGCATGAACTCCTTGGTGATAATACATTTAATGACAAAGAAATCAGGGAACTCCATGAACGAACAGATGGTATTCCACTGTTTCTAATAGAAGTATTAAAACAGCTAGCCTCGGAAGGGATTATAGAACATTTCGGAGGCGCCACGCGGCTAAACAGAATTGCCTATAAAGAATACCGGCTGCCTGAAACCCTTAAAGAGACAGCCGCCGCATCTTACAGAAGACTGACAAGAAAAGAGAAGAATATTCTTCAGGCAGCAGCTTTCTTTGAAAAGAGAATTTCAGTAGAAAAACTGTCTGAACTGTTATCGAAAACGAAAGAAGATATAACCCAGTCAATACAAATCCTGACCGGGAAAAAGATTCTACATCTGGAAAAAGGCTATATTGAGTTTAATCAATCGATATTCAAAGAATTTATACGGGCAAAGACATCCTGGAAGAAAAGAGTCAGCCTGAATAGCGAGATAGGACGAATGCTTGAGGGAGATAAATCGACAAATTCAGTCCAACTCGCGAAACACTTTATATACGGGAGGGTGCCGGATAAAGCTCTAAAATACGGTCTTCTGGCCGCGGGTGAATTAAAAGAAAGATATGAAATCTATGATTGTCTCGACCTTCTTGCAAAACTGAAGAAACTGATAAAAAATAAGGGGAACAGCAGACAACTGTATTCAGTGCTGGAGCTTATCGCCCCGATTGAACTTCAGGCCGGGTTAACGCAGCATGCTATAGATGATTTTGAAAGACTTATCGAACTTGGCTCCTCCGACACACAGAAAGCTGAATATTATAAGGAACTTGGTATAATTTATTCCGACTATCTGGGTAAAGAAAGAAAACCTAAAAAGCTGTTTGATAAAGCTCTAGAATTAGCAGTCCGCGCTAAGAATAAAAAACTACAGAGTGAAATACTGCTTAATCTTTCGGAATTAACTGAAGATAGAAGACTGGCAATTACAAATAAAGCTGCAAGAATAGCTAAGGGTACTGATATTAATACATACGCCATTGCTCTTTCTAAATATCTCTATCATGAGAAAATCGGAGGTAACGAAGAGAAAACTATTGACATTATAAAAGAATTAGAACCATTAATAAACTCGGTTGATACATATACAAGAAAAAAGATACTATCCCGTCTATCTTCATTCTATTTTTTCAGCGGAGATTATGATAAAATAAAAAAATATCTTGATATTAAACTTAAAATGGATAACCAAACTAATGACGGCTTAAATAAAATTCTTAGTTTAAGGATGCTCGGAGGAATCAATTATATAAACGGGGAATTCCATGAGGCAATAAATATTCTTAAAGAAATTACCGAAGTTGCCGGTAAGTATAAGGCATTATTACCATTTCTGACTAATATATCCAATCTAGCCCTTATGTATTACTCATTGGCAGAATATAACAAGGCCATGTTATCGCTCAATGAAGGAATAAGGATAATAAAAGAATACAGAATTAAACAAGTTTACCACCGATTTACAGGAAAGTTCTGTTTGATTTATCACACTCTCGGAAATGAAAAAGAAAATGATTTCCAGAAGTATTACAAAAAAACAAAAGAAAATGCTTTAAGATTTAATAATACAATACAATTCGGGATTTCACAACTATACAAAACACGCTTTTACTCCCAGCGGCTTCAATGCGGCAAAACTGTCAAATACATACAAAAAGCCCTCAAATCTTTCCGCAAAACAAACGACAGAGACGATATCGTAGACGCGTTAATAACACTCAGCATGATTAACCTTGAAGAAGGTAAACACACAGAAGCAGCCGGGAACCTGAAAGAAGCCCGTGCTATCTTTAACGAAATCCACTGCAGATATTTAGAACCGTCCCTCCTTCTCGCCGAGGGCGGGCTTGCCCGGAAAAATCAAACACAAAAAGCCGAAAAGATACTCAAAGCGGGACTCAAATTGAGCAAGAAAATGGGAACAAGAGAAACCACCTGGCAGTTATACCGCCAGCTAGCTCTCTACTACAGAGCAAACGGCCAAATTAACGAGACCATCTCAAACTATCGTAATTCCATTGAAACAATAAGACAGATAACAGAATCTATCGAAGGGGATAAACTTAAAACAAGCTACCTGTCTGTGCCATTTAGGAAAAGGGTATTTGATGAGATAAGAGAACTTAAAAATCAATAAGATAAGATACCTCATAGATCCATCGGAAGATATCTTCCTCGGAGTAAATTAATAAAATATCATCTTAGTTAAGAGAATCTCTCAAACCGTTACTGCACCGTATTTGCAAAAGCTGCCCAAATACTTGAGAACCCCTGGACATCAGAGCGGTTATTTGATATATAATTTATTATCCTACTTGTATCTAGCAACTGGAGAATTCAAATGACCTGGTACGGAAAACTCACATTCGGTTCACTCGGCCTCTTCATAGGTGGTCCCCTGGGAGCTATTGCCGGAGCAGCCCTGGGCCATCACTTTGTAGACAAAAAGATGACCGCAGGCCGCTCTCCGGCTTACAGGCAATCTGAACAGGCAAAAGCCGCTTTTTTCGTCAGCGTTTTCTCCATACTTGGCAAACTTGCTAAAACAGACGGAATTGTAACAAGAGATGAGCTTGGTGTTGTAGATAATTTTATAAGCAGCATGAATATATCCGCGAGAGAGGAAAACTTTGCCAGAAAGGTCTTCAACGAAGCTAAAAACTCGAGGTATTCAATTGACGATTTCGCCAACCAGCTTTACCGGATTAACCGGCGGAATCCCGCAGTTCTCTTATCTTTTATGGACGTTCTTTTTCAGGTTGCCGCAGCGGACGGCAAACTTCACCCCGCAGAGGAGAACGCCCTCGGCAGAATAAGAAAGATATTCAATATAAGCAATGAAGAGTATAAAAATCTGAAAGCCCGTTATTTTGAGGATGTAGATAAGTACTACAAAATTCTAGGCTGCAACAGGTCCAGCTCTGATAAAGAGATAAAAACAAGCTATAGAAAACTCGTGAAAGATTTCCATCCGGATACAATAGTTTCCAAAGGCCTTCCGGAAGAATTCATCGATTTTGCCACAAGGCGTTTTGAAGAAATCCAGACAGCGTATGAAAAGATAAAGAAGGAACGCGGCTTCTAGCTTCTGGCAATAAATTCGGTTCCTTTTCAGCTGTATAAAATCCTCCGCCTTAGAAAACCAGCTGAAAATTAACAGCTATTTCATTATTATCTTTCGAAGCCCCTTCCTCGCCGTTTATCTGATAATTAAGACTGACCTTGGTGTACTTTTTGTCGACAAAGAGATTCGTACCCAGAGTAATCCGGTCTGTTTTATCGCCTGTGATGTTAAGATCTTCATCTAACTCTTCATATCTCGCAAGCACCTGTATCTCGGGAAGAAATTTAAAGTCTGTAACGAAAGTATGTCCGCCCCAGATGTACCATCCCTCCTTATCGAGAGCATCACTGGAATGAATATACTCGCCGACTACAACTTCATTTTTCCATTCCCATCTGATTGAACCGCCGTAGGTGGATAAATCCTCAGGGTCAGCCGCGTCATTAGTCTTCCCTATAATCACATTAGGGGCTATTGTAAACATCTCCATCAATCCAATTTCAAGGCGGGATATAAAATTTTTGCTCTCATTCTTATCCTCTGAGTTTTTACCAGAACCGTTGAAAAGCCCGGCATCGAAATTCAAGCTGAAACTATCGCTGAATCTGTTTTTAACATTAATGCTCATACCTATATCCCTGCCGGTACCAAGTTTTTTTACCTTTGTCGGATTAACGAAAGGAAACGCGGTAGCAGAGATCAGAAAGTCTGTTCCAAAGGGAGGTTTGTACTGACCGATTGAAAAAGTGATCTTTTCAGACGGAGTCAAATTAATAACACCGTCAAGAAGTTTGGGCGTCCCCGCGAATTCCGCCATTATCTTGATGCCAGAATAACTGTTTATTTCACCCTTAGCGCCCAGGCGTACTCTTTTTGAGATAAATTTCGACTCTTCAATATCGCCGAGACCGTACAAATACTGCTGGTGGGTCATCCCAAAAAACTCTATATCACCCCGGCTGACAGCTATTGAAGACACATCATTCTGTCGAGCTGCCGCCTTCGGACCGTTAATTCCGACAACGATCATTATCGCGAGAACGTAAACTATAGATTCCTGTTTTAATAGTTTCATATCGAATACCTGCTCTTTTTATTCTAACTATCCGTCCGGTTAGAGTGAATATTCTCACTTTTTCTTATTTCTTAAATTAAACAAGTTATATTTTTATGTTTAATCTTAGCGAAATCAAATAACACAGGAGCTTAAGACCCTCTGCGAGATTAGTAACGCAGTATAAGCTTTAGATCTTTTTTGTAAAGAAAAAATAGGATATAAAATGATTTTCTTATTATTTTAGGCTTGCAATTACTCGTTTCGGTGCATAATCTTGCCCCCCGCTGAAATGTTTACTATATTTATTATTATCAAATGATGAAACCGGCACTAAAAACAGAAGGTCAGGCCCTATTTTGAATCTCTATGAAGGAAGGTAATCTATTGATCAACCTCGAACCTATAGGATATCTAAGGAGCAAGCACAAAGAAGTTCCAAACCACTGCAGTATTTCAGATCTGGAGGGCGAACTGGTGATCGCCCCCGAATACACGGAAGGATTGTCAAGCATCGAACCGGGAGATAAAATAGCGGTTATTTTCAACTTCCACAAAAGTCCACCGTTTAAGAGCGAAAAACTGAAGCAGAAACCTCCGCACAGAGATAAAAAAAAAGGGGTGTTCAGTATATGCTCTCCCAAGAGGCCTAACCCTTTAGGCCTTTCTGTCTTAGAAGTTATCAGCAGAGAAAAGAATGTACTCCGTGTTTCGGGGATCGATATGCTGGACGGTACTCCCATACTGGATATAAAACCCTATATTGCCCCTTAAGCCGTTAGACTCTCTCAAGGGAGCTTCAATATTTACCTCTTGCATTATCTCTGAGTGATACCTTACTCTTATCCTGTTTAAAAGTGTATACTATTACCTTTATTAAGGGAGGATACGATTATGAAAGCCCTGCATTTTCTTCTTATTCTGATGTTCATTCCGGCGGGCGCGATCGCCGGAATCGGGGATGTAGAAAGTGAAATGGCACTTCCCTCGTCATGTGTGACGGGTATCGCTTTCGACGGCGATAATATCTGGACCGCCGACCGTAAGACAGACAGAATCTACTGCATCAATTATGAGAGCGGTGAAGTGACAAAATCTTTCGACGGCCCCGGTTATTTTATGACGGGCCTCGCCTGGGACGGAGAATTTCTCTGGGTTGCCGATATGGACTTTACCAACACATCGACAGAAGCTTATTCAGGTAAAATATACAAAATAGACCCTGAAACCGGAAAAAGCCTCGGTGTAATAAACACTCCGACGCCGGATCCGAGGGGCCTGGCCCACGATGGTGAATACCTGTGGTTTTCCGACAACAGCAAGAACAGCATAACTTGCATAAGTCCCGAGGATGGAACGACCATTATATCATTCAAATCCCCGTCTCAAGACCCGCGCGGACTTGCCTGGGACGGCGAATACCTCTGGATAGCGGATAGATCGAAGGATGAAGTTTACAGGGTGGATACTAATACAGGTTCGGTCATAATGATACTCCCTGCTCCCGGACCATACCCATGGGGGCTTTCCTGGGCGGATTCAAAACTTCTTGTTTCTGACTACCAGACAGATCTTATCTCGACAATGACTGTATTTGGAGATTCTAAGTTCAGACGCTCTGAGGAAAGATACTCGAATATCGAATTTACTCAGGATATTATAAATTTCGGTCCGGGAAGAGTTGAAGACCTTAACGTTTACCTCGCCGTTCCAAGAGACCGGGCTACACAGGAGATCATTGATATTTCCTACGGTCAAAAGCAGGATGATTTTCACACCGACCGCTGGGGTCAGAAGGTGGCGCTTTTCAATCGCCCAACTCTTGATCCTCAGGAGCGTTTTACCTGTGTGATGAAAGTCAAGGCGAAAATATACGATGTAAGTTATTACCTTTTCCCCGAAAAGGTTGGATCTCTCGAGGATATACCTGAGGAAATAAGCAAGAGTTTCCTGGAAAACAATGATAAGTACAGACTGGAAGATCCAGCGATACAGAAAGCCGTGAAAGAGGCTCTGGACGGGGAAGAGAATCCCTACTGGATCGCTAGGAAGATATTCGATTACCTGCGTGATAACCTCTTCTATAAAAGGGTAGGAGGATGGGATATCGCCCCTACGATAATCAAGCGGGGATCCGGGTCATGCTCTGAATACGCCTTTCTCTATATTGCGATGTGCAGAGCCGCGGGAATTCCGGCCAGATATTCCGGAGCTGTAGTAGTGCGCGGAGAAGACGCGTGCTACGACTACGTCTATCACAGATGGTGCGAAGTATTCCTTCCGGGGTACGGATGGATTCCCGTAGACCCAAGCGGCGGGGATCAACCCTGGCCGCGCGATCAGGCTCTCTACTTCGGTCATCTGTCCAACCGTTTCCTTATTACTACCGAAGGCGGCGGCGCGTCGAAATACTTAAACTGGGATTACAACTCATACGAAACTTACAGCGCCGACGGACCGGTTCAGCTCCGGATGGAGAAGATAGCGGAATGGGATACGGCTGAGTAATAAGCAAATCCGGGAAGTAACCGCTTTTATAGAATAAGGGGATGTTTGTTATTTTTATATCGTTTCCTGTAAAGGGCTTTTTGTTCTTTATTATCCAGCCGGTTTATCTGAGTATCGAGCCTCATGGGGGGGCATCTCCCTGAAAGTATCGGCTCCCCTTACCAGTGTTTTAAAGGGAGAATCCTCTGTTTTCTTATCGGGAAGAGTTAAAACACCCGGGGGCGGTCAATACGGCATCTGGGTCTCTACAGAATCTTCACCCCGGGTTTTCAGTTTAAATTGATCCGGCCGCTGCTTTAAAACATCTCTCAGCCAGCTTTCGGGATATCCTGTCTCTTTGGGTCTTCCCTTTCTGGTTTGCGTATATCCGTCATTATATTTACGTATCAGGTATTTCCCAAGCTCCCTGTAGCGTTCAACCACCATCTCCGCGTGAGTATTAGAGTAATCGGTAAGGTAAGCAGTTAAAAGTTCCATGTCCTCTTCGAGAATCTTCTCCGCCGTCATTTCAACCGCCGGCTGAAGAGAAATGAGTTTTCCTTCCAGTTCTTTCTGTACAGCCTGGATATCCTTTCTCATCTGAGAATATCTGAGATTGGAAATGTTTGCCACAAAGTTAAAAACCCACCAGGCAGAATCTTCGGAGAACTCACTGATTCTGCCCCTTGAGTAACTCTTCGGAACATCATTAACGCCGCAGTAGAGAGGAATATAACATGTAAAATAAGTATCATCTACTCCATACCAGAGGAGTCCCCCGATAGGATCGGGAAGGAATGAGCGTGACTGAGAAACAAAGGAAAATCCTGTCTGCTGAGTTGAAATCGGCCTCTCCCACGTGTAGTCGGTCCCGTCTATTTTCCAGGTAATGGGCCTCCATCTGTTTGGTGTCCCAAACGGCCCGGCGTCAACTCCCTTTGTCATATCATACTCTGTTCCTTCATAATGATCTCTCATAATATCAATAACATCTTCCAGGCTGAGCTTCTTATCCGGCTTTATCCACAACGGATACGGCTTTACTCCCCTCTCTCCTCTGTGATAATCTGCCGGCCATTTCTTAGAAGGGGCGCATCTGCGGAAAATACTCCAGACGCGGGTCGCCGTATATCGTAGTTTCTGAGGCGTGGCCGGGCAATACGCTTTGCTGAAGTTAAAGGGTTTTCCGGACTCGGGGTTGTAGTAACCTTTATTGACCGCGAAGTCTATAACATTATCTGAATAAAGACAGTTCTGTGGGTCATCGAGGGGAAACTCTCCGATTCTCGATTTATTGGCGTGAGCGCATATATAGCCGTCAGGCACTCGCCTGGCCACCCATACCGCTCCCTCGCCGCCGGGCCCCGTGCCTATTATCTCCATAAGCCACGCTTCATTCTTATCACCTATCGAGAAAGATTCACCCGTACTTGAATATCCATATTCACTGACAAGGTCGGCAATAACCTCAACCGCTTCACGGGCCGTCGCGGCTCTCTGAAGGGCCAGTCTCATAAGCTGCCAGTAATGAAGCAGAGCGTCTTCATTTCTAAGTTCCTTTCGACCGGTAAAGGTAGTTTCGCCTATAACAACCTGACGTTCATTTATAAGATTCGTAACCGCGAAGGTGTGAGGAACCTGTTTAATCCTGCCTTCTATATTACCGTGCCAATCCTTGATTTCTATATATTCATCACTTTTGTGATCCGCGGCCGGAATGTGCCTCAAATGTGGAATAAATTCTCCGTCACACGTGTATGTAATCATGACCGAGCCGTCATCCGAGGCGGAGGGAGTTACTATCAAATTAGTACATGCCGGGGCAGGAGCTGAAAATATAATAATAGCCAAAGAAACAACAAAGACTGAACAGGATATTCTTCTCATTTCTTTACCTTTCCATATTTCATCGGAGATAAATCCGAATAATAAGTACAACCGGTTATTGCCGCGGTGATCAATCATCTCGGTCAGCGTCTGATATATACTCTTCTTTCAAGTTTCCAAGAATGCGCTTTTGAACGTCAAACGCAATGCCGGGAAGGTCGTTGATGGGGAAAAATGCAACATCATCGGCGTCATCCCCCGCCTCAAGACTGCCGCCGGTAATCCGGCCCCTGTACAAAATCATCAGGGTGTTCCCTCTGGGATCGTCAAAACAGGATTCAACAGCATGAATTGAAGTAAGATCGACGCAAACTCCGGCTTCTTCCTCAACCTCTCTGACCGCTGTTTCAGCGGCGCTTTCTTCATATTCTATGTACCCCGAGGGCATTACCCAGAGTCCGCGATACGGTTCATAACGTCTTTTTACCAATAACACGGAACCATTTTCTATTACAAGAACACCCGCGGTGGGCGCGGGATTGCGATAATGAACAAACCCGCAAGATGAGCATTTGAGTCTCGGATAACCGCCCTCTATTTTCTCAACCAATTTCTCTTTACACACCGGGCAATACTTATAAATATAATTCATGGCATCGGAACACTTTCACCTTTGGGCTTATACCGCATTATCCAGAGCCGCCAATCCATATCAACTTTTTTAAAATCTCTTTTGTAGGTTTTCTTAAACAGCTCGCTAAAAGATGCCTCGTCATTTATTCCATCAGCTTCCCTGTAAAATTCCACAAACTTTTCGGTTCCGTATTGGTTCATCAGATAAGTACAGAATGAGGTCCAGGCTGGAATTGTTGTAGATAAATCAGAATTTTTAAGCTTCGTTTCCGGGATTGTTTTATGCAAAGGCTCTATCTTTTTCTTGATTAAATCTTCTTTGGCTTCTTTGTGGGGATTCCAGCCGTGTTTGAACGAACGAAGATAAAAAACAAGACCTTTCGCCAGCCCAAGCGGAGGAAATCCTAAATCGTAAAGAAGCATATGAGTTACAACAAGATCTTCATTCTCTTTCATTGTATGTATTTCTTTTCTTTCCCATTTTACCCCTTGAAAATAATTATCAACTACATTTATACGCTTAAATTCTTCCTCATTGGGATAATAATAATAATGGATTTTACCATCAATCTCTCCCAGATCTATCCTCTTCGCATAGTCTTCAATCGCGTCAGTTTCTTTCTCGACAGCACCTTCCGGAAAAGGGTGTCCCGGAAGATGATAAAATGTAATATACTTTGTATCTTTTGTCTTCCATGGGATTTCTTCCCTCAGAACCGCTTCTACATTATCGAAGTAAATAACTCCCGACATAGTTGATAAAACCCCTACTTCAGCAAAGTGTGAACCAGGCGGGACAGTAACTTTCTTCTTATCACGAAACCAATCTTTTGTCCCCGCGAATCTACTGAGAACAGCGTCGGTAAATCTTTTACGCTCGGTAACCCTGTTTCCGTCTTGGTCTAGAAAACGGGCGAAAACATTAGAATAAGCGTTATGGCCTGTCTTTTTTCTAAGGCTCTCGGTTTTAATATCAGATGACAGTATTAAATCATGTCCCTCGATCACCGGGATAAGCTGAACTAACCCGATCCATTTATTGGTAGTATCATGCCCCCAAATATAGCAAGAATAATTACCACTCTTACTAACAGAGGATTTCTTGACGCGATTAGCAGTTCCATCTTTTGAACTTATTTCTCCAATCATTCTTGCTTTCCATCCATCGGGAACAGAATCAGTCCATTCTTCGAAAGAAGGATTCTTAATTAAATTTACACCAAATGAAACATCTCTCTCCTTTGTTGAATCACTTCCGCCGCACCCGAGGGAAATCGCCAGAATAACAAAGAGAACGCAGATTATAACCTTTTTCGATAGAAACATAAAAATCCTCTCCCTAAAATCCAATAGAACGATCTTAACTAATATACATATTATTAAAGCAGGAATCCATTTTAGATTTCCCGGCAATTTAAACGAATTGTTCTGTAATTAAAAACCACAAGTATCAGCGTTTTTTTATTATAAACAGCGTCGCGTCATCGAGAAGTTTATCTTCATTCCTGAATTCATAAATATAATTGAACATACCGTCGACAATGACTTCGGACGGTTTGTTTTCATTTTCACGGACATACTTTATTACCCGTTCTTCGCCGAACATCTCGCCCTTCGAATTCATACTCTCCAATATGCCGTCAGAGAACATTACAAGAATATCACCGGAATCCATAAAGGCAAAACCCCTTTCGAAAGTGGCATTTTCCATGGGACCTAAAATACTCCCGCCTCTGGTAAGTCTTTCTTCAGCTGATTCCTTAATCAATACAGGTGGCGGGTGCCCGGCATTCACATAGACCAGAGTCCCGTTTTCCTCCAATTCAGATAAAAATATGGAGACAAATCGGGTTGATAGACGACTTTGTCCTATTACCCGGTTCAGTTTCCTTACAACTTCCGATATTTTCATATCCTTTTCAATCCCCATCCTTAAGCCCGTTACTATATCCCTTACCAGCAGGGCCGCCGGCAAACCGTGTCCGCTGGCGTCGCCAATTGAAAATGACAACACATCTTCGTCGAGTTTTCCGTAATCGTAATAATCACCCCCCACACGCTCAGCGGGTATTGAACGGGCAGCCGCGTCATACCCGGCGAAATCGACCTTAAAACGGGGCAGGAGACTTCTTTGAATTTCATACGCCTCCTGCAAGTCTGCCGTAAAACGACTCGTTGATCGGCTGAAGTTAAGAATATTCTGAATAACATTTATGGAAAACTGAAGAGTCTCACGTTCCCAACCCTCGTTCAAACGGAATATGATGAGATATTGATCGTCCTCGCCTATGAACGCGGCGACACTGTTGTTACCCCACGGAGGGATTTCCGAATCAAAAAAGATATAGCTTTTATGCCTGCTGACAAACTGTAAAAAGGGTTCATATCTGCTGATAGGTTCAGGCCATGAATCTGTCTCGTCACCGAGAGCGCCGCCAATTCTGCGGAAATAACCCATTCTGAGCTTATAAATACACCCACTTTTAATCTTAAGTTCAGAGCCTACTTCTTCAACTAATTCCTCCAGTACAAGGGCAAGAGCGTCTTCTGTTCCAACCCTTTTCTTTATTCTGACAATAAGAGAATCCAGTTTCCTATAAAATTCTTTTGGTTTCAACTGCCCGTCAGGCATATAACTTCACCTCTCCCTTTTAAGAGTCAGAATCCCTTCCACCAGTCATAGGTACAAACCTTACACCTATAAGTTCCTCTTCAACCAGGTCTTCGTGCTTTCTGGTTATTCTGTATAATTTCTGTGAGAATGCTCCAACCGGCGCGACAATCCGTCCTCCCGGACCTATCTGTTCTATTATCTTCTCCGGTATCTTCACAGGAGCCGCTGTTATTATAACGGCATCGAACGGCGCTTCCTCTTCCCATCCTAAAGAACCGTCACCGATCCTGTAACTTATATTTGTATATCCGCCCTTTTCGAGGTTTTCTCTCGCTCTTCGCGCCAGGTCAGAGACTATTTCAACAGTATAAACATGCTCGGCAAGATGAGCGAGTATCGCCGTTTGATAGCCGCTTCCAGTTCCTATCTCCAACACCCTGTCATCGCTTTTGATCTCGAGTCTTTCCGTCATGTAGGCAACAATATAGGGTTGCGAAATAGTTTGTCCGCGACCTATCGGAAGGGGAGTATCAAAATAAGCATTATCAGAATGTTCTCCCTTCACAAAAAGCTCCCTCGGCACAGTTCTCATAGCGTCTAATACTCCGGGGTCTTCAATACCTCGAGCGGCAATTTGCGAATCAACCATTTCTTCTCTTTTAGCTCTGTTGCTGTCATTTGTCCCTGTCATTGCCCCAATCCCTTTCTTACTAATTCCTCAGCTTTATCGAGCGCGCCGCGCAGCAAATCACCGTTTCCTCCTCCCCCCTGAGCAAAATCTTCACCCCCGCCTCCGCCAGCTCCCATAACAGAAGCGGATTCTTTTAAAACACTTCCCATAGAAAGAGGAACACCCTCAGAGCAGGCAAACACAATCGCCGGCTTTGGTTTCAGGCTGCCGAGAAGAATTATAATATCATTGTTTTTCCTTATTTCTCCGGCTAGATTCCTCAAATCCGAAACCTCAGCATCCTCGACTATCTTCTTCACAATGGAGAATCCGCCAACCGAACTATCTGGAACGGCAAGCTGCCTGGCTCTGTAATCATTCAATTTATCATTTAACGTCTTATTCTCGACCCGTAACTTAGCATTTTCATCTGAAAGTTTACACGCAATATTACCCACTTCTTTCCACCCGGTACTAAAAGAGAGCGCTATTGAGTTCAGCAGTAAATCTTTTTCAATATAATCCCGCATACCTCTCATACCGCAGAGAAACTCAATTCTGCTGTTCTTATTGACCCTCTTAATGCCTGTTATCTTTATAATACCGATTTCACCGGTATTAGCAACATGAGTTCCGCAGCAGGGGTTCACATCGACTCCCTCGATTTCTACCAACCTGATATCCTCAGTTTTCTCGGAAATCTTCGAGCACGAAGGACACTTGGAATTACTATCAGCGCGCAATCTGTTATATTCCCCGGGTGAGACAGTATTTACAGAAATCGCTATATTTTTCATTATCAGTTTATTTACTTCAAGCTCGATGGTCTTAAAGTTTTCCGCGGACGGCATTTTGCCGTCAAGGTCTATAGTAGACGCCGACTCTCCAATATGAAATCCGACAGTTTCAAGATCGAGAATGTCTAAAAATACCCTTGAAAGAAGGTGCTGCCCCGAATGCTGTCTCATATGATCATACCTTCGTTCCTTTTCTATTACACCTTCAACATCCTCACCCTCTTTCAACCTGCCCTCGATCAGGTGTGACACTCCCTTTGAATCCTCATTTACAGCCAGCACAGAATTGCCGCCGAGAGAGCCCCTGTCATCAGGCTGACCGCCCGAGACAGGATAAAAATAAGTTTTCTCAAGATATACCCTGCTATTTGATTTATCGGCCTCTTCGACAAGACGAACACGCGACGTAAAATTCATTCTATACTGATCGCTAAGATACGCCCTCTCCCATGAATCCATCTGTTTACCACCTTCTACACCTGACTAATTACGGCAGATTCTGCTTTCGGGCCCGGAACCTTCATTAAACCCGGTTAAAGAACAGAAATATAAACTATTATAAACATGAAATTCTACTATCTTTTATCCTGGAGAATATTAACTAACTACCCTCGCCGTTACAACAAATTTATATTTGAAGTTTTCTTAACCTTTAAACAGACAGAGGCTTACTAGAGGCTCATTCATAGAACCCGCTGACTGACTCTAAGATATTCAGTTAGATATTATCACAAATGGGTAGGAACGGCGATTTTCTCGGCCGGCGGGGAAACCGACAACGATTTTGAAAATATCAATCGGCCGCATATTATTACAAATCATCGACTACCTTATAGGTAATAAAATTTGGGGAGCTTCAGTTTAATTACTATTTGACCTTACAAGAATAGATACCTAAGCTCTAAAGAATTGATGAATCAAGAAGGAAGACCATAGATGAAAAAAATTCAAATCAGATCATTAAAGTTATTTTGCGCGCTGCTGCTGATTGCCGCCTCAGACAAATCAGCCGTCGCGGACGCTGACCTGAATCCAACGTCAAATTCAGATAAACCAGGAAGCGCTGAAAGAGAATTACGCGGCAGCTCAAGCGCCGGCGAAGAAGAACAATCAAAGAAGAATTATAGAATTTCAGATATTCGAATCAAAGGTAACGCCGGCCTGGACAACAAACTCGTACTAACTTTGTTCGGTATGGGAAAAGGTGATTTTTTCACTGAGAAAAGATGCGAAGAAGGCATTGAAAAACTGATAAATCTCTCAAGCGTAAAAAATGCCTATCTGAAAAGGAGATATAATCATAAAGAAAGCAGTCTCTCTCTGACATTAAGCTTGGAAAAGGACAGGACATTCAGTATTTATCCTGCCGGCAGCAGGAAATATTCCGACAAACTGTCGGTAGGCCTTATGTTTTCAGAGAGAAATTTCCGGAATAGGAATGAAAAACTTAATATTTCATTTCTTGTCAGGGGGGCCGCGATACTTGACGCCGAATGGCGTAAACCCAGGCAAAAAGATATATCCCCCCTTGGGCTTAGCTTCAATGTCAAATTCAAAGATTACAAATATCCCTACCCGGAATTTGAGCAAGATATGCTTAACGACAGAATAAAACGCCTTGAATCAGCTGTCACAGTCTGTTTTCACTTCAGCGATCTGTTTTCCATTAATATATCGCCGGGTATAGACAGGATGTTTGGAGAAGGCCCCGTGCTGAAACAAAACAGCGCTGAGAAGCTATACACTCAATCACACGAAGGACTCTTTTCAACCTTAGAGATTTCCTTGCGGGCAGGCGAACTTAACAACGCGATTTACCCGACATCGGGGTTAAGACTGCGCCTCTCACGAAAAGAATGGGGTTTATTCAATAAAAACAGCGGAATCAAGAGTCATAAGTATTTTTTCAGGGGCAGTCTTTTCTTCAGAATAAAAAGACCTGTTTTCTTTCTACATACCCGGAGTGTTATCTCCAGCAGCAGACTGCCGCTTATCTTACTGGAACATCTCGGCGGTGAAACATCGATAAGAGGATATGAATTTGGGGCTTTTAGAGGTGAAAACAGCTTTCTTACAAGATATGAAATAAGATTCCCCTTAAATTTTGCAAACCTTTCAGAGGCGAAAAATGTAATTCTTCCCGTGGATTTTAACATATTTGCCGACACCGGCATGTGCTGGTATAACGACGACTCTATAACCAAGGATATCCTGCACAGCGGTTTTGGCTGCGGCGTGAATCTTATAGCTCCCGGAAGAGGTATTATGAGAATCGGCTGCATGTGGAAAATTGAATCCGCGGGCAAATTATACCTTGATGTCGGAATGAATTTTTAAGAGAATCAAATAGTCACT
Organism: Candidatus Krumholzibacteriota bacterium; assembly: GCA_034520215.1. Taxonomy (NCBI): domain Bacteria; phylum Candidatus Krumholzibacteriota; species Candidatus Krumholzibacteriota bacterium. The sequence goes on along the minus strand of JAXHNR010000001.1, from coordinate 336,346 downwards.
GAGCAGTCTTTCAGGAGAAAATAAGACAGATGGACAGAAATAATCAAGAAACTAAACACTTCTCAATGCACATATTCTGGGGCATCGCTTTTACTGTTCTTGGTATGACTGAACTCGTAAAAAAATATGAAATCGTTTATGGAATACCAATATGGGCTCTTTGTTTTTTTATAATAGCAGCGTCCAATTTCTTAAGCGACCCCTATGTGAGGAGTAAAATAAATATACCTGACGAGAAACTTCCTTTAATTATGAGAACTTTTTCTATCTTGAACAGAATGGCAATAGGTTTGCTTATCATCTCTTTTATTATAGAATTCATACGCAGCTGATCAATTCTAGCAATGCCGGAAGATAAAAGAAGTCGATGTTAAAGAAGAAATCGTAAAAAGTGCTTTCCCACTTCAAAGAGCTGTAAGAACAATAAATCCACCCGAAGATGACAGGCGGCGACACTATTCCTTTGTCATTTAGATTTTGATTTCTTGATCAATCCGGCCGGATCACTAATCACAACCGCGGCGAAGCTCAAAATAACCAGTACTAAAAATATTGTGTTGCCGTATCTAACATAGATAGTCGGAGAGGCAAAAGACCGGGCTGAGCATTCTATCTTTCCCCCAACATTCAAATCCAATCTCTTTCGAACCCGTCCTGTCGGATCTATATACATTGAAACACCAGTATTAGCCGCTCTTAGAACCGACACTCCGTTTTCGACGGCTCGCAGAATGGCGGTTTCAGAATGCTGCAGCGGCCCGCGGCTGCTTCCAAACCAGCCGTCATTCGTAATATTAACAAGAAACTCCGCCCCGCCGCGGACATAATCCCTCACATAACCTGGAAATGTGGATTCAAAGCATATCAGTACTCCGAATTTCCCCTTTCCAGAATCAAATAGAGTTTTTTCTCTACCCCTTTTAAAATTTGCCTGACCAAAATCGATTTCCTCAAGTGACGCAAAATATTGGCTGAAAGGTATCTTCTCACCAAAGGGCAGCAGATTAACCTTATGATATTCTTCAACCAGCCCGTCCTCAGCGTCAAAAAGCCCCGCCGTATTATAAGAGACCCAGCGGCCATTCTTAAATGAATGATCGATATAACCTATAAGAAGCTCCACTTCAGAATCACGGGCAATCCTTTCAAGCCAGTCCCTGTACTTTCTGGAACGGCTGAGAGCAACCGGCGCTGAAGTTTCGGGAAATATCACAAGATCCGCGCCGTCCTCTGAAGCTTTCCGGACTAATGTCTCTATCTGACTGAATATCGAATCCTTATACTCCGGTTTCCATTTAATATCGAGAGAAACATTCGGCTGAATCACGGCAATATCATTCTTTTCCGGCAACTCTTTTCTCTTTTTATCGAATCTTTCAATCCTGTGCATACCGTAACCTGTGTGAACTGAAATAATTACAGCAAGAAGGACAAACATGACCGCTTTTTTGCCAATTGGACGTATAAAGAGGACGAGAGCTGTAAGCAGATTTACCGTTATAATAAGAAAGGAAAAACCGTAGGGTCCGTATATCGAAAGCGCTTGAATAGCCGCGGGATACTCTGCCAGAGAGTTCGCAAGAAGTCCCCATGAAAAAGCAAGTTCCCCGTTTGAACGCGCTACTTCCATTATTGACCAGAGGGCGGGAACAGCGATCAAAGCTCTAAGGCGGTATCTTCTCACTAGAAAAGCCGTAAACATTCCGAATAATCCCGTAAAACAGGAAAGATATATTACCAGGAGCAAAACCCCCGGTGCCAGAACCCATCTATTTGTAACGCTTGAAGCGGGGATCACATTGGCTACCCAATACAGCAGTATTCCAAAGAATACCAGGCCGGAAACGAAACCCAGAACAAATCCTCTTTTTAGATAATTGCCGTATCTGCCGGGAGATTTCTCAGACCTGATGAAAAACCAGATAAGAGGTACAAGGGCGAATAAAGAAAAAAACCTCAAAGGGTATGGCGGGAAGGAAACTGCCAGTAAAACACCGGACAAAACCCCGGCTGATATTTCTCTTCTCCATCTATAGGCAAAAGCAGCAATACTCATAAGACCCTCTCATTTTCGGTGGATTATAAGGGGAATGTAATCAATCTAACAAGATAAAAAGTAATTTAATAAAAGAACCACCCTGATGCGACCCTGCTGCGCGATCAAGGGGGGACAAAGCTGGCCGCAGTAGAGGATGGTTCAAATATTGTATATTTCTTAAAGAGACCTTAGCTAAAGAATTCATTAATCTAATTCTACCGTATATACAATACACAAAGCATGCCACTCGGAGTAAAAGAAAAAAGTCTTTCCAAAATATCGTTACCTACAAGCTAAACCTATATATAACAATAAGATATGGTGTTATTTATCATTACCAAATCAATTTGTTTGATCTATCAAACATCCCTCCGCGAATACAGCAGTGTAGCCGGGTTTTACACTTTGAAAAAAGATAATTCAGCAACTAAATAGGTAAAAAAGGGTTACGGTATTCATCCGGCATGCAAACAGATTGGACAGGTGTAAACACTCTATGGCGGCAAACAACAATTATATTAGCTCAATAAAGATTGCTCCAATAGAGCGATCCTCTTTTCTCATATTTACGGTTTTCAAATTGGAATAAGATACTACCTGATTAGATTTTCAAGATCCGCCCGTTTGAGCTGCTTGTAAAGTGTGCTTCTGGAAATACCGAGCCATCTTGCTACAGCGCTTTTATTGCCGTCACATATCTTTAATAGATTCAGCAGTTTTCTTCTCTTTACAGAATCATTACTACCGGAGTTTATATTCTGAGAAGCTGATTTTTGTAAGATCCCCCTCCCTTTCACCCTGTCAGGAAGCATATCCGCCGTTATAATCCCGCCGCCCGATATATATCCGGCTCGTTTGACAACAGCGAGAAATTCTCTGACGTTTCCGGGCCACCGGTATCGCTGAATACATCTCAGCGCTTCTTTCTCTATTCTGATTTTACCATTTTTACTATATCCGTTTTCCGACAGACAGAAGGTCAGCAGAGGAATTATATCTTCTTTTCTATCTCTAAGAGGAGCAAGGTAAATTCTTTCCTCATTGATACGGTAATAGAAATCCTCCCGCATAGAGCTTTCTTTAATATCATCTCCTATTATCTGATTTGTGGCTGATATAAACCTTACGTCTATTTCTCTCTCGACATTATCCCCCACGCGCCTGATCTTTTTTTCCTGAAGAACCCTCAGCAGCTTAGCCTGCTGATTTTCAGTAAGTTCACCTATTTCATCAAGAAAGATTGAACCGCCGGATGCTTCTTCAAAAAGCCCGCGGCGGTCGGAAAGAGCTCCGGTGAAGCATCCCTTTTTATGACCGAAGAATTCACTTTCAAAAAGACGGTCGGGAACAGCTGAACAGTTAACGGTCACAATTTTCTTATCACCCCTGCCGCTCAGCCTATGAATCAGCTTTGCTATAAGCTCCTTGCCGGTTCCGGTCTCTCCGGTAATAAGTACAGGTGTAGAAAAAGAGGCGGCAAACCTCGCTCTGTCATAAACATCAAACATAGTTTTTGAGACAGAAACCAATTCACCGTAAGCAAGGTATTTGGGATCAAACTGCAATTCGACTAAAGTGCCGCTTTTGTTGATTTCAGCTTTCCTGAGCGGCAATCTGTTCTTAATTTTGATAATCTCTTCAAGAAGCGTATCTGTTTTATCTTTTAACAAATCGGTCTGAATACCGCAGGAAAGATGCTCAACCTCTATCAAAAGACGCCATATCTTATCTATCCTCTCCCTTTTCCCACTTCCGTCTCCTAAGCCGGCTATATATTTGAAAAGGACCCGGCAATATTTTATCTGCGTTCGCGCGAGCGCGAAATTGTATCCCGCCGCTCTTAGTATCTCAACAGCCTTCTCGAAATACTTTTCAGCTTTTTCTATATCTCCAAAATTGCAGAACGCTAACCCCATTCCTCTGCATATAATCCCTTCTTCCATTCTCGCCTTCATCGTTCTTGACAGTTTCAGAGCTCTCTCAAAGAACTCAAGAGCTCCTCTTTCATCACCCTTTGACAAATACAATTCACCCATAGATATAAACTGTTCCAGTTCAACATCTCCTCCGGGGAAATTTTTTGAAGATATCGCGAGAGCTTTTCTGAAGAAGTTCTGAGCTTTCGTGTAATCCTCCGCTTCCATGAATATCCGTCCGAAACCTCCAAACACCAGCGCTTTTTCTCTCAGAAAACCTTTCGCTTCAGCGATCGATTGTGACCTTTCAAAGAATTTAAAGGCTGAATTATATTTCTCGCGGCTTATTTCATTATTGCCCAGAGCAATGAGAGCGCGGCATATTCCGATCTTCCAATCGCATTCTTTAAATCCGGAAACAGCCTGTTTGATATTACTTTCGGCATCATCAAACTTTCCAAGGTGATACTTAACTATTCCTCTGTTCAGCATAGCCGCCGACTGTCCGTAGATATCTTCTTTTTCCCTGTATATATTTGTCGCGCGCTTTAAATAATTATCAGCATTGTCAAGAAACCCCATTCTCACCGAAAGCAATCCCAGAGTAGCGAGTACGGAAGAACGAGCTTTATCATCGGAAGCACGATTTGCGAGGCCAAGGGCCGTCTCCAGCTGATTTCTGGCCTTATCAATATGTCCCAACCTCATCAGGCAGGCTCCTCTGATCATGAACCTGCTGACAGCAAACCGCGGATCTACGGTTTCGCCGTCAACTGCAGTAAATCGATCAATATACCCTATTGCTTCACTATAATTACCCTTTCTTCTAAGTATATCAGCCCTGATAATTGATATTTGACTTCTATAATCTTTATCGCATGCTCTTTCTTCTTTCAGTAAAGCCTCGAGTTTTACAAGATTGTTCTCACTTTCCTCAAAACGGGACATATAATACGCACTCTTAGCGGATGAAATATACACCCGGCAGACTGTTTCTCTGTCTTCGGAAACTAGATTTACAAGCCCGAGAGCTTCTCTGGCATACAGATAGGCCTGTTTATAATATCCCCGCCCGGAGTTTTCCGCAACTGAATCGAGCAATCTATTTATAGTATCCTTTATATTCAACATTGGTTTAGATCAGACATTATTGGAAATATATTCCAAATATCGAATAAAAAATAAACTTGAATTTATGTCTTAGGACTGGACCTCTCGATACGCTTTTAATCTTTTCATCTTTAATTGAGACCGATGTAATATCAGTATCATCAAAACTGTTACTGCCGGTAGAATTCAGAAGATCGCTCCCGGACTGAATCCTTATATCAAGGTGAGGGTCCTCGCCGGGATCGGCGAAAACAGGATCATTCGTGGAATAAGCTATGGCGGCTCCGGGATCTCTCGCGAAAACTCCCGAAAAGGAAAAAGATATGATTAAAAGAATAAATAGAATTGAACTGATTCTTATAACCTTTTTCATTACAAACCCTCACAATTGTTGTTAACCGCTGTTGTTTAATCCCTGTTTCGGGTCCCGCAATTCAGAGCCGCCGGTCAGAATTGCTTAATCTATATTGTATCAAAAGCGGCTTGAGTATGTCAACCCCGCCTGCTGGATTAATTCGCGCAAAAGACTTAATGTCAAGGGATTGAAGAAAAAATAAAATTATATGGAGCCGAAGAGAAGCTTTCAAAGTCCGCCCGGGATAGTCAGAACACTGGGGACATATGCACTAAGAAAGGTTTTTGAATTTCAGCGCCTTATTCTCACTCTTTGTTTTCATTGAATGCCTTTTTATATAATATGGCAATCAAGAATCTTATTCACATCACAGTAATTTAAGCGGGTGATTATGTAAAGTATTAACAATTATTGGAGTTTTTCCAATTTTTAACATTCCTTTGTATATCCGGCTATTGGTACCTAAAAAACCCTCTCGGAAGACGAGCGGGCATGGTTTTCCCATTTCCTTTAGGGAAATGGGAAAGAGCGGGCCCTAAGAGCGGGAGACGCTATTTCCTCGCAGGGGAAATAGACGGCGTTTTTGACAATACCAATAGCCGGATAGAAACTAAATGTCAATTCCACTTATCATTATGGGTAATTACTTGATAGTTATGCCGTTACTAAAATATTGCCCTTATTTTTGGGGAAAGTCCTGTTAACAATTAATAAAGTCTGCGTATACTATAGAGAGAAAAAAGCACCTTTGCAAAATTGCCCGGAATATTTACGCTTACATTACAACTCTTATCAAAGGATAAAGGGATCGTCGGGATCAATGGGAAAATAATTCATATCATCACCTCATATAAATTACACAACAAAATATATGCCTATAAGAATGATTCTTACTGAAAAATATTATAAGTTATAATCTATTATATAATTAGCCCCGCGCTGTAAAAGGATCTTACTATCATCGCGCCGCAATGAAGTGTCCAGCTGTACGGTCTCTGTGCAAATACAATTGTAAAGTAAAACATACCAATTCACCTATCTGGAGAAGATTTTAAATTGACCGTCCAGCTTCAGGGATGTAAAGTAAATAGTAAATATAAAGTTATTAAGATAGTTTTCCTTTTTAGCAGTTCAACCAAGAAGAATATGAAAAACGGAGAAAACAAGAAATCGGGCGATTTCTTCTCTGAGGCCCAGAAGAGTATCGATAGCCTAAAGAAATCCGAAAAAGCTAAAACTCAAGCACGTGATTCGGAGGAACTGGAAAAAAGCCGGCACAGGATCAACAAACTTGAAATACTTATCAACGTTACAAAGGCATTGAATTCCACCCTGAATCTGAATGAACTGCTCGCCAAGATTATAGATTCAATAATAAATCTCGCGGATACCGATAGAGGTTTTCTTATGCTCGCGGACAACAAGGGGGAAATGAAATTCAGGATCGCCAGGGATAAAAATGAGCAATCCCTCGAAGAAAGAGATTTTGAAGTAAGCTACAGTATTATCAATGAAGTTACGCAGAAGGGCACACCACTTTTTATCTCTGATCTTATGGAAAACGAGCAGTTCGCCAAAAAAGAAAGCGTTATCGATCTGCAGCTAAGAACGGCAATCTGTGTACCTCTGAAACTTGATAACAGAATTATAGGTGTTATCTATACAGATGCCAGCAGGCTATCAGGAGATATAACTGAAGATGATATATCGATAGTATCAGCCTTTTCCTCGCAGGCCGCGATAGCGATAGAGAACGCGCGTCTACACGGGGCGCTGATCCTATCGAAGGAAGATCTTGCCAGGGAAAACAGAAAATTAAAACAGGAACTCTCAGATAAATATGAATTTTCGGGAATTATCGGCAAAAGCAAATCCATGCTCGACATATTCAGCACAATCAAAAAGATAGCTTTATTTGACACAACAGTTCTGATCACAGGTTCAACAGGAACCGGAAAAGAACTCATAGCAAAAGCAATCCATTATAACAGTAAGAGAAAAGACAATGAACTGGTTACTATCAACTGCAGCGCCATGCCGGCGGAATTGCTCGAAAGTGAACTCTTCGGACATAAAAAAGGTTCTTTCACGGGAGCCTCAAACGACAAACCCGGACTCTTTGAAACAGCCAGCGGGGGAACGATATTCCTTGACGAGATAGGCGACATGCCCGAAACACTCCAGGTCAAACTATTGAGAACTCTTCAGGAAGGAGAAATAAGGAGAGTGGGTGAAAATCTGACACGTAAAGTAAATGTCAGGATAATAGCCGCTACGAACAGAAATCTTGAAGCGCACGCCGAAAAGGGGGGTTTTAGACGCGACCTCTTTTACAGATTGAATGTAGTCCCCATTACAATACCTCCTCTTCGTGACAGGCAGGAAGATATCCTCCCATTGGTTGTTCATTTTCTTGACAAATACTCAAAGAAAATGAAAAAAGGTGAAGTAAGTATTTCCCCTGAAGTAACAAAGCTTTTCCTTTCCTATCAGTGGCCCGGGAATGTTCGTGAGCTTGAGAACAGCATTGAGAGAGCGCTGGCGCTGAGCGGAGATTCCAAAACACTGAATAAAGAACATTTTCCCCAGTTTTTTACAGGAGAGATGGGAATGAAAACGGGGAACAGAGAAATATATTCACTTAAACAGGGCATTAAATCCGCCGAGAAAAAAATAATAGAAGATACTTTATCCAAAACAGGAGGCAAAGTTACAAAGGCCGCGGAACTTTTGAAGGTCTCACGGCAGCACCTGCATAACAAGATAAACGAGTATAATATTAATCGTTAACTTATTAACCGTCATTACTTCTAAGGGGGTATCCCATGAAAACAGAGATCGTTAAAATAAATAAACCTGAGGAAGTAAATTTCATCCTCGGGCAATCTCACTTTATAAAAACGGTGGAAGACATTCATGAAGCAGCCGTAACCTCGGTAGCGGGAATAAAATTCGGTATCGCTTTCTGCGAAGCTTCTGCTAAAAGGCTGATTCGCTATTCAGGTAATGACGACAAAATGATAGATCTGGCAAAATCAAACGCTCTGGCTATCGGAGCCGGTCATTCGTTTATTATTTTCATGAAGGACACTTTTCCGATAAACCTGCTCAACGCCGTAAAAAATGTTCCCGAAGTCTGCAGAATATTCTGCGCCACCGCTAACGATGTCGAAGTTATAGTCAGCGAAACAAAGCAGGGCCGGGGAATACTCGGGATAATCGACGGAGAAAGCCCGCTCGGGATAGAAAACGAAGAAGATAAGAAATCGAGAATGGATCTGCTGCGCAAGATAGGATATAAGTTATAGTTACTTTTTCTAATTCAGACCATACCTCTTTATCCTGTATATAAGAGTAGTTCTCTCAAGCCCCAGAATTCTGGCTGCCATGGAACGGTTACCCCCCGCTTCGCGCAGAGCCTTGAGAATTTCCCTTCTTTCCATTGCCGCGATACGGTTATCCAGGGAAGATTCTTCAGATTTATTCGGCATTACCAACTCTGTCAGGATACGAGCCGAAAAATCCGAAGCCCTGATAACACCTGACCGCGAATTAAATAATGCTTTTAATACCTCATTTTGTAATTCCCTTACATTTCCCGGCCAGGAATACCGCTTAAGTACATCACATGCGTTTTTGGTTAACCCGGCCCTGGAAATATTAAATTCACCGCAAGCTTTTCTAATAAAATATTCAGCCATAATTTTAATATCATTCTTCCTCTCTTTGAGCGAAGGAATCATGAAATTGAACACGTTTAATCTATGATAGAGATCTATACGGAAGGTTCCTTTCTCAATCGCGGATTCAAGATCTTTATTCGTCGCGGCAATAATTCTGGCAGTTCCCCTTTTAACCTCTGAACCCCCCACAACAAGATATTCCCCGCTGTCAAGGTAACGCAGGAGTTTAGCCTGTAAATCCGCCCTTAATTCACCGATTTCATCTAAGAATATGGTCCCGTCGCCGGAAGCTTCCACAAAACCTTTATTCAGCTTTACAGCACCCGTAAAAGCTCCCTTCACGTGTCCGAAAAGACTGCTTTCAAATAGTGAGGGCGCCAGCGCCGTAACATTAACTGGAATAAACGGCTTGTCACTCCTTCCGCTCCATTTATGTATCATACCTGCTATAAGATCTTTCCCCGTTCCCGTATTCCCGCAGAGAAGAATCGGAAGAGGTGTGCCGGAAACACCCTTTATCCTTTCAAGGAGATTTTTCATCCTATTATTGACCGTAATAAATTCATTCTCCGCGGTTCCGTTTCTACTCATAGTATTTCCGCATATATAAAGTGATTCTCTTTCAGCGATTGTCTCTTCTTCTACAGCCCTCTTTTTCTCACGCGCAGGAGGAAGGAGATCTTTCTCCGAGCCGGGCAACCATTTGCCTGGCCGTGCTATACCAAGTTCTTTCCTTAATCTCTCTCCTTTTTCATAGTATTTATTCTTCTTATCATCATTTCCCCTGCGGCAGGCTAAAAGAGAATATAGATAGTAATATATCATCTTCTTGGATGGAAATTTCTCAAGACCCTCTATATCTTCAGCTATATTCTCGAGAATATTAAGCGCCGCGGCCGTCTCGTCACGCCTGATAAAAATTTCCGCGAGAAGAAACCCGGCTGTGAGCCGTTCGCGATTAAATTCCGGCCCTTCTGATTGAAAGAGAACCTCGCAAATATTATCTTTCGCCTTTGACAATAGTTCTCTTCTTATATCAAGAACCGACCGCGTGAGCGTGAGGGATAGATTTTCTTTCTCTCTTCCCAAGGCATTATAAATATTTTCGGCAAGATTCAGATACGCACGGGATTCTTCCAGTGAACCCCTCCTTGCCAGAATTGAAGCGAGATTAGAGGAGGCCTTAGCCGCGCTTAGCACATGTCTCCTTCTTAATGAAAGCCTGCAAACTGCTCTAAGGAGTTTCGAAGCTCTTGAATATTCACCCCTGTGTTTTAATATCAATGCCCTGTTGACCCATAAACCCAGAGGATATTCATTTTCCTTAAGAGAATAGAATATTCTAAAGGATCTTCGAAGGTAAGATTGAGCTAGATCAAGTTTTCCCTGTACAAAATATATCCGTGATAATATAAACGCGGCCCAGGCTCCGTCTCTGGTACGCGCGCCGCTGTCTTCCCCTAAAAAAGAATTAAGGGAATCGACAACGTCCCCCCTGCCACTTAAGAACCGGCTATACCACGTTTCCATATCTGGAGGAATAATCATTTCATGTACTCCTCTGTGGAAATAGATATTCCGGTTTATTTAGTTTTAATAATTATACCATATATGGGCTTTATAACGCAAATCGGCTCTATCGTCATTCAGCCGGCGGATTCCAGCACCTGCGGCTTTTCAAACTCGCACGCGCCCCTTTTGGTATATATAGAATGATAAGAAAACTACGGCGAAACAAAGATAACCGAATGCGAATCTTCCTCCGGCGTTCCAGCCAAGCACACTTACCGTCCCATTTCCGACAATCTCAAAGGTATGAATGACGCCGAAAAAAGCTAAAAACATTCCCCCAAAAGACCACAGCGAGGCCTTAAGAAAATCTTTTTCGATCAAAAAGACGCTTATAGCGGCAAGAATCATAGATGAAAATATAAACCCTTTTTCAAGGGCCATAAGTCCCATAATACCATTTATCGGTATGCCGGCTGCTGCTTCCTTGGCCAGCGTTGTACCTGCTCCCGTATATGCCTGTTTAAGAATATTCAGTCCCCAAGCCGCGAATGCGGGAAAAAGACCGATAACAACCGCCGGCGCGTGACTGCGGGGAGTAGACTGGAAAGCCTGAGCAGCTATAGTGATCCCAATCCATAGAACAATGGCTATTCCCGCTTCCATCGGAACTAATGTGTTAATAAGTTTAACACACCCGCCAAGAGCAATGATCAAAAAGAAGAATCCGTTTAGAAGTGAATATCCTGTCCTGGCGCCCAGGCCCTTCCACCCCGGATGTCCAATATATATCGTAGTCGGAAAACATGAACCGAAAAGGGATGCTATAAGAGATCCTATCCCGTTTACGGCAAGCGCCGGCTTTGTCTCGTATCTGTCTCCTGCCGCTTCAGCGCTTTCGAGATTCTGGATTGAACCAAAAACATTAAACAAAGCCATTGGAATAATAATCGAAAGATATTTGTAGAGGTACTGACTCTTTATAACTTCTAATAGACCCGCCGATGAAAGTTTAGGTCCGTTAAACCCGATTCCTGAAATGGCAGCTTCAACATTACCAAAATCCATCATCCCGAAAACCCACGCCAGTATAGTGCCTGCTATAAGAGCCACCATGCCGCCCGGGATTCCGAAAGGAAACCTCACCCTGGAAAAATACTGGATCAAAATCACAGCGAGGGGCAGCATCGCTATAAGCGGATACTGAAATGTCCGGAGAGCAAAATCCATAGAAATAAATGTAATCGCGATTCCGGCCAGAGTGGAAAGAAGAGCGGCCCGGGGGGTAATCCGTCTTAATTTATCCATAAAGAATGCCGAGGTGAATTCTATTACACCGCTTAAGAGGCAGGCGAGAAGCCCAACTTTCCAAGCTGCTTGCCAGCTTCCGGTTTCCCTGTAGACAGGACCCATTATAAAAATAAGATAAGCGAAAAAACTTACTGTGTTTATTCCATAAGGAAGAGCCGTAACATCGCTTCGTCTTTCCTTACTCGCCAGTTTTCTCGCCTGCCAGGAATAAAAGACATTCCCGAAAACTATAGAAAGCGCGGCGCCGGGCAATATCCTGGTAAAAACAAATTCAGCCGGGATTCCGGCTATTACAGGACAAAGAGACGCAATGAGAAGAAATTGAATCAGATTATCTATCGCGAGACCAAAAAAACCGTCGATATCGCGTTTTACAACCCATGGATAAATATTATTCTTATTCATTTCCCCCTCCAATTCCAGATAAAACCCACTCAGGAATAAACCCAAGAAGCGGAAGCAAATAAATAATCTTTTTTAAGCCCGTTATCACGGGGGCATAAATCCGCAGGCAGCGTACGCGCGTTTAAATCGCATACCACCCCCAGCGGACTGATTCTACACTTTTTCTTAAAGTTATTACAATGATAATTGGATGAAGGCTTACATAATCACGGCTAGTCCTTGAAACTCTCTATTGCCTCTTCTTCAGAGTCGTAAACATCAAATATCATGTTAAGCCGGGTTACCTGCAGAATACCCAGGATTCTATCATTCGGTTTGCAGAGTTTGATCATTCCGCCTTCTTTAGCAAGGTGAGATCGAGCCGAGACGAGAATCCCAAGCCCTGTACTCGAAATCCATTTAACCTTCGAAAGGTTTGCCACAATATCGAGTTTCTTCTGGGCGGCAAGATCTTTAACAATATCAACAAGCTCTAAATTCTTCTGCCCCCCATGCATTTCACCTGAAAGGTTAAGAACAACAACTCCGTCTTTTTCATTTTTTTTGATTTTCATACCAGAATCCTTTCAGAAATAATCATGATTTAAAATCTTCAACAGCGTTTTCAATATTTTCAAACTCTTGAAAAAGGGCGGGAATCAACCCGCAAGTTCTAAGCACTACTTTCACCCTGTCAGAAATTCCAACAAGATTTATATACCCATCATTCCTTCTGGCGGAAGCATATGAAGCTATTAACACACCGGCACCCAGAGAATTAATCCATTTAATTTCGGATATATCAAAGATGATATTTACATTTCCTTCAGAGATAGATTTTTTAACAATATCCTGTATACCCTGGGATTCTGGGCCGCCATCAATCTGGCCCTTTAATCCAACAATCATCACATCATCTTCCAGTCTTGTATTGATGGTCAACATATTACTCTCCTCACTTGAGATCACTTCATAATTTCACCTTCAGGTTACTCTATAATACAATATAAACCTCATTTAAACCAACACAAAATCTATCTTAAAAATATTATCATTATCTTTTTTTATTGTCCAGAACCTAATCAAACAGGACTTTCCCCAATTTTTAATTCAAATCGAGTAGTAACACAATTTGGACAGCTTTTACTTGTCCATCAAGCTAATTTATTTATTAATTTGCTGTTATTTTAAATAAACCCCGCCGTCACCCTTAATAACCTCGCCAACATGGAAAGGGGGCCAACGAAGTCCTTCGGTACGCAGTATTTCCCCGTTATCGCGGGAAGGAATAATCACAAGCATTCCGAGGCCCATATTAAAGACTCTGAACATTTCATCGTCCGAGACTTCACCGCGCTCCGCTAAAAACTGAAAAAGGTTTGGAACATCCCAGGTTGAAGTATCAATTTCAACTGAGACACCTTCCGGTAAAACCCTTGGAATATTGTCAATTATACCACCGCCGGTTATGTGAACCAAGCCGTTGATACTCACACTCTCTGACAAAGCCCTGAACTCACTTAGGTAGCTGCGGTGGACTTCGAGAAGTTCATCCGCCACCTTCTTTCCGGTACCCGGCAAAATATCGTCCAGACCCATATTCTCATCCTCAAAGATAATCTTTCTCGCCAGTGAATAACCGTTAGTATGAAGACCGCTCGACGGGAAAGCCCAAACGGAATCTCCGGATTTAATCCCGCTTCCGTCAATAATATCTGATTTTTCAACAACACCGACGATAGATCCGGCCAGGTCATATTCCTCATCGGTATAAATCCCAGGCATTTCGGCTGTCTCTCCGCCAATTAAAGAACAGCCGTTATTTTTACACCCTCTGGCAAACCCCGAGATAACACTGGTCATAATTTCCCGGTTCAGCTTACCGCATCCAATATAATCAAGGAAGAACAGGGGAACAGCTCCCTGGACAAGTATGTCGTTTACACAATGATTTACCAAATCTTCTCCCACCGTACCATGTCTGCCTGACATATAAGCTACTTTAAGCTTTGTACCCACGCCATCCACACTTGAAACAAGAACAGGTTCAGAATATTCATCCGGCATTCTAAACAATCCGCCGAAATTACCGGTCTCTGAAAGAACATTCCCGCTCCAGGTATTTTTAATCATACCGCTGACATCTTTCAGAGCTCTGCCGGCGGCATCAATATCAACACCGGATTCTCCGTACTTCGAATTCACCCGCCAAACCTCCTGTATTGTGTACTATAAGTACGATATCTAAATAACAATAGAACAACTATACTATACAACCCCTAAAGCTTCAACCGCCGCATTTATATCATATTATACTCAAATGAATATAGGATACCAGAGACAAATTTGATATCTCCGGAATAATAAATTCCCCCAAAAGACCCGCTTAAGATTGAATCACATTAATAAGGGCGCGGCATGGTAAGTTAAGGATAAACAATCCCGGGATAGGCGCGGCTTCTGCTTTAGACCTTTACTCTATCCCTAATCACTTTGCTCTCTTCTGCTCTCTTGTTGGATTCAGAAAGTATAGAAAACTTTCCGTCGCGGTAGAGATAAAGAATCAGATCAGCAATATCTTTCTGAAACTGTGTCCCTCTGTGGGTCTCCAGCTCTTCAATCACCTTCTCCAGCGGAAGTGCCTTTCTGTAAGGACGATCGGAAGTCATCGCGTCGAAGGCGTCTACAACATTCAGAATATGCGCCCCCATAGGAATCTCATCCTCCTTCAGGCCGCGGGGATACCCCATGCCATCGGGGCGCTCGTGATGGCAGCGTATAATTCCGGCCGCATCCTTTAGGAATTTCAGCCTTTTAACGATATCAGCCCCTATATCGGGATGAGAACGAAGTGCGTGCCAGTCATCATCGGTCAGCGGACCGATCTTGTGAAGAACGTCGTTACTAACCGCTATCTTGCCTACATCATGCAATAGAGCGGCATATTGAAGTGTTTCTATATTCTTAGATGACCATCCCATATGTTCAGCTACTCTCAGCGCGTACTTGGACACCCTTGAGGAATGCCCGTGAGTAAACGCGTCAGAGGCGTCAATAGCGGAAGTAAGCGCGGCGACTGTTTCAATGTTTGTCTCCTTCATATCCAAATACAACTGGAAAGAATAGCGTGCGAGAAAGAGGGGGATTATAAACAGCGCGATAGTCCACTCTCCAATATTAGAATAAAGGAGCGCTATCACGGCCGCGATTGGAAGAAAGGCAAAAATATGGAAGAAGTACCACATATAATTCTGCTTCCATACATAAAAAGGATTCTTCCTGTCATCAAAGGCAATTATCAGTGATATAGACCATGTGTTTACCAGGTAATATACTACACCGGCCGCCAGGAGGGGCACCAGAAAGAACGGAGAATCAGGGGTCCCCATACTTCCAAAAAGCCTGTAGACATAACCGGCAGTTCCCACGGTAATTACAAGAAGCGGGATATTGAATGCCAATTTTTTAAGCGGTTTGCGCTCCAGAATGCCTTCGGTAACCAGAATGGCAATTGCTTCTGCTACGACAATTACGGCAGGCCCGAACAGGACAATACCCGCGAAATCAATAGCAGAAGATGTTGAAATAGACGATCCGCCGCTTGGCAATGTGACCTGGGCAAAATCGGTCACAATGATTAAAAATACAAAGAAAAATATATTTCCCCAGGGATTAGCTGGTAATCCTTGAATAAAATACAATAACGCGGCCGCTCCGGCTAAAATAAAAGCCGTGTAGTATAATTTGAATCCCCAGCTGTTTTTTTCAATTCCTATACTCAAGATAGTACCGGGAAAATCCTTTCCTTTTCTTACTCCCCCCCCGTTAAACCTTGTGGAAGTCATTAACACTTATCGAAAGAAAACTTGAGTTTATCTATTCTATTTTGTCTTACACGATTAATAATTCCAAAAGCAATCGATTCGCGAGTAATGTCTATCGTATACGGTAATGAATCTGCTTTCGCGATTTCCATCTGCCGAAAGGCCTATTTACCGCGTCAAGTACAGCGTGGGCTGAAGCTTCGTTGCCGTCACCCTCAACAAATGCAGTCCCGGACAGATAGGTCACGCGACGATCCTCTATTACTTTAACAGAGGCAACTATTGCCTCTCTGCCCGATATCTTAATCTGTTCTACATCAGACAAACACAAATTAAAATCCTCGTCAACCAGTTTAATCACACCGTCAAGCGCTGCTTCCGCGGCAACTCTGTAGAAAGGCCCATCCTCTCTGACTCCCTCGAAATACCCGGAAACACTAAGTCCGCTTTTCTCAAGCAGGACTTCTATCTTTACCTTACTTTCATTGAGTCGCAGATTAATTCCTTGAAAACGTATCCTTACATCTTCCTCCAGCAATTCAAGCTCTGCACTCTTCTGCGTTGAAGAAGAATCAGCAGAATCAACGCCTGTTCCTTCGATCCCCTCAGATATTTCCCCCTCACCTATATCATCCATTCGAAATTCTTCATCTTCATCGATGGGCTCGTCTTCTCGCCCGTCACTCCATTCATCATATTTGTCATTTTCTTCTGTAAAAGAATCTATTATAACTACACCTATTTTCTCTGGATCAATATCAAAATTTAACTCAGCACTTAAGGATTCTGCCGCATCTTGCGCGAGGAGCTTGGGAGGCCTATCCGTTGCCGCGACAATATGTATTTCTGATATTTCATCATTTTCGTCAGTGGAAATACGGCACGATTTAACTCCGCGAACATGCATTATGAGTTCTTTCGCGCGCTTGGCGATTTCCCCTTTTGAAAAATCAGAAAACACAAATACTCCTTCTTACATGTGGCAATTAAATCTGCAAGGCTGATTTGCAGTTTTCAACAGCAAATAAAGGTGGACCAAAATAGCGTTTAATTCATTATATCACAAACCGTTATAAAATCAAATAAAATAGAAAATACCGGCGCTTTTCTATATTTCCTCCTTATCAATTTTGACAAAATCAACTATTCTATTGAAACGCTCCTTTATCATATCCAGATTAATATCCCGGATACTGTTCACAGAAAAGTCTTCACACGTAAAACTCGCTAAAACCGTGCCATAAATCATCGACCGACGTAGATTTTTCTCATTTATATCTCCATTTGCGGCTAAAAACCCAAAAAAACCGCCGGCGAAGCTGTCCCCGGCTCCTGTCGGATCAAGCAAATTATCAATAGGGTAAGCGGGAGAAATAAAAAGGAAATCCTCTGTCAGCATAAAGGCTCCATGTTCCCCTTTTTTTACAACCACAATCTCGGGACCCAGCTTAAGAATTCTCCGCGCTGCTCTGATCAAATCTGTTTCACGACTCAACTGACGCGCCTCGCTGTCATTTATAAAAAGCAAATTCACCCTCTGAAGCACTTTGGAAAGAACCCCGGGCTTTCCTTCAATCCAGAAATTCATCGTGTCACACCCGACGAAGGGATCGCCTTTAAATTGATTCAAAAGATTAAGCTGAAGTTCGGGATCGATGTTAGCCAGAAAAACCCACTCGCTTTTTTCCCATCCCCCGGGAAGTGCCGGCCTGAAATTCTCAAAAACATTCAGCTCAGTCACAAGTGTTTCACGCTCATTAGGATTATCCCCGTACTTTCCCTTCCAGAAAAATGTTTTCCCCCCTTCGACAATCTCCAAACCGGTAATATCAATATTCTTCATGCTAATGATATCGATATATTCAGGGGTAAAATCTTCTCCCGCAACCCCGACAAGCCTAACCGGCAACTGGTAACACGCTGCCATAGAAGCATATACGGCAGACCCGCCGAGAACTTTTTCCACCCGCCTCTGGGGCGTCTCTATTGAATCAAAAGCGACCGAACCTACAATAACCAAATTCACAAAATCTCCCTTGCTGGCAGTTACTATTGATAAAAAAGATAATTCATACCATAAATCTTAAAAACACTCTCCACTCTTCAGCCCGCACTCCCGGCATCCCGCTTTCCGTCTGTATTCACCGTCAAAGTAAAAGTCTGGATATCGAACCATAAACAGGGGGCTCAATTCAGCCGGTTTACAAATTCAGACAACGGATATCTTAGTTCCGCCCGATCAGTAAAATTTACATTTTCCGGGGAGCGGCAACTCCAATTAACCTCAACGATTCAGCCAGAACTATTCTCGTTGCCTCCGAGAGCAATAACCGGGCCTGACTCAATCTGTTGTTATCTGAAATAATCCTGCAGATATGATAGAAATGGTGAAAGGAGGAGGCAATCTCCCTCGTGTAGGTTGTCAGGCGATTTGGATCGTTCATTAGAACAGCCCCCTCGACAAGCTGGGGGAACACAATAAGCTTACGGATCAAATCCAACTCTTCCGGTTCATCAAGCAATTCTACACAATCAAAATCTTCGGGGAATTCGACATCATTCTCTTTCGCGAAAGATATAACGCTTGATATCCTCGCGTGGGCGTATTGAACATAATAAACAGGATTTTCATCAGATCTCTTTCTGGCCAGGGATAGATCAAAATCCATATGAGCGTTATTCTTTCTCATAAGAAAAAAGAATTTAGCCGCGTCCCTTCCGACATCTGAGATAAGATCATTGAGAGTGATATATTCGCCCCTGCGCTTGGACATACTGATTTCTTTACCTTCTTCTATGAGACGGACCCACTGAACGGTGAGAATCTCAAGCCAATCTTCTTTAGCTCCGAAGACGGAAGAAGCGGCCTTCAATCTCTGTATGTGTCCGTGATGATCAGGTCCGAATATGTCAATTACTCGATCATAGCCCCGCCGAAACTTATTGAGATGGTATGCCGCGTCGGCCAGAAAATAAGTCGGGCTTTTATCACTTCGAATTACAACTCTGTCCTTCTCATCCCCGAAATCAGTTGAACGAAACCAGAGAGCGTCATCATTTTCATAGACAAAACCATTATCTTTCATGATTTCAAGGGCTTGATCAACTTCCCCCTCTGCCCGATGAAGAGTTGATTCGGCGAAGAATTGATCGAAGGAAACCCCGAAAACTTCCAAGTCTTTTTTTATCAGTTCCACCATTCTTTCAAGCGCGAAATCGGCGAATTTTGCGGCCCCCCTGTCATCCTCTAAGCCCAGCCACTCCATTCCTTCACGCTTAGGAACCTGCCTCGCGATCTCTATCAAATACTCACCGGGATATCCATCCTCAGGTATCTTGGCATCCTCTCCGAAGTTCTGTCTGAATCTGGCCATAAGAGAAAGCCCCAGTTTGTGGACCTGATTTCCGGAATCGTTAAGATAGTATTCAGCATCAACTTCAAATCCCGCTTTACTGTACAAACGGACAAGAGTACTTCCAACGGCGGCGGCTCTGGCTGAAACAAGTACAAGCGGTCCCGTTGGATTCGCGGAAACGAATTCTATCTGTACCTTTTTTCCCTTTCCAATATCCAGATTGCCGTACGACTCTTGTTCTCTGTTTATTTTTAACACCTGGTATTTAAGGTAATTAACGGAAAAGAAAAAATTTATAAACCCCGGCCCTGCTACTTCAATTCCACTTATAAAATCAGGATCTGATGAAATTTTATCAATAATGATTTCAGCAAGTTTTCTTGGATTACTCTTTATCTTTCCGGCTGTAACCAGGGCAATATTACTGCTTAAATCACCATTGCCGAGTTCCTTCGGCCGTTCGAGCTGAATTTCATCTCTTTCAATGTCAAGGTCAAGTTGCTTTACCGATTCAAAGAGCATTTCGGTTATTCTCTCTCTGACCCTTACATCCTCAAAACCCGCCTTCTTAACCATCCGGATATTCCTCCCTGGGCGCGTCTCCCCAAAACTTTTCAAGTCCGTAGAAACCCCTCGTCTCCGGCTGAAAAACATGAAGCACAACATTAAAACTATCTATTAATATCCAGTGGGGAGACTGATATCCTTCAACATTGAATGAAATGCCTTTTTTCTTCAACTCCTCGGTAACGACATCTGCGACGACACGAGCCTGAGTGCCGCTTGAAACGGAACAAATCACAAAATAATCCGCTATGTTCGAAACCTTTTTCAGATTAAGAAGAACTATATCATCAGCTTTCTTATTCCATATAAGCTTTATGACTCTTTTGGCAAGTTTCTTCGGCGCAATCTTTGTCAATTAACTCCAGACCCCCTTTATTTCTCTCCCACAAGACGGGCAGCACCCGGAATCGATAAAATTATCGGCTGAAAAACCTGAACGCTCGATCACAACACTTCCGCACTCCGGGCAATAAGTATTTTCAGTACCATTAATGAATATATTACCAATATAGACATAATCAAGATATCTTCTTCCAATTTCATAGGCTTTCTGAAGGGTTTCAGCGGAAGTAGGAGGTCTGTCATTCATCCTGTAGTGAGGAAAAAAACGTGAAAAGTGAACAGGTATTTCTCTCGAAACCCGCGAAAGCCATTCGCACATATCCTCTATCTCTTGAGGACTGTCATTCAATCCGGGGATTAACAGATTTGTAACTTCAACATGCGATACAGATGAAGCTATCTCAATAAAGTTTTTTACATATTCCACTTCCCCTCCGCAATATTTCCTGTAGAAATCATTATTGAAACTCTTAAGATCTATATTAAATCCGTCAACCATGCCGGCCAGCTCTAACGCTGGTTTTTCATTGATAAATCCGTTTGTAATAACCACTGATTTTAGACCTTCCTCTTTCAATAAAGGCAAAACATCCAACAGATATTCATACCAGACAAGAGGCTCAGTGTAGGTAAAAGCAACTCCGACTGAATTTTCCTTTTCCGCTAATTCAATTAGCTCTCGCGGGGAAATATACCGGGTCGGCATCTCCTCTTGAGAGATATTCCAGTTCTGGCAGTTTTTACATGTAAAAGTACATCCATTGGGCCCTATAGACAGTATTCGGGATGAAGGCATAAAATGGAAAAGAGGCTTCTTTTCAATAGGATCCAGATTTACAGTCACTGTTCTGCCGTAGGAAAGTGTAAAAAGCTCGCCCCCTGTATTTTCTCTGACTCTGCACCTGCCCCTATTTCCTTCCCGGATGACACATTCATGGGGACATAGATGGCATTTTACAATATTTCCTTCGGATTTTGAGTAATATAGAGCTTCTTTTTTATCCATGGTTTCCTCCCCCCTTTAAAAAATAAGCGGAGCAGCTTTTACCAAGCTACCCCGAATAAGGGACAACTCTTTCCACAATGTAATCAGCAGCATAACATAAGAGATCTATTTCAGGAGATGCTGCTAAAGGACTTAAAAAGGTTTTAGCCTTTCTGCTGAGAGCTTTGGCCTTTTCTACCGAATATTCCACTCCCCCGTAATTTTCTATAAACGAAAGCATTTCATTCCAACCGCGATCTCTGTCAAACCCCTCGCGTAACATATCGCCTATCCTTCGCCTGACATGGTTGGGAGCGTTCTTATATGAAGTAATAAACGGTAGTGTAATCTTGCCATCTACAAGATCCACAGCCACAGGTTTGCCGAGAGATTCTTCGGCGGCCAGATAATCAAAAAGGTCATCTGTTATCTGATAAGCCAGCCCTATATTCTCTCCGAACGAGGAGAAGCTGTTTCTATTTCCGTTTCCGTTTTCTCCCAGAAGGGCTCCGGCTTCACATGAAGCCGCAAACAGAGAAGCCGTTTTTTTGCCTATCATATTCAAATAGATCTTCTCGCTTATATCTACATTTTTTTTATGCTGAAACTGCAGCATTTCTCCCAGGCTCATCTCATTTGCCGCGTGGGACAGGATAGAGATAACCCCCCAGAGATTCTCGTTACTCAAACATGAAAAAGCTCTCGAATACAGATAATCCCCCGTTATAGTAGCTATATCCCTACCCCACTTCGAACTGACAGTAGGATGGCCGCGGCGGAAATCATGAGAATCTATGATATCATCGTGAATTAAAGTGGCAGTGTGGATTAGCTCAACCGCAAAGCCCGCTGTGACAGATTTTTCCGGATCGGCTCCGGCATTTCTGGCCGCGAGAAAGAGGATATTGGGACGCAATCTCTTGCCGGGATTTCTGTTTAACGAGGCACATATTTCATCCAACAGGGGAACATCAGTACTGACAAAGGATTTAAGTCTTTTTTCGAGGGAATCAAGCTCAGATTTAACAGCTGATTTTATGGAATCAATTTTAATCCGATCGGTGTGCTCCGGCAAACCTATGACTAATTCCTTTCTGAAAAATCAAAAAAACAACCTATAAAAAAGGGAATAATATATCCATCCGGCAACATCGATACCGAACTCTGAAATCTATCACTCTCAAAGGCAGGATTCAAGCTATTTTCGGCCTTTACCCATCTTTTCCGCCGGACTTTCTGATAAAGATCGATAGAGCAACACTCGCAAAAAAAAGTACAATAAGCGGCAGGGCCATAAGTAGCTGAGATACGGGATCAGGAGGTGTTAGAAAAGCCCCTACTATAAAAATAACCAGTACCACCCACCGCCACTGCCTTAGTAATTTCCCCGGAGAGACAGCTCCGGAAATTACAAGATATATAATCGCCAGAGGCAGCTGAAACACAATACCGAAAGTAAAACATAATCTCCCGACGAAATTAAAATATTTTCCAACAGAAATAAGGGGCGACAGCATATCAGTTCCGAATTTAATGAGGAAATCCAGCACTACGGGAATCATAATCCAGTACGCGAAACAAACACCAAGATAGAAAAGCAAGGTTGAAGGAAAAATAAAGGGAAATACTACTCTTTTTTCACTTGAAAACAATCCCGGCGATACAAAAGCCCATATTCGGAACAAAATATAGGGAAAAGACACTAGGAACCCCACGATAAAACTGAGCTTCATGCGTGTCATAAAAGCTTCCGCGGGTGCGTTGAAATAGAGGCTTTCTAAGGGGATACCTGCCAGGAGAAAATCGATTAAATGGTCTGAAAAAAACCACAGAATTATAGAAACTCCGAGCCACACAGCTATGACAGATATTAACCCGGATCTCAGTTCCTCAAGGTGATCGAGGAGCCCCATCTCTATAAGTTTTTCACTCTTATCTCCATCAGACAACATTTATCCCGATCACTCTAAAAATTGAACTTTGTCGTATGAAAAACTTGTTATATCCTGTGTTTCCTCCTTGGCGGTTTCCGGATTGATTCCTGTTATCTTTCCCTTCATTTCGGAATTAATACTGACTGTAACTATATATCCTCCTTCAATCGCGATTTTCGCGTCAAAAGTAGCTTTCGCGGTCCCTTCCACGCTACCCTGCTTCGATTTGCCGTAAACATCCGTCTCGGAAATACCGCTTATACAGGCAACCTCAATACCATCTACCGATTCAATACCCTCCAGTGTATACTCAGAAATACCGCTTACAACCTTTGTTTCTGTACTGTCATCGATCTCTTTCTGCCAGCTGTCCCCGACACTCTTCGGTTCTTCCGGCAATTCAAAAAACCATTTTTCGGCAAAATCCTTCAGCTCGTCATCCTTCATCCCCGTGATAAAACCCTTAACATTATTAACTTTGCCCATAGGTGACACTACGACTTCGATTGTTCTCCCTTCGGCCTTAACAGGATTATTAAAACTCTTTGTTTCTCCCTTTTTAACCATCTTGCTCTCCTGTTCGAGGCACTTGATCCTGACCGTGTTATTCCCCTCTTCTGTCTTCTCTCTAACAGAATTAACCACTCTGTATGTTGTAACTATTCTAAAATTCATCCCGTAAAAGTTCATTTCTCTGGTATGGCTGCCCTTGTACTTTGATATATCTCCTACTTGGGGATTGAAACGCAATTCTATTTTTTTTCCGCTTCCGCCCTCTAATTCTCCAGGAGGGGGAGATGAAGAACAATGAATTGCGGAGATCGCGAGAGTAAAAATCGCGGCCATTGTAAAAATTGCTCTGATACGTTCACTTAGAATCATAATTCTCTCCTTTCACAGGTTTTCGGGTAACCCAGGTTACAACTGAATTACTATTTACTCTTTCCCAGGAGCACCTTCAATTCCATTAGAAACTGGGAAATATCCTTAAAATCCCGGTAGACTGACGCAAAGCGCACATAAGCAACCTGATCGACAGATACAAGTCTCTTCATAATCTCGTTGCCCAGTTCTTCGGTTGGAATTTCATCCCTTATGCTGCTTGAGACTGAACGCTCAACTTCATCTACCAATTTTTCGAGTGTTTCGATTGAGATCGGCCGTTTTTCACACGCTCTTAGAATGCCGTCCAGCATTTTGTCTCTTGAATAACGCTCCCTGCTGCCGTCTTTCTTAACGACCATAACAGGTCTCTGCTCAACGCTTTCGTAGGTGGTGAATCTATAACCGCAGGCTAGACATTCCCGGCGCCTTCTGATAGCCGAATTATCGCGGGTGGATCTGCTGTCAACGACCTTGTCTTCTTCATTACCGCACGCGGGACAACGCAAATCATCCTCCTTCTACGGTTTATTCTCTTCCTCCGTAACAGGCGTTAAATACACTGTTTCAATCCCCGCCGCATTAATTAGCTGTTCCCCCAGTTTATCGGGATATTTCCTTCCGAGAACCAATTTCTTGATACCCGCATTAATAATCATCTTAGAACAGGTCGAACACGGAGAATCTGTGCAGTACATCGTAGCCCCTTCCATATCTATGCCTCCGCCGGCCGCTTGAATTATAGCGTTCTGTTCAGCGTGGACACCTCTACACAATTCCTGTCTTTCACCCGACGGAATTCCCATTTTTACCCGCAGACACCCTATATCCAGGCAATGCTCTATTCCTTTGGGAGCTCCGTTATAACCTGTTGAAATTATCCTTTTCCTTATTACTATAATAGCTCCCACCTGACGCCTTAAACATGTCGAACGTTCAGCGACAAGACGGGTTATCTTCATAAAATATTCATCCCAGGCTGGTCTGCTCATAATTACTCCGGGAAGCAAAGGAAAACATTCGTTTTTATAGCCGGATAGCGTTCAGAAACTATAACTTCCATCCTCTCAAAACCCGCGGGCAGGGCGCTCTGTGGGAAAACTTATAATTATTCATAGAGCGGGAAACTCCTCGCGAGTTCAAAAGTCTTTTTTCTAATCTCCGCTAATATATTCTCATCTTCCAAGTTTTCAAGAACTCTGACGATCATCTCACCTACACTATCCATTTCAGTTTCCTTCATCCCGCGGGTCGTAAGCGCCGGAGTGCCGACTCTGATCCCCGAAGTCACAAAGGGGCTCTGCTCGTCGAAAGGTACAGTGTTCTTGTTTACCGTTATTCCGGCTTTTTCAAGAGCTTTCTCAGCCGCTTTGCCCGTTAAACCTTTGTTTGACAAATCAATAAGGAAGAGATGGTTGTCGGTGCCGCCGCTTACGAGCTCGAACCCGTGATCCATTATATACGAGGCGAGCCTGGAGGCGTTAGAGACAACCTGTTTCTGATATTCTTTAAACTCATCCGTCATAGCTTCCTTGAAGCAAACAGCTTTAGCCGCTATAACGTGCATGAACGGACCACCCTGAGTGCCGGGAAAATTCATTTTATTGACACTCTTTTTATATTTTTTAGGACAGAGGATAAAACCTCCCCTCGGTCCTCGAAGAGTCTTATGCGTGGTAGATGTAACAACGTCAGCATAGGGAACGGGGCTCGGATGAACACCGGCGGCAATAAGACCCGCTATGTGAGCTATATCAACCATCATTACAGCCCCGACGCTGTCGCACATCCGGCGGATTCTCTTCCAGTCCCAGAACCTGGGATAGGCGCTTGCTCCAGCCACAAAAAGTTTGGGTCTTTCTTTTTTTACCTGTTTCTCCAGAGCATCATAATTGAATGTCCTGGTCTCGCGGTCAACCTCGTAATGAACAACATCGAAAAACATACCCGAAAAGTTTACGGGATGACCGTGCGACAAATGCCCTCCGTGCGACAGACTCAAACCCATTATCTTGTCCCCGGGTTTTATAAATGAAAGATAAGCTGTAATATTAGCCTGAGTGCCCGAGTGAGGTTGAACATTCGCGCCCTCTGCGCCGAAGAGCTTTCTTACTCTTCTGCGGGCCAGCCTTTCAGCCTGATCGACAAATTCACATCCGCCGTAATAACGTTTTCCTACATACCCTTCCGCGTATTTATTCTGCATCGGATTGCTTAAGGCGGCAAGAACAGCCTTGCTCGCGAAATTCTCACTGGCTATCATCTCCAACTGATTCTGCTGCCGGCCGAGCTCTCCCCTCACGGCTTCCATTATTTCAGGATCTGTTTTTTCAAGATATCCAAATAGATTTTCTTCAAACATTTCCTATCGCCCCTCTTTAACAAAAGTACTGTTAACGGCTTTCATATTCATGTATCTTATTTATTCGTCTCAGATGGCGGCCTCCCTCGAAGGGTGTTTCAAGCCACGTCCTTACGAGCTCTTCAATCGCGGGGTCATCCGCGCTTTTTTCAGAAAGCGCGAGAACATTTGAATCATTATGCAATCTCGTTATCTCAGCGTCTTTGGCAGTTTTACATAATGAAGCCCTTACGCCCGAAACCTTGTTTGCCGCAATTGACATTCCTATACCGCTGCCGCAGATCAGGATTCCGCGGTCAACTTCCCCGCTCGCGACCTTCTCGGCTACGGGAATCGCAAAATCGGGATAATCGACGGAATCGGTTCCGTTTGTACCCAGATCAAGAATGCCGTGCCCATCCTTATTAAGAAATTCCGCGATCCTCACCTTGAGCGCAAAACCGCGATGATCTGAACCAACCGCGACCTTCATAGAATAAGACCTTTCTTTCTGATAAAATTAATCCTTATAAACAAAATCCAGCCAATGGAATTTTTCTTCAACTTCGGCGTTTAGAACCTTGAAGAAAAGTTCCTGTAATTCAGCGGTTATCGGACCTCTCTTGCCTTCTCCTATCTTAATCTTATCAACACTTCGGATTGGGGTTATCTCAGCCGCTGTTCCGGTAAAGAAAACCTCGTCCGCTATATAAAGCATCTCTCTGGGGATCAGTTTTTCAACCACTTCATACCCTAGATCCTCGGCCAGTTCAATAACGGTATTTCGTGTGATTCCCGGAAGAACACTCGCCCCCAGAGGAGGTGTAAAGAGTTTGCCGTCCTGTACAAGAAAGATATTTTCGCCGCTCCCCTCGCTGACGTAACCATTTGCATCAAGAGCTATGCCCTCGACGTATCCGTTCTTGATAGCTTCCATCTTGATCAGTTGAGAGTTCATATAATTCGCGCCGGCTTTAGCCAGAGCCGGAAATGTGTTTGGAGCAATTCTATCCCATGAAGACACACAGACATCAACGCCCTGCTCGAGAGCTTCGGGGCCGAGGTATTTCCCCCATTCCCAGACTACAATGAAAGAATTCACAGGATTATTGAATGGATTAACTCCCAGTTCATTATAACCTCTGTACACCAAAGGCCTTATATAACAAGCCTTCATATCATTCTTTCTAATAATTTCATAGCAGGCCTCCATAAACTCCCGCATAGGTATTTCAGGCTTCATCCTGTACATCTTAGCCGAATTATAGAGCCGTTTTATATGAGGTTCGAGCCTGAAGATCGCCGGCCCTTTTTTAGTGTCATAACATCTTATTCCCTCGAACACTGCCGAACCGTAGTGAATAACATGCGCGCAGACATGGATCTTAGCGTCATCCCAGTCGACAAACTTCCCGTCCATCCATATCTTGTCTGATTTTTTCAAACCCATTTTCACACTCCCTCTAAACAAATGGTTTTTCAATTTCCAAAAGAGAACCCGGCGGGACAAACCGCCTCAGCTCGCGCTAATTATAGAAATAATAACTGGCAGTTACAACAACAATTTCAGTTTTTACCAATAATTCCGCGATGCCCAAAAAACCGCCCGGGAAAATCCAAAACCGAAATGGGAATCATCGGATTGGGAAAAGCCGGTCATCCCAATTCTATTATCCCGGCATATCACCTCTCAAGTTAAACCTTTCGGTGATGTAATCTTTCAAGATATCAGTAAGATGATCTATCTCATCTCTTACACCGATATAAGCTTCCCTCCCTCGGCCGATTGGATCTATGATATCGGCGCTTTTTCTCCGCCCGTCCAATTCCCCGAGAACAATCACCTTTGATTCAGCTTCCGGATCAATATCCAGTACCGCTGATTTATGAAGCGGCGTCATAGCCGCAATAAGACTGGAATTTGCTATCTGTTCCCGTGTCAGGCTGGAAGCTCTATGAGAAGAAAGGTCGATGCCCATTTCAGAAAGAACACTTATCGCGAGAGGTGAAGCGGATTGCCCTTCGCGCGCGGATATGCCGGCGGACGAAAAAGACAAATTTTCAAAATCAGCCATCTTCCTCTTCGCCAATACTTCCGCCATAGGGCTCCTGCATGTATTTCCTGTACATACAAAAAGAATTTCTTCCAATATTTTTCCGCCTGAACTGAATTATAAAGAGCGCTGTTTAATCTATCCAGCCCCAAAATAACCTCTTTACCATACAACTGTCAAGCGGGACAATAACCTAAAAAACCGTTTTAACTTGTCCGGACACCGGTTCTGTTTTAGAATCGTCTGGTAGTCCGCGTTAGAATAAACGCCTTAAACAGTTATGAGTATTTATCTAAAAGGAGACGGATATGGCGGATCTTAAAATCAATAAAGCGGCAGATGTCAAAGCGGCGGAAGTAGATGCTGAGGGAGCGAAAAATGTAAATATCAGATGGCTGATTTCTGAGAATGACGGAGCTTTAAATTTTGCGATGCGCTTATTCGAGATCGGCAAGGGAGGAAGAACCCCGTTTCATAAGCACTCCTGGGAACATGAAGTCTATATCCTTGAAGGAGAGGGCAGACTTAAATTTGAAAGTCAGGAAAGGGATTTCTCAAAGGGTTATTTTATCTTCGTGCCGGAAGGTAAAAAACATTCATTCTTAAATACGGGAGAAAGCAAACTGCGATTTCTATGCGTTGTTCCAAACAAGTAGCAACTCTTTCTGATTTAAGAGTTTGACAAAAAGGCAGGCTGATTATATTTTTAGAATAGCCCCACAAGCAGTGAAACACTCGAAGGATCGGAGAAATCATGAAAAAGTCTATATTACTAAGTTTTGTTTCAATACTCATCCTGACTGCTTCGGTCCCCGTTTCAGCGCAGGTAGTCTTCAGAGACAGGAAAATGTACGGCCCCGTGCCGGGAAAGAGCATCAACTTCAATTTTGGTTTCACAGACGGTCATGATGCTACAAACCTTACAGATCACCTTCAGCATTGGGCGGAACTTAGAAACGGCTCCGATTACTTCGATAAAATATCCACTTCACCCTACATCCAACTTGGATATGAACAAATAATTGCTCCTCAATTCTATATAACAACAAAGCTGAACTTCTCATATCTGGATGCTGCAAGCGAAGGCGATTATGTCACAAACGATGATCCTACTGATCTGGATATCACCCGTGAATTAAAAATATATCTCTTCAATCTGGATCTGGGGCTGAAACATTATTTCTCCATGCCTATGCCGCGAAAACTCTGCCCCTACGTAGCGGGCGGATTTTCAGCTGTTCACTCTATGGTAAGATTGAATACCGATTCATATCTTGCAGAGACTGATAAGCCCTACTACGGCAATCCGGAAGAAACGGTTTCTAAAAACAGTTTCTCGGTGGGAGCCCACGCGGAATTAGGGTTCAACTATTTTATTACAAACAGGTTCTCCGTGGGAGGGGAAACCAGATTCCAGCTGGCTCAGAGTGATTTCGAAATTCACAACGCTAATTTTGATTTAAAATACGCCGCGGTTTCAATGGCTTTAACCATTTCACATCACTTCTAACTGAACTTAAAGCAGATTATGAGTAAAGAGACTCCAAAAATAATCACAAATGTTGTAGGTATACTGGCTACAAACAGTTACGTCCTATATTGCCCTGTAACCAAAGAGGCTGTAATAATAGATCCCGGCGGCGAGGCGCAAAAAATCAAAGAATCTATTGACGAAAACTCCCTTAATCCCACAGGGGTTATTCTAACCCACGGCCATAGTGATCACATGGCTTCGGCCGCGGATATTTTGAAAAATTACAATATCGGCCTCGCTATCCACTCCGATGATATAGATACAATGAAGAAATCGATAGAGGAAGCCCCTCTTTGGGGATTGGGAGAAATCGAAGAACCGGCTGTTGAACGCCTGCTCAAAGAAGGGGACAAAATAAAGGTAGGCAGCATAACTGGAAGCGTTCTCAGTACACCCGGGCACACAAAAGGAGGTATCTCCCTTAAGTTCGACGGATTTGTACTGGCAGGAGACACACTCTTCGCGGGCTCTATCGGAAGAACTGATTTTTTCGGCGGAGACAGGGAAACCCTGCTAAACTCCATCCGATTAAAACTTCTGGAACTGCCAGATGATACCGTCGTGTATTGCGGACACGGCCCTTCGACAACTATAGGTGATGAAAAAAGACGCAACCCGTTTATTAACGGTATGCTTTAATACATTCTGAGGCGGATTTTACACCTGCGTGATCCGCGAGCCGGAATTTGCATATATCTGTGCTTCCACAAATAGTATTACTCATTTATCACTTTCTTATGCCTCGTAATCACGTCACCTCACTCCAGGTAACAAAACCAATTTAACTTGCGCCGTTTTCGAGTTCTATCTCCTCTAATAACGCATCAATAAAAAATTTTGTTGCCCAATTTAGAATCATAAATCTCCCATATTCACCATGTACAGGCCAAGACCCAACCACCCCTCCGCGTACTGTATCCTTAAAAGACAATATATCATGGTGACGCACTAAATATTCGTTCACTGTTAAAGCAGATTGTTTAAATTCCTTTGCTCCCGTTATTCTGAATAATTTTGACCAGACAATAGAAGTTTGAGCCATCCCCGTCAAACAGGCATAATTTGCGGCCGGTTGAAATTTACTGTTTATCCTGCCTGGAATAAATCCATCTTCTCCCATCAACGATATCAATGATTTTGCCGTTGTTGTTGCACTATCAATAAAATTATCCATTTTGCACAAAATACCTATTTCCAATAATCCTCTCACAGTGTACGCCATTGTATGTAACAAAGGATGATCAGGATCCGTTAAACAGCAATTGTGAAACCATCCGTTCATTGTTTGGTGATTCAATGTATAATTAGCATTATTAATCCCTGCTTTCATATACTTGTCTTCTCCCGACAAAATGGCAAATTGACATAATGCCCAAGCTACTCTAACATTATAGATTGTGTTATCAGCATTGGAGTAAACAGAGTTATCCTTAACCCAATTTCCATTATCTTCCTGTGTCTTCAATAACCATTCAGCCGCTTTTCGGGCTGCATTATAAAACCTTTTTTCTGATGTCTTCATATAAAGAGCGTTCCAACCTAGAAGAACTTGACCAGTATTAAACACCGCCGGAGTAGGATCTGAATTGACCATACCTCCCACAACAGCCCCTGAATCCATTTGAATAGTTATCTCCCAATCACCCATTCTAACAGCACGAGCAAGGTATTCTTCATCATTATAGTGTTCTGACAACTTTAAGAAGGTTGGTATAATATAGCCTGTTGTTTCGGGGTAACTAGGCATAAAATTTCCCCCGAAAGGCACACCGTAGGACACACCATCATCATCGCCGAAATCCTGCGCCCGGCACAACCAGGCAGCAGCTTCATCTAAATGAATCAAATGATTAGTATTACTATTATCTTTACAATAAAAATTTCTAAACCTATATTTTTTTATTTCTAAATCAGATTTTGCCTTAAGAAATCTCATTCCACTATTAAAGATTTTATATATTTTCATTGTATTTCTCCATACTGATTGCTGTATTTGTAAAGATATTTAATTCTTTATGATCTCATTAACTTCATCATTACATTTCGATAATAGAACTCAATTCATTTTCTAGTTCTTCAAATATCACTTTAATATCAAATTTCCTTACTTCTTCTTTAACAACTTTAGTAGTCATTGAAGCCAATTTCATAATCGCATCCTTTATTCCCGGAATATCCTCCGGCTTGACACTAATACCCGTTCCAGTTCTTTCAATCAGCCGATCGGTTATTCCACCGGTCGAAATTGACAGTATGCTCTTCCCCAATGCAATATATTCGAAGAATTTAGCTGGTACCTGTAGCGGCTGTTCGATATTAAATAAAAGAAATATATCCGACTTACTCATCTGTTTCAAACATTCATTGAAAGCTACATAACCCATGCACTTTACGACATCACTGAGATGAAACTCATCCGCCATATTTTTGATCGATTCTCCTTCTACATACAAATCACCTATTAATCTAATCTCAACTTTATTGCGCTGTAGAGCATTTTCACGGATCAATTCAGATAGTGCTTCCATCAAAGATCTCGGATTCCTGCCATAGGAAAAATGTCCAGCATAAGTTAAAACCAGTTTGCCGTCATCTTCCCGCTTATCCCCGCTGTCAATATGCTTAAACTCATCTTCATCAAACCCATTATAAAAGGTCTTGATCTTTTCAGAATAATAAGGAAATTTTTCTGAAAAGTTCTTTTCCATAGCCTCTGTAACTGCGATAACCATTGAACTTCTTTTGAAAAACTCATATTCCCATTTATTCTCAAGGTAATTAGTAAATTTGCTTCGAAACTGCTTTGGCTTTTGACTTACATCCCATGGATCTCTGAATTCACTGACCCAAATAAACTTCATCGGAAAATAGGTTGCAAAGAGAGGAATTAATGGAACCGATTTGGGAGGACTACTGGAATACACAATATCGTACCTGTCAATAATACTCAGGCATTTGAACAGCGCAAATGGCACCCATCCCTGATGATCATCGGGCAACCAAACCAGCGATAAAATATATCGCTTCAGTCTGGAAAACAATCTCAGGGAAAAGGTTTTTTCAGCACCAATGTCATTTTTTCCGTCTACCTCCCTGTAATGAATATCACGATTAGTGTAGCTTTGATTCTTTAACTTTTTTTTAAACCATTTCTTAATATTAAGATACAGAAACCTGACATTTTTGAACATATAAGTTCTGTATACAACAATATCATCGACAGTAAAGGAATCATCCCTTATTTCGTAATAACGTTCTTTGACAGTTAAAACCCCAACATTCCATCCCTTTTCCCTAAAGAATTTTGCAAGGCGCGCGGTTCTCTTTCCCCCTATCTCAGAATCAGGAGGAAAATGATATGTTATAAAAAGGATGCTTTTTTGGTTCTCGGAGAAGGATTCCATTGTATAAAACTCCTATCACTTTTTCCCCTTTCAAAAACACCATCCAATTGCAATGCAACCAATCCAACACAAAACAATGGGTTTTAAAAAATCCATAGTACATTGCCCCGTTAGATGTCAAGCAATTATACTTTTTGGGCTTTCCCCATTTTTTAAATCGATTCTACCGTCAGGACGTTTCAGGCAGATTCCAGTAGATTGACATTGTCAAAACCGCGGTCGATTTCCCCGGCTACAGACTCCGACCTCAAATGAATCCCAAATCAAATTCTTTCCAGATCTTTGCTTTCCGTAAATAGTTTCACTCATAATTGTCTTGTAATTCTTTTTTTAGAAGACATGCCGATTTAATCCCATTAATATTCAACTGCGGATAGATGGCATATTAATTGCGATTTCCCCTGACCGCAGCTAAATTATCTAAAAGAGAAGAAAGACTTAAGAGGGATTAGGAACAGTTTGAAACGAGAAGCAATCATTAGGAACAACGTGGAATTTACTAAAATGCGAAAAATTGGCTTTTTCCCGTTTTTTCTCTCGAAATTCATAATCATATCCCTTAGTCTAATATCCAAATTGTAAGGCAGAGCATTTAAAGAAAATTTTTAGGAGCAGAAAAATGGAAAAAACAACAGCTGGTATATGCACCTTTCTACTTCTCATAGTTCTATCGATTAATGTTTCATCGCAGGAAACAGCTGATTATCTGGTTAACTGGGAGCCAAATCCCGAGCCGGATATCACAGGTTATGTAATATACCGATCTCTGGACCGGGGAGCCGGTTTTACTGCTATAGACAGTGTGGACAACAATACCTTCGAATATTTAGATGAAGGGCTTGAGAAAGGAACGAGGTACTATTACAGGTTAATCGCCAAGAACACGAGCGGAGAAAGAAGCGGTTTTTCTAATCCTGTCTCTGGAATGACTATTCCGGCAGACGCGGCCCCGTCACTCAGCGACAGCTGCAAAATAACCGGCAAATCACAAACAAGCTTGAGTAGTTTTAGAATCAACTGGGAAACGCCGGTAGCTACAACCGGGTTCATTCAGTATGATTCGGATGCCGTCCTTGACTCTATGAGCAGCTTCGATGAAACCGATTGGACCACTTCCCACTCTAATCAGCTGGAAAATCTTGTAGTCCGGAAAACTTATTACGCCAGAGCCGCGGCATATGATCAATACGACAACCTCACAATCTCAGCTCGGGACACCCTTACCGTGGCTGAAGAAGTCCCCGCTCCAGTATCATCCCCCCAGCTGAATATCTATCCGGTTCCCTATAGTCCTTTTAAAGGAGTCAGCATGACTATGAATGGCCTTCCGTCAAACGGAGCCGTCCGGATATTCAACTCCAACGGCATGGAGATTCACAAAGAAACTATCCCCGCTGGAGGAGAAATTAACTGGGATGGCACAAATCATAATGGCAGTAAGGTAATGAGCGGAGTCTACTACGTAATAGTCGAAGATTCCGGAGGAGAAGTAACGGAAAAAAGACCGGTAATGATCGTAAACTAAAGACAAGGGTAATACAGCTATGAGACTTGCAAGAAAAAACATCATGTATATTACGGCATTAATAATCGTTATGATAAGTTTCCTTTCCGCTCCCAGCTTAAGCGCCGACGGTGCCGGAACAACCGGAGCGTCATATCTCACTTTGCCGGTCAGCCCCAAATCGATAGCTATGGGAGAGGCGGGAGTAGCAGTAGTCAACCCATTCGCCTTATTTTACAATCCCGCTCTTCTAAGCGCTTATGATGGGGAGGGAATAGCAATATCACATTCCGAATGGATATTCGACGACCGCTACGAAAACCTGTCCGGATACACGCGCGTCAATGACAAATTTGTTCTGGGGGCTGGATTAACATTCCTGTACCGCCCCGAAATACAGGGATTTGATGGGTCAGGCGTCTCCACAGAGGGATTTACAAGCAACAATTACCAGGCGGTAGCAGGGTTCCAGTATTCTCCGGCGCCATCGATATCCACCGGATTAAATTTTAAATATTTCAGAGAAAAACTTGGGGACTGGAGCGCGGCGGGGATGGCTGTTGACATTGGATTATTATACAGAATGGAAGAACACGGATTTTCCGCCGGTTTTGCTGTTCAGAATATTGGCCCGGATATAAAGTTCGATTCAATTAATGAACCTATACCATTAACGATTCGCGCGGGCGGGAGCCAGTCATTCAAAATGGATAAAGACAATGTTATTATTACATTCGCCGCCGACGCAGTAATTCCCAGATACGAAGACATTTACATAAGCACGGGAACTGAAATCGATCTTTACAGCATGTTAAAAATCAGAGCCGGATACTGCGGCCAGGAATCCAGGCCGGGAAACGGTTTTTCGATGGGGGGAGGATTTAACGTAAGAGATTATATTACGCTTAATTATGCTTTCAGTCCTTACGGAAATCTGGGCTCTTTTCACAGAATTTCAATGCACTTCAGCAGGTAAATAAATATTATGGCCTCGTAAACTCGTAAATAAGAAAAAGATGTAATAATTATGGCTCTGTTTCTTTTCTGGTCAGCGGCAGTTTTTATTGTTTATACCTATCTTATATATCCGGCCCTGATAATCCTTTTCAGCAAATTCAGACGGGTTTCTGCCCTCGAAAATACAAACACATCCGATTTGCCTTCTATTAGTATGATCATAGTTGTCTACAATGAAGAGGAAAAAATAACCCGGAAACTGAATAACTGTTTTGAGCTTGATTATCCTTCCGAACTTCTTGAAATATGCGTCTTATCGGACGGTTCTACAGACCGGACGAACGAAATACTGCGCGGGCGAAAGGATATACTCTTCATCGAGGAAAAGGATCAAAGAGGCAAACCAAGACAATTAAACAAAGCTGTAAGCGCTGTAAACGGGGAATTAGTGGTCTTCTCGGATGTCCGGCAGAAATACAGCACTGACGCACTTCGTAAACTCGCCCGGAATTTCGCCTCAGAGGATATAGGCGCTGTAAGCGGCGAGCTGCATTTAAGCGATACCGCTATCAGTACAGGTAAAAACATCGGGCTCTACTGGGAATATGAAAAGATGATCAGAAGAGCGGAAGCCGTTATAGACTCCACCCTGGGCGTTACAGGCGCCATATACGCTATAAGACGGGATCTCTTCGAGCCGGTCAGCGAAGATACTATTCTCGACGATATCGAAATACCCCTTCAGATTTTCAAAAAGGGCTACCGCGTTATTTTCGAATCTGAAGCCGTAGCCCAGGATATTTCTTCTTCAAAGATGAAAGAAGAATGGCGGAGAAAAGTCCGCACCCTCGCGGGCAACTTCCAGCTTTTCAGTCGTAATAAATGGTTGTTTAACCCCTTTAAAAACAGGATCTTCATTCAGACTATCTCGCACAAGTTCTTCCGCCTCCTTGTCCCCTATGCTATGCTTGCCGTTCTGATCACCTCAGCGGTTTCAGGCGGAATATTTTATAGCTCTCTGTTTATTATCCAATTAATATTCTATACTTCAGCAGTAGCTGCCTGTTATTTTAGCGCTCTGAGGCAAAACAGATTTATTAATATTATATTCGTATTCACTTCTCTGAACTGGGCGGCTGTGGTAGGGTTGTATAAATTCGCGTCAGGGCGAATAGATGTGAGGTGGAAGAGATAATTTGATATGGAATCAATGATTATCGTATAATACCATTCAACTTCTTAACTCCAGTGACGCCCTGAAGATAAATAAAAGGCAGAATTATAATATTATGGAAAAACGCAATATTCTGATAATTGTTTTTCTCTTGTTGGTCACAATAGTTATCTCACTGCTCGCCTTAAAATCAGTCCCTCTTGCAACGGCGAGTTTGGGTGGTATAATTCTATTAATAACTATCTTCTTTCGTCCTTTCTTCGGATTAATTCTGTACCTGATGTTGATTTACATTAGGCCTCAGGATTTTATTCCATCTCTGGAACCACTTCGAATAATGTTAGTTCTGGCTATTATTATTATAATTTTTTTTCTTATTCACAAGATCATCAACAGAGATAAAATTGAAATATTCGCTACACGACAAAACATTCTGATGTTTATCCTCTTACTTATTGTACCACTTAGCGACCTTTCAAATTTCAATCTGCTCGGTGCCTGGGAATCCTTAAACGAATTTCTGACTTTATTTCTTCCCTTTCTCCTCATCGTCTTGATTACGGGCAAAAGATACAAAATCTTATATTGGAGCATTACCTTTGCTTGCTTTTTATTGGCAATAAACGGACTGCTCCAGCACTTCAATGGAGTCGATCTTATTGGGAACCCACCAATAAATGGCCGCATTAAATGGATTAGTGTTTTCGGTGACCCAAATGATTTTGCTCTCGCGCTTATTTCTTCAATACCAATTCTCCTTTTCAACCTTTTTAACAAAAAATTAAATGGAATAATCAAAATTGGGCTAATTGCTATGTTGAGCATATTATTTATAGCTGTTTTCTATACGGAGTCACGGGGAGGATACCTGGCAGTTTTGGCAGTATTGGGCAGCTTTGCTCTCAAGAGATGGGGTATGAAGAAGGGATTAATTACCGGTGCTGTTCTTATTATTATAGCTTTTGCTCTGGCACCGAGCCGAATGGCTGAAATGTCCCCCTACGGACAATCCGCGAGCGGACGGATCTACGCGTGGATGGAGGGGCTTGTAATCCTAAAATCTCATCCTGTTCTTGGCATAGGTATGAATAAATTCACACAATACTCTTCCAGAGCAGCTCACAGCGCTTTCATTAAATGCCTCGCAGAACTTGGACTTGTTGGTTTCTTTGTCTGGATAGCATTGATCTACACAAGCTTCAAAGATCTTATCAGAATCGAGAAAACATCAACCGATACAAATCTGATATTATATTCCAGGATCACACAAGTATCTTTAATTGGGTTTCTTACATCTGCTTTCTTTCTTTCACAGACCTACAGCCCAATCCTATACATATTGTTTGGAATAACCGCGTTGCTTTCCTTGCAATTACACACGAAATATGAAATAACACTTCCCTTCATAACAAATAGAGATCTTATTATCATTTTATTTCTTGAAGTAGTGACAATAATTATTTATAAAATTTACATGATGCTCTTTTAACTTATAATCATAATAACAGTAACAAAAGAAAATACGTTAATATCTATTTATCCAGCCGACATCAGAAAATGTTTCTTGATTATCACAACGGCTAACGTGAAGAAAATATAAGGAAGAATCAATTCAAGGGACTTTTATATATTATACTGAAAAAGTATGATATTAAAAAAATAATACCACTTGCCTTATAGTAAAATGGCTTTTAAAATGCAATTTAAGCAAACTGCTTTTCTTTAAAGGATTTATGAAATGAGAATATGCTTTTTCCTTCCAATCTTTCCTCCAATCTACGGCGGCGGAGCAATCCAAGCAATAAAACTTGCCAAAGAACTTAGGAAAAAAGGGATTGACATCTTTTTTGTGGCTCTGACCAACGAGTCATCAAAAAAGGGTACCGGCATTTTCGAAGGGTTTGAAGTTTTCTATATATACATCAAAAATCTAACAACGTACATTGAAGGACACACTCCAAAGTTTGACAAATTTTCTCTTATCATTAAGATTTTCGCAACATTTATAAGATTCAGAAAAAGGTATTCAGTAATCCACATTCAGGGAATGTCCTACCCATTCACGTTATTAAGTCTATTGGCAAAACTATTAAGAAAAAAAACAATCGTCAAGGTTACTATGTTGCAGGAAACAAACTTCAGAAACTGCGGCAGAATATTCGGAATGATAAGCAAATACAGCGCGATAAGATTAAATAAAATTGTCACAATAAGTAGTATGATCCAGGAAAGACTTATTAACGACGGTTTCGATAAATCAAAAATAATATTCATTCCTAATGGCGTCGATATCCAAAAATTCACCCCCCTGCCCCCGGATCAAAAAGAAGTACTAAAAACCCAAATGGGCATAGTGGAAAAAACCGTAATCACTTACGTCGGAGGAATTATTTACAGAAAGGGAGTTGATCAACTGATATCTATATGGGCCACAATTGCCGAAAGATTCCCAGAGACTTACCTGATCCTTGTCGGCCCCAGATCCGAGGAAGAAGGAGTTGCTGGAGAAAACTTCTGTTATAAAGAAATACAGAAGGATATCAATAAACATGGAATGGGAAATATCATACATTTTACGGGAAGGGTGAACAATGTAACAAAATATCTTCAAATATCGGATCTTTTCGTCTTTCCTTCAACAATGGAGGGAATGCCGAATGCCATACTGGAAACGATGGCTTGTGGAGTACCTGCCGTAGCCTACCATGTCAGCGGAACAGATGATATTATTACAAACGGGGAGAATGGACGTATAATTGAAATTGGAGATAAATTGGCCTTCCAAAAAGCTGTCATCGAACTTTTACAGGATAAAAAGACAAGAAAATATTATTCCCTGCAAGCCAGAAAAGGAATCGTTGAAAAATTCTCATTAGATTATGTATCCGATCAATACATAAAAATATATAATTCCCTTACGGAAAATAGATTCGTATATTAAAGCATCTTCTTTATTGATTTTCAAGTAACCCTGCCCCGATAAAAATGTAAAAAGCGCAATTCAAGGTTTGATAACGCCTTATATACGCTTGTTACGACTACTTTTTGACTTGACCTAACAAGAAAGTTCATATACGGTTAAATGAACTTAATTACTTTTTGACTTACCCGTTTTGTTTGCTTGCCGAAGTTGAGACTGGAGAATTTAGAGAGCATTTATCTGCATTCTGCTTTATGGAACAGGGATTAAATAATGGGATTTACTGAATTCAAAAATAAGATCAGGAAACGGGAAACTCCTTTCTATGAAAAACTTTACAGAATAGCAAAAAATTTACGCGGGCGGGATTTGCCCTATATAAAGTTTTTACACGATTTACTGTACCATGAGAGAAGGTTCAGACTCATCGCTTGGAGAACATTCTGGAGATTATTATATCACCAGCCCCTGTTCCGTAGCCGCTGTTTTAAATGCGGTGATAACCTGCACATTTATCATTCCGGGCAGGGACTTCCATACATTCAAGGTGACTTGGAAATAACAATTGGTAATAATGTAAGTATTTATGATCAGATAACAATTGCCAGTTTGACTATTGGAGAAAATCCCAGATTGACTATTGGCGATAATACCGATATCAGCCAGCCTATTACTATAACTGTGGGCAATGAAGTCATAATAGGATCTCATTGCCTGATAGGCTGCACATTAATCACTGATAATCAAGGCCACAATATTAAATACCAGGAAAGATTCGAGAAATTGGATAAGGCAAAAATTGGAAGAGTCGAAATAGGTGATTATGTCTGGGCTGCGCTTCAATCCATTATTATTGGCAATGTAACTATTGGGTTCGGGGCTGTTATCGGAGCTAGAGCCGTAGTCACTAAAGATGTTCCCCCATTTTGTGTGGTTACCGGAAATCCCGCGAGAATAGTTAAGAAACTGCCTTTCCCTGAAGAATTGATAAATGATATCGGCAAAGATCAATATGAAAATTATTTAAATGCCAATGTTGAGGGCTGATATTTATTTATATAGAATGATCTAAATTAATATAAAAACGGTAGAACAGTTTAAATGGCAACCGTGGTTTTATTAGGAAAAATATGATTAGTTATAAAACAAAAATTATCAAAGGAATAAAAAATCCAGCACAGGGAAGACAATATGTTTTCTCACGTTTAATGGGAGAATTACATAAATTAAAATTTAAATTGGCAGGGATAAATTTTAATTGCGGTAAAAGTCTCCGCACCGGGGGAAAACTTGAAGTTAAAGGGCCTGGGGTTGTATCTATCGGCGATAATTTATTATTCGAGGGAGGTACTTTTGGGATTAACAGCATGTGCACTTATAGCCCTAACGCCCGGATAACAATCGGTTCTTACAATTATCTTAATGGAGTAAGAATAAGCTGCTGCGAAAGAGTTGAGATCGGAGACTTTTGTATTTTTGCTTACTCTCATGTTTCCGATTCTGATTTTCACTCTGTTGAGCCCACAAGGCGGGATCCTGAAACTCCCGTTGCAGTTAAACCTGTAATAATAGAAGATAATGTATGGGTGTGCCTATCAGCACTCATCTTTAAAGGAGTAACTGTGGGGAAAAATTCAGTAG
The DNA here is from genome assembly GCA_034520215.1 of Candidatus Krumholzibacteriota bacterium. Classification (NCBI taxonomy): domain Bacteria; phylum Candidatus Krumholzibacteriota; species Candidatus Krumholzibacteriota bacterium. The sequence continues at coordinate 294,621 of JAXHNR010000001.1, read as the reverse complement.
TTGGCGGAGGAGCGGTTGTCACGCAAGATGTTCCTCCAAATTGCGTTGTAGCCGGCAATCCTGCAAGGATTGTAAAAAAATTTACAGAGCAGGAAATCGAAAATACCAAAATATTGTTCGATAAATTAAGGGATCTTAGAAAATAAACCGGCCGGATCAACACTTTAAATTAATTCATCCAGCTTAAAATCAATCCCATCATTTTTAAAATTTGTATCGTATTCTCCGCTGATAAAAAGGGTATTGAATAAATGCAGATAAACCAATTGGATGATAAAGGTGTGGAATGTCAATGAGTTATTCTTAAGTAATTTTATCTGTTTAGAAGTTAACAACCTACGCGTCGTTTCCTTATGCAACACTTTCAATAATATGTCTTCCGAAGATTTAAAAATATATTCAGTATCTGAAACAATATCGCTTTGCTCAAGCTGTTTGCCAATCTCTTCTCCAATTACATGTCTGGCTTTTTCCTTAAAAAGCCTCTTTTCTTTATTCTCACTTCTCAGCAAAAGAGCCGCGCTAATTATTTCTTTACTTATAAAGGGGTGAAGTCCCTGAATATTAAAACTGTTGAGTAAGATATCATGCATTTTAAGAATATAGTCGAATGAAATATTGTATTTAACTCTAAGGCTGCCGCTCATAAATTCTCTTCTCAATATATGATCCGGCAATTTGCTTCCAAGGGTCTTGTAATATAGACTGCCAATAAATGTTCTTTTAATTAAATTTTTTGTAAGGGTGGTTAAATTATCTATTTTTGAGTGGAATAAACACTGTTTCTCACGTGATAATATTTCGTTTGATCCGGCTCCAAAAACCGCTGTTTTTATACCGTGTTCCCTAAGCAAATTGCAAATATAGTAACGTAGGAACATTCCTCCTTCAAATAAATAGCCCTCATACCTCCACACCAAATCGGGAATTGAGGATATTACTTCCCTGTTAAAATCTTTGGTTAAAAGATTAATGTCTTTGTAATTTTTAAGAATATTTTCTACCACCGGCACTTCATTGTGCTCATCTCCCCCGTTTACCGTTATGGCATTGATTTGCGCGTCTGTCATACTTCTGAGTAAAAACAAAATAAGGTTCGAATCATACCCGGCGGTAAGAGTAATAGCAGGCGGTGAATCAATCAGCTTGGAATTAATTTTAGCTATATTATTGTTTATATATTTTACAAAATTCTCTTCCGCCTCTATCCGTGATATTTTTAATCTTCTCGTTATAACTGAAGGTGTCATTAGTGTATTACTATGCTTATCCATGACTAAATATTTCTGAGGCACAAGCTTTTTTACACCTTTTATAAGTGTTGCATCATCCGGAATTATATGTTCGTGATAAAGGAATTTACGGGCACTTAAGATATCCATTTCCCTTTTAATATTTGAATGTTTTAACAACATCTTAAGACTGGTACTAAAAATGAGTTCTCCCGAATTTTGAATATAATAAACAGGAAGAAACGACCCATGTTCAGGTTGAAGAATGTACATTTTTCCAAGATTTTGATCATATATAAAAATTAAGAAATGTCCCTCAATTTCTTCTAAAAATTTTAGATCCGTCAATTTATATAATTCGCCTATTATTTCCGTATCTGACACTTTATCCAGCAAATAACGCTTTTTCAATTCATCAAGATTTGTAAAATATCCAAGAGCACCACATAAAATCCCAGTCTCAGGGTTGTATGAAAAAGGTTGATAATCAAAACTGAAGTTACTTGATCTACTGCAAGAAAAATTAAGCGTATCATCATCGAAATGTTCCCGAGAGATCGAGACACCTTTCTTTGATAATTCTTTCCGGTTGAATATTCCAACTATGTAGTTCAACTTTGCTCCTTCTAGAAAATAGTATTATGTACAATTTACCCTGTCAATCCTTTTTCTCCCCAAGATTTGCCGGTATCAATCTATTCATTAAAGGGGCGATCGGAGGACCCTCAGGTTCATAACTGATATTAATAGCACCAATTGGCGGGGGATCCATGTACGTCTCTCCATAAAAATCCTTAAACTCGTAACCGCTTGGAGGAGTTATTCTAATTCCCCGCAAACCCAAACTATATCCATTTGTAGGAATGGGAATTCCATCAGAATTTTTAACAAATCTAGGATCTTGTGCATATATGTTCACACCAGTAGTATCAACGCAATTCCATACTCCATTACTGTTCCAGGATTTCCACGAACTACTTGGATCTTCATATTCATACCACAAGTTATTCCAAATTTTTATTGTAGATGCATATCTATCAGAATGTGTTTCATTAGGTAAGAAAAAATATATATTGTAATAGTAGTCCCGTATTTTATTAAAATAAAATATGTTATTATAAATCTTATTATCCCGTGGAGGAACATTACACCAGCCGCTTGTTTCCCTGAACTGTATCATACCGGGAGTTGTGGAAAAAATCAGACCTTCAGAATCACTCATGTTCTTTAAAGAATCAGTAATAATTATCTGGTTATTATAAACTCTGGAATCTCTGCTACAATTAAACACAATTGGAATCCAACAATCAATAATCACATTACTATAGGCATCAATATCCCTTGCTTCACATAATGGGTCTTCCATTTGCGCTGTGTCAGGCCTACAATATTCATACCATGTATCTCCTCCAACAGCGATTCCTATGGGAGAACAATCTTTAATAAAATTGTTCCTTATCACTATATGGTGAGATCCCCCTTTAGTTAATATGCCTGACATTCTCTCACGATAAAATGTATTATTATAAACTTCCCCATAGTGACAACCATCCATATTAAGACCAATACCACCACCATCAAATCCATTGAATGTGCAGTTTTTTATAACAAAACTATCTACTCCTGACATTTTAATCCCTGCAGCAGATTTGCGTCTATTGTAAAACTCACAACTATCAATGATAACATTATGGATATAACCCTGTTCAATAGGGGGGGCAATGCTCAAGGGATTCCAAGAACACATATTAATATTATGATACCCAACATCATCTTTGTCAAAAATCAATCGTTTAAGAGCAAAATTATGCGGAGGTGTCTCCGCGCTTTTATAAGAGGTAATATATGCCGTCTCTCCTCTTGTAAGCCTGGGTTTATTCTCCCCGGGGACACCCATAATCCAAATATAAGTCCCATACTGCCCATAAGGATCCCAATTACCAGAGACCGGTTCATTTGGATAAGTTCCCTCATGAACATATATCGTATCCCCCGGGCTGGGATTATCATATGCGCAAAGTTCATCAATAGCTTTTGGTATTGAAGCATAAGGTTCATAGATACTACCGTCACCTTCATCACTTCCATAGGTCGTCACATGGACGATCCGAGCCCCCAAACTTGTGAAATGTGTTATCAATATCACAAATACCATAAACAGGATTGAATATTTATTCGTTTTTGAAACAATCATTATTTACCCTCCAAGTAGAATCTAAGCTGTTGAATCTTTATTATCTTACGCAATTTTCATTCCCACAATACCGACTTTTTAAGAAACCTGTAACTCCGTTTCACATCAATAGTATAAAAATTCCCCATTCCGCTACCAGTGTCAACAGTGATAGCATAAAACCTGTCAAATTGCTAATATATTTTTATTGCACTTCCAGGCGTGCATGCTTTTTGCTATGCAATAGGTTTCCTTGAATGCTATAATAAATAGCAGAAAATCAAAAGGACTCCAGGGGATATAATGGATAAAATAAAAATTACACATATTATCGCACCGATAGATAACTATGGAAAAGAGAGATGGCTTCTTGCGTTCCTTAAATATCTCGACAGAACAAAGTATGAAACGGAAGTGCTGATACTTTCCAAATCAGAGAATTCTTTGTTAGCTAAGAGCTTTGAAACCTTGGGAATTAAGTACAAAACCCTTACAGGATCGGGCAAAATTAATATATCTGATGTCCAGAAGATTCGCAACTATTTAATTTCCAACAGGACAGAAATATTACATTCGCATGACTATAAATCCGATATATTCGGCTATTTCGCGTCAGTTGGAACACAAATCAGAAAAGTGAGCACTCCGCATGGCTGGTGCGGTAAAGGTGATTTAAAATTAGCATTCTATGAATTGCTGGACAAAACATTTCTCAATCTATTTGACAAAGTGATTCCACTATCAAACAAAATGGCATCATCCCTGCGTATAATTCAAAAAAGAAGGGTATCCATAATAAACAACTTTATCGACCTTGATAGAATACCCGAACCGGAAGAAGGAGACCCGTATCTGATCACATTCATGGGAAGGCTTGTGGAACTTAAAAGAGTGCAAGACGCAATTCACGCTATCAAAATAGTCAATAACAAAAAGGTGAATCTGCAGATCATCGGCGACGGGCCAATGCGAGAAAAACTTGAATTTATAACAAAAAAACTTAACTTGGGCGGAAAAATTAATTTCCTCGGCCATAGGCAAAACAGCTTGGAATTACTAAACAAGTCGAGGATATTCATCCTGCCATCCCTCACAGAAGGAATATCGCGGTCTGTTATGGAAGCAATGGCATTAAAGAAAATCGTTATCAGTACAAATATACCTGGTATAAACGAACTTGTCATGCATGGAGAAAATGGTTTTCTTGTTGAAACAAAAAGTCCAAACGCTATAGCAGGCATGATAGATCACATATTAAACAATATGCATGATGCCGAAACTATAGCGAGGAAAGCAAGAAAAACGATAGAAAAGAATCATTCAGCAGCGAAAGTAGTCAAGGATTATGAACAATTATATTCAAACCTCGTCAGCTGAAAAAGATCCACAGCACGGCAGGATATGGATAAGCTGGCACTACCACAGGAGAAGCGACTACCTATCCCGTGAATTCGGCTGCTCTTATTATCATTTCGGAACTTCCGCGAGGAACAGGATCACTCGCTATTTAATCGGGACCATCAACACACTAAAAATACTTATTAAAAAACGACCAAAGATACTCTTTGTGCAAAATCCCTCACTTGTATTAACAACTATGACGGTGATAATTAAACCTTTTTTTAAATATATACTTGTAAATGATCTTCATACCCCGTTTATTAAACTTCCCTCTGTAAAGAATTTTATATTCTGGAAACTTCAGTATTTCGCCATTAAACATTCCGATATAACAATCGTAACCAATGAAGAATTCAGCCGCGACCTGAAAGAAAAAGGGATAATGGTACTTCCCGATATAATTCCCGAATTTGAGACACCCGGCAGCAAAAAACTCAGTGATGGTTCGAATATTCTTTATGTATGCACATTCGCGGAAGATGAACCTTATAATAATATTATAAAAGCCTCGAGTTTACTCGATAAAAATATCAACATATATATAACGGGAAATTATAAAAAAGCGGGGATTGACAAAAGCAGGATGCCACATAATATTCACTTAACCGGATATCTTCCTGACAAGGACTACCTTGAACTGATGAACTCAGTCGATATTGTGATGGTACTGACAGAACAGAGCAACTGTATTGTGTGCGGTGGTTATGAAGGTGTTTCCCTTTCAAAACCTTTGATTCTTTCAAACACAATGGCACTCCGCGATTATTTTTCAGCAGGTGCTATCTACACAGAGCATGATCCGGAATCAATAGTTACAGGTATCAGGACGGCAATTAAGCAAAAGGAGAATCTCAAGAGTGAACTTCCTGAACTAAAATCACGTCTCGCCGGGGATTGGCACATAAAATTTGAACTAATTCAGAAAATGATCGGCAATCTGGAAGTAGAAAATTAAAAACACTTCCCTACAAATAATTAACATAGGACTATCACCACCGGGAATAAACAGAAAGCATTAATGGACAATAGAATAAATGTACTCCATGTAATAGATTCTCTAGAAACAGGCGGCGCAGAAAAGATCCTCTACAACCTTACCGTAAACATGGACAGCGAGAAATATCGCGTTTCGGTATGCAGCATGGAAGATGTTAGGGACACTTTTATCGTAAAAAAGCTCGAAAATAAAGGGTTCACAATACATTTCCCCGGCAGAAAAAAGGCATTTGACCCAGAACTCCTTCGCAATATTCATAATATTATAAGAAAAGAATCAATCGATATAGTTCATTGCCACGTCGGGGGTGAATTCTACGGACATGTCGCTGCCGTTGCAACCAGGGCCTCGGTGATTACTACATTACACGGTGTATTCCCATACAGTTTCAAACAGAGAGCTATTATTAAACTTTGCGGCCTTTTCAAAAAGAATTACAAAGTCGCCGTTTCCAAAGAATTAAAATCCCTTTACCGTTGCAACGATCTCATTTACAACGGAGTTCATATTTCTTCTCCCGGATCAGCAACTAACAAAATATATCCCGGACTGAGAGACTCTTCAGAACAAATTCTCGTTGGAATCATCGGAAGACTCTCTGTGGTAAAGAATCACAAAAACTTCCTTGATGCTGCCGCGATCATTAGCCCAAAATACACCAATGTGCAATTCCTGATTATTGGTGACGGCCCGCTTTTCTCCAAACTCAAAAAATACGCGAGAGACAAAGGCTTATCCGAGCGTGTGGTTTTTACAGGATCCCGAGAAGATATTCCCTCTATCCTCACCCAAATGGACATCTCAGTGTTGTCATCAAACTCTGAAGGACTTCCCATGGTAATCCTTGAATCGATGGCTGCTTCCAAACCGGTCGTGGCAACCGAAGTAGGGGGAATCCCGGAACTGATTATTAATGGCGAAACCGGCATCCTGGTTAAACCAAGAAATTCGATTGCTCTTGCTGACGGGATAACCAAACTCGTGGAGAGCCAACATCTCAGAGACAGCATGGGAGAAGCCGCCAGATCCAGGATAAAGAAATATTTCTCTACCGATATTATGATCAAGAAATATTGTTCGGTATATAGCAAAATCTTAAAAAACACTTAATGATACCAATTAGGAATGGATTGACTGATAAAAACAGATACGATAAATTTGAGTTCTAAGAAATATGGAGGAATTAGTATGAAATTATTAATTAGTAACTTAAAATTTCTAATTGCCAAATTACTCTTTCCTATTGTTAAAAGACTAAACCGTTTAACAAAATCCAACAAATTGAAAATTTTCGAGAAGAAAATCCGCTTCAAAATATTAGCCAGCACAGACATATACCAATGGAGAGTTGAAATGGCAAGGGATATGGGAGTAAAAATAGGGGAAAACTGCCGGTTGTACACACTTGAATTTTCTAATGAACCCTATCTGATAAAAATTGGCAATGACGTTGTTATCGCTAGCGGAACACAGTTTATAACACATGACGGCGGAGCCTGGATATTTTATAATTGGGATGATCATTCAAATGATATAAATATTTTCGGCAAGATTACAATCGGATCAAATTGTTTTATCGGAATCAATTGCATAATATTACCTGGTACCGTTATTGGTGATAACTGTATTATTGGCGCAGGCTCCGTGGTAAGGGGGAAAATACCAGCTGACTCTGTCGTAACAGGAAACCCCGCAAAGGTAATTATGAAATCCAGTTTGTATAAAAAAATGATCAGTTATAGTAAGAATGCGATAAAAGTCAATTTTTGGGATTTAAAAAAGAGACATAGGCTTGTACGGGAGAAATTTTGTGTCAATGATAAAGATTCTGAAGAGAATATACCATCAAATTAACTATAATAAATACAGGGAAAAAGAATCGTCATTAATCTTGAGATGTTTACTTTGCGGTATACGTACGATTGCTATATATCCCCCAGAGCAAGTATTTTCCACCCGAAAACTATAAAACTTTCAAAAGGAGTATATATTTATAGTAACACTCTAATTAATTTTCTAAAAAATTCAGAACTTGAAATCACAATATCGATAGGAGAAAACACCATTATAATGCCCAATACCATACTAAATCCGCAGACAGGTAAAATTACTATAGGGAAAAATTGTTCTATCAATCCATTTTGTGAACTTCGCGGCCGCGGAGACTTGACAATAGGTGATGACACGCGTATTGGAACAGGAAGCGCTTTTTATCCCAATAAACACATTTATAAAGACCCTGACATACTTATTAGATTGCAGGGTGAAACTCACGAGGGAATTACAATTGAAAACGATGTATTTATCGGCTCGAATGTTAAAGTGCTCGATGGGGTTTCTATAGGCACCGGCTGCGTTGTAGGCGCGGGCAGTGTGGTTACCAAAACTATCCCTCCGTATAGTGTTGCCGTGGGGGTTCCTGCTAAAGTAATAAAACAAAGGAAGTAACTTGAAATACCTCTGATTATTAGCTTAATTGGCAGATAAAATCATGTTTAAAGTTAATTGTTTGTGTTCCAGTTATTATAATATCATACTTGTTTCTGGAAAGAATCTTGCTGATTCGTTACTAATATAAATAACACTACCCATCTTTGCTTTTCGATACTATACTATAACACCTGTGGGAAAGGAAAAAACTGTTCAAGGAGCCGGCATGGAAATAAAAAAAGAAATTCATAGTTACATAGAGGAGAATGTGCTTTTTAATTCAGACGACAATTCCATCTCTGATGATGATTCCTTCATGGAAAAGGGGATTATAGATTCAACCGGAATCTTAGAACTTGTCTCATTCATAGAGGGAAAATTCGATTTCAAAGTAGATGACGAAGATTTGGTTCCTGATAACTTCGACTCTGTAAACAACCTGGCAAGTTACATTGAAAAGAAAATTGTCAATTAATTTAATTCTGACAATGAAGGATATTCAATATGGGTTTCATCAAAGACGCTTTGGAGATAGATCCGCGGGAAGCTTCAGAAAAAATAGAAAAATTAATCCGTGATACCCTAAGGGATCTCTATGGGAAAAAAGGGGCAGTTATTGGACTGAGCGGAGGTCTGGATTCAGCCGTATCGGCAGCTCTCGCCGTCAGGGCTATAGGTCCAAAGAGGGTAACCGGAATACTGCTGCCCGAAAATGACTCCAGCCCCAAGAGCAGGGAATACGGCCTGAAGCTGGCAGACTCTCTTGATATTGATTGTCTGGAAGTTGATATTGCCGGAATATTAGAGAAATTCGGTGTTTACAGAAAACAAAACGCCGTAGTGGAAAAAGTATTCCCCGATATTCAAAAACCCTACAAATTCCGTCTCATTCTTCCGCAGAACCTTCTAGAGAAAAAGCGCTTAAATGTTTATTCCCTGGAAGTCCTTTTAGACGATGGAACTACAAGAAAGGAACGTCTTTCTCACGATGACTATCTGGAATTTATGGCGGCTAACGATATTAAACAGAGAGTAAGAATGGTTCAACTCTACTATGAAGCCGAAAGACGCCATTACATTGTATGCGGTACAACCAACAAATCTGAAACACTGCAGGGATTCTTTGTCAAGTACGGCGACGGCGGCGTGGATATCGAACCGTTAGCTCACCTCTATAAGGTTCAAGTCTTTAAGCTCGGAGAATATCTCGGGATCCCCGAAGAAATTCTGTCGCGCACACCGAGCCCCGACACATACAGTTACGAAGTCAGCGATAAGGATTTTTTCTTCTGTCTTTCTTATGACGTTGCGGATACCATACTCTACGCCATCGAGCACAATATCCCCAGCGAAGAAGTAGCCGATGAGCTCAACCTCACAACGGATCAGGTTGAACGAGCGAGAGTCTAGCCCGCAAACAAAAATCGGCCAGGCATTCAAGGATAATGCCGCCAAGCATCGAAGAGTAACAATGAGATGATAATGACGAATTTGTGTTTAGTATATGGAAAGAGATAAAATTGAAACGATGTTCCAGATGCGTTCTCCCGGAGACATTCCCCGGCATTAGTTTCGATGACGAAGGGGTTTGTAATTTCTGCAGATCTTTCAAAGGTATGGATGATCTTCGTGATTCCATTAGTGAATACAGAGAAAAATTTGAACAGCTCCTTGAAAAGTACCGGAAGAAAGGAACCCATGACTGCCTTATGGCTTACAGCGGGGGTAAAGATTCAACCTATACCATGCTTGTGCTTAAAGAAAAATATGACCTTTCGATACTGGCGCTAACTATGGACAATGGATTTATCTCTCCAGCCGCCATTGACAATATTCGGAAGGTCTCGGAGAAACTCAAAGTTGACAGCATAATATACAAACCCCGGTTCGATCTTCTGAAAAAGATATTCGTCAAAGCTGCAAAATCCCCGATGTATTCAAAGAAAACACTGGAGAGGGCCAGCACGATATGTACAAGCTGTATAGGCATTATTAAATACATGGTGCTCCGCAAGGCGATAGAAAGTAATATTCCCTTTATCACATTCGGCTGGTCGCCGGGACAGGCGCCGATAGAGGCTTCAATATTAAAAAACAACCCTGCAATGATCCGAATGATGCAGAAATCCCTGTACAAACCGATGCTGGAAGCGGCGGGCCCGGAAATCGATAATTATTTTCTGACGGAAAAGCACTTTTCAATGAAAAAGCGTTTTCCCTACAACATCAGCCCGCTCGCTTTCTTAGAATATGATGAAACCAAAATGATGCAAAAAATAGGCGAGCTGGGCTGGGAAAAACCCAATGACACCGATTCAAATTCCACAAACTGCCTCCTCAACGCCCTTGGGAATAAAGTTCACCTGGAAAAATTCAATTTCCACCCATACGCCTTTGAATTGGCAAATCTGGTCCGTGAAGGATACATGGACCGCGGTGAAGCCATTGAACGGCTTGAAGAAAAGGGAAACTCCCAAATCATCAAAGAAGCGCGAAAACGCCTTGAAATAGACTAAATTCTATTCTTAATTGAACTTCAATCAACTTAGAAAAAATCAATGGCTAGTCTGTCTGGGAAACTAATAAAGGGGTCTTTTCTAAGAGTACTCAACCCTGTCTCTAATATCATCGTATCCTTCTTTATGCTCCCATTTGTAATAGGTTCGATTGGGGACAGATGGTATGGATTATGGGTTCTCGCCGCGGCATTTGTGGGATATTACGGCCTTTTGGATCTCGGATTATCCACGGCCAACCAGAGATTTATTTCGAGGGCTATCGGAAGAGGAGAAAATAAAGAAGTAAATATTGTATTCAACACAAGCCTCGGCCTGCTCTCGGCTGGCGCGTTGCTTGCAATACTCGGCTCATTAATTGTAATTGTTTTTACACCTCACTTTGTAGAGAATGCAAATGATATCCATATTTTCAGAATAATTACAATAATTATAGGCTTTTCGATGGCAATATCATTTCCAGTGAGAGCATTCGACGGATTTTTATATTCGCATATCCGATATGACGTAGTAAATATCATAGAATTGGTAAAGTTAATTGTAAGAACAGCTCTGATCGTATATTTTCTCAGCCATGGGAAGGGAATAATAACCCTGGCGCTGATATCTTTTCTCGTTGAAACATCTCAATCCATTGTAAAAGTATCCTATGTTATAAAGAAACATCCCGAACTTAAAATCGGTATATCCTATTTCAAGCGGGATCAAATTAAAACCTTGCTTGGATACAGTATTTACAGTTTTATATCCACAATAGGCAACCGCCTTCAATTTCATCTCGACGCATTCGTTATAACAGCCTTCGCGGGGCTTAGCCTTGTTACTCATTATAATATCGGAACACGTATCGCCGGGTACTATATCCTTATTATAACAAGCATGATCGCCCTTATGGTGCCTATCTTCAGCAAACTTGAAGGCCAAAACAATTATTCACAAATAAGAAAATACTACATCTTTATGACAAAACTCAACACCATCCTGTCTGTTTTTATAGCGGGTTCGCTGCTGATTTACGGCAAAGCCTTTATTATACGCTGGATGGGCCCGGAATACACCGATTCGTTCAAGGTGCTCGCGATTCTTCTAATCGGTTTGTTATTCAACACAATCCAAATATCATCAAAGAGTATTCTGTTTGCTATTTCAAAACATAAAATATATTCAATAGCAATAATAATCGAAGGAGCTGCAAACGTACTGCTAAGTATTATCCTGGTGCGGAAATTTGGTATTCTGGGGGTCGCGATGGGAACAACCATTCCGGCACTGATTAATAATCTGTTTATTATACCCGCATATACAAGCAGAGTTATCAATATTAAATTGGCAAGGTATACTAAGATAGTTGCCGCAATAGTATTATTAGGCGGCGCAATTCACTTCGGAAGCTGGTTGCTTGTAAACGATTTTATCTTGAACAGTTACAGCAGATTATTTATACTCTCGACAGCAACATCAATAGTATTTCTCATTTTAAATGCATTCATAGTGCTCAGCAGGGAAGAAAGAAAATATTTTAAGATAGGCTTTTAGATAAACTCTAAACCTGTTTATTTGCGAATAGAGAAATATAGGCCGAATTTGATAAAACCCTTGATTCCAACCAGCCGGCAGGGGGAAATACGCTGATCCAGAATGAACATCGACAACTCAACAAATATAACCAGCGCGAAGAACCCCGGCATAAAATCACTGATCAGACTGAGGAAAAAAAATGAGCGTGATAAAACGGGGCTTACCTCGATAGAAGGGGTGCGTGAGCTGAGTGCCGCGATCCGCGCCGGAACATCTCTTAAAGATGTATACTGCTGCATGGAAATCATAAAAAGCGATGAAGCAATTTCACTTCTCAATACTCTTAAGAAAAAGAACTGCAGTATAATCACAGTCTCAAGGCATGTCTTCGGCAAAATAGCCTATCGAGGCACAACAGGCGGCTTTGTCGCGGTAGCGGCCGCGCGCGAAACAGGACTTGAAGACCTTCCCGAAGATCAAAATCCATCCTATCTTGTAGCTGACAATGTGGAAAAACCCGGCAATATCGGCGCTCTTCTTAGAACTGCAGACGGCGCGGGAGTTTCCGCGCTTATAGCCAGCGATTTAAAGACAGATCTCTTTAATCCTAATATCATACGTTCCAGCCTTGGAGCCGTATTTACAGTTCCCACAGCAAATGCCGGCTCTGACGAAATAATAGAGTGGCTTAAGAAAAAAAAGATAAATATAATCAGTTCTTCCCCTGACTCGAAGCTGAATTATACCGACATCGACCTTACTCTTCCCTGCGCGATTATCCTGGGCAGTGAAAAGAGAGGATTAAGAAAAAAATGGTTTATCGCGTCAGATAATATCGTTAATATACCTATGAAAGGAGATGTGGATTCACTCAACGTATCTACGGCCGGGGCCGTGCTTCTATATGAAATATTAAGACAGAGATCGATCAAATCATAAAGAATAGGGAGGATAAAGCTATGTCTATTGATATAATTTTAGCGAGACGAAGTATCAGGAAATTCAAAGAACGGGAGATTGAAGAAGAAAAACTAACTAAAATAGTTGAGGCCGGAATGGCGGCGCCGTCCAGCAGAAATAGAAAGCCGTGGCATCTTGTAACCGTAACAGAAAGAGAAACACTGAACAGACTGGCTGAAGGGCATCCTTACGGGAAAATGCTCTTTGAAGCTACAGCCGCTATAGCTGTGTGCGGTGATACCGGGATCTCTCCGGACTACTGGGTGCAGGACTGCAGCGCCGTGACCGAAAACATACTTATAGCCGCCGCATCCCTTGACCTTGGTTCTTGCTGGCTCGGATGCCACCCTCGTGAAGAGAGGGTGTCCGCGATAAAAAAGATCCTGTCCATTCCCGAGAATATCGGCGTCTTAAGTCTGATAGCGATAGGATATCCGGCTGAAGAGAAAGAAGCTAGAACCCAATACGACAAATCCAGAGATCACAGGCAGAGTTGGTAATATCTTCTTACATCTGAAATGGCGTTTTTCGCTCCTGCAGCCTGTAAAAAGGGGTATATCAGGCACCGGTATCCGTAATTGAGAATTTTTCTACTCCAAATTTGTCAAAACGAAATAAACAACTAACCCTAAAAACCATTTGCCTGTATTATTTCTATCGTGCTATTCTGAAAGACGCGGCGGATGCCTTGTAAAGGATTATTATCAGCTCTACCGCAAGAAATGCTGACTATATCAAAACCGAAAGACCGTTATAATAAAAAGGCCTTAAATAAGATAAAGCTATAAAAGATGATTCGCAGTCAGGATATAATTCGAGGAGAGTAATCAAATGAAAAAGTTACAGGAAGAACAAAAAATACAATCCCTCAAAGATCAAGGGATTAAAACACTTTCGGATCTTTTCGAAGACAGCGCTAAAAGATGGGTCGGAAGGAACGCTCTGAGAAAACGTCACGAATGGGGCTACCAGGAAATCTCATACAAAGAATTCAACCGGTTGATCTCTTTTCTCGGCACGGGATTTATACTCGAGGGACTCGAGAAAAATGACAAAGTAATTCTTATCGGTGAGAACTCTCCCGAATGGGCTCTGGTTTACGCCTCTGTAACTTCCAGCAACAGTATAATCGTACCTCTGGACCCGATGCTTAAAGAAAATGAAATACGTCATCTCCTTATGCATTCCGAAGCAAAATTTCTTGTCACATCCCTTAAAATTTACAAAGCCCATATAGAGAATATGCATATCGAAGGGGTAAAAGTAATATTAATAGGCGAAGATGATTCAGGTGAATTGCCAATCAGCCTGGGTAAAATCATGGCAAACGGGAAAAAGTCAATAAACGACGGGGAATCGAGTTTTTTCCAGCGTAAAAGCGAAATATCAGCTGATGATACTGCAGCAATCTGCTATACGTCGGGAACTACGGGAAAGCCAAAAGGCGCCGTCTTACTTCACAGGAATATCATTTCAGATCTCGATTCCATCAGAAAAAGAGCGCTCCTGCTCAGCGATGACAACTTTCTCTGTATCCTTCCGCTTTATCACACATTCGCGACCACATGCGTTTTTCTCACCGCATTCACCTCCGGTTCAACTGTAGTTTTCAGCCGGTCTCTAAAACCAAACATCATACTGCAGGATGTAAAAGAAGAGGATATTTCTGTAATTGTCGCCGTTCCGCTTCTTCTGGAACACCTGATGGAATTCCTACAGCCGGAAGAGAGAAAAGACACCTCGGAAAGCGGCTTTTTCTCCCGCTTTTTAGGGAAGATCAAATCTGGATTCTCCCGCCTGCTGGGCAAAACTGAAACACCCCGCGGTGCGGCAGACATGTCAGGCCTGAAGGACCTTAAGCTTTGTATAAGCGGCGCCGCTCCTCTCCGCCCGGATATAGAAAAGGATCTGATTTCAGCGGGAATACCCCTTGTTCAAGGATACGGTCTTACTGAAGCGTCGCCGGTTGTCAGCTTTAATCCTCCCGAGAATCCGGTTTTCGGAACGGTGGGAACAGCCCTTGACGGTATCGATGTTGAAATAAACAATCCGAATGAAGAAGGTGTGGGGGAAATTGTGGTAACTGGAGAAAATGTAATGAAGGAATACTACAAAAACCCCGATGCCACAAATAACGTTTTAAAGAACGGGCGTCTCTTCACGGGAGACCTAGGCAGGATGGACCCGGACGGTTACATAACTATCATGGGCAGACAAAAATCGGTAATAATAACCCCCGGCGGCAAGAACATCTACCCTGATGAACTCGAGCTACTGCTCAACCGAGATAAGTTTATCCTGGAAAGCGCTATAGTAAAGAATGAGGACAAACGCGGGAACGTACGTATCGCCGCTATCATAGTTCCGGATTACGACACCTTCGGTTCATCCGGGGATGTAGAAAAACCCCTCACGGAAGAAGGGATAAAATCGGTTATTTCGAATCAGATAAATAAAATATCTGATAATCTGCCCGATTATAAGAGGATATCCGATTTTCAGATAAGGGATGAGGAACTTCCAAGAACAACCACAAACAAGCTCAAACGTCACATGATATCATGGGTCAGGGAATAGGAAAGTTGAGCTTAACAACAGAGAAAAAAAGCTTACCGCCCGACTATATATTTCTTCTTCGTCCGATAATTCTAATCCCCGTGTGGACATTTTTTCTTCTGGGCGCTTATCACGGAGCAGATATAGCCGGAAAATCAACGGGAAATCATCTTCTTCTCTACGGAATTTTGTCATTCACCGCTCTGCTTGGAGCCGTTTATATAATTAACCAGATAACAGACAAAGAAACGGATCTTGCCAACAACAAACTCTTCCTGATTCCGCGAGGTATTATAAAAGTAAAAGCCGCCTGGACAGAAACTTTTATCCTTATACTCGTTTCATTTATCACAGCCGCCCTTCTTCTTCCCGGAAGATTTATAATTATTCTCATCCTCAGCTTAATGCTGGGGCTTGCTTATTCGATTGAACCGCTCAGATTTAAAAGAAGGCCCGTTCTCGATATAGCTTCAAACGCCCTCGGCAGCGGTATTCTTAACACACTTGCCGGATGGATGGTGGTCTCCGGCCGAATTGAAGGATGGGAAATTCTCCTTCCGTATCCTCTAGCCGTAGCCTCTGTCCACCTTATAACAACAATCGCCGACACGGAAGGCGACAGGAAAAGTAAACTTAAAACAAGCGGGGTAATTCTCGAACAGCGGGCAGGAGTGATCATATCTCTAATACTTATGGCCCTTTCCGTTGCCGCCGCCATTATAGTTGAAAATAAAACAGCCATGTACGCGTCTCTCTTTTCCCTGCCTTTCTTTTTATTTCCCCTCTTTTCAAAAATAAAAGCCCTGTCTGAAAAAAGAATTCTTCTGCCGGCCAAGATATCGACATTGATATTCTCAATCGCGGCCGGCGTTATATTCAAACTATATATACCTTATCTGGCTGCAGTACTCCTGATAACCCGCGTCTACTATAAACTCAGATTCCAGATATCATATCCGGCTCTGAAATAGAATAAAAATTAACAGACCTGAGGGATTTAGTTCTAAAAACTTTTATGTCTTGGAGTTTCTAGAATGTTGCCCTGATTTTAAGGGGAAATTTCTACTTATGCTCTATTGACTGAACTCTCTTTTCAGCCCTGGCTATTGCTTCTGAAACAGCATCATCGATTTGGTCGCTTTCGGGCAGGAAGGAACGCACACTTTCGATATATCCTCTTTTTAATACCCGTTTGAGCGCGCAGCTAAAATTAATTCCGTATATCCAGCTGATCTGAAGGAGTTTAAAATCATTCTGGTTCTTTAATTCCGAGGACCTTACCGTCCTCCCTTCATGAAGATCATCCAGGATTTCCAGAGAGATACCTTCGGTATCAGGAAGGCCGAGGCCAACAGCTTCGTTAGAATAGCTGTCCCCATTTGAATAATAATCGATCATAACATTCCATATATCCAGTTTGTCCGCGTCTCTCAGTAACTTAAGATAGAACAGGCATTCTTCCGGTTCACCTTTCGGCAGAGAAAACTTGTTATGATGTAATATCGCGCAAAAAACAATCTCCTGTTCCTTTCGGTCAAGACGATCAAGAATAGCTCTTCTTTTAAGAATCTCAACGCCAAACTCCGCGTGGTCAACCGACTCGGCGTCAACGAATGTTCCATATCTTACAAACTGCTCAAATCTTCCAACATCGTGAAGAAGCCCGATAGCCTCAATAAGATGAAGCTTCTCAGCATCTGCTCCCATCTGAGCTCCCATTTCCAGCGCCTCTTTACTTACCCTCCTCGAGTGCTTCTCTTTAAGAACAATATTTTCCAGTTCTCCATACCCGGAGGCTTTGAAGGTTTGAACATACATCGCGAACCAATCTTTCAGCTCCTCAAGCTCTTTCTTTTTCATACGATAATCAATCCCTTATCTTGCCTGTCATGGGCACAAACCTTACCGGAGAGGACTGGATCAATTTCAGTTCTCCGTCCACCTTATTATACACATTCAGGTGCTGCATAAAATCTCCGACCGGAATAACTAATCTTCCTCCTTCGCGCAGCTGCCCAGCAAGCTTCTCTGGAATTCTGGGCGCGGCGGCGGTTACTATAATCGCGTCAAATGGAGCTTTGCCGGGCCACCCGTCATACCCGTCACCGGCTCTGACTTGTACATTATCATATTCCAGAGTATCAAGAAGCGCTTCAGCTCTTGCCGCGAGCTCGGGAATGATTTCAATACTGTAAACAGAATCAGCAATATTAGCCAGAACAGCTGCCTGGTATCCGGACCCCGTTCCAATTTCCAGCACCCTCTCACTTCCCTTCAAATTAAGTGAAGATGTCATAAGCGCCACAATATACGGCTGAGAAATAGTCTGATTCAGTCCTATCGGAAGAGGGCTGTCAACATAGGCGTTCATCTTAAATCTGGCAGGCACGAAGAGATGTCTTTGAACTTCAAGCATGGAAGAAATTACAAGAGAATCTGTAAGTCCCCTGGCTGTTATCTGTTTGCTTACCATCCTCTCTCTTAATTTCTCATAGGCCGGTTCGCCTGAAGAGCATCCGGAAGCGGCCAGTGTTATAAACATAAAATATATAATAGCTGCTTTTTGCTTATTCATCGCCGCTTATTTCTTCCTTCAATTTCTGTTTCAAGATTTTGCCTGATTTATTCTTCGGCAGTTTCCTGCGAAACTCTATAAATTTAGGCAGTTTATACTGCGGTAAATTTTCTCTGAGGTATTTTTCGATCATATCACTATCACAGTCACCTTCTGAACGGGGTACAATAAAGGCTTTTACCGCCTCCCCCAATATATCATCATCAACGCCTATAACAGCGGTTTCGTGAACTTCATTCAGTTCGAGGATCTTTTCTTCAATCTCCTTGGCGCTTACTCTAAATCCCTTTACCTTTATAATATCTTTGCTTCTTCCCACTACAAAAAAGAAACCTTCATCGTCAATCTTAGCGAGATCGCCGGTATAGTACAAACCATTGCGCAATACTTCCGCCGTTCCTTCCGGGTCTTTCCAGTAACCCCGCATGATATTCGATCCCCTGGCGGCAATTTCTCCCACCTCCCCCGGGGGAACGGGATTTCCATTATCGTCAACCAGCAGTAAATCAACATTATCAACCGCTTTTCCAATAGAGCCGAGCTTGTCATCAAGCCGATCAGGTTCAAGATAAGAGAGTCTGGGGGCGGCCTCGGTAGCTCCGTACATAATGTAGAGCTTAGCGGGAGAAAAAACCTCTTTCACTTCCCTCTGGACAGAAGGAGCCATCGCCCCCCCTGCCTGCATAAGATAACGAAGTGAATCGAATGAATACTTCCTAACTGAAGAGCGGTCGAGAAGGATCATGAAAGTTGAGGGAACCCCCGCAAATCCCGTCGCTTTCTGCTTTTTCATGGTAGCGAGCACCTGATTAGGATAAAGGAAGTTATTATCGATAATAACTGTTCCTCCCACGAGAAAATGAGTCAGAAGGAGCGATTTCCCGTAAATATAATAAAAAGGCAGAACAACAAGAATGCTGTCATCTTCTGACAGATGGGCGTAACTGACAATCGATCTCATATTACTCACCAGGTTTAAGTGAGTAAGCATTACACCCTTAGGATTTCCCGTGCTTCCCGACGTGTATACTATCTCGGCGAGATCAATATCAATAGAACGCACATCATTTTTCGCGGCTTCACCTTTATAAACATCAGCCAGTGAAACTGTGTTACAATGACCTATTTTTTTATACCCTGAAAGGTCCTCTTGATCTATTATAATTTCTTTTATTTTCGGACATTTCTTAAGAGCCGGCAGTAACTGCTTTGAATATTTGCCTGTTGTAATAATTGCCTTGGCGTCACTGTTATTGAGGAGATAGATCAAAGCCTCCGTGGTAGTCTGAGTATTGAGACTTACCGACACGCATCCCGCGAAGAGAACCCCGAAATACGCTATGATATGGTCATGGGAATTCTCAATAAGTACGGCGACTCTGTCTGCGCGCTCTATATTATGATCCGCCAGATAACCACTTACTTTCCTGGACATATTAAGAATTTCAGAATAAGTTCTTGTTTCACCCTTAAACCATACGGCGTTTTTATCGGGAAAACGCTCGGCGCTTTTTTCAAGCAAATCGTTAACAAGCATTTTACCTCACATTCCTGTTTATAATTTTTCTATTCTACTCCCTAAGGCCCTTTATGGAATTCCGAGCCGCAATCACGTAAATAAAAACTTCCGCTTTATAAAAAAGCTATAGCCCTTGAATTTCTTTATACCAGAAGATTGAAACCTTTCTGCGAGAATTTCAAGATTTCTTTTATAAAAAACTTAATTAACATATCCCGCGTAAAAATAATCCTTGAATCAATTGTCCGAAGATTATCCATAAGCAGAGTTTGGGCCAGAATCGATGAAAATATAATGGTTTTACGTTTTCACGCATACTATTACATATCATCGACTACCTTATAGGTTATAAAAATTGGGGAAACTCCAATTTTTTTATACTTGCTACTTGAAATGAGTAGGCATACAATATTGCAGGTATTTGGCATTGAGGTTGCCCCATGAAAATATTGAAAAGATTAATAGATTCCCCTCTTCACACTAAGATACTTATTGGATTACTGGCAGGTATTCCCGCGGGGCTGATTCTCGGCCCGAACTCGGAAATGATCAAACCCGCGGGAGATATCTTTCTCCGTCTTATACGAATGATCGTGGTTCCTCTGGTTTTTTCTTCTCTCTTCGTCGGCACTGCCAGTCTTGGAGATATAAGGAAACTAAGCCGAATTGGAGCAAAGACAATAGGTTATTACCTCTGTACCACGGCAATCGCCATAACCATCGGGCTACTGCTCGGAAATATATTCACCCCGGGGAGCAACATCGATGAAACTACAAAAGAGAAACTTATGGTTTCACAGAAATCAGCCGCGACTGAAAAAATAGATATCGCTTCTAAAAAACCGGATATCTTTGACACTATTGTTCAAATTGTTCCGGGTAATCCCATTGAAAGCTTAGCTGAAGCCAATATGCTCCAGATAATCTTTTTCGCCATACTTCTTGGGATCGCCTCTACAATGATACCCTCAACCAAGGGTAAACCTCTCATCGATTTCTTTACTTCGATGAGTGAAACCATGATGAAAACCGTGCATATAGTTATGAAAATAGCTCCCATTGGAGTTTTTGCCCTTATCGCGGTCGTAGTGGGAAAATTCGGAGCTGACATTCTGCTTTCCCTTCTCAAATATTCGATTATAGTCATCGTCGGCCTGGGACTTCATGTTGTCATAACCTACTTTACGGCAATCCGAATCTTTTCCCGCGTAAGCCCAATCGAATTCATGAAGGGGATAAGACCGGCTCAACTGATAGCTTTTTCCACCTCTTCCAGCAGCGCCACTCTGCCGGTTACAATGGAATGCTGCGAAGAGAATCTCGGTATCTCGGAAAATATTTCAAGCTTCGTGCTCCCCCTGGGCGCTACAATAAATATGGACGGCACAGCGCTCTACCAGGGTGTGGCGGCGATATTCATCGCTCAGGTATATGGAATCGGGCTGGGGTTTACAGATCAACTCACAATCGTTCTTATGGCGACACTCGCGTCAATAGGAGCGGCCGGCGTGCCTGGAATTGGCATAATAACTCTCGCGATGGTTCTTGAAACTATCGGAGTTCCCCTTGAGGGAATTGCCCTTATCCTGGGAGTCGACCGGCTGCTTGACATGTGCCGTACAGTGGTAAATATTACAGGCGACAGTTCGTGCGCCCTAATTGTAGGAAAATCCGAGAATGAATTAAAAACAAGACCGGAGATTAGAGAATAGCTGATGTCTATTTCTACAACTTCTGCTCATTTTATCTTTATTTTACTGATGCTGCTCGCGTCGTTTATTTGTCCGGACACCCTGTGGGCGGCAAGCTGGTGGTCTTCTGTTTCCCTTGCCGGCCTCGTGATATTATCACTTATATCTGTGATATTTATCACTTCCAAACCTTCAGAATTTATCAAAAAAAAATCTGCCGGCCGCACTCTTAATAAATCTCTGTATTTTACACTTATCTTGTCGGTTTCAGCGGTTCTTATGTGGCTCTTCAGAGTTAAAGCACCCCTGCACGGAGATATAAACTCAACAGCAAAAGCAATTGCCCGGGGCGCGGTCAACCTTCCGGGTTCTTTTGTTCCCACCGCGATAAATCAGCTCTTCTACCGCGTTACAAATACCATCTTCCTTGCCGGCAGCGCGGCTTCGCTTAATCTTACAAGTATAATCTCGGGACTTATATTTATCGCGGGCGCCTACTCAGTTACCGGCATAATATTTGAGAAATCTTATCGGGGAAGAATTTTATTAACTCTTTTGTTTGTATCAAACGGCTGTTTCGCGGTCTTCTTCGGCGGCGGCAATATTCCCCCGACAGTCCTCTTTTCATTTCTATACGTAATAGCCGCTCTTAAATATATTAAAAAAAAGGTGTCTCTAATAACGCCTGCGCTACTCTTGTTGCTTTCCATCTTTTCCCATCCTTCAGCAATCTACCTTTTGCCCGGGTTTATATACATTTTAATATCCGCCTTTATTTCAAAAGATAAAAAAGGGCACGCGGTGATAGCGTCCGGGATATTTATAATTCTGTGGATTGCGGGTGAAATAATTCTTCCCGTGATATCAGAATACGCCGGCCCCGCTAAATACATATCCGCATTCTTAACCCCGCCCTTTCAAACATGGACACTTACAAAGTCACTCCTCAATATAACTAATGGCTTGGTTTTAGCGGGCCCGATCTTCCTCGCGGCTCTTTTTCTACTCATCCGATCATTGATAAAAGAAAAAGGAAATAGAAACACTGACAGGCAGCACAAATTAGTTACAACGAACATTATTTCGGCCATCCTTGTTATTATCATAGCAAGCGGTTCTGTGGACAACGGATTAAAGTGGTCTGCCCTTTTTGCCACGGCACCTGTGTTTACTCTATACTTTGCCGCAGAAATCAAAAAGACAAGAGATATATCCCTTGTCTTTAAGATGACTCTGCTCATAACGATATCCGGTTTAATTCACCTGCTGCCAATAGTACTTACAGGCTCATCCTTGAAAACTGCCGAGCAGCGTCTTTTGTCTCTCCCTCTTTCTGAAGGCAGAGGTGAATATATCATAGCGGAATCAGCGCGGGATAATTACAATATCGAAAAAGCGGCTGAATACTACAGCCGGGCGGCTGAAAAAGATCCGGAAAACGACAGAGCGTATTACAAACTTGCTGAAATAAGATTCGATCAGGAAGAATATTATGAGGCTGTAAGCTTTTTTACTAAAGCGGCGGAGCTGAACCCCCAGAACCATCACTACCGCTTCAGACTCGCGGAAACATATATAGAAATAAGATGGTATAATGAAGCCGTTCCAATTCTCGAAAAATTGACATCCCGTTTCCCTGACAGCGCTTCCTATTGGACCAAGCTCGGTTACGCCTACAACCACTCAAAGAAGTTTTCAAGAGCGGTAACTGCGTACAACCGGGCTCTCTCGCTTGATCCAGACAATAGAATATACAAGGACAATCTTGCCTCGGCAACACTCAACAGAGGATCCGAGCTTCAGAAAAACGGCAATATTGAAGCGGCAATGGAGAACTACCGCGAAGCGATTAAACTCTCGCCCTACAGATGTGAGGGATACACAAACCTGGCAACAATCGAATTGGATGAAGGAAACTACAGGGAAGCGAGAAAATTACTTTCAAGGGCTCTCAGGAATCCAACAATTACCGCCAGAACCTATTTCATAATGGGTATTGTAATGGAAAAACTCGGAAAATATGAGGAAGCCGTTTACTATCTGGAAAAGTGTAAGAATATAAACCCAATGTCTCCGGCCAGTTATCACATAAAAAAAATCAAGGCAAAAAAAGAAAAAGAATCGAACCTGTAAACTCTTCCCCAGCCCCTCCGGTCTACTTCCACTTAAAGCCGCGTTGGAGGCCCTTCGCAATATTAGAAAGATGATCGCCGATCTTCTCTAGTGAATCAACAAAATCTGTAAAGACAAGTCCGGCTAGAATATCGCATGATTTCTTTTTTAATCTCTTTATGTGTTTCTCACGGAAATCTATCTGCATTTCATTCAGTTTTTCTTCTTTTTCCAGCGCGTCATACGCGTGATACAATTCGCTGTCCTCAAGACCGCCGGAAATATCTTCGATCATTCCCTTAACAACCTTAATCATCTTTCTAAGCTCTTCACGGGCAAACTCGGAAAACAGCAGGCCTTTATTCGGTCTCCTTTCAATAAGCTCCGCAATATTCTCAGCCTGATCGGCAATTCTTTCTATATCATTGACCGAATGTATAAAGACCGGGATCATCCGCGCTTGGTCCTTATCTAAATCCTTGACAGAAATTTCTATTAGATATTTCGTAATTTCCGCCTGCAGATTATCAACGGCGTCTTCTTTCTGTGCCACTTTCCCGGCCAACTTGTAATTGTTTTCCATTACCATATCAACGGCATCATTGAATCCCGATGCGGCAAGATGGAGCATTCTCATAATCTCTTTTCTGCTCTGTTCAAGGGCGAGCGCTGGGGTTTCAATAAGATGCCTCTCGAGGTATTGCGGCTCCATATGAATTTCATCCGGGTGCTCCTTGACAATTGCGACAACCAGTCTCTCGAGCCATATTACAATCGGCAGGAATATAACTGAATTAAATACGTTAAATACGGAATGAGAAAGCGCTATATGAAACATGATATTACCAGTTGTTACCTGTCCCGGTATAATCCATTCGATAAAGTTCTGGTATACCCCAAGATATATCAACACAAGCATATAAGCCGTGCCTATAACATTGAAAAGAGTATGAACCCAGGCTATCCGCTTGCTGTCTGTGTTTCCGCCTATTCTCGCGATTTGGGCTGTAAGGGTAGTCCCAATATTATCGCCGAGAATCAGCGGTAACGTAGCGGGAAATCCGATAAGACCTTTAAGCGCCAGTACCTGAACAAGGGCAATAGTCGCGCTGCTGCTCTGAAACAGCATTGTTATAGCAGTTCCGACAGCTACGCCCAGGATTGGATATTCACTGAACTTTACCATAATATTTTTGATCTGTACGGAGGACTGCAGAGGCGCGAAAGCCTCTTTCATAAACCCGATCCCTACAAAAAGAACACCGAATCCAAAGAGTACTTCACCCCATCTTCTGCTTCTTCCGGTTTTGCAGGTCAGCATGAGGAAGAAACCAACGCCTACCGCGGGCAGGGCGTAATGAGTAATTTTGAAGACAGCGAAGAAACTGACAAGCCAGGCTGTGAATGTAGTTCCTATATTCGACCCTATCACAACCGGTATAGCCTGTCTGAGTGTAAGAAGCCCCGCGTTGATAAAACCGATCACCATAACCGTCATGGCGCTGCTGCTCTGAATAAGAGCGGTCAGCCCCGCGCCGACGGAAAACGCGATAAATCTATTGGCGGTAAGGTATGAAACAATATTCTTAAATTTGTTGCTCGAAACTCTGCCTAGAGCCTCAGACATGAATCTAATTCCAAAAAGGAAAAAGCCCAATCCCCCTATGAGTTGGAATATTACCTCAGCTGCCAAATCTTACCTCCGGAATCCTTTTTCATAAATTAACAAGAAGCATGAAATACCGGTCAAAGGAACTCAACCATAATATAAATATCTCCAGAGTTCAAGACTCAAATTATGTGGAGTTTTCCCAATTTTTACAACCTATTAAGGTAGTCGATGATTTGTAACAGTATGCGGCTGATTGATATTCAGATTTGGGCATATTTACCGCGCGGCATATACAAATACAGCATTATTTACTTACGTTAGATAAGATAATACCAGACTTAACGTAATTAAGATTTCGAGATCATCCTCTTTCATCTTGACTACAGCTCTGGTATCTTCTTATAATTCACGAGAATTGCAAAACGGGAGCCGACATTGAATATAAAAAGATCACTCTTATTCGTACTAACGCTTTTTATTACTTCTTTCTTCAGCTATGCCGCGGGCCATACATCCGAAATAGCCATGGTAATAGACTACCCTTCCATTTCACCGAACGGCG
Source organism: Candidatus Krumholzibacteriota bacterium (assembly GCA_034520215.1). Lineage (NCBI taxonomy): Bacteria > Candidatus Krumholzibacteriota > Candidatus Krumholzibacteriota bacterium. The sequence continues at coordinate 268,767 of JAXHNR010000001.1, read as the reverse complement.
ATGGAATAAAGGATGAATCCCCCCTGCATATAGCGCTTTCAAGTAGTTTCGACACTCTTGTAGTAACAATAGAGAATATACCGGAAACAGAAATCTTAGACACTCTGCTTTCAGAATCAAACCCGGACTCCGGCAACTATATATACAAATGGGAAGGAAGAGACTCGTCGGGAGCTATCCTTGCCGATTCTGAATATTTACTCAAACTTTACGCCTCCCGTCCGGATACGGTTATCAATATCAGAAGAACCGTAATAGTCGACACCTCCCCTCCCTATATACACATAGACCGGATTGAACCGGGAGTCTTCAGCCCGGACGACACAGACACTACCGACAAAGCTCTTATATATTATACAGTAGCGGAATTTAATGAGGGGAGCAAAACTTCCGCGCTGATAACAGACCCTGAAAATAATATCAAGGAGATAACGCTCGATATCCATTCAGACAGCTCATACTGCTTTAAATGGAGACCTGAAAACCCGGTAAGCGGAACCTACAGTATATCCGTGACGATAGAAGATCTGGCAGGAAACACCGGGACAGACCAGGGACACATAATCGTGGACGCGGACAGTCCTGAAATATCATTTATAACGACGGTTCCTAAGTACACAAAGCATCCCCCGGACTCGATAACAGGAACCATATACGATAGAAGCGATATTGACAGTCTCGGCTTTACATGGAACGACAGTCTGGTAATATCTCCCGACTCGGTTTATATCTTAAACGATACAACTGTCTGGCATATTGTTATATATGATTTAGTATATTCCGGGGGCAGTTACATCGAGGGTGATTATTCGCTCGAGGTTTACGCAAGAGACATCTTCGGTCAGAGTTCGAATAACTCAATTTCTTTCGAAATAGACACAACCAGGCCGGCCTCCCCTGTTCTCGCGCAACCCCAATCACCAGTTCTCAAAGGAGAAATCGAATTGTCCTACGATAACGGTCTGGATGCCGGCGCTGACAGCGTCAGTATCTTCCGCCTGTTCGACGGGGACACATTTACAACTACCGTAAATTCTTCAAATTCGAGCCCTGATATCTATCTTTCCGAAGGTGAAAATGAAATCTGGGCGAAAGTCACTGACAAAGCGGGAAATGAAAGTTATGAATCGAACCATATATCAGTAACCTATGAGATTTCTTCTAAAAATCTTTTCCCGGAAGCATTCCGCGAACCGGACGACTTTATTATTTCAACTTCCAGTGAGGCGGGAAAGGTAAAGATACAGATATTCGACCTAAGCGGAGAGGAAGTCAGAACGATCTCAGAAACTGGTCCTCAAAACTATTTTCAGTTGGAATGGGATCTTCTAAACAACGATGGTGAAGAAGTTCGGAACGGAGCATATCTTGCTGTAATTACAGTGTATTATAGTAACAGTAAAACCGTTGACAAAAACTTTATAGCGGTAGTCAGGTAATAATGAAGCAAAAAAAAGCTGTAATCATATTTCTGGTATTATCACTGCTTGCCCCTTGCGGGCTTATTACTTCAGTCTGGGCGGGCGAGGGTTCGAGGGGCGGGACATTTCTTCCTCTCGGATGGGACGCTGAGGGAGAAGGAATGGCGGGAGCTGCCACACTTCTTATCAGAAACGACGCGAGCAGCTACTGGAATCCTGCGAATCTCTGTTTCATGACAGCCAGACGAGCTATGGTTAATACGACAAAGCCCGTACCCGGGATGCCGGCCAGCTACAGTACCTTTTCTATCGGAACTTCAATGCTGGGAAGCAGGATATTCCGCGGCGATAAAACAAATATCAGCAGAGCGGGAGCCGCCCTGAGCGTTTCCCACCTCGATCTGGATCTCGCTGAAGGCTCAGCATGGAATGAAAGTACCGCGGGGTTTTCCGGAGCTTACAGCATAAATCATTACAACAGCCTTGGCGTAACATTCCGTATTCTGAGAGGATGGAACGATCTGGACAACGCGGACTGCTCCGGGATGGCTCTGAATATCGGATGGACCGCAAGATTGAGAGAAAAATTATGGTTTGGTATCGTTGGAAGAAATATCTACAGTAAGATTTCTTATCCGGCCCGGAGTGAGAATATCGGCCCAAGCTGGAATATAGCGCTCAGCAGGAATGATATTTACGGAAGAGTGTCAGCTGAATTCGATCTTGTCCTTAAGGAAGGGGAGATTAACCGCGTCCTTACCGGCACGAGGATTATTTTATTTAAGGACCTTATGAGCGTGCTCGGCGGAATAGACAGACGCCTAGCAAACGGCAAAAGAACAATCATCCATTTCGGATTTTTAACACATTACAAATCCGCCGATATTTCAATCTCTTTCAAACTCGATCCCGAAGACGCCTTTGATAAACAAACCTACCTGTCGATAGGATATACTATCTAAAACAATTCTCTTTAAATACCTTACTAAAAGAAGAATTATCTTCCGCCCTCAAGCCTGTTAAGTAATTTGACCAGTTTTAGATCACCGGGCGTTATCTCAAGTGCTTTTCTTATCCAGTATACAGCCATATCAGTATTCCCCTCTGATAAAGCAGCTCTGGAAAGATATTTACACGCTAAAACCCTATCCTTCCCCCTTTCAACCCTGTAGGCGTACCTGAATAATTTAACCGCCTTTTCCTGCCTGCCCAGCCGTTCGAGCACAACTGCATATTCAAGAGCCAGGTGAGGGAAATCGGGAAACTCTTTAAATGCTGATTCATAAAGTGTTATTGCTCTACCAAACTTGCCTCGCCTGCTTAAGATTCTGGCGTAATTTATTCTGGCCTCAACCCTCTCCGGATCAAGCTGATACGCTCTATGATACGCCTTTTCAGCCTTTTCTTCATTTCCTCTTAAGATATATTGATTTCCTAGAAACCCGTACATAGCGCTCCTGTTTATCTGTACCATATCTCTGTTTACAACAGCGAAAAACAGCGCGGGAGCGATAAACGCTGCAAGAGTCAGATTCTTCCACCTTCTTCTTCTAACCTGATGCGTGGCCCATGAGAAAAAAACGGAAGCCGAAAGAATAAGTACCGGAACCGAAACAACTCTATATCTTGAATTAATATAGAAAATAATAACTGAAAAGACAGACGAACCTGTAAAGACTGTAAACAGCGCTCTATTTCTCCTGATTATAAAAATAACTGCCAACCCCATTACCGCCAATACGGATATGAAAGAGAAAGGTATAAACAACAGCCTCATTACCGGGCAGGACTCTTTATAAAACGAAATATCAATCACATCGGGAATCTCCGCCTTATTCCAGAAGAGAAGCAGTTTCCTTCCAAGCAGTTTTAACCAGCGGGAGGGATCCTCTCTGATTCCATCTACCGTTCTTCCGAACCAGTATTCAGATACTTCCTCTCCGGTAAGTTCTTCATTTGACAACTCCCGGGCCCTTTTCTTCGCGTCCTCCAAAAGCCCCCTCATATCAGCTCTCATGCCATCGGGTGGTTTATATACACCATCCGCTTCAGGTCTGTTTCCGATATAAAAATTAATACCTCCGTGAGAGGTTACCGGAATAAGCCGGCCGGTCCTTACAGCATTGAATGCTATCGGCAAACTAAGGATAATAGCCGTTCCCACAAAGCAGAATACCGCCGCTTTCCTGCCGTTATCAGTTCTTGTTCTTCTGAAAAACAGCCATACTATGACGGCTGGGATCAGTATAAAAAAGAGGTTCGGCCTTCCAAGCGCGCCGATCCCCATAAGAACACCAAGTAAGAACCCCGCGGAATATTTCCTTCCGTTTCCCGTTTTAATCTTGAATTCTGTAATTCCGGATATATGAAGATCAATTCTTAAAGCTATAATAAAAGAAGAGATAAAAATAAGTGTTACAAAAGATGTGGCAAGCAGACTTGCTTCGTACAGCAGGAAATGCGGATATAAAAGAGCGGTCGCGGCTGCGAAGATACCCGCTTGTTCTCCGGCGCGAGTCCCCGTCCCTTTAGAATTCTTCATTATATCCTTCCCGGCAACATAATGAAGATAGATCGTAATAACACCCAGCAGAGCCTGAATAATTCTGGGAACAAGTAGTCCATTTCCCGCTACACGGAAAATAGCAGAAAGGATAAGCGGGTAAAGGGGATTGAAAGATAAGGCTCCCCCGGGCATTGAAGCGCCGGCGGACAATCCTTCGGCCAGTTCCCTATAGAAACGCATATCAAGCGGAAGCAGCCATTGCAGATCGGATTTGCCGAGCTGTATGAGATAAACTGCCCTGACGAGCACAGCCGCGGATATAATACCCCAGAGGGCAAACTTATAACCTCTGCCTCCATTGGACCTGTTTCTTTCAGACATATTATTTAATTCCCACAGTTATTGCTTCTATTCCGAAACTTATATTCAATTACTTAAAAAATATCATATTGACCGTCTGCCGGCGAGTTTAAGCTTATAAATTACAAAGGTCAATACGCAATCTTGAGAAAAATCGCTGATCTGCTTAACTGAATAAAATCATATACTTACCCTCCTTTCAGCCACGCTTTACTTCATAAAATGTTGGAGTTCCCTCTGAAAATTCGGCAAGTATTGTAATAACATTGCGAGATACAATCAGTTATCAGGATTGGTAAGTGGAATAGGGCTTTCATTGCTGATGAGTGCGGCTGATTGATATTTTCAAAACCCTCCGGAGGGCGAGCGGGCAAGGATTTCTGGCCCAAAGGGGCAGAAAGAGCGAGCCCGAGGCGCAGAGCCAGCGGTTTCCTCGGCCGGCGAGAAACCGACAACGATTTTGAAAATATCAATCAGCCGCATACTGTTACAAATCATCGACTACCTTATGGGTTATAAAAATTGGGGAAACTTCACCATAAAATGTCCTTTACATATTCCAAAAACCGTGATAAAATGGTCAATGAAGGGGTTTTTATAAGATTATCATTACCCGCGATTGGCTTCGAATTGATTAATAAGTCCGATTATAAGTCTGGCTGAACCATTAAACAGTCATTGATCGGAACGATTAATTTAAACACGGAGAAGGGGGTGATAAATCAAAGGGTCAAAAGATTTTGCATTCCGCGCGGCCGTTTAATGTTTAATTATAAAAATTAAAGCATTGAACTTGAATACGCCCGCATAAATTGCCATCACGCGGTCGCCCATCAGCCCGGCACTAAAGAGATTTTATTTTTTCAAAACTTAGGGGGGAGAGATGAAAAAAGCCACAGTATTAATTCTGGCCGCGTTTTTGGTCGCATCCTTTACCTGCCCGTCAAGAGCGCGTGATACAGAGAAAAACGACAGACCTGTTATAAAAATTCCCGGAAAAACAGACTTGAAAATAGACGACACAGCTCCAGGTTTCTATAAGGCCGCCTCTGTTGACACGTACAATATAGTAAGGTACGATTTTGAAACTCTAGACTGGCAGGGCTGGGAAAGAGTTGATAATACCGCAGATCCAGACACATTTTTCCACGTAGATGATTTCTCCGGCCTGGGAAGCGGAGATTTCGGCCGCCTTGAGGCAATAGAAGGTTCCCAGTCGATCTGGTGCGGCGCCCGCCCCGCCGATGACTATTATATGTGCTCCTGGGCTGCGGCGCCGGGTTACGGAAACAACTGGGAGCAGTACCTTGTTTCCGAAGAGGTAGTATTCGAAGGAACGCTCTCAATGGGATTTCATCTTGTCTATGACTGCGAAGGAGGCGGCTACGATAATTTATATATCGAATATGAAAATGACGACGGAAGCTGGACAAACCTTGCAACGTACGGCGGCATAGGTGACGTTATCGATTCATGTTCGGTAGACTCAGCGTCGGTAGGAGGAAACACAAGATTTCGTTTCCATTTCTCATCAGACGGAGCCTGGAGTGACGAGGACGGTCTCTGGTTAACCGACGGCGCGGCTGTTATTGACAGCATTACAGTCTACGATGGCGCCGGATACTTCAATTATGAAGATTTTGAATCCGCCTCCGTAGGCGATCACAGCATTGGCATCTGGCAGGCCGAGACAAGACCCGCGTTCGGCAAGTACAGCGGCCTGCGTAAAGGAATGCGGATATTAGACGGAGATCCATGTAACGAAAACTTAAACACACAGATCGTATTTTTTGAAGGTTCAACGGTTCCTGCCGACCAGAATAAATATCCCGGTCTTTATGTAACCCCGTTCTGTCTTAACGGCGGAGGCACTGAAGCGCCGTGCCAGAATGAATCGGTCTACTCGCCGGAGATTGTAATGACAAAATACTCATCAAACAACGATGAAGTTCAGAATATGACAATCCCAGCCGATCAGCTGGATGATTTTGGCGGTATACTCTTAAAATTTGACACTTACCTCGACCTTCCTCTAGATAACCTGGTCTTCCATACCTGGGGTATTCGTAACATAAATAACGGCTGCCCGATACAATGGCAGGACGATGGTGTCGTTTATTATTACTGGGGAAGAGGATATAGAAATGAATATTATGATATTAGCAGCCTGGTTTTATCACCCAACGACACACTTCAGATTTCACTATCGGTTGTAGATATGTGCGATGTATGGGGTGGAACCTATGGATCTTGTGAAAATCATACACCGTCACCCTGGTTCGACAATGTCACTGTTCAGCGCTATGATATTTCCGGTCCTCAGTGGTCATACAGAAATCTGGATCTGTTTCAGGACAACTTCCCGCCCACAAATAACACGGACGGTTTCGTAAGAACCGATATGGCACTGAATATTAACACTTCCAGCACCGTAATCGACCCCGGCGATTCAATCGTCGTTTCTGTTACTTCACCCATAGCGGGCGGACTAGACGAAGATCCAGCAGGAGGCGCAGCCGTTTATCTCCATGTCAAAGCAAGTGATATCGGAACCGGCGGGAAGCCAGATCTTTACGGCCCGCAGATGATATCCGACCCATGGATGACCTATATCTCAGATGACGGAGAGTGGACGAAACTTAAGGGCGACACCGCGCGAACAAATGACGGGACGCCGGTGCAGGGCAAATATATGTTCGACCTAAATGACTCACTCCTTACAAAGGGCTACATGGTTGAATACTATTTCTCCGCCCTGGATCTGGATGGCGAGACAGGCTACCTGCCGCTAAACGCTCTGGACGGCGGGAGATTCGAATTCACATGTCTTCCTACCGGCAACACAGATATCCTTTATGTCGATGATTTTGACGGCAGAGGGAGCTGGAACGGAACTGTTCAGGACTACCTCGATCCGGCCCTAAATGATGTTGTCTCCACCGGATATCCGGACCGCTATGATGTCAAGAGTCCTTCGTCGACGGTGGGAAACGGACTGAATAGCCGGACTGACGCCGCAAATCTTGGTAACTTTTACCATACCATTATATGGGATTCCGGCTGGCTAAGCATGGGAACTATCGATAACGACGACACTACCCTGCTCGAATCCTGGGCAAAGGATGAATCAGGAACACCTCATAATCACAAAACGAACCTGTTTGTTATGGGTAACAATGTTGTAAGCGATATTAATTATTCAGGCTCCACGAGCTTCCTGGCAGAAATACTCGGCGCGACACCTACAGACGGCAATTATTACGCTCTTACCGGAGGTAACGCCGGAGGCGGGATTATTAATCCTCTTATCACAACCGCCTCAGGCTCGGTTCTAACCGGACTGGAAGATTTCTACGCCTTCGGAGGATGCCCTTTCATCAACCGTTTTGATGTTTTAGAGACTGATAATCCAAACGCCGATTACGCTCTGCGCTACCCCGATTACGGCGGAAGTTCTTACTATGCAGCCGTCAGCCTGGACGATACAACTTCCGGAGGCTATGCCAGAAAGGCTTTAACAACCGGCTTCAGCTTTATGCACATCCGAGACGATAATGATGACGGTCCCATGGTAAGAAACGAATTCCTGAAATCCGTATTCGATTTCTTCGACAATGGAGTAAACGGAGATATTACAGACGTAGAGGATACACCTGCATTTACAAAGCTTCATGGTAACTATCCCAACCCCTTCAACCCGAGTACTACTATCGAGTTTAATATGAAGGCTGAGGGTCATGTATCGATTCGGATATATGATGTTGCAGGAAGACTTGTAAACACACTTGTAAACGAGGTGCGCGACAAGGGTCTTAACACAGAGACCTGGAACGGAATTAACAACAGAGGCGCGAGCGTCGCGAGCGGTGTATATTTCTACCGTATGGACACCAAAGACTACTCCCGGACAAGAAAGATGATCCTGCTTAGATAGGCCGGTCGCCCGGATGTTATGGTTAGCCTTAAGCGGCCGGGGCTTCTCCCGGCCGCTTTTATTTTAGTTTAATTAAAAAGTCTGAAGGGCCCGGACAGGCGGCAAAAGCGCGGGGGCACCCCGCATAGATGGAAAAAAAAGAGAATATATGATATAATAAAGCAGGAAATAAATTATTTCTTAAGTTATAAGCAAAGAAAGATATTAAAATGAAAAAAACGCTTCTTTTACTATTCCTTTTTCTTATTCCATCTACATCCGCAGCACAAACACAATATGAAAAAATCCACAGCGACATAATAAGAAAGATCGATCTTAAGCGCGCCCTTCCCCTGTTTAAAGGGGATTCGCTGAAAGCTCCGGAACCAACGCCGGTTCAAGAACAGTTTGACGTGAAGCACTATATGCTTGATATCGCTTTTAACGATTCAACAGAATCTGTTGAGGGAACGGTAATAATTACGCTCGAAAGCCTCACCGACAATCTCAGTTCAATTGACATAAACGCGGATATAGCGCTTTCAATTATTTCTATTGAACAAACAGGTTATGGACCGCTTTCCTGGTCCAGAAACGGCGATGTAATTAGTATTTCTCTTCTTTCAAATCTTACTTCCGGAGAAGAAACCGCTATAGAAATCGACTACAACGGAAACCCAACCGCCGCCAATAACCCCGGCCTCTTCTTCCGGTCCTATAACGACAGGCCGGTAATATACAGCCTCAGTGAACCCTGGTCAGCGAGGACATGGTGGCCTTCTAAAGATTATCCGGACGACAAAGCCGTATTTGATATATATCTTTCGGTTGATTCAGATCTCTTCGCGGCTTCAAACGGAAATTACATGGGATTTACAAGTGAAACACGCTGGGGGAAAGAGTACAAACGGTACCACTGGCGGGAAAACTATCCTATGACAACATACCTTGCTTCTATTTCAGCCACAGAGTATGTCTGTCTTGAAGATACATTTGTATACGCTCCCGGGGAAACAATGCCGGTTACAAACTACGTTCCTCCTTCAATGGTAGAAGCCGCCGAGGAAGATCTAAGTATCGGCGTACCCGCCCTGGAATTCTTTTCATCCGTATACGGATTATACCCCTTCGCGGAGGAAAAATACGGCGTGGCGCTTTGCAATATCGGCGGAGGGATGGAACACCAGACACTGACGAGTTATGGTTTATGGTTGGTTCGCGGTGACCACCTCTACGATTGGGTCTACATACATGAGCTGGGACATCAGTGGTTCGGCGACTTTATCACCTGCGAGAACTGGACGCATATATGGCTCAATGAAGGATGGGCCAGCTATACCGAAGCACTCTGGATGGAACATATCGGCGGATCAAATGAACTGAAATCATGTATGGAGGAAAAGGATAACCCCGCTTCATGGAACGGCCCGGTTCTGCGTGATCCAGACAATACCGATCCATGGTACTACTTCGATTCGGTCGTTTACGACAAGGCTGCCTGGATCATTCACATGTTCCGGCACATCTCGGGAGACAGCACCTTTTTCAATATGATTAAAGGGTATACTTCAGACCCGCGCTTCAGCCATTCCCACGCCGATACGGATGATTTTATCGGAGTATGCGAAGATTATTACGGTTCTTCTCTGGGCTGGTTTTTCGATCCATGGCTGACACGGGAAGACAGGCCGGTCTACAGCTGGTCCTGGAACTCTTATCCGCGCGGGGCGGACACACTGCTTTCAATCGGCGTAACACAAACTCAAGACATTCCCTATACGATGCCGGTTGACTTCAGGATTACAACGGCGGGCAGCCGGATCGACACGGTGCTCTGGATAGATGAACATGAAGAATCATTCCTGTTATCAATGGAAAACAAAGCGATAGATGTTGAGCTCGACCCGGATCACTGGATTCTCTGCGACAAATCAACCATTATAACTGACGCGGAAGTTCCGGCAGTCACCTTTCTTAAGCAGAATTATCCAAATCCCTTCAATCCAAGTACGACTATCCGCTTCGGACTCGAAAAAGCGTCGAGAGTATCGATCTCTGTATACGATGTCAGAGGAAGACTCATATCAACTCTCACAGACCGTAATTACTCAGCGGGGAAATCTGAAATTACATGGGATGGGACAAATTCATCAGGCAGAGAGGTTTCCTCGGGCCTTTATTTCTACAGTATGACCGCGGCAGGCAAGAAAACTACAAAAAAGATGATACTTCTCCGTTAACCTATAAAGAATAACGGCAGCCTGTCGGCGAAAAGCAATCCCTTAAGTGTGGGTATCATACGCCCACCAATGACTTTAACAAGCGAAAGAGACGAAAGCCTTGACGAGGCATCTTCCCACCCATCGTATCTCTTTAAAACATCGAGGCTTACTCCCTTTATCGTTCTGAGTCCTAAAAACAGCGCTTCAAGAGAGAGATCTTTTTCGCTTAACACTTCTAAATCAGAGACGGGAGTTCTATTATTTAAGACTTCTTTGCAGTAACTCTCAACCGAATTTACATTCGACCACCTTTTCTCTCCGTCAAATGAGTGAGCGGAGGGACCCAGCCCCAGATACGGCAGGTGCTCCCAGTACATAGAATTATGTCTTGATATCCTGCCGTTGCCGCCGGAGAAACTTGAAACTTCATATTGACTGTATCCGTTGTCACTGAGAAACTCGGTCGTTCGGATAAATATCTCCTCTCCGATATCCTCGGGAGCCTCCTTCAGTCTTCCTGAAGAAAGCAATTTGCCGAACACCGTGTCCGGCTTAATCGTAAGTTGATAACAGGAAATATGTTCGGGCTTAAGCGCGACTGCTCTTTCGAGACTGGCCCGGCACGCGCAGACACTCTGCCCCGGAAGAGAACTTATAAGATCGATACTCAGGTTTCTAAAGCCGGCCCCGCGGATCATCTCAATGGCCCGAATAGAGGTTTCAGAGTCATGGCGCCTCCCGAGCATCTCAAGCTCTTCATCGATGAAAGATTGAACGCCCAGACTTACCCTGTTGAATCCCAGTCTCTTATACGTTCTTAACTTCCCTTCTGTTATATCCTCAGGATTCAACTCTATAGTTATTTCATCGAGATTCTCCAGATTGAAGGTCCCTCTTAGATTGATCATTACTTCTTCGAGCGCCGCATCCGTCAGAAGAGAGGGAGTGCCGCCTCCCAGATACAGTGTTTTAAATAAAGCCGGGAAATCTTTGTATCTAAGGGCTTCCGCGGAAACAGCGTTGACCCATTTTGAAAACGCGGTTTCATCCACAGATGCCACGGAATAGAAATCACAATAGGGGCATTTTTTTTCGCAAAACGGAACGTGCAGATAAAGTCCGGCTTCCGGTTCAGTCTTCATTGGTTTTGAGCACGGATACAAACGCGCTTTGAGGAATCATAACCTTGCCAACCATTTTCATCTTCTTCTTCCCTTCCGCCTGTTTACTCAGAAGTTTTCTCTTTCTGGTAATGTCTCCGCCGTAACACTTTGCCGTTACGTCTTTTCTGAGAGCGGAAACGGTTGACCGCGAAATCACCTCTCCCCCAATAGCTCCCTGCACCGCGATTTTAAACATATGTCTGGGTATCTCTTCTTTCAAACTTTCACATATCTGTACAGCCCTCGAACGGGCTCTCTCCTTGTGCACAACTATCGATAAGGCGTCAACCTTTTCACCGTTAACCAGAAAATCAACCTTTACAAGGTCCTCCTGCCGGTATTCAAGAAAATCATAATCAAATGTCCCGTAGCCGCGCGTTACACTCTTCAGCTTGTCATAGAAATCGTATATGATCTCAGCAAGGGGCATATCGATTGTAATCTCCATTCTACCGGTAACGGGATAACCAATCCGCGGATTTTCTCCCCTCCTCTTAAGACAGAGTTTCATAACAACCCCCATATATTCATCGGGAAGCAGGAGACTAACCCTTACAATCGGTTCCAGTGACTTTTCTATTACGGACGGATCAGGGTAATATTGAGGGTTTTCAACAGTGACGGTTTCACCGGAAGTAAGTACAAATTTATACTTCACACTCGGGGCTGTCATAATCACGGGAAGATTAAATTCGCGGTCGAGCCGCTGCTGAAATATCTCAAGGTGAAGAAGTCCGAGGAAACCACACCTGAATCCCTGCCCAAGCGCGGCGGAGGAATCCTTCTGGTAGATAAGAGCTGCGTCATTCAGCTTGTACTTTTCAATAGCCTCGGTGAGCGCTCCAACATTACTTCTCTCCACGGGGTAGATCGAAGAAAACACCATAGGTTTTACCTCTTTGAAACCGGGAAGAGGTTCCGGGGAAGGATCCGATGCATGCACAATTGTATCGCCGATTCTCGTGTCACTTACAGTTTTCACCCCCGCGATTATATATCCCACTTCCCCGGCGCTCAACCTGTCTCTCTCCTCTCTTTCCAAGAGGAATACACCTACCTCTTCGACAGTATGAACAGAATCCAGAGATAAAAGCTTGATCTGGTCACCGGCTTTGACAGTCCCGTCAAAAACACGGCAGCTGATGACGGCTCCTCTGAAAGAATCATAATGAGCGTCGAATATCAGAGCTTTAAGGGGCTTGCCGGCATCTCCCTTATGAGCTGGAATTCTCTCTACAATTGCCTCCAGGATATCCTCAATTCCCGTCCCCTCTTTGGCGGAACAGAGAACCGCGCCGCTTGAATCCAGGCCCAATTCCACTTCGATCTCTTCACGCGCGAGTTCTATGTTTGCCGCTTCAAGATCGATTTTGTTAATCACGGGAATAATCGTAAGATCATGTTCCATGGCGGCGTAGAGATTCGCCATTGTCTGGGCTTCCACACCCTGAGCCGCGTCCACAAGAAGAAGTATACCTTCACACGAGGCCAGAGCGCGGGAAACTTCATAAGAGAAATCGACGTGTCCGGGAGTATCTATAAGATTCAGAATATATTCTTCCCCTTCCCTGCTTTTATAGGGAAGGCAGATAGTTTGACTTTTTATTGTAATGCCTCTTTCACGCTCGAGGTCCATGTTGTCGAGTATCTGATCCTTAAACACACGGTCTGATACTAATCCCGCGTGCTGAATCAGACGGTCAGCAAGGGTTGACTTTCCGTGATCAATATGAGCGACTATACTAAAATTACGGATATACGGCATAATAACAGGTAATCCCACTGATTAAAAAAAACACTCCTTATAATGAAATTTATGCATTACTCCGAGCTGTGTAAAGCCTTTGCTTACATTCAAAGGATAAAAGATTAAATTCCCGGGGCAGCTTTTCCGAAGCTCTATTCTACATCCGGCAGAAGCAGGGAATTAAACAAGAGCTTAAACGAAACTTCTGTTGAAGCTCTAAACTGCGGTCTGAAAGCGAATAGAACAATCTGTCCTTTCCCCTTCCTAACCCATACCATTGCCGTTTTACCCGCGAGAAGTTTTTCGTTCTCGCAAAACCCGCTCATAAGTATATCTTTCTCTCCAAATCTGGCAATCACGGCTCTATCCATATCAAACCGGGGAATTGAAGTGGAAAAAACCGGCCCTCCGCTGAATATAACACCTATCTCTTTCTGCATTCCGTAAGTTAATGGGTGATCGTCAGTTAAGATAATTCTCACCGTTGATCTCGGACAGTAGAGATCATCTTTCTTCAATCTATCGGAAATATCAGTGACTGGAAGCTGAAATTCCTCTATGTTATCATCATCCTTATTGATTTTTAAAATACCGGAGAAAAGAGAAGCCGACCTTCCCCAGGAAATTACAGTTCCGCCTCCTTCGAGAAACAACATGAGATTCTCCTTGCCTTCTTTACCCATACCCTTTGTGTATTCAGGAGGATAACCGGAAAGATATTCCCTCTCGCCGGCCTTTCTTCTGCCGTCTACAAGAATAGAGCTGCTCCTGTCCGGAAAGACAACAACATCAAATTCATCCTTAAGATCAATATTCTTAAAATCGTCCGGACGAATAACCTTGTAGTGAATATTATAGGAATCAAACACAAAGCGTGTCCACCCGGCATCCATATCATGAAACCAGGTTTCCACAAGCGCGATTCTTGGTAATTTCAATTTTCTCTTTTTAAGATCGGCAATATTACCAGCGAAAACAGGCTCAGCTTTTAAAGAACTTAAAAGCCCGTCAAGTTTCTCGTTCTCTTTAGTACTATGATAAATCAAGTAACTCCCCTTACAAGCTTCCGCTTTATCATTCTCATATTTCTCTTCTGTTCGCCAGACCTCAAGTCCGGATTGACACGCCTCGAAGGCCGCCCTGTAACTTTCATTATTGGAAGCGGGAAGGATTACAGCTTCGAATTCGGATGGTCTTTTCTTCAGCAGAGTGAAGGGTTCCTCGACACTTACAAGCTGTTCCTCCAACTCTACAGACCGCTTTTCTATCTCAAAAACCTCCACTCCCTTAAGAAGCGGAAGAGACCAGCTTGTTACATCGTAAGGCTTTATCATTTTACCTCCGGGAGTGTAGTGACGTACCGGAAAATGCTGACGCTCCATAACCTCTTTTATAAACGGCCTGAACGGCTGAGAAAGTTTAATTACTATGCTCCTCGAATCATAGATTCGTTTATTAATTATAACATCGGAAACAAGACGGTGAACTTCAACTCCGTGCCGCATCATCAAATTCACAAGATCAACAAAAGAACTGCTGTCGTGCTGGTTCTCAGGCAGAATATAATAATAAGGCGGTTGCGACAGCCCCCTCTCCACCTCTTTCCTGCAAATGTCATTTCTGAACCGGAGAATATCACCGCGGTGGTAAGAACAGGTTTTTATCACAGACATGGTGGAGACGATTTCATACTGAATGATATCGGACAACCGCCACCACCCGCCCTTCCAGGGAAGGGGCATATTGATACTCTTCTTATACTCCGCGAGACCCTTACCATGCACCTTAAGCTCATCAGGTTCGACATATACAGGTGTGGCGTGCCTGGCGCTCGCGCATTCGGTTAGAAAAGCGATTACATTCTTCCACAGGCATGTCTCTGTGGACCCCGGCCAATAATCATCAAAGAGATAATGCTGTGAAACTCCCGCGAGTCCGCTGTTTGTCATATCCTTCATCATATTCGCCCCGAACAGGCCGCACCAGTTCCATATTTCAGCGTCGATATTTTCGGCGATAGGATCGTGGTTCGGAGGTATGAAATATCTGACGCCTCCGGAACCCATCTGATGTTTTTCCACCATAACCTGAGGAAACCACTTCCGGCTGAAAATACGCGAGATTGCTCTGGTATCACTCTGAGTGAGATTAACAAAATCACGATTATTATCGTGCCCAGCGTATTTATGATAGATCCCCGGCATTGACGAACCTTCGTACTTCGTACCCTTATACTTTCTGTAATGATTAACCACCATATCCATACCGTCGGGGTTATGGCATGGAACCATCATATAAACAACATCCTTCAACCATTTATCAATCCGTTCATCCTCTTTGCCGAGAAGTTTGTGCGCGATAAGGGGGGCCGACTGTGAAGGTCCGACTTCATTCGAATGCATCGAAAGTGTTGCCGCGAAAAAGACCTTTCCCCTGTCTATCATACCCTCCAGCTTATCTTCCGGAATATCAGGATCGAGAGCGAGTTTTCTGTTTATCTCCTCGAGCTCTTTTAAATTATCGATATTCTCTGGAGATGAAATAAAAGCTACGTAAATATCTCTGCCTTCAGGAGACAGGCCTATATTAATCAGCTTCAGCCCGGGTGATTCAGAACCGAGTTTCTGCAGGTACCCTATAAGATCTTCATAATCTATTAACTCTCTGTCGGCGCCGGGAGAAAACCCGAAATACTCCTCCGGAGATGTTATTTCGGCAGCACGGCCCACGCTCGTAAAAACCACAATAAAAGTAAAAGCAATAAGTAAGAGACGTTTCATAAGAACCTGTCCTTTCCCTCAAAATCTATATCTTTAAAGCAACATAGCTCACAGCAACCGGCCGCAAGCCGAACTTTCCACACTTATACAAACTCATTAAACAAATATTATCATAAGCCGGTCAATTATCCACATTAATTTAAGAATAATCTTAAAAAGAACGGGAATATATATTTGGATTTTTGCTCAATGAAGAGAGGGGCCGCTAATTTTCTCCTTGTACTTTCAAACGCAATTCTGAGAGAATCCATTAAGTTCGAGTATCTGAGGGAGAAAATAAATGTTTATAAAAAAGGATGATACCGCCTGGAATTCCTCGTGACTAAAACACACATATACTTTAACAACGCGGCGGTAAGTCCTCTCTCGACAAGAGTGCGGGATAAAGTCATTAGAACAGGTATACATTTTTATAACAATATTGATGACATAAATAATTTTTTTGCTATACTGGATAGAGAATCAAAGAAACTTTAAAGATTGTATTTCGTAATTACCTCGAAGGAAACAATGAATACCTTGCTATCACGGATGTTACAGAAAAACGGCAGCCTGGCTGCAAATACTGATTTACAACGCGTGTTAATTAACGGGATGAAACGGAGGTTTTGATATGAGCAAAAAGAGGCATTCTTCGGTAGTGTCGGGACTCGTATTTATCACCCTTGGAATTCTCTTCCTTCTTCATAACTTCAGGGTCATTGACCTCAACTGGCAGTCTTTCTGGGCGTATCTGGTAACCATCATGGGTATTATTTTCTGGATCGGTTTTATCGCGGACAGAAAAAAAAGCGGATTCATAATGCCCGGTACTATCCTGATAGTTATAGGGCTGATTTTTATCTACTGCTCCAGATACGGCTGGTACGCAATGAATAATCTATGGCCTTTCTTTATTCTGGCGCCGGCGGCAGGTTTGTACGCCATGTACATCTTCGATAAGCACGACCGCGGATTGCTTGTTCCGGCCGGAATACTGACCGCCATAGGGCTTGTTTTTCTCCTCCAAAGCTATCACTGGATCAAAATGATATGGCCTGTCGTAGTGATATTTATAGGTATTCTCTTACTTATGAAACAAAAGGATAATGAGGAAGAATTAAAAGAATAAATCTCTTTTCCCGAATAACTTATTTAAATAAAGGCGGAAACTATGGAACTATCTTCGAAAAATACGAAAGCAGGAATCATTCTGATTATAATCGGAGTACTTTTTCTGCTTAACAACTTCGGAATCGCGGATATTGGAAGGAACATCTGGAATCTATGGCCTCTGCTTCTTATCTGGTGGGGTTTTACAAAATTAAGAAACAGAGGGAAAAGAACCGAAGAGGACATAAATTTTCAGGTCTTCGGCGACGCGACTATTTCTTCCCATTCTCCGTATATCAGAAGATCGAGTGCCTTTGGAAATATAAGGATCAAAGTAGAAAACCGTGATTTCGCCGGGGGAGGCATGAGCAGCATCTTCGGCAAAATATCAATAGACCTTCGTGAAGTATACGAGGTCACAGGTTACGGCCAGCTGGATATTCATTCGGTTTTCGGCGATATCGTTATCCGTCTTCGTGAAGATATGCCATACGAACTGAAAGGTAACGCCGTTTTCGGTTCACTTTACGTGCCCGGCGGTGAAAAATCACGCAGCGTTGAGTATCGATCCGCCGGCAGCGAAGAGGCCGGCGATAAACTGGTGATTAAAATATCACAGATATTCGGCGACATCGAACTGATTCATTGATCCGGAGCGCTTTGACTGTCAAGGTTTATATTATTTTGGACTTTCCCCAATTTTTATAACCTATAAGGTAGTCGATGATTTGTAACAGTATGCGGCTGATTGATATTTTCAAAATCGTGGTCAATTCCCCCGGCGAGGGAATTGCCACTCCCGCCTCGGGCTCGCTCTTTCTGCCCCTTCGGGCCAGAAATCCTTGCCCGCTCGCCCTCCGGAGGGTTTTGAAAATATCATTCAGCCGCACTCATCAGCAATGAAAGCCCTATTCCACTTACCAATCCTGATAACTGATTGTATCTCGCAATGTTATTACAATACTTGCCGAATTTTCGGGGGAACTCCAATTATATTATTTGAGATATATCATCTTTCTCGTATGTTTGTAACTTCCAGCGCGCATTCTCAAGAAATATACTCCGCTCGCGACCTCAACACCCCTGTTGTTTTTCCCATCCCAGTAGCTGTCTATCTTTCCCGGCCCCAGATCTTTATCGATCAAATCCACCACTCTTCTTCCGGAAACATCATAGACGGTAAGCGTTACCGGCAGCAGGCGGGGAAGCTCAAAAATAATCTTCGTTTTACCGAAGAACGGATTGGGGAAATTCTGGCATAGAAACGTTTCTTCCGGCCTTTCTCCTATATAGCCGGACTCAAGGGCCAGAACCGTCAGAGACAGCTGCACGCACTCTCTAAGATATTCAAAATCAATATGCTCCGCCCTGTCCTCTTCAAGATGCATATACGGATTATCCCTGTATCCGCCCTCTACCAGCAGCACTGCCGGCAAATCTTCAAGCTTCCAGAAACTCTGATGATCACTTGCCGGTGAAGGGGAAATATATTCCGGTATAATATTCAAACCGAGAAATCCCGCTAAATCAGAATATCTGCTGAAAAGAAGAGAATCCTGTTTCTCCTCTCTTCCCGCGACACACACAGCCTGTCCGTCTGAGCTATAATCTTTCCCCAGCATATCCAGATTGAAAACTGCCCGGTAGACAGCCTGAGGGTCGATATTCTCAACAAAATAACCGCTTCCTAAAAGCCCTTCCTCTTCTCCGTCAAATAGAACAAATTCAATCGTCCGGTCTGTCATAGCATTTGCGAGAACGCGCGCGCACTCGAGTACTCCCGCCACGCCTGAAGCGTTATCGTCGGCTCCCGGAGCGATATTATAAGGATCTTTCCAGTTGTACGAGTCATAATGAGCGCACAGAACAACTCTCTCTTCAGATAAATCAAAACCTTCTTTTCTGAAGATGAGATTTTTACCGATCGCTGAATCCGCGGCCACTTCAGCACTAGAGCTATATGAACTGCCATCCTCTATTGATATACTTCTCGCCGTATCTTCACCAACGGACAAAAAGAGATCTTCCCTCAGAAAAAGAAGATTGCTCTTTTCTTCTATCCCGGAATACTCAACGGGCACTTTTCTCCAGCTTACACCGCCGTCACCGGTTAAGTAAATATCTCCTTCTTCAGCGCAGGCTGCCGCCACCGAGGAATCTGCCATATCTACAGCCGTCAGGTTGACTCCAAGCACTGTTTCATCCCAGTTAGCGCCGCCGTTAGAGGTGTAAAAGACGGAACCGTCGGCGGCTATAACCCCATGAAGTGAATCCGAAAAGCTTATGCTGTTAAGAGAAGGATTCGTAAAGACCGACTCCTCCCAGCTTGTTCCCCAATCTCCGCTCCTGTATAACCTGCCCCCCTCTGCCGCTATCCAGTATTCACTTCCGTCCCAGGCGGAATCATTGAGGTCTTTCCAGACAAAAACGGAAGGATTTTCAACAGACCAACTACTGCCCCCGTCACCGGTAAGGAGTAATGTCCCCGTCTGCCCCACGGCTATTCCAGATCTGTCATCGGCGAAAGAAATTGATTTAACAGAATAGACATTAATACCGCTCTTTCTTTTTTCCCAGTTCAATCCGCCGTCATCCGAATAATACAGTCCGCCCTGCGGTTTCCGCTGAAAACCGCATCCAGCCCACAACCCTCCGCCAGGACCCTTTTCCAGGGAATAAATCTCGATACTGTCAATAAAAGCGCACCTTCTAAATCCCGTCCATCCCCCCTGATACACGGACCTGTAAAAACGGCCGTCAACTGTTCCAGCCCATATAGTATCTTTTGTGTCGGAAGCGGCAAGCCCGAGAAGATCCTCACTGAATATTTTCTCAACAAAAGACTGTACTTCGGTCTCATAACCATAACCGGCCGCTTTACCCTTTAAATATTCCAGAGCAAGATATTTCTGATCTGAATATGTATACCTGGTCATAATCCTTGCTGAACTTCCGCTCAGATTAATTGTTTCAGCTCCGCTGAGTTCATTTATTGTTGTTTCGAGTTCAAATATTTTCACTTTTCCCGCGAGTTCACACAAAAAGCAGTCACAGCCGGCGGGCTGAGTTATATCAGATTCAGCGGCCGCGGCAGAAAGGGATGTCATTATAACAGACGCCAGTAAAATAATCTTCTTCCCTTTAATATTCACAATAAGTCCTTTTAATAAATTTAATTTCAACGTATTATATCAGGAGTTATTTTTTTTTACAACAGAGCTTGATGAAATAGAGACTTGAGCTTAAAAAACAAGATAATCGGGGTCCGCAATTGCTCTCGTATAAAGACCGCTTCGGTATAGATAAATCGACACTCGGGGAAATATTATCCCTCGCGCTCTCTAAAGGAGGCGAATACAGCGATATTTACTGCGAACATACAATCCAGAATAGAATCGTAATGGAAGAGGGGATAATCAGCGAAAGCAACAAATGGATTTCATTAGGCGTCGGTATCCGGACTGTAAAGGGGGAAGGGACAGGCTACGCCTATACTGAAAACCTCTCTTTCGACAAATTAAAGCACGCCGCACTGACAGCCGCCGCGATAGCTGACTCAGGGAAAGATATCAAGCCTCTTGATGTTTCGGAAGTCAACTGCGAAAATCACTATCCTGTATCAAAAACCGTAACTGATGTCCCCCTTACAGATAAGATCACTCTGATAAAAGAAGCCGAAGAAGCGGCTGGAAAGTACGATCCGCGTATTTTAAAAACCTCTGTGAGCCTCGTCGACAGAATTAGTACAATACAGATCGCGACAAGCGAGGGGCGGTTACTGCGGGACGTAAGGCCAATGCTCAGATTTACCGTTCAAGTGGTGGCCGAGAAAGATGGCAACCGCCAGATAGGCGTTTCGAGCGGGGGCGGTCGGACTGGCGACAGCTACTTTAAAACGGTAATGAGTCCCTCTGAACACGGGCGCGAAGCGGCCAGGCAGGCCGTTCTTCTCCTTAACGCCGCCCAGGCTCCCGCCGGCAGAATGGAACTTATATTAGCCCCCGCTGAATCGGGGATATTACTTCACGAATCAATAGGACATCCTCTCGAAGCTGACTTCATAAAGAAAGGAACATCAGCTTATACGGGCAGAACGGGGGACAAAGTAGCAAGCGAACTTGTAACCGTAATTGACAGCGGAACAATCAAAAATGACCGCGGAAGCATCAACTTCGACGATGAAGGAACTATATCGTCGAAGACAGTTCTGATAGAAAAGGGGATACTAAAAGGATATATGCACGACCGTCTGAGCGCTAAACTTCTAGGGGCTGAAACAACCGGAAATGGAAGAAGACAATCTTACAAAAATCAGCCTATTCCAAGAATGACTACGACCTATCTCGCGGAAGGTAAACATAGTCCTGAAGAAATCCTTGAATCCACAAAGAAAGGTATATACTGTAAATCTTTCCGCGGAGGACAGGTGGATACGGCAAGCGGTGATTTTGTCTTCGTCCCTGTGGAAGCCTATCTTGTTGAGGATGGGAAGATAACGGCTCCTATAAAAAACTTTACTCTTATAGGTAACGGTCCCGACGTATTATCAAGGGTAACCATGACCGGGAATGATTTCGCTTTCAGCGACGGCCGCTGGACATGCGGAAAAGCGCAAACCGTCCCCGTAAATGTAGGCCTTCCAACAATAAAGGTCTCTGAAATTACTGTCGGCGGAAGCGAAATATCGTAGCAGCTGGAGAATCGTTATGAAAAGGATGGAAAATATCGCTGAATCTACCGTTGAGACCGCTCTTTCACACGGAGCTGAAACTGCCGAGGTAGCACTGTCGGAAATAAGCGAGTTCAAAGTTGACATCAGGAACAACCGGATTGAAACACTTAAAGAATCTGTCTCGAGTGAAATTCAGATCCTGCTTTCGGTCGATAAGAAAAGGGCCTCAGTGACTTCAAATGACTTATCCGGCGAAAGTATACGCAAACTTATAAAAGAAGGAGTTGAACTCTGCAGATTCACGGAAAAAGATAAGTATTACAGCCTTCCCGACAGGAAAGAACTGGGAAGCACTAAATCTGAACTGGAAATATTCGACTCTGAAATCTTAAGATTACCCCCTAAAAGAAAAATAAAGATAGCAAAAGAACTGGAAGAAACAGCCCACAAGATGGATGCCAGGATAGTAACCGATACATCTTCATATTCCAATGTGACCGGGAAAAGAGTTTTGGCAAATTCTCTGGGCTTTTGCGAATCCTACAACCAGAGCTATAATGTTACATCTCTTTCCTGCGCGGCCGAAGATAACGGAAACGGCAAAACTCCCGGGAGAAAACAGTCTTCTTTCTGGTATAGCGCGGCTGCTTCCTTCAGGCGGCTTGATCCAGTGGAGATTACAGCGGCAGAGGCGGTAAAACGTACTTTAAGGAAGCTGGGAAGCAGAAAACCAAAGACCTGCAAAGTTCCAATAGTGTTTGACCCTTTTACTTCATCGAGGTTTATCGCGTACCTGGCAAACGCGGTCAGGGGCAATAACATATATAAAAAAGCGTCATTCCTCGCCGGCCTGGTCGGCGAGACAATAGCCCCTTCTTATATAACTCTAATAGACGATCCTCTTATCAGAGGAAAGATCGGAAGCCGCCCCTTCGATGGAGAAGGAGTGATATCGCGAAAAAATAACGTGGTGGAAAAAGGTATCCTTAAGACCTATCTTATGGATACTTACGAGGCAAACAAACTTAATTCTTCGACAACGGGAAACTCCGGCGGTATATCTAATTTCTATATGGTTCCGGGCGATTATTCGGAAAAAGAATTAATATCCAGTATAGACAGCGGAATTTACATAACTTCTTTATCCGGTCAGGGAGCAAACTGGTCAACGGGCGATTTTTCTCAAGGGGCTGAAGGATTGTGGATCGAGAACGGAAAGATTACCTATCCCGTAAACGGATTTACTATAACCGGCACATTTGCCGATATGCTGAAAAATATTGAAATGGTCGCGGACAATATTGAATGGAAAAGTCACGTTGCCGCTCCGTCCTTTAAAATAAGCAACATCGTTATCAGTGGTGATTAAAATTAAAATGGTCACAGGTTCAATATCGCTAAACCTTAAAGGGAATTGTTCTATTCCGGCAAAGTCCCCGCCGAGGATACAAATGATAACCCGTTTGCAGTTAATAATATTTCTTCTATTTATTCCAATGACCGCGCATTCCTCCGCGCTACGCCATAACGACACAGCTAAAAAAATACTCAGAAAACACATAAAAGCGCTCGGCGGTGCAGATGCTGTGCGTTCTGTTAAATCCTCGATTTCCACTTCAGATGTTTCTATAATACCGACCGGCATGAAAGGGACCATTAAACAATGGTCGGTTAAACCCTGCCTTTACCGTTCAGAGTTGTCCCTTGGGCTTTTTACGATAACTCAGGGATTCGACGGAGAAACACCCTGGATGATCGACCAAAACGACAAAGTCACTTATAACAGGGATAAATCATCAATGAAAAAGCAGATTACTTCCTGTTTTATCGATCAGCACAGATACCTCTTCGCCGAAGAAAATATTGAATTCAGCGGCTCAGATACATCCTCCGGCGGTAGCCCATGCCACGTCCTCACCCTTGAACCGGACGGAGGTTATCCGTGCAGGATCTATATCGACAAAAAAACACACCTTACGGACGAGATAATAATAGAGGCCGTAAATGGATATTTCGTAGAGAGATACGATGATTATCGCCAAGCAGGCAAAATGATGTTTCCCTTTAAGACAAGCATACACAGCCCCGTTATGAATCAGACAATAGAAACAACTATAACTTCGATCAATATCAACCCAGCTGTAAATCCATCCATTTTTATCCCTCCCAGCGGCACAACGAATGACTATGGTTTTTTAGAGGGGCATTCTTCCGAAAACATTCCTTTCTCTTACATAGGCAGGCACATCTATCTTCCGGTGCGGCTTGGCGCTAAAAAGGAAGAGCATATTTTTCTTCTGGACTCAGGCGCGGGAATTACAGTAATCGATTCGACTCTCGCTGCTGACTCGGGATTTCCTATAGGAGACAGAATAACCGGAGCTGGTATAGGCGGAAGCACTTTCTGTTATATGACCCGCGTCCCGGGCTTTAAAATCAAAGGTATAAGTTTCAACGCGCAAACCCTCATTGCCCTCCCTCTCGGGAATATTACAACCCGTTTTTCTAACGTAGAAACCGGCGGTATTCTCGGTTACGACTTCTTAAGCCGTTTCGTCACTCAAATCAATTACGAAGATCAGACTATATCCTTTTTCGAACCCGATTCGTACAAACACTCGGGGAAAGGACAAATAATAGACGCTCCGCTGTCGCGCAAGGTGTTTTCCGTGGAAGGTGTTCTAGACGGAGAATTCAAAGGCAATTTTGTAATCGACACCGGCGCTAACAGATCCCTTCTGCTTCGCGGTTTCGCTGAAAGAAACGATCTCTTTTCAGGAAGAAAACTTGTTTCTGTATCGGCAGTGGGGGCGGGAGGAGAGAAAAAAGCAGATCTGTCCAGGTTTAAATCTCTCGAGATATCCGGGATCAAGCTCCTTTCCCCCCTGCTATTTATCGCCGGAGGGAAAAGCGGATTTGCCGCCTTCGGTGAAATAAGCGGTATTATTGGAAACGATATACTCGAAAGGTTCAAATTGACACTGGACTATTCATCTCAGCAAATAATCATCGAGAAAAATGCCGATTTTTCAAAACCCTTTCCGAGTGATAAAAGCGGGCTTCAAACGGCGTGGGATTCATCGGGCTCGCTTTACATACACAATGTTATTCCAGATTCACCCGCGAGCGCGAAAGGGATCAAGAAAGGCGACAGACTTATTAGTATAAACGGAAAGAAGATATCGCTGTTCGGGGACCGCTCTGAGATTACACGTCTGTTTAGGCAGAAAGAAGGAACGAGATTGAAACTCCTTATAGGAAGGGAAAAAAAGAGAATTACTGTAACAATCCGGCTGAGAGAATATTTTTAATCTTTCTTATTTCGACACAAAGGTTCTGAAAGGAGGATAGATGAGCGTCAAAATTAAATTTATGGGTGCTGTTAGAACAGTAACCGGTTCGATGCATATGGTCAGAGGCGGGGATTCAAAAATACTAATCGACTGCGGGCTGTTTCAGGGCCACAGGGAGGAATATTATAAGAGAAACTCTCATTTTCCCTTCGATCCCGCGGAAATCGATACCTGCATACTTTCTCACGCTCATATAGACCACAGCGGAAATATTCCGAATCTCGTTAAGAACGGTTTCAGGTCAAGGATTCTTACAACAAGCGCGACGCGCGACCTTTGCTACTCGATGCTCCCGGACAGCGGTCATATACAGGAAGAAGACATAAAATATTTGAACAAGATTCACAAAAGAAAAGGGCTTCCGATTAAAAAACCGCTTTACACGCGGGAAGACGCTGAAGAATCGCTTCAATACTTCGACGGACATCCCTACGAACAGAAAATAATTATCAAGGATAAGACCTCAGTTACTTTCTATGACGCCGGACACGTACTCGGCTCATCGACCCCGCTTCTGGAGATCTTTGATGAAAACGGCCCCATCCGTATTGCTTATGCCGTGGATCTGGGAAGAAAGAATATCCCGATACTGAATGATCCCGTGACTCCTCCGGACATAGACTACATGTTTCTTGAAAGCACATACGGGGGAAGACTGCATTCTCCACCCCTGAAAACAAAAGAAATATTGGCGGAGATCATCAGGAATACCGTCAAACGGGGAGGCAAAATAATTATCCCCTCCTTCGCTCTGGAGAGAACACAGGAAATAGTATATTACTTAAACGAACTGTTCGAGGAAAAACTCGTTCCCGAGATACCCGTTTTTGTGGACAGTCCTCTCGCTGTTAATCTAACAGAGGTTTTCTTCAAACACCCCGAATGTTATGACGAAGAAATGTACGAGGCTTTCAAATCCGGACGGGATCCTCTTGGAGCAAACCGAATCAGATATATAAAGGAAGTGCAGGAATCAAAGGCGCTCCACGAGAATCCAAATCCCATGATCATAATATCGGCTGCGGGAATGTGTGAAGCAGGCAGGATACTCCATCATCTGAAAAACAATATTGAAAACCCGGCGAATACAATCCTGATCGTAGGGTATATGGCGAAAAACACTCTCGGAAGGCGCATAGCCGAAAAAGAGGAAAAGGTAAAGATATTCGGCCAGCCCTATAATTTGAAAGCTGAAGTAAAGATAATGAATTCATTCAGCGCCCACGCCGATAGAGACGAGATTCTTGAATACGTAAAACCTCTGAAAAGCTCGATCAAGGGTATTTTCATAGTCCACGGAGAGGAAGAACAATCTGAAAAACTCTATAATCTGCTTAAAGAGAAGAAATTTCCCGTACATTTTCCCTCTCCCGGCGATGAAATAGTATTAAACAGGAATTAGCAAAAAGGGAAAGTAATAAACCTCTTGCCCTCCTACGGGGAAAAACTTAGAGGGACAACATGAAAAAGAATATAATTTCATACACTGACGAGTTTGTTCCCGCTGAGGGAATAAAGCTGCAGAAGAAATTAAGAAGCAGAGTTATATTAAAATGGGATGGACGTAAAATCAATCTCGTTGCCGGAATTGACGTTCACTTCCCGGAGAAAAACACCGCGTTCGCCGCGGTCGCCCTTTTCAGCTATCCGGAATTAGAATTAGTTGATTCCCGCGGCGGCGCCCGTCACTGCGCCATACCATATATCCCCGGCCTTCTCTCCTTCAGGGAAATACCGCCTATTCTAAAGGCCTGGAGCCAACTTCGAAAGAAACCCGATCTGATCTTATGCGACGGACAGGGGATAGCTCACCCCCGCGGGCTGGGCCTCGCCAGCCATCTTGGAATTGAGCTTGACCTTCCGACAATCGGCTGCGCTAAATCTCCTCTCTTCGGAAAGTACAATCCCCCTCCAGCTCTAAAAGGGGATAAATCTCCGATCTTAGATAACGGGGGGAACAAGATCGGATATGTATTAAGGACAAGAGACAATGTAAAACCACTGTATATTTCTCCGGGACACCTGATAGATATCGAAACTTCAGTAGATATTGTCCTCTCCTGCACTACAAAATATAAAATCTCGGAACCTCTAAGAGCCGCGCACAGGATGGCGGGCGGAAACTAATAGGGGTATGTACTTATTCCCGACTTACATGGTACTCTTATTGCATCTAATAAAAAGCAAATAATCGAAGTCAGTGTTATTTCTATTAAGAATAAAAGACTGGATTCGACATAATAAAAGCCGGCAGAGACTGCTATTCCCATCCTTGATCCCGCACCCTTCTGCCGGCACTATTTTTATCGTTTGTTCTCTTATTTCTATATTGTTTTGGCCTGGATAAAATGATCAATCACATTCGAATACTGCTTAAAACACAGAAGCGCAAATAAAGCGCCTTGAATTCGAATCTATATGAACTTCCGGCTGAATTTCCTGTCCGGACGCGACGATTCCCATAATCAGCTTAAACGAATTCATCCACAGAGTTTTCTTCAAGAAACTCTTTGACCGCTTCGATAACGTAGTCCTGCTTCTTATCACTCAGCTCGGGATAAATTGGAAGGGCTAATGTTTCCTCGGCAGCTCTTTCAGATTCAGGCAATACTCCCTCACCCCACCCCGGAAAATGAAAACATTCCTGCAGATTAAGGGGAATAGGATAGTAAACAGCAGTACCTATACCCTTTTTCTTGAGGAACCTGCGCATTTGATCCCTTTTTGGCGTTCGGATGACATACTGATTAAATGTGCTTTCGTTATACTCTTCGACAAATGGGGGCCTTATCCCCCTTAAACCGGAAAACTCTTTGTCGTATTTAGAGGCGTTACTCCTTCTGGCCGCGTTCCACCCTTCAAGGTATTTCAGTTTAACTTCCAGCACCGCGGCTTGAATAGCGTCCAGCCTGCTGTTTATCCCGACATATTTGTGACTGTACTTCTTTTCTTCTCCATGAACCCTCAGCGCCCTTATTTTCTCGGCGATATCCCCGTTATCTGTTATAACCATACCGCCGTCACCTGCTCCACCCAGATTCTTAGAGGGAAAGAAGGAAAAACAACCTATATCACCAATCGTGCCGCATCTCTTCCCGTGATAAAGCGCTCCGATCGATTGACACGCGTCCTCGATCACGGAGGCTTTCCCCCCTGAAGCAATTTCCTTCAGCTTGTTCATCTCCGCGGCCTGACCGAACAGGTGAACTGCGATAACAGCTTTGGTTCTTTCCGTAAAAGCCCCGGCAACTTCTTGCGGATCGATGTTATATGTCCGGGGATCGATATCAGCGAATACGGGAGTCGCCCCAACTCTTACTATGGAACTTACGGTGGAAAAAAAACTGTATGGAGTAGCAATAACCTCATCGCCGGGGCCAATACCAAGCGCCATAAGAGCGAGAAGTATCGAATCAGTCCCCGAAGCTGTTCCCACGGCGAAATCAGCGCCGCAATACTCTGCCGTCTTCTTTTCGAACCTCTCCACTGTAGATCCGAGTATAAACTGCTGGCTGCTGAAAACCGCCTCAACTGCCTCGAGGATCTCGCCCCTGATCTTTTCATACTGCAAAGTAAGGTCCAGTAATTTTACTTCCATTTTTTCTCCAATTAATAATCCTCAAGCTCAAAACAAATATTATTACATTATAATAGTAAAGATAAAAGATGAGGTAAAGCTGGAGTTTTACCAATTTTTATAACCTATAAGGTATTCGATTGATTGTAATAGTACGCGGCTGATTAATATTTCTTTAAAAAGGGGGTCAATAAATAATTTTTAATCTTTCCATTTACAATTTCAGAATGTATCATTTAAGGGAAAACCGCCATTACTGCCGGCATATTTCTTGTATTTGTTCAGAAACAACTGAAGAAAGCTTAAAAAGGAGTGATTTTGTGGAAGGCGTTACAACAGTTAAGAAAATAATACAGGGTGGTCTAGGGCTAGCTTTCCACAAAGGGAAAACAGTATTCCTCCCGTACACGGCTCCCGGAGACAAGCTAGAGTTTTCAGTGTCTAAGAAAAAGGGGAGCGTCCTTTTTGGACATATTGAAAGAATAATCTCCCCTTCTAAGCTGAGAAGGGATTCCGAATGCCCTAACTTTGGAGAATGCGGCGGATGCGATTTTCTGCACCTCGATTACGAGAATGAGATCGAAATCAAGAAAGAGATGGTCCTCGAAACGTTCGAAAGAATAGGAAAGGTCAAAGCGGATATCAGCACCATAACTCCTTCCCCGTCACGTTTCGGATACAGAAATCATTGTATCTTCCGCACTGACGAATCAGGAAGACCGGGTTTCACCATGGCGGAAACGGACAATGTTATCCCTTTTCCGGAAAAGGGATGCCTCCTTTTACCTGAAGTAATGAGAGAAGCCATAGCCCGGCTCAGTCCTGATTTACTGAAACCAGAGAGTGAAGCGCGGGTTCGTATGGATAAATTCGGAGCAATACACTTCTGGGGCCTTGAGGGCGCTTTCAGCCCGCCTGACATAGTAATGGAAGCGGGAGGCTATTTATTCCCGGTCTCACCGGGAGCTTTTTTCCAGGTAAACACCTTCCTGAACGATAAACTCATTGAGTTAGTTCTATCTCTGCCGGGAGAGGAAACTCGCAGGGTTACCGACCTGTATTGCGGGGCGGGCTTTTTTACTTTCCCTCTCGCGGAGAAATCAACTAAAGTAGTTGGAATAGAGGGAGATAAAGAGGCCCATAAAAACGCCCTTTCCGCGGTAAAATTGAAC
Source organism: Candidatus Krumholzibacteriota bacterium (assembly GCA_034520215.1). Classification (NCBI taxonomy): domain Bacteria; phylum Candidatus Krumholzibacteriota; species Candidatus Krumholzibacteriota bacterium. The sequence continues at coordinate 238,789 of JAXHNR010000001.1, read as the reverse complement.
GGCATTCAGAATGTTACTTTCAAGAATGGAAGAGTGGAAGACAAACTCAGAAAAACCGCCGGCGCGGATCTGATCCTCTCGGACCCTCCAAGGTCAGGGATGACAACAAAAGTCATCAAGGAAATAATAAGGCAGAAACCGAAGGAACTGATAATAGTATCCTGCGACCCCCCTACTCTGGCCAGAGATACCTCACGGCTGATTCAAGCGGGCTATGCTGCCGCCGAAATACACCTCATTGACCTGTTCCCCGGAACATCTCACATCGAAACAGTCGCCTGTTTCAGAAAGAGTAGTTAAAGAGTTTCTTTCTTGCCCGGACTAGTCCACTCGATCTTTACATTAAGATTGTCCTTATCATAATATTTATCGACATCGATAAGTCTGGGAGATTTTTTAATCTCTTCTATAGGAACCTTTACAAGACGGGATTTCTGGAGAGCTACCATGTACCCCATATCGCCGTTTTTAACCATCTCTACCGCGTTATTGCCGAACCGCCTTCCAATCTGCCTGTCTTTCTGGGAAGGTGAAGCGCCGCGCTGCAAGTACGCGAGAGCCATATATCTCGTATGATCAAAGTTGTGTTCCAGAAGACCTTTAAGATAATTCCCCACTCCTCCGAGGCTGTAATGACCAAATTCATCCACTTTGGCGTCTTTCCTGACCTCCTCTTCACCCTCAATATGGGTTCCCTCAGCCACAACTATCAGTTTGTACATATGATCGGGGCCCATCTTTCTGCTTTTTTCAAGTTTCTCTCCAATAACTGAAATAAGCTTAGATACTTCGAAAGAATATTCCGGTATCAGAATAGCATCGGCAAACGCCGCTTCTCCCCCTCTGAGTGCCAGCCATCCCGCGTGCCGTCCCATAACTTCAAGAAAGAAGATCGTCTGGTGAGATCTGGCGGAATGAGATATCTGTTCAGCGGAATTACAAATAACATTAAGGGCTGTGTCATAACCGAGAGAATACTCGGTTCCGGCAAGGTCGCGGTCTATTGTCTTCGGGATTCCGACTACCGGAACCCCTCTGTCATTCAAAACAGAGCCGGCTCCGAGAGTGTCATCTCCGCCCATTGCTATGATCACATCGAGACCCAGTTTCTTTATGTTTTTCTTTACCTGCTGCGTCCTGTCTCTCTTTTCAGACACTGGATTTGTTCTACTGCACTGAAGTTTACTTCCCCCAATCCGGCTGTATGAACGGACGATTTCAGGTCCCAGTTTCACCACGTACTTGCTCGTATCCTCAACCACAAGGGCTTCCCAACCTCTCTTCAACCCGACTATTTCATAGCCATATTTTGATCCCCTCTCTACAACACCGGCTATAGCTGGATTTAATCCGGGGGCATCTCCCCCACCTGTCAATACTCCAATTCTCATCAATGACCTCCCTTACAACTTAAAAACCAATATTAAATAAAGCATTACGAAGATGAATCGAAAAGCGTTTCATAATCGTGCCGTCTATTCAAATTTACTTTATAAGATTAATTTGTCCAGTTAAAACAAAATACTCTTTGACCGGCCCAAGAAAAAGAAAGCTCTAAACAGCTGTATACAGGATGTCCTCCTCTAAGGGCAGAACCGCATTTTTTAATGGGTATCAGGCCTCTAAAAAGTCCTTGAGCGAAACGTCCTTTTTATAATGTCCTTCTCTGAAATACTTTAATACTTTAATATAAGTCGCCGGAGGAATAAACCCCGGTACAACCTGAATCAGTTCCCCGTCACTCTCTAAATATGCCAGAGAAGGGTAGCCCTTGACACCGAATTTTCCAGCAAGTGAGCGGGGGGAATACTCATCTCCCCTGTAAATAAATGTATTTTCTTTGTCCTCAGCGTTAACTCTGACACAGATAAAGTTTTTTTCTAAGTATTTCACGACTTTCTGCTCAGAAAATGTGCGCTCTTCCATTACATCACACCATTTGCACCAGGAAGTATAGAAATCTATTACAACAGTCTTATCTTCATTTTCCGCGAGACTTAACCCTTCTTCAACCGAATGCCACTTGGCGGAGGGCCCGTCATCCCCGCTTCCACCGCATCCGGAGAAGGCAAAAAGAATAATACCGGTAAGTACGACTCTACTGATTTTTCTCATAGAAACTCTCCATCTTTATACACAACTCTTATCTTCGATAACCTATCGCACTCTAAATATATTATATTTTCTAAAATAGCCATTTTATATTCATTATTCAAATATTATTGAGTATAACGTTAAGTGCTTCTTGAAAAATTACCGGAAAAATAATAACATTGTCTGAATTGTTGAATAAATTATTCAGCCGAAAGGAAATCATGAGATCTTTTAAAATAGCCCTATTGACGTTTATCTGCGTCCTTTCCTTTATATATATTATCCCCGAAGCCGGGGCTGAAGAGTTGTCATCTCCCGCCGAAGAAGACAGCAGTATTGAAATCAAAGAATGGCTGGTTCTCGGCCCCGTATCTACCCCCTTCCCGACATTTAATGAAGAAAGTAAAGAGGAAACAGAAGAAATATTTCTTCTGTCTTACGATTTCATCCCGGCAGGACAGCTTAAACCCGAAGCCGGGAAGAAGATCATTTTTCCTGTCCGAGAGGAATTCTCCTGGAAGACCGAGGAAGCCGGCAATGAGGGCATTGATCTCTTGACCGGTTCGGACAAACCTGAAACCGCATACCTGGCTTCATACATTGAATTGCCGAGATGGACAAAATTGCAATTCAAAACAAAAGGGACATCACCCTATAAAGTAATGATAGACGGAAAAGAGATAATAGAAAGCAAGGATGGTGAAACAGAAGATTACAAAAAAGGAACGGTAAATCTTAAGAGAGGGAAACACACTATAATTGTAAAAACGGTTCGCGCTCCGGGAGATACAATTTCCCCGTGGAATTTTTCCGCCTTCGTAGAAACGCCTCAGCCGCAAGCGGATAATCTGATTTTATCCCTTACTCCCGTTAGAAATATAACTATCTCGGACATTCTTGATTCGCCTCATATAACCAATGTCGGGCTTTCCCCTGAAGGAGACCTTGCCGCTTTGAAGATCAGCAGGGTTATTTCCCGGGATGGAGACAGAGAAACAAGCCTGGAAATCAGAAAGACGGAAAACGGAGAGCTTGTAAGAACAATAATCTGCGGTGAAGGTACGAACGGATTTCAATGGACTCCGGACGGAAAATCGCTTTCCTACACTGTATCCGACAAAAAGAAAACATCAATAAGATTAATAGATATCGAATCCGGAGATGATAAAATAATCGCTGAAAAAATCATAAGATTCGAGAATTATAAATGGAGTCCAAAAGGTGATTTCATAATCTATTCAGCATCTGAGAAAGCTGAAAAGAACGATGACGGAGTAAAGAGACTCCTTGGCATCTATGACCGGACTAGTTTTGGCCGTCACAGGTCATTCCTCTATCTACTGTCTGTCAATAACGGTACAAGAAGGAAGATCACAACGGGGAAACACACCTCTCGTCTCGCCGGCATACATCCCGGCGGCGAAAAAATACTCATCACGCGTAATTACGAAGAGCTCTCAGAAAGGCCTTATAATAAAACAGAACTTGTTCTAGTGAACCTGAAGGAAGAAAAAAGGGATCTTCTCTGGGAAGGACGCTGGTTCAATAGCGCCATGTGGTCGCCTGACGGAAACAAAATACTTATATCGGCAGGTCCTTCGTCTTTCGGAAAGACAGGGAAGAATGTTCCGGAAAATACTATTCCGAATGATTACGACGGCCAGCTGTATATCTTCAACCATAAAACAGGAGATATCAAAGCGGTAACGAAGCAATTCAAGCCCGCCGTGAGGAGAGCCCACCGTCTGGTCGGAATCGGACAACGCTATCGATATATATTGTTGCCGAGGACAAATCGCTTGTCGGGCTGTTCAGATATTCTCTCGCAGTCAGCGGAACGTTTACAAATGCTGCAATACCCGCTGCGGTGATGTAGTCTCATCGGGCGATCTAGCCAGCGAGAAACCGGTCGCGGTATTCGCGGGCATGTCAGCGGATAAACACCAGACACTCTACAGGATAGACCTTGAAAGAAACAGGTCGAAAGAGATATACGATCCCGCCTGAAAAATCAATACTGCGTATAGCATAATCAGGAAAGACAAGTGTTGAAGAATGGAATTTTACATCAACCACCGGAACAGAAGATCACTGGCCGCGTCGCACTCACCCTCCTGATTTTGACTCTGACAGAACATATCCATGCATTGTCTATTATTATGGAGGAACATCGCCTGTCAGCCGCGGCTTCGGCGGAAGATACCCGAAGAACCTGTGGGCGTCGATGGGATATATTGTTTATGTGCTTCAACCCGCCGGAGCGACCGGGTTCGGACAGGAATTCTCAACCGCACACGTCAATGACTGGGGCAGGGTGGTATCCGGTCAGATAATAGAAGGCACGAAACGGATCCTTAAAAGCTGCATTCGTTTCGGAAGACCCTAGCCAGAGGCTTGGATGTATCGGGGCTTCGATACGGCGGCTTTATGACCGAGCTTCGATAACAAGAACGGAGAAAACACTCCTCCGCCGCGGCGATATCACACGCCGGTATCAGTTCGATATCCAGCTATTGGGGTGAAGGATACTGGGGATACGCCTATAACGCGGTATCCGCCGCTGAGAGTTTTCCCTGGAACAATCCGGAGATCTATATCGACCAGAGTCCTCTCTTTTCCGCTGATAAGGTAACTACTCCGCTGTTGCTCCTTCACGGAGAAAGCGACACGAATGTCCCAACCGGGGAAAGTGAACAGATGTACACTGCCCTGAAACTTTTAGGCAAAGAAGTGGAATATATACGCTTCGCGGGACAAAACCACTTTATCCTGGATTATCAGAAGAGAATCAAGTGGTCGGACGCGATCCTGGCCTGGTTTGACAAATGGCTTAAAGAGGAGCCTCAGTGGTGGAACAATATGTACCCTCCTATCGGGGGAAAGGACAAGAAGCCAGCAAAGTGTGAAACAGAACCCGCAAAACTCGGACTGAAAGTAGTGAAAGACAGAGAGTGGGGCACATTTCTGACTGGAGAAATTACCATAGAGGATATTCGCAAGAATATTCCCGAATGGGATATTGAATATTACGAATATGAACCCGACATGCATCTGGTATCTGAACTCGCGGAAGCCCTCAAGGAGGATATCAATATCACATGTATTCTGGGTACCTGGTGCCCTGATTCAAGGCAATTGGTTCCCAGACTCTGGAAAGTGCTGGAATTAGCCGGCTATCCCCTGTCAAAGATCAAGATGCTGGCCGTTACAAGCTTCGGGGCTGAAAAAACCAATAACATTACTGAAGAAATGCTGAGCTGGTCAGACTCGGTGAGAAAATCCTACAGCATCAAAGCTGTAGCCACCGTAATCCTTATGGAAAAAGATAAAGAAATCGGCAGAATCGTCGAAACGGTTCAAGAATCCATTGAAAGAGATTTGTTAGGTATTCTAAAGGATTGAAATATTGCGGCGCGAACCCTCAATAAATTTAATAATATTTCAATTTTTCTCAGTCTGAGCTTCTCTGCTCGGTAGTTCAAGCCCGAGATTATTCTTTCTGTCCGACGCCTTGAGAAGGAACGAAAACAAAAGTCCCACAAACCCGAGAGAAGCAAACATTATCTGCATATACGTATAATCACTTCCACCGGCTTTATCAACTAATAAACCCCCAACCCATGGAAATACAGTAAGTCCGATATTCTGCACCCATCCTATAAGACCGTATGCCGTACCCAGATACCTTTCACGTATAATAATCGGAACTGCCGGCCATAAAGCCGCCGGAACCAGAGAGAAAGACACACCCATAAGAAGGAACGGAACAGCAGGATGTACACGCGTCAACCCCAGCATCAGGTGAGCGGGAAAAAGAAGCAGAGAACCAATAATCATGATCAAGACCCTCCACCCCTTTTTATCCACAAGCAGTCCAAAAAGCGGCGTACAGAAAATGGTAGCCCATGTCGCCAGTGAAGTGTAGAATCCGCTTTTTGCCGCGCTCATTCCAAATTGGAGCTGAAGCAGCCTTGGCGCGTGAATAAGAAATGGAAACATGGCCGAATAAAATGTCACGCAAAGAATGGATATATACCAGAAAGAGGGCCCGAACTTCAATACTTCACTGACTTTGAACTTCTCTTCCTCTTCAACCACTTTTGCCAATCTTTCTTCATTTATCCGCTCGAGATATATATAGACAAGAAAGGCGAGAAAAGAGAGAAACATCACTATTGTCCCGGCCCAGACAGACCATCGCCAAGAGCCGAAACGGTTCATGATTTGAGCCGAACTGTTCAGGGCGGCTACCGTACCGAGACGGCAGATGACTATATTCATACCGAAAGCAAATCCGAGTTCCTTGCCCTTAAACCATTTAGCTATTACCTTGTTTACAACCAGAATCACAGCTTCGGAACCAAACCCGAACACCATTCTTCCTATCAGCATCCATGTAAAAGACCTTCCGGCAGCAAGGGTTGTAATTAAAGAACCAATAACACAGAGGAGTCCAAAGATAATTCCGGCTTTCCTGATTCCGGCTCTATCAAGTATAACACCTGCCAGAACAACGAGAAAAAGCAGGTTTGGAAGGGAATAAAATGTCGCCAGTAACCCGTAAGTCGAATTATCTATTCCCATCGAATTCTGAATGAAGTCGTTTATGGGACTGAAAACATCATAAACGTAGTATGAACCAAAAAGAATAATACTTATTACGCCAAGTATTACCCACCGCAGCCAAGTTCTTTCTTCTATCTCCATAGCGATCATTCAGGGCACCTCTTTTATTTCAACATTACGACATTGAATCAACCATGAATATAAAGAAGATTATACGCGTAACCCAAACCCGCGGACAAGAGAGGAAATACAAAATAATTAAAAAAAAGAATAGAAATTCTATTTGATATTATGTTAATATAAGGGTGAAATAGGATTACTAAGGGGATCAGGACTATCTTCATAGAACAACAATCAGAGTTAGAGTAATAATACCCGCGGAGGTAAAAATGCTCAACAACCTAAAGGTTCTGCTGGTTGAGAATCATACGATTCTAAGGCAGGGTTTAAAAAGACTGCTCGAGGACGAAGAAATTGATGTAGTCGGAGAAGCCGAGGATGGAAGAACCGGAATTGAGCTAACCGATGAATTAAATCCAGATCTGGTTGTAATGGATATAAGTTTGCCCAAACTCGGAGGAATAGAAGCTACTCGGCAAATCACAAAATATCATCCTGACATTAAAGTTTTGATGCTGACTATCCATTCTGATGAAAGTTATGTCTATAAAGCCCTCGAGGCTGGAGCAAAAGGATATATTCTGAAAGAAACCGCGTCGGATGTCCTGATTGAAGCGATAGAAAAGGTTATGCACGGCAATATATTTCTATCCCCGTCGCTTCCCGGGGATCTGCTGGATAATTATAATAAAATGGTCAAGTCCGGTAAGAAAATAGATGAATTCAGAAGGCTGACAAACAGGGAGATGGAAATACTTCAATTGATAGCTGAAGGATATACAAGCAAAGAAATCGCAGAAAATCTATATATAAGTGTCAAAACAGTCGAAAATCACAGGGCAAATATAAAAACCAGAATAGATATTCATGATACTGCGGGACTTGTCAGATACGCGATAAAAATAGGTCTGATAGAATCCGATATTCAAAAAAAATAGTGTATTTCCCCTATAGACCTTCCAGTGTAAATAATGTATCATTTTAATGAATAAGCAGACGGGACCATTATAAAATTAGTAAAGTTAAATTGGATTAATAGAAATTATCGGTAAAAATATCGGAGGTTGAATAAAAAAAGCCTCTAGAATAAATTTGAAACAGAGTTTGCCGTTTGGATTCATTGGGAGGTCTTTTCCTTCCTACCATAAACCCCATCTCTTCCCCTAGGAGATGAGCCGCTTATTTGGAAAAGGCCTCCACCTGATTTCAGGTAACCTTCTACACTCCGTTGAGAGTCCCTTAGGATCGCTTTTCATTTCTTACAGGAGTTTGAGGTCAAATCCAAACGGCATTTTTTTATCTTCATATTGAAATTAAATAATTTTAAGCTTTCCGGCATTTAAAATCTATATAACCCTCTATTCTATTGAAAACGAAAAAATTGGCTGACTTTTATCCTTCACTCAATCGCAGGACATTCCCCAAAAATCAGGGCAATATTTACTAATGACATAACTATCACGTAATTACCCATAATGATAAGTGGAATTGATATTTAGTTTCTATCCGGCTATTGGTATTTCAAAACCCTCTCGGAAGACGAGCGGGCATGGTTTTCCCATTTCCTTTAAGGAAATGGGAAAGAGCGAATCTGAGAGCGGGAGACGCTATTTCCTCGCAGGGGAAATAGACGGCGTTTTTGACAATACCAATAGCCGGATATACAAAGAACATGTAAAAATTGGGGGAACTCCAACCCTCAATCGTCATTGACATCCTCTTTACATTATCCTAAAGTAATCTCAGGCAAGAGATTCTCTTTTATTACATAAGCATTCATCTTTTTTTACTTAAGGAGAGGTAAAACTGATTGATTGATGACCTCAGCTGGCGGGAAAAAAGAATACAAATAAGATCAGACCTGACCGATTGTTTTACAAAGAGAACAGGTATAGATAAAAATGATTTTCTGAAATTATTTTTCCACATAACTGCCCCCTTTTCAATAGGCGATTTCAACAGTCAATACCTCGCGGGAGAAAAACAGCTTGATGAAATATTCGAGGATCTTGCCGCCAGGACGGGACTTAACAGTAAAAAAATTAATTCTCATTATGACAGGGTGGAAACCTTCGTCCAATTCGGTGAACATCTTCTGCGGTCCGGCGCTTATGATAAAGGGCGGAAGATTGATTTATGGAGAACCACGCGAAGAGCATTCCTGAATACGCTGGTATCTGTAGCTGCCGCTTTTTCAAATTCAACCGCGGCTGTCAAACCCGCTAGAGGAGTACTCTTTTTCGCCCGGGGTCATTACTGGATTGAGCTTACATTTTCTGGTTCCGACGGACAAATAAATACTCCGGAAAATCCCGATCCTTCAGATTTTACAATACTGGATCTGAGTGACAAAAAATCCTCCGGTTTTACTCCATCAAAAGTAAGGATCGATTATGACAAGAATACAGTGATTCTTTCATCCGGAAAACTCAAAGGGAAAAAATGCTACAGAGTAACTTACAGAATAAATAAAAGTGATCACATAGTCTTTGACCTTATATGCGACCCGTTCTACTTTAATGCGGCAGAGGGAAAATGCCCTTGCAAATCTTTCTTCGCTCTCCATGTAGCTCCCGCATTCTCGAAGAGCGGAAATCTCTACAATCTTAACCGTTTTAGTTACGGATATGAACTTTCTGAAAACAGAGAAACCTCGGAACTAGATATACAGCCGCGGTTTAAAATAAAGAAATGGGAACTATGCCCGTCTCTACAGTGGGACAAAGTGACATATCACCCTGCCGGTGACCCTCATGTGTCGGGGCGGCGAACCTTCGATATTAGATTATCGCGTTCTGTATGGGTAAAGGAATTAAGGTATTCTCTACTAATATCCTATAACCACAAACGTATAACCTCCGAGAAGGAAAGCGGCAAAATACCATCATTTTCTCAGAGTTTTTCGGCCTTGGGCACAGTCCGGCTTGATTATTTTTTTGATAATTATAATAAATTCTGTTACAGCGTTTTCAAAGGCGTGGACCTGAGCTTCGGGTATTCGTGGTACGAAACCGGCGGTGAAATCGGGGGTAAGTCAAATTCCGGCAGTATTACACCTTTTTTGAAAACACGTTTTACATGGACATTGCTTTACGCCTTACAGTTTTCTTATTCACTGGAATCTTCTTTTCCTTCATTTATGAATGATAACTTCGAAGAATTTCATAAGATTAGAATAAGGCTTCTTCTGCGGGAACTCCTTCCAGCTCAAAAACGAAAGTCATATCATCCGGACCTTGAACTGGTTTTTGACACAGGTAAAAGATCTCCATTATTCATACAGGAGGAAAAAGCCTCACTCGGCTTTACATTCGATCTCTTCCCATGGTAGCTGAATCTGCCGGGGCCAATTTATTTTGAAACACGTATTACGCATCTTCTGGCCCTGGGTCCGTCAAATTCACAGAAAAATACTGCCTGCCACGTACCCAATAACGGCTTGGAATCCTTGATAATTATAAATTCAGAGGCCCCGACGCAGGAAGATTTTATGTGTGAATCGGAATTTCCCTCCGCGTGCTTGTAATCCCATCCGGCTGGAACAATCCTGGAGAGCGAGCCTGAAATATCCACCGCCACATCAGGATCCGCTTTTTCATTTATAGTAACAGCGGCAGTTGTGTGAGGAACGAAGATGTGGCATAGTCCCTCGTCTATTTCACTTTCATTTATTACGGCGCTGATCTGAGCCGTAATATCCCTCAGCTCGTTCCGCCTGTTAGTTCTTACTCTAATTTCTTTGATCATACGGCCTGTCCTTTTCTAAGAATGGCATTTACTAACCCCCTTGACGCTCATTGTAAGTGATAATACAAACAATCAAAACACTAAAAAAGGCTGGTATTCATAATAAATTTAATGTATACTTTAATTTGATTAATTGTTTCTCTTAAAAAGAGGGTTCAAGGAGAATTTCTTAAGGGATAAATACCATTGCTGATGAAATGTAGTTAAAGTTCGTTTTTAGCCTTTTCTCTTCTGGGAATTTCAGAACGACATAGGCCCAAGCTCGAGCTTTTGCCCGTAGCGGCTTCATAGATCATGTTGCCTTGTATTTCACTGCACTGGTAAAAACGAAGCGAGGTGAATCGATAACATTCGACCGTAGTATATTTAATCATACTATATTAATTAATTCACTAAGCCGCTAATTGACGATAAAGAAAGGAAACAAAATAATGTCAAAGAATATTTATGTGGGCAACCTTCCGTTTTCAACTGGTAATGAAGACCTTAACGAACTTTTCGCTGAATTTGGAGAAGTAACTTCGGCCAAAGTTATCAGGGATAAGTTTACCGACCGTTCTAGGGGATTCGGATTCGTAGAAATGGAAAATGATGAAGAAGCAGAGAAGGCAATAGCTGAATTGAACGGCAAAGAAATTGATGGAAGAGCACTAAAAGTAGATGAAGCAAAACCCCGCAGAAACAGCGGTAGATAATAAAACAAAGAAATTAAACCAAATTACATTTCGGAACATAAATAGAGAAGCGGGGAATATATTCCCCGCTTCTCTATTACTATATTCTATCAATTTTTTTATCTATCGCGGGGGGTATGACAATTCAGACCTCCTGCAGGTTTATAAAAACGGGGCCGACGAGACTCGAACTCGCGACCTCCGGCGTGACAGGCCGGCGTTCTAACCAAACTGAACTACGACCCCATTTAAATAATCCGCTTTGATAGATATTCAGTATATTCCAAAGAAGAACCGGTTTAGGCCGATCCTTCTTCCTATTTATAATACAGCAAATCTTTAAAGTCAATTGAAAAAAGCTATCTAATGAGATTCAGAATCCCCGCCTTCGTATAAGATTCTGTTAACAATTGTTGAAGCGGCGGGGAAAATGCCGCGTGTGACAATAACGGTTTTATCACCGGATAAAAGGTCAGCCGCGTATGGCCAGTCGGAAACAACCACAACATCTGATTCTGAACTAATCGCCCTGATGGTATCTTCAGAAACTGGTTTCCTGCAAAGTAAGAAGAGAACTTTACTATTTCTCTTCCCCGCGGCGTTATAGCTAAGCTCGAAGAAAGACCCCTTTTCACCCTCAGGTAAAGGTGGAATATCAACTTGTAAGAGGTCATCTTCTAAAGGCAGCCTGTTTAACCGCTCAACAGCTTTTCTAACTCCGCGAAGCGCGTTATCCCGCGGGGGATTACTCTTGGAAGATGACTCCAGGGCGCCTTCCACAAGATTTAAAATAAATAATTTTACGGCTGACCCTGAAAAATCACTTCTTCCGCCGAAGAAAGTGCAGGCGTTAAAATAATCCGGTCTTAGGGGCAGAAGAGAGTCCGGATCACGCATTACACGCACAGAATCTTCAGCAATAGCAAGGTACGCTGAAGACCTGTAATCCGGCGCGTGGCTCTTTTCCATTTCAACAGCAGTATCTAAAGGATCTGTTTCAGAGAGAGACGGCCGCATCTTCGGAGCAAAATCAATAAATCTTTTTCTCAGTTTTATGATCCTTGGCGCGGCCTCAGAATGTATTTTTCTAAAACAACCGCCCGCAAAGGTATCTTCAAGAGAATATCCGGCAAACGCATTCTCCATCTCATCAACAATTTCACAAACTGGCCTTGAAAAAAGGAGGATATCATTTCCGGCAGTCAAAGCCCGCCCAGCCAAACTCCTTAAATCTCCGCGGTTATCCTCGCCGGCCGGCAACAGCGAAGCCCCGCTCATCTCGAGAGCGTCTGTAATGATCACCCCTTCGAAGGAAAGCTCCTCCCTGAGCAGATATCTTACGGCTGCCGGATCCATCGAAGCGGGCAGAACGCGGTCCCGCGGTTTAATATGAGCCGTCATAATCATATCCGCGCCGGCTTTAATACCGGATATAAACGGCAGGACTTCTCTCTCCTTAAATTCATCCAGCGTAATAGGGGCAACAGGAAGCGTAAGATGAGAATCTTCAGAGGTTGAGCCGTGTCCCGGGAAATGTTTAAGACATGTCAGAAGACCTTCTTTTCTGTAGGTTTCTACGGCTAGAGAGACAAGTTCTGAGACTTCCCCGCAATCGCTCCCGAAAGCTCTTGTACCTATAACCGGGTTTAGATGATTTGAATTGATATCAGCCAGCGGAGAAAGAATAACGTTAACCCCGCATGATTTCACCAACCGGGATGTTTCCCTGTAAACATCTCTTCTCTTTTTTACGCTTTTTGCCTCTGCAACAGCCATCTGTGAGGGTGGAACTCCAAGGGCGGAGGCAAGTACCGATATCCGTCCTCCTTCATGGTCTGCCATTATCAAAGGAGCAAAACCTGAAGATTCAATAATTATATCCCTCAATTCCAGAACAAGCTCGCGGAGTTGCCCGGCATTCTCCACATTCCTCTCAAAAAGGATTATTCCCGAAGGGGGATATTGCCTGAGCGCCTTTTTTTCCGCGCCGGAAATCCGCGGCCCCTCAATTCCCACTGATAATAGCTGGAAAAAATCCCTGTAATCATCCTCACAACGAAACATCTGTTTCCTTCGGGAATTGTATCATAATTATTTAATAAATCTTTTCTACTTCAACGCGTGGATAATAATGTGAAATGATCTCCCCGGCGTTGTAACCGAGTTTCGCCATTTTTATCGCGCCCGTTTGACACATCCCTACTCCGTGCCCATTTCCACCGCCGAGTATCTCTACCAGAACAACCCTTCCCCTTTCCTTCCTGACACTTAATTTAAACAACGTGCTTTTTAAGATGGCGCCTTCTGGGGATGCAGGCCTTAGAACCCAGCGGATACGGTCACCGTAAATACGGTATCTGTCCTTGTCAGTTATAATATCAAGATATTTTAATCTGCCGTCGGGAGCAAAACCTCCAGCCTTAAGATCAACTATTTTTCTGAAGGGAATTATTCTCCTGTCCACCTCTTTCTCAAGGGTACGGCTGAGTATCCTCTCTAATTTATCTTCCCGCCAGCTTACCCTCCAGCGGAAATGGGAAGATTGCCGGCAGAAAGATATTTCACTTTCATTCGAACGCCCGTCTCTCACTCCGTAAAGGTATGGAAAATCTTCTTTCCACGGCCACGCGAATCTGATATCCGCCGTGTGTCCTCCGCAACAGGAAGAATAATAGGCCTTGATCGGTTTACCATTCCATACAGCCGCTAAACCGGTAGTCTCCTCGACGGCTCTATTTGCCCTGGAGGTTTCACCCGCCATACCCCTGTAAACCTGATCCATAATAGTTGCTTTCAGATCGTGATCTTTCTCTTTCGTTTTATTCAGCTTACTTAGAGCGTAAGACCGCGATACTACAGCTTGCGCTCTATAGGCCTCATAAGCTTCTTCGCCGAGATAACCTATTTCTGCCGGCAAGACACCTTTCAGATAATTATCAACTCCTATAATATTTATTACTGAAAATTCTTTGTCTCCCCGGCTGTCTATCCGCAAACTTCCCCTGTAAGGATTTCCGTTAACAAGGATTTTCCCTCCCCGGGAACTGACAATGAATTTTTCCGCGGAAAATACAACAGCGCCATTCCTTATCAACCGGATATACCCCCTGCCGCCTCTAAAGGCGTATTCCCCTCCTCCTTCGAATTTTTTTATTACTCCACCAGCCCCACTGACCGCCGAGAAGAACAATCCTTTCGAGTTAATCCTGGCCTTATCCGTGTTACTGATTATGAGAACTCTCACAAGCGGAGCGCCGGAAACAACCGGTTCAACTCCCTCTTGGGGTCTGTATCTGATCTGATCTCTGGCGCATGACTCAAAAAGTAAAGCCGAAATAATGACAAACAGGCAACTACCCTTTAAGAATCTGTTCATCTATAACTTCCTCTTGAATTTCATTAAGGATTACTTAGAAATTACAAATCTCTGTATTAATAAGGAAAGAAGAACTTACCGTTAAGGACAGTTTTCCCTTCTCCCCGGTCCGTTCCCACTCCTCTGGAAATATTAACCCCCGGTGAAACTTCTCCCGAATCACCTCCGCTTCTCACAGATGCTCCAACTTTTTCATAGTAGAGGGCCTCATTCGCCAGAAGAGCTACTCCTACCGCTTCACGAGCGTCTGTATCCAACTCCAGTTTATCTATCATTTCAGTAACAAGTTCTTTTAGAATCGTCTCTCCAACAGTCAGGGATTCACTCTTTCCTTCAATATCTATTGTGAAATGGCTCGCAACAATTCTATCTATTATACCGCTGAAAGCTGCCGGATCTTTTGGGAACAGATCATCGGCTATTTCCATACATTTCAAACCGACAAGATTGACGTCTTTTCTTTCCAGGCCGGCTTCATCGAGAAGCTCCCTGTATAAAGAGGCAAGATGATGTAAAACTAGAAAATTGATACCGGCTTTCTCTTCAGCCCCAATTTCATGACCATTTACGACATTCAAAAGCATTTTCTGAAGGTCCTCGGGGAAAGAACGCTTTGTGTAATATATAAGGTTCAATACTGTGCTGTCCCCGTGACCCTTTACTTCAGCCGCGACGGCGGCAAGACGCTCCGGGATACTTCCCGTCTCAATCCCTACAATGAGCTTGGAACTAAATTCTCTTATTTTATTGATATTATCCATTAGCCGGACCTCCAAAGAAATAGTAACTACTAATTACATTATCCAATTATTTTATATATTGTTCAAGAAAGAATTTTTGGAGGTCGGATAGATTTATTCCATCTTCACAATTTTACCTTTTCTGGATACCGATTTACCCGATTTTTTAATCGTAACAACATATACATAAGTCCCGTTGGCAACCCTGCTGCCCGCCCTATCGGTTCCATCCCAGTAAACAGAAGAATTAGAGGGGCTGGAAAGCCTATCAGAGGGAATCTCCAGTCTTTCCATCAATATTCCGCTTACATTATATATCTCTATCTTACCGCTGTCGGCGGAACCGTTTATAAGAAAAGTGATATTGGTGCCGGAAGTAAACGGGTTGGGGAAATTGAATGTCTCTACCGCCAATTCGCCTCCGGAAACAGTAAACAGATAATCTTTGGAAAATTCTCCGGATACTACCGTAATAGAATGATTCCCTCCTGCAAACGACACATTAAAATCCCCGGTCCATACAGTTGAATCCTCACCTGTCTCGTCCCAGACAATATCATTATATTCAGAATCATCCAGGCGCACTTCGGGAGAAGTTACCACTGAAACAGGGAAATCAGCTTTCAGTCTGAAATCGCCCTCGCTCGGAGCTTCAGCGGCTGGAAGCACTTCTACTTCAACCCCGTTTCGAATATAGTAAAGCTTTAAAACTGTCCCTATAAAAAAGTCTCTGCGGCCGGCTTCATTCCCCCCGGGCGAGAGAACTCTGAAAACGACCGATTCATCTTCCAGACCGACAGAAAAGCTGTCAAGTCTGGCATCGTAGGATCTGGCGTATGTCAGAGAAATGTCTTCAAGCGGAGTAACAACAAGACTGTCTGTCCAGTCAGAGCCTTCAACAGTCAGTTTGACCCCCCCCAGAGCCGTAAGGTCCCTCGCGGTAAAACGAAAATCCCACCTGTTGCCGGGATTTACCGGATTAAGCGTATCCCCCCCCACCTCTTTCCACCCTTTCCCGTAATCGATTTCCAGATTCATAAGAGGCGGGCCGGAATCAATGTTCATCATTGGGTCACCGAATAGAACGTGTCTGTTTGTCTGTTCCAGGCCGTAGGATGTTCTGTTTATATGGGCTATTTCCGCCGCGGTCACCAGCTCACCGAGTATCCATCTGGCGCGCGTCTCTTCATTTAAAGGCGGGACTGTGTCTGTGGGCGGATCAGAAAAAACAACATCAAAAATATTCTCGCACAACTCGTTATTCTTCCTCAGATCCTCATAGGCTGTGCTGGCATAGGCCGCGGCCGCTCCCGACGTGACTTTGAGGATCATCTGTTCACTTATGCAGTCGCCTCCGGGACCGCTTACTCCCGATTGACTATACTCTTTGAGGCGAGCAAATTCACTTATATGGCAGCCCATCCCTAAAAATATGCTGTTCTTATAACTGAAAAGATCATTCACGTCCCTGTACATCACTCTCATCGAAAAACCAAATTCATGAGTTAAGTTATCTCTTCCCGCGTGTCCCTGGAAACCGAAAAACAAACTCCCTGCGTTCAGGCGGTCTATAAGATATGGAGTAAAATATTTTCTTGTCGAGTCTCTTGCCTCATCGAAATTCGTAATATCCTCCGTCCATTTGGAAAGATAGAGTTTTTCGACATTTACGCCTCCCGGAAAGGTCCTTTCTATTCCGGCTGATACAGAATCCATACTCGAAGCAAACGCCTCCTCGCTGGATCTGTACACATAAGAACTTGCGGGCCCGGACCAGGCGTCATCGGCGAATAAGATAACATTCTTTCTCCATGAATTCTCCAGCGTAGGATCTTCATACCTCTTTAGTTTTGAAAATACCCCGGCCGCTTCTATGTCACTCCCCACGGGGAGCCGTCCTATAAAAACATCGGGATACGCTACGGCGGGCATTCTTATGTCACTCACCTCTCCTGACAGAGCGTCTATTACCGTCTCTTGTTCTCCTTGCATGCCTCCAACGGGCGAGGCTCCATCATCGAGAAAAGAATAATACTTATCAGTCGCAATAACTTCATCCTGATAACCGGGGGAATCCATACGCATAGAGAATGTATAAGACGGAACATAGTCCGGGGGACTTCCCTGGGTATCAGGAGAATCTCCAAGATAGAGGCGTTTATGATCCTCGCTCGCGTCTCCGACCAGCATAACGAACTCTACTCCCCAATGGATAAATCCGTACTTTATGAATCTCTTAACAGCTACGCACGAGGGGAGCCCTCCATTAAATTCATCATATATGTCCTGAACATCGGCAGTCAGTATCCTGTATCCCTGATCTTCCCTCCACCGGACATGACTGGTAAGGGCCGAACTAGAAGGAGGCAGAAAATCACTGTGAGATATTACAAGTGTATTAAAAGGACCCACCTCACCCCTGAGAGATGAGGGGCTGTCAAGTTCTATCGACTCTTCCGGAATGAGGTTGCCGCCGTTTTCCCCGAGGGCGATATATCTTCTGTCAATATCCGATGGAAGTTCAAGAGAGAGCGTGTATTTACCGTCGCCGCCGGGACCGCTGAAAAGCTCAGCTCCCAGTGTGTCGAAACTAATATTTGATTCATCAGTTATATCGATCAGGTAACCGCTGGAAGAATCGAACCCCTCTATTTCAACAGATTTAGTCCCGCCCGTTCCCGACAGATTAAACTGAAGCACATCTTCCCCGGCTATAAATCCGGCCGGATATTCAACGGAGAAATCATTAACCATACACCCGTATTCCTTATTGTATTCTACAATCAGCTGATTATCTCCATCTACCAGCAGACTCGAAGGTATAGACTCAAAGATAAAGGTCTCCTGGTTGTTATCAATGAGGTCTCCGCTTCCAATCAGAGCGGTATGAGATGAATTACTTATTTTGAAATCCAATAATTTGATCCCGTTAGTTTCATACCCCCGCATTCTCGCGGTTAGACTGAAAGTTCCGTTATCATGCGGATGACTGCAGTAAAACGGAACTGAAATATCGTTTAGTCCGGGAGAAGATACAAAATAGAAATCCACAGCTCCCGCTTTTATATGCTTATGATAATATGTATCCTTCCTTACATTTATTTCTGAATTAAAGTACGGTTCCGGGGGGCCGGAAGCGGGCGACAGGCCACCTCCGCCTGTCATAGTCACGCCGGCTTCACCTTCTCTGAGCCATACAATATGCGTATCGGTAAACGCGGCATTAATGTCTCCTGCGGCGGGATCATCCCGAATCCCCGCCGCGTGAAAAATAAGTTTATCGTCCGCCTCGAAGTAATTTTCAGAAGACTCATCCCCCTTGATAATTCTCATCGGTATATCAACTTCGCGTGTCAGATCCGGCTCAGACTCATCATAGTAATATCTTTTCAGAGCGAACTGATTGGAAGCAAAGGGCCCTCCGCCCGCTGAAGAGGCGAGCCTGTCAGCTTCCAGAATGTACAACCCCGTTTCGGGTATAGAAAGCTTAACGGCTCTCGAGTCGCCGTTCGGCAGATTTTGTATCTTTATCCTGTCCGGCTCTTTTGCGAAGAGTACCGCGTCAGCGGGATTTATCAATACCCTTTCATATATATCTCGCCATGCCTTAGACAAGCTTGTCTTTTGAGGCCCGTTAAAACCTAATAATGTGCTTTCGCTTCTGAAATTAACTTTTATCAGAATTTTTCTCGCTATCGAGTATCCACCCGCTCTTTTCTCCACGGGACTTACTCTCACCGGCAGGACTCTCACACGCCCGAAAAACTCTTCTCGGCAGGCTGATACTACTGGAAGAAGCCCCTTCTTCTCCCAGGGATCGCGTTTGGGTAGATAGGTCTCTGTTAAATCCGTGTTCTCTTTCCCCTTTACAAGACGGCTGCCCATCTTCCTAGCCAGTCTTATATCACCGAGATCATCCCTTTCTAATACAGCGGCGCTGAAAGAGACATCGCCGCTTTCCGGTACAGCTATATTGAATATCCTCCCCGGAACTTCAGCCGCCCCCGGCGGGGAAAATGTTCCGTACCCATCCAGTCTTATCCTTACCCTTCCATCGCCGTCAGGTATTATATCCGGTTTATCAATCACAATTTCAAATGAAATTGTTTTTTCAGCTCTTTTAACATTCTCCACATTGCCCTGAAGCCGGCTCGCGGCTGATAAAAAGAGTAAAATCGAAGCAACAAATAAACCTGAGGAATTCAGAAGTCTGCGTATAGATTTTTCAGGTTTCAAGAGAACTTCCTCTACTTAGCGGTTTAAATAAATTATAAACAGGGGGACGGTTAATCTAAATAAACGGTTATAATAATTGTAACTTAAATATTATTACAAATCAAGATAAATAACCGTTCTCTCTTTTTGGTTCTTTCTATATTTTTTTAGAAAAATAATTAATAAAATCACTATTAAAACAGTAGGGTATCTTTTCACGCCGAATAAGTTAAAGAGTGAAGGTGAACAAAAAAAGGGGATCCGCTATCTGCGAATCCCCTTTAAATCAGATTATATCACTTTCCGTCAGCGATATACCTGCTTTTGTAAAACTTGCTTACTTATACATCGACTTTACAGCGCCCCAGCTTGATTCATCAGCAGGAACACCATCCATGTTGACACCAAACTCTGTGACGATACCCAAAGGATCCTCAATGAAATCTGGACCCTCACAATAGATGTATAACGGGGTTGGTTGTCCAGTCCAAGCCTCAACAGTAATCATATGAGGACCGGTAGCTGGATTATAAGTCATTTCCTGAATATAAACAGCATTCCAGCCTGTCAGGCAGGCAAAACCAGATGCAGCCCAACCTGTGGCATCAAAGATCGTGTTCATGAAAAGTCCGCCATTAGGTTGAGTAGACGTACCAACAAAATCACTTGAGCCGTGGTTGTTCACTTTACACTCAAAACCGGCAAAGGGTGTATCCGCTGTTGCATTTATCATTACGTAGAAAGTGTAAGGTTGATAGTCACCTACTGTAACTGAACAATCTGCTTCGGTATAGGGCGGACTATCCGAAACGAACAATCCAAAATCACAAGCTGCGGAAACAGTTCCGGCAACAAGCATGAGCGCTAAGGTAATCATTAATACTTTCTTCATTTTTCGCTTCTCCTTAAAAAACGCAAAAAACAATCAAACAATTTATCGGGGGTTAATCCCCCGGGCGCCGGCTCGGTGGCTGGACGATTTTCTCTAACATCCAGCCACAAACCAACTTCAACAGTCTACATTACTTGTACATAGACTTTACAGCTCCCCAACTGGATTCGCCGGCTGGGACTACATCCATGTTTACACCAAACGGACCGATTACCTTCAAAGGCAACTCTTCGCCCGCGCAGTTTAAATATTTTGGATACGGCTGCAGGTTCCAAGGCAGCATCTCTATTATGTGAGCGCCTTCTCCAGCATAGACCATATCTATGGTGCATACAAGATTCCAGCCGTACCAGCAGGAGTTCGGGTTAGTTACAGCCCAACCCTCATAATCAAAAGGACTGCCAAGTACAAGAGCGTCAGGATCTTCATAGGTTACACCTGCTAAAAAGTCTCCTGAATGTTTGTCCATCTTCAGTTCCCAGGATGTAAATCCCTCCCAATCAGCATCTACCATCAGATAGACGGTATAGGGCTCATTCTGGGCGACAGTTACTCTACTGTCCTCAGGGCCGTCATGACTCGTGGTGTTATTGAACATCCCTATGTAGCTGTCGGCCGAAGCTGAACCAACTACAAG
The DNA here is from genome assembly GCA_034520215.1 of Candidatus Krumholzibacteriota bacterium. Taxonomy (NCBI): domain Bacteria; phylum Candidatus Krumholzibacteriota; species Candidatus Krumholzibacteriota bacterium. The sequence continues at coordinate 217,728 of JAXHNR010000001.1, read as the reverse complement.
GAAAAGTGCTAACACCATAAATAATAGTTTTTTCATTTTCATCTAACTCCTTCAAGTTTCCAGCAATTCATAAGATGTTCTTAATTGAAGGTTTTGAATTAATTCTCCTACTACTGGCATACATGCTGGTAATGACCACCAAAGTATCCAAAATCAGTTAAACTTATGCTTCCATCCCAATTGAAGTCACAGCATTCGTTCCAGTTTGCGTCTCCGTCCGATGAACCATAAGCCGCTCCGAAAACTCCATAGTCAGATAAGGTAACTGATCCATTTGTATCCAAATCCGGACTCTTGATTTCCATGTCGAGACAAATCGGATCTGTGCAGCCGGGCGCTTCCAGAACTTGGTTATTCTGAATTGCGACATAGACTCCACCTGACGTAATACAACCGCCTCCCGATACAGCGTCGGAAATTGTGGTTTCACCATTTTCATTTGTCATCGAATCGGCAGTTACAGCACCAGCACAGAGATAAAGAGCCTGAGCGCCGTCACAGGCGTCAAGCCAGTAATCTGTCACCGGGATGTTAGGGACACCGTTTCCACTGGCATCATTAGCAACCACATTGATATGAAAACCGGAATCATCACCCATATCCTCAAAATCGCCAGCGGGACAAATCCGATAATAACCTGTAGTGCCAATGCTAAGCGACACTACACTCTCACAGTCATCAACCACGCCAGCAGATAAGGATGTCGCGAATACCAGTAACAAAGCGAAAAGTAATACTTTTCCTTTGATCATCTTTCTAACCTCCTAAACCAAAAAGGTTTGGGACCTCTTTTACTTTCACGGAACAAGGCGCCTCCTTACACCATCTTCTTTGTTTCCGCGGCTCGTTGAAGTTCCTTCGAATTTACTTACTCGACAATTAGAATAATAGCACAAAACCGCCTTTTATGTCAACCCTAAATATAGCGGTAAAATTAATATATTTGCCGAGCATGAAAACGGGGGTAGGCATCAAAGGTCAATTCCCACTCTCTATCGACAGTTTGTCTATCAGAGTATACGCGGCCGGTATAACAAAAAGTGTAAACAGAGCGGCAACGAGGACTCCCCCTATCAGAACAACGGCCATGGGCGTCCGGTATTCGGCTCCCGCGCCTCCCGCCGCCTGCGGAATCATCCCCACGGCGATAGCAAGATTAGCTATAATAATCGGCCTCAGTCTTGTGGTGCTTCCAGCCAGAAGCGCCTCATCTCTTTGAATCCCTTTCTTACGCAACCTGGATGTGTAGTCCAGAATCAGGATGGCATTGTTTACAACTATACCCACAAGCATCACAACAGCCATAAGAGACATAATATTTATAGTCTGCCCTGAAAAGAAAAGGGCCGACGCGACACCGATTAGACCTAGAGGCAGCGTTATCATCACCGTGAAGGGATGAACAAAACTTTCGAGAATCGCCGCCATCACAATATAGACGAGAATAATCGCCAGAATCAGGGCTTCGAAAATAGCCTCGAAAGATTCATCCTGAATTTCAGCGTTACCTCCGTACTGAACGGTAACACCCCCGGGTAATTCCGCATCGGCCAGCCTTGAATCTATCTTCCCGCGCGCTTCACTGAGAGAGCCGGAAGCTATATTCGCCGTTATCTCTATCATACGTCTTTTATCTCTGTGAAGGATCGCCGCGTCTCCGCTCTTTTTCTGAAAATTTCCCAGCTCGGAGAGAGGAACTGCCGAGCCGCGGGTGGAAAGAACGGGAAAGTTCTCGAGATTAGCCAGGAGCGTTCTCTCTTCTTTTCCCATACGTACAACAATATCAAATTCCTCCCCCTTTTCTCTGTACACTCCGGCCTCAGAACCTTCGTAGGCAGTTCTTAGAGTTCTCGCCAGAGCAGCGGATGTTATGCCGCGTTCCGCCAGCTGAGCTCTCATGGGTGAAATGGCAATCTCCGGTTTACCCTCCTCCCTGCTGGTCTGTACCTCAACAAGACCCTCGATGGAATTCAATATATCAAAAACCTTAGATCCCGCCCTGTTGAGCTTTTCACTGTCGGAGGAAAGCACCTGCATAACCAGGTCCGCCCCACCGGGACCACCGCCTTCACCGCTCGACGAGAGACTGATGTCGGCGTCCGGGATATCGGCGAGCCTTGATCTCATAACACCCATAAGCTCTTGGGCCGACCTTTCCCTCTCTTCTCCCTTTACCAGCCGGACTACTATATACGCGTCTTCCACACCCCTCTGCCCGCCCCCCGCCTTGATCATAACCCCTTGAACTTCAGGAAACTCAAGCATTCTCTTCTCAATTCTTCCGGTCAGTTCTGTTGTTCTTTCCAGGCTGGTTCCAGCCGGAAGCTTCATTCTGACCGTTACCATGTTCTGATCTATCGGGGGCATAAATTCGCCTCCTATAAATGTGAAAAGATAAATGGCAAAGGCCAGAAGCGCGGCGGTCGCGAGCGAGAGCCAGCCCCGGTGAGCCAGAACACCTGAAAGAATTCCGCGGTATCCGGCGGACAGCCTTTCGTAGAAGTGATCCCATTTCCGCCCGATACGCAGGGCAAATGTTAAATTCTCCTTTTTCATAACCGTTTTCTTGGGCCTGAGAAGCCTTGCAGCCAGCATGGGGACCATCGTAAAACAGATCACAAGTGAAAATACCGTGGCATATACAACCGTCATTCCGAACTGAAGAAAAACACGTCCTATAATCCCGCTCATAAAGGCTATCGGAGTGAACACTACTATATTTGTCAGAGTGGAGGCCAGAACCGCTATAGCCACCTCAGCCGTCCCCCTCTCAGCCGCTTCATGAGGATCCATTCCGTCATGAACAAAGCGGGTTATATTCTCTATAACTACAATCGAATTAGTTACGAGAACACCCACTGACACCCCGAGAGCGAGAAGCGACATTACATTTACCGTGAACCCCGAGGATTCAATTAAAAGAAATGTCGCTATAACGGAAACGGGCATCGATACCACCGCGATAAGTGTCTGTCTCCAGTTATGAAGGAATATAAAAAGCAGGATGGAAGTAAGAAGAATCCCGAGCATTATATTTTTAAGCACATCCTGTACTGCGTCGGAGACAAAAAGAGAAAGATCGTTTGTTATATGCACCTTGACATCCGGCGGTAATTCAGCTTTCAGACCTTCAACAGCTTCCCGCACTTCACCGCCGATCTTTACTGTATTACCGTCAGACCTCTTATTTATCGAAACTCCTATTACGGGCTGACCGTTGTATGAGGAAAATTCCCTCGCTTCCTCTGTCGTATCTTTGATAACGGCTACTTCCGAGAGCGGTAGCGACCCGCCCGAGGGAAGAGGGATTCTGAATTCAGCCAGCTCCGCCGGGCTTGCCACCTCTCCCGTCAATCTGATACTTGTTTCGCTGGCGCCCCTTGTGATACGTCCCAGAGGAGCGTTGAGATTATATGAGGCAACGACACCCAGAATATCCAACAGACTGAGATCATAAGCCTTAAGTCTTTCCGGATCTGCGACCACACGGATTTCACGCTGCCGCTTTCCCGTTATCCCGACATCCGCTACTCCGCCGATACGGCTCAGGCGTTCTTTTACGACATTATCCGCGATACGATAAAGTTCGGCCAGATCACGGGGACCCGAGACGGCAAGTTCCATTACGGGCGTTGAAGCAATATCAAATTTACTGATAACCGATTCCTCGGCATCTTCGGGCAGCTGAGGCTGTATCGCATCGACCTTGTCCTTAACATCAATAGCGTTCATATCAACGTCGGTCTCAAGGTCGAATTCAATTATGACCTGCGAGAGATTTTCCATTGAAGTTGAAGTCAGGTTATCAACGTTGGCTATTGTGGAAACCTCATCTTCGATCTTCTTTGTTATTTCGCTTTCAACATCAGCGGGAGAAGCTCCCGGATATACGGTGGTAACAACTACAACCGGAACATCAATTCTCGGCATAAGCTCAACAGCGAGACGCTGATAGGAATAGAACCCCAGTACAGTGAGAAGGAGAAGCACCATAGTTGTAAGCACAGGCCTGCGTACGAAAACTCTTATAATATTCATCCTTATCTATCCTCCCAGCCGCCAACTATTTTCACGCTATCTTTGTCATCCAGATCGCTTTGCCCGAAAATAACTACAGTTTCTCCCTCTGTTATACCGGAAGTGATCTCCGCCGCTTCGGGAGTTATAACACCGACTTTAACTCTCCTTAGCCGCGCTCTTGCAGCATCATTCGGGTTTTCTTCAACTACAAAAACGGAATATCCATCATCACCCTCTATGAGGCAATCAGCGGGTATATTCAGTATATCTCTCTTATCAACTGTCTGAACTTCAATAGAGACAAGCAACCCGGGAATAAGCCTTCCCTCAGGATTGGCGAATACGGCCTCCCCACCGACGAGATGGGTTCGCGGATCAGCGGAGAGATCGAGTTTTGTCAATTCCCCTTCGATACGATCTTTATTATACCTTGATTTCCATACCGCCTTCTGTCCTCTTTCAAGTGAAGCGGCCTGCCGGCTTCCCGCTTTCAGCGTAACTATGACGCTGTCGGTTCTGGCGACCCGGGCCAGAACTTCCCCGGATACAGCCATCTCGCCTTTTCTCACGTTAATACTCGTTATTATTCCTGAATAAGAGGCAACGAGTCCCACACTGGAGGCCGCGTTCTCAAGGTCGGACCTTGCTACTTCCAATGCCGTTTGAACTTTTTCCAGATCCCGTTTCGAAACAGCCCCTTCATTATATAGTGCTTCCATCCTTTCAGCTTCATTCAAGGCATTTTCGTAAACGGCTTTTGACCTCCTGTAGGAGTGCAGCATCGGGTTGGGAGCGTCCCTGTCCAGTCGAATTACAAGCTCTCCCGCCTTTACCCTTTCATTCTCCCTTTTTAACACTTCTACAACCTCAAGTGTGTTTGTAGAAACAATCGGATATTGAAGCTTGCCTTCAACCGTTCCTGTCAGCGTGCTCCAAACTTCAACAGCCCCCCTCCCCGCGGTTATAACCTCTACGGGCATCCCTTCTTTTTCCTGTATATAAGCAATCCCGGAAGGTTCTTCATCAGCATCCAGAGTCCAGAATCTATAGGCAAAAAGCGCTATCACCACCACACCTGCGAGAACGATAATAAAGATCTTCTTCTTTCCCTTTGAATCAGTCATCTGCTATCTCCTTTTTGTCTATTTTGTAAGAACTCTGGAGTAACTTTCCTGCCTACAGAAAGTTCCAGTAATGCTTCCGCGATGTTACAAGAATAAAGCGCTTCGGCGAGCTGAGCCCTCGCTCTTGTCATAGCCAATTCAGAATCCAGTCTTTCCAGCAGAGTTGCCATTCCATTCTCAAGTCGCAGAAGAGCTATGCGGTGGGCTTCCTCTGAGAGTTTCACCGCTTCTCTGCATCCCTCGAGAGAACTTCGCGCGCTCTCGAGTCCCAGCCGGGCATTACGGACGGCCGTTTCCTTATCTCTCACAGTCTTTTCAAGTTCAAGCTCCGATACACGAAGCTTCGCCCGAGCTTTCTTTATCTCCCCTTCTGTTCTGAACCCGTCGAATATCGGAATACTGAATCCAAGCGTTACCGCTGAGCTTCGCGCGATATGATCCTTCCCGGGAAAATAATCTTCCGACCACTGGCTCTGAAAGGCGTAGTTGGCTGAAACCTGCAGCATCGGCCATCTCTGGGCCTTTCTCATACTCAGGTTATATTTACCGGCGTTCATCCTGTGTCTTAGAGCCTTTATCTCCGGACTGCTTTCAAGCGTAACTCTGAGCAGATAATTAATCCCCGGAATACTTCCCGTTGCCGCCAGGGTATCCGCCAGGGTTATCCCTGTTGAATAATCAAGTCCGCATCGTTTCTTTAATATTATCATTTTCTGTCTGAGATTATTTTGCCGGATTGCCAGTGGAGCCTTTCTGTTGGCAAGTTCTGTTTCAGCCCTCATTTTGTCGAATCTGCTGACAGAACCCCTCTCATACCCGACCCTCGCAATTCTCGCCGCTTCCAGAGTCATCGAAAGAGCCTTTTCGGCAATACGAACCCTTTTTTCGGCAAGGAGAACGTTATAATAGGCCTCCTTCACTCTATAGGAGGTCAACTTCTCGACTGCCTCCTGCTGGTACCGCATCGCTTCCGCGGCCTGGCTCGAAGCCTCAATTGCCGAAGAAACCCTCCCTGCTGTCCAGAGATTCAGAGTAAGAGTGGCGGCGCAGGTAAAATCGTTGTCGCTGCCCATTTCAACCCTGGCAGGAGCGTTCATAGCAGTCTGAAAGGCCTCCGGAAGGAAAAACGCGGGCTTTTGGATATTTCTGCCGTATTGCCCCGCTATATCCAGATGGGGCAGCCGCTGCGCCTTGGCGGAAAGAAGATCCGCTCTCGCTGCTTTTATCTCCTGACGGGCCTCTTTAAGGGTTTCGTCATTGGTCAAAGCAAGGCGCAGGGCATCCTCGAGAGTGAGATTAATTGACTTTCCATTCAGATCGTTTTCTCCCTCAACAGGGCCGTAATCAGAATTCTTATTAGCCTCAGCGTTCTTTCCGGTTAAAAGATCCTCTGTTAACATTGTGTCTGCCGAAGAAGTCGGCTTACGGGCTGAGACTCCTTCCGATACTGAAAACTGCAGGCCGGCGATTAATACAAGAAGAATCTTCATAGTATATTGACTGAATCTTATCTTCATCTTATCTACCACCTCTTAAAAGATCTGGTTCTCTTCCCTCCAGCGGTCTTAGTATTATTCTGTCGAGAAGCTCCAGCATTTCATCAACTGAAATTGATTCGCCGCGTGAAACATATTCATCTATCATATGATCTACAGCTCCAATTATCATGGCCGCTACAAGTCCGATATTATCACTTTTATCAATAACAATATCTCCAATCCGGACAGCTTCAGAAAGAAGAGCTGAAAGTTCTTCACGGTATTTTTTTATCTTTTCATTAATTTCCCCGTCCATATTAACGGGATTTTCATTCTGGTAAATCAGCATGAAATCACGGTTTTCATCAAAATGCTCGAATGTCGCTCTTATCTTGCAGCGGATACGCTTAAGTGGAGGATCGGTCTTATTGGAGCATTTTTCACTTTTAAGTTCAAGCTGCTGCAGCTGATACCTCATTATATTCTTAAAGAGATCCCTTTTGCTCCTGTAGTAATTGTAGATCATTCCAACAGAAACGCCCGCGTTGTCCGCTATTACCTTCATAGTTGTTCCGCCATAGCCGTATTTCGCGAACATCTTTACCGCGCTTGTTATAATCATTCCGCGGTTCATACGGTGGCGTTCTTTCTTCCGTATCAAGCGTTTTTCTTTAATATTATCTCTTTTCATCCAAGCTGCCTCTTAAGCAAAACCCATGCTTATCTTACAAATCATCAGCAAGGGTCATTCTAGAAATGAACATATATTCATTTTATGAACTAATATTCATATAATATCCTCGGGGGCTCTCCGCAACCATTTTCGGGATTTTAAGAAAGGTTCTGTTTATAAAAAGCATTAATTAAGTACAGGCCCCGGAATTTAAATTTCCCGGGGCCTGTTGGGCTAATCACAATTTTATTTATCAACCGATAAAGAAGTGGCCGTTTTACTTCATAAACTTATCTACAGGATAAGCCTCGTGTTTAGGCCAGGGCCTCGGTTCGTTCTCGATTTTCGCTTTAAGAACCTCAATAGCCTTCATCAGCTGAGCGTCATATCCCTCGGATACTTCCACCGGATCGAGGTCAACAGTTATATCGGGGGTTATCCCTTCATTTTCTACAATCCATCTGCCGTCTCTGTCGTAGATCCTGTAATCAGGAGCGGAAATACCGCCTCCGTCGATCATACTTATCCACATTGAAACTCCCACAAGACCGCCCCACGTGCGGGTGCCTATAACCGGCCCCATACCGGTCATTTGAAATTCCATAGGAAGCTCGTCGCCGCCCGAGCCGGCCTGCTTGTTCGTAAGGCAGACCATGTGAGCTCTTGTCGCCACGGAGGGAGAGGTCTGGTCATGAGAATATCTTCTGGTCCAGTATGTCAAAGGACTTCTCCTTAGCCGCCTCAAGAAGATGGCGGGATTGAGACCGCCCGCGTTAAATCTGCCGTCAACGATCAGCCCTTTCTTCCTCGTCTGAGAATAGAAATACTTTGGAAATTCCCTGGCTGATCCGAGGTATGTGTCTGGAAGATGGATATACCCTATTTCTCCGCCGGACTCTTCCCAGGCAATCATTCTATTGTGTTCCACCCAGTCGAGATAGCGCAGCGTTTGTTCTCCCCGGACGGGTTTAACCGTATACTCGCGCGAACCTCTACCGTCAGGACGCTTAGAAACCTCGATAGTCACCTGCTCTGAGGCGAGGCCCTGGAAATAACTGTATATATTATTTTCCGCGGTGACATTAATGCCGTTTACTCTGATAAGGTAATCACCTTCATTAACATTGACTCGGGGCCTCGCCAGCGGAGGCAGAATATTCCTCGTCCAGTCGGAAACCCGGTAAATCTTCGAAAAACGGTAGCGGCCTTCCCCTTTGTCAACTTCCCAGTCAACACCGAGCATGCCGACATTCATCTTCTCCGCACTTCTTCTGTGATCGCCTCCAAACTCATAAGTATGAGATGTATTCAGTTCACCTATCAATTCACCAACAAGATAACCGATATCCTGTCTGCAGGAGAGACGCGGCAGGAGTTTCCCGTACTTTATCTTCATCGCGTCCCAGTCAACACCGTGCATTCCCGGTTCATAGTAGAAATCGCGTTCCATTCTCCACGCTTCATAGAATATCTGTTTCCATTCCGCGATAGGGTCGAGCCGCATTTTGAGACCGGAAAGATCAAGCTCCTCTCCCTTTGAATTTTCCGCGCCGGAACTTATTATACCTACACTTTTTCCCTTCTTATAAACAATATTACTGCCGTCGGCGGAAAGCCTGTAGCTGTCAATATTCTCGATCACCGTTGTCTCTTTACGGTCCTCGAAAGAGAACCTGACAAGATCGCGCGGACCTATCGCTCTGAATTCGAAGTGGTTAAAATCCCCTTCTTCTTTGTTAAGATAAAAAATCGAAGATTTACCGCATGAAAGCTCGCGGTAGTTGCCGCGCTCGAGGGGAAGCATTTCGATCCTCTCGGGAAGGCCTTCAAAATCTATTTCAACTTCAGATTCTTCGCCATCTTCGTCCTCTTCTTCTTCCTCTTTCCCTACTTCGTCACTTCTGAAATTTAAGAGCGGATCATCGCCCTTTTCCAGAGTAAGACAGCAGATGGCCGCCGCCTTTTTATATACCATCTCCCATTCAAAATCACAGAACGTTGGATCGAACCTTCTGTTGGACACAAAGAAGAGACGCTCTCCGTCTTCTGAGAATACCGGACCGAAATCGTTGAATATCCCGCTGCTCGCGGTGTGAATCCTGTCATTTTCCAGAGAATAGATATAAACCTGGTAGATCTGGTCTTTGGTCATCTTTGAGTACGCGATATACTTGCTGTCAGGCGACCAGCAGAAGTCATGAATCGGCTTATTGTTCAGAGCCACATCCACGTTTTCATATTCCGCTCTGTCGACTAAAGTCACTCCGCCCTTTTCGATGTCAATATAGTAGAACGCGAGGGTCTGATCGGCGAAGGCAATCTTCTCTCCGTCGGGGGACCAGAGCAGTGAATGCCGGTATCCATCCTTATTTTCAGTGAGCTTAACCGCCTCTTCTTTCCCCCGCGAGTCGATAATATAAATTTCATACTCTCCGCTCTTATCGGAAATATAAGCTATATTCTCTCCGTCCGGAGACCAGACTGCTCCCCTGTCCCGCGCGCCTGAATCTGATGTCAGATTTCTCGTGGGGCCGTGCTTGGCGGGTACCGTAAAGACTTCGCCCCTGGCGGTAACAAGCGCTCTTCGGGCTCGGGGCGAACAATCCACACTCGTTATATTATCTTTAACTTCAATCACGGCAGGCCGGACCTCGGGAACATCCGTTTTTATCTGAACAGGGATTTCCTCCGACTTACCAGTCGCGGTATCGAGTATTCTGAGTGTACCGCCCAATTCATATACGATATTCGCGTTTCCGCTGCTGGGACGGCGGACGTCGTACTCTTTATGGTGTGTTATCTGCCTGACCTTTTCCTCTCCCGCGGCCGGGTCACACGAATAAATATTTAGCACACCGTCACGGTCGGAACTGAAATATATTCTGTTTCCAATCCACATCGGGATACGGTCGGTCCCTTTAAAATCAGTAAGTTTCCTGTCCTCCATCTTATCGAAATCAAAAATATACAGCTCCTGAGCTGTTCCGCCTTGATACCGTTTCCATGTCCTGAACTCCCTGGGAACCCGGTTATAGACTATCTTGCCGCCGTCCGGCGAAAAGCTCCCCTGAACTGCTTCATGCATTATCATCTCTTCGAGGCTGCTCCCGTCCGGGGAAATGAGAAACAGGCGGTAAAACCTGCTGAAACTTTTTCTTGCTGATCGAAAGATGATCTTGTTCTTTACGGAATGCCAGCCGACAACTTCGTCATAACCGGGATGATATGTTACGCGGGTTATATCTCCCCCGTGCCTGTTCATCACGTATACATCCGTATTTCCGTCATACTGACCTGTAAAAGCTATCATCGAACCGTCGGGCGAGAACTTCGGGAACCGTTCAATTCCGTCGCTGATAGTAATCCTTGTCGCGACGCCTCCCTCTGCCGGCACCGTCCAGATATCTTCACCGTAGACAAAAACAACGGTATCTTTGTAAATATCGGGAAATCTCATTATCGGCCTGTCAACCGACGCTCTGCTCATACCCGCAAGCAGAACAACAGAGAAGACTACAAAGAAGGCAATTCCCGCTGTTTTGCCCCTTATTAATCCACGCTTGAACCTTCGCGAATCCATATTTGCCGCTCCTTTTTCAAATTTAAGTTAATAAAACAGCTAAAATGAATTTGAACTATCCTCGGCGAAACATTCTATCAGACAATTTACATAAAGGTCAAACATTTCCGCCTCTCATGCAATCCTTTATGGTATATGAAGTAACGCTGAAGTTTACATTTTCCTGAAGAAAAAACGGCATAATTTCTTGATAAAAGAGCTTTCCATCTTTTCCATCATCCACATTTCCGAAACCCTTTTACTCAAGAAGCCCATCGTGGGGAATGAATGGGCCAGGAACATAACGTCATGCAGTCTGATTTTTTTCTGGATTACAAGGGCCCATTCATTTATCATTTCGCCCGATCCGTCACCCACGATACTTGCTCCAAAAACCCTGCCCGACGAATTCGCGAAGATTTTAACAAACCCCACTCCCACATTTTCGGCGATTGCGGCACCGTAATCTTCATACTTTGATACATATGTTCTGTACTTGATGCCCCTCTCCTTTATTTCTTCTTCTCTCATCCCCGCGTATGAAACCTGAGGCTCCGTAAAAACAGTCCACGGAATAACATATTTTCTATAATTGAAAGTGGAGAATGGGCTTACAGCGTTCATTATCGCGAACATCCCCTGATGCATCGCCGCGTGGGAAAACATAATACCGCCATTGCAATCTCCCACAGCATATATATTTTTAGCTGACGTTCTGTATCTGGAGTCGACCTCGATTGCGCGCTTACTGTATTTAACCCCCGCCCCATCTAGGTTCAGTTTATCCATGACGACCCTTCTTCCAGCCGCAATCAGCAGTTTTTCTGATGTAAGAGTAAGCCCGTCTTCTGAATACAGGGAAATTTTATCTCCGGTCCTTTCAACTTTTTTTATCTTTCTTGAATTATAGACTTCGATATCTTCCCTTTTAAAGAGATCCTCGAGAAGCCCGCCCGCTTCCGGATCTCCAAGCGGAATAAGAAAATCGTCCATATGAATAATACTGCACCTGGTACCGAGACGCGAAAATGCCTGGGCCATCTCACAACCTATAGCTCCTCCGCCGATTATTGTCATACTCTCGGGTATTTCGGTCAGTTGAAATATATTCCTGTTTGTCAGAATTTCTATGTCGGCGACACCTTCAATAGGCGGCACCATAGGCTCTGTGCCTGTGGCGATGAATATTTTTTTTGCCGTGACAGTTCTATCTCCGACCCTTAGAGTATGTCTGTCAACGAAACTCGCGCTCCCTTCACCTAATATAAGCTCTACCTTCTTGAACATCTTTATTGTCTTTTTATCAGAAATAAATTTCAAATATTCATCGATCTTGGTAAAGGGCTGGCTGATTTCGGTTGCCCCATCTTCTGTCAGTCCCATCTCTTTGAGCTTAGCCGCCGCGTGTTTCATCTTCGAAATTATAAGCAGAGATTTGCTGGGAATACATCCCACATTCATGCACTCCCCCCCTATCTTCTCTTTTTCCACAGCGCATACCTTCAGTCCCATTTCCGCGGCCATCACGGAAACCGCCATCCCCGCCGGCCCCAGACCAATACAAATTAAATCAAAATCATACTTCATCAATATTCCTCCCGGATTGAAGAACAGCTACTTTTCAGGGTAACCCACGGATTGCGCGAAGACAACTCTCTGATCCCGCTCAAGCCGCATCTTCTCGCCCAGCGCCTTTCTGTCAACCATACCCCGGACAACTGTAGCCAACCCTTCAGAAGCGCAGTAAAGATAAACATTCTGACTGATAAACCCGGTGTCCGCGGCTGAATAAAAATCTTTCCTCTCCTCGCTCATATCGCTCATCCTTGAATAGTCAGCTACAAATATAAGATTCACGGGCGCATCTTTTACAAAATCCTGCCCGCCGGTCTCAGCCCTTATATCTTTATCCATAACAAGCTCTAGTGTATGCTTCTTCGCGTTGTAGAGGTAAAGACCGTCAGCCCTCGATACATAAACATCAATCTCCTGCCAGTTCACGGCAGACGGAGCGGTACGCTTTCCCGACTCAGGGCGATTTACTCCGAAAGCGGCCCATAGCAGATTTGAAAGCTCCTGCACGGGAAGCTCTTTATCGCTGAACGCCCTCATTGACCTTCTCTCCTGGAGCACCCTCATGAGCGGCCTGCCGCCGTCAATTTCAGGTTTTAAGAGCTTAATAGTTTTGCCTTCCCGCGCGGAAACTTCTGTCAGGCAAGCAAAAATCAGAAACGGTATTAAAATAAATTTCGTACGCATAATAATCCTCCTTTGGTTTAATAATAACTTCCAACTCTACTCTTCACATACTACCATCTTAATATCCGCTGACGCAATATAAACTCATGATGGAGTAACCCCAATTCTTCATCTGCAGGATATAGAATTGCTACAGACCGGAAAGAATGTCTTTGGGAAAAACCTAAAATAATACTGCCACAATGACATTTTTTATTAATGACAGCTGTCATCGCGGCAGTATATTAGTCAGTTACAAGGCAGAATTACTCCCTTCCGTTAGGTGCGGCCAATCCAACTCATTGCCATTTATACACATACAGAATATTATAAAATATGGCACGCTAACTGCGTTAATCAAACGTCAAAGGAGAGATTATGTTAAACCAGGATAGATTTACAGTAAAAGCACAGGAAGCTCTAGTATCGGCGAGAGAATCCGCCCTTAAGGGCCGGAACACGGAGATGGAGCCGGTACACCTCCTCGAAGCGCTACTTAAACAAGAGGATGGAATAGTTCTTCCAGTAATAGAGAAGATGGGCGTAAACACAGCGGCGCTCGCTCAATCTTTGAATAACGCCCTGTCCGCCTGCCCGAAAATAGAGAAAGGCATAGGAGATGTCCGTCCCTCTGTTGAACTGCAGGAGATATTGAGAGAAGCTATGACTGAGACCGACAGGATGAAGGATGATTATATAAGCAGTGAGCATCTTCTTCTTGCCCTGGCGGGCGATGAGACTTCAACTGGAAAAATACTCCGCACGGCCGGAATTGACCGCAATGGACTTATAAAAGCTCTTGAGATGGTCAGGGGCTCACAGAGTGTGACGAGCCAGAACGCTGAAAGCACATACAGAGCTCTGGAACGTTTTACAACCGATTTTGTCCGTCTCGCCCGCCAGGGAAAACTCGATCCTGTTATAGGGAGAGATGAAGAGATAAGACGGGTCAGCCAGGTTCTCTCCAGGCGCACTAAAAACAACCCCGTGCTTATCGGAGAACCGGGCGTCGGTAAAACAGCCATAGTAGAGGGGCTCGCCCAAAGAATCGCCGCGGGCGAAGTGCCTGAAAATATAAAGGACAAGAGGTTGCTGGGGCTGGATATGGGATCTCTGATCGCGGGCGCTAAGTTCCGGGGTGAATTTGAAGAGAGATTCAAAGCCGTTTTAAAGGAGGTAACGGGAGCTGAAGGCCAAATAATACTTTTTATAGACGAACTGCACACACTCGTCGGAGCGGGTGCGGCCGAGGGGGCCGTAGACGCGTCCAACATGATAAAACCGGCTCTGGCCAGAGGGGAACTCAAATGCGTCGGCGCTACAACACTGGACGAGTACAGAAAGCACATAGAAAAGGACGCCGCTCTCGAGAGGAGATTTCAGACTATCCTTATCGGTGAGCCGTCAGTCGAAGAGACAATCGGTATTCTAAGGGGTTTGAAGGAAAAATACGAAGTACATCACGGAGTCAGAATAGTTGATTCCGCGCTCATAGCCGCCGCGAAGCTATCAAACAGATACATCACTTCCCGCTTCCTGCCGGATAAAGCGATAGACCTTGTCGATGAGGCTACCTCCGCGTTGAGGATGGAGATGGACAGCGTTCCCGCCCAACTGGCACAAATCCAGGATAAGATAACCCAGCTTGAAATAGAGAGAAGAGCACTTGAGAAAGAAAAGAAAAAGAAAGAGGTTAAACAGCGTCTCGATGAAGTCAAGAAGAGACTTTCAGATCTTGAGGAACGCGCCTCGGCAATACGAACAAGATGGGAACACGAGAAGAAGATTGTCGGTTCAATACGTGAAATCCAGGAGAAACTCGACCGCGCCAGAACGGAAGAAAAGCTGTCTCAGAGAGACGGAGACCTCGAAAGAGTGGCAGAACTGAGATACAGCGTGATCGTACAGCTTGAGAAAGAGCTTGAAGACTCGAGGGAAGAATTCAAGAAACTGGAGGAATCCGGCAATCAACTTATCAGGGAGGAAGTAACAGAAGATGATATCGCCCGGGTCGTAAGCAATTGGACCGGAATACCTGTTAGTAAAATGGTGGAAAAGGAAAGGGATAAAATAATAAATCTCGAGAAGAGACTTTCAAAACGTGTCGTGGGTCAAAAAAAGGCTATCGAGGCGGTAAGCAACACGGTAAGGCGCTCGCGGGTCGGTTTTCATAATCCCGACCAACCCCTCGGATCCTTTATTTTCCTCGGCCCGACCGGTGTCGGAAAAACGGAACTCGCCAAAGCTCTTGCCGAACAGCTGTTTGACGACGAGAAGGCAATAATCAGAATAGATATGTCGGAATTTATGGAAAAACACTCCGTTTCCAGACTTCTCGGAGCTCCGCCCGGTTATATCGGATATGAAGAAGGCGGGTATCTTACTGAAGCCGTAAGAATAAATCCGTATTCCGTGATCCTGTTCGATGAGATCGAGAAAGCCCATAACGATGTGTTCAATGTCCTTCTGCAACTCCTGGACGATGGACGGCTTACAGATTCCAAAGGACACACTGTGGACTTCAGAAACACTATCGTGATTATGACGTCAAATCTGGGAAGCATCTATCTGGACGAAAAGGGGAAGACAGACCCTGAAGAAATCAGAAAGAAGATGAAGGGAGCTCTCAGGGATTCTTTCAAACCGGAATTCCTTAACAGGATAGATGAAATAATCACTTTTGATTTCCTGTCCAAGGATAATATATCTGATATTGTTAAAATACAGATAGAGATGTTGAACGAAAGACTCAAAGAAAAGAACCTCGATCTTAAAGTCTCAGAAAAACTCATGGAAGCTCTGGCTGAATCGGGTTATGACCCTCAGTTCGGAGCGAGACCTCTTAAAAGAATCATACAGCGAACGATACTTAACCCAATGGCAAAGAAACTTCTGGAAGGGGACATAAAGGAAGGCGCTACCGTTCTGGCCGACTGGAATAACGGAGAGGTAACGTTCGAAGAATTATCCCCGTCCGAAGGGAATGACGCGAAAGTATCCGCGCGGTAGCAGCATCCTTTTTACAGCGCTGCCGCCCGCGGACTGCTTTCCGCGGGATTAGAAATTATAAGCCAAATTTATCAAACCTTTGCAGCTTAATCGCTTCAAACCCTCTCTACTTACATATCTTTAAGTAGCTGTTGTGCTGATAAAAACAGAGTTTAAGACAGGTATGAATAAACCCGTCAGCCCTAAAGCGTAATAATTCTTTCCCTTCGAATGATAAACGGAAGCATTTTCGCTTATTTCACGTCAGGTTTTTTATCTCTTTTGATATTTTTACTACGTGAGTATGCTCTTCGTTTATCAATAAGTCGATCTTCTCCCTGCCAAGCTTTTCAGGGGTCATATCCTTCATGGCTATAAAAAAGAGTATTGTGTCTTTTTCAAAATTCAACGCCGTTTTCAGAGCTTCTAACTCTCCATCCATACTCGCAGCGACCCTCTCGGCTTCCTGATCACCTGTAAAAAGCCTTGATTTAACCAGAGCGTCTAGATACAGTCTCTCCTGGTCTTCAGGATCAGGCATTGAGCGGGTAGTTAATTTTTGCGGCAGAGATCCGCGGAGTCCGGCAAAAACCTGGTGGTGTTTTTGTTCTTCATCGGCGAGATAGTCCATTAACTCTTTTACTTTCGGGTTTTCCATTCTCCCGGCTGCTTTCCTATAGTACGATTCGCCGCTCTTTTCGATATCCATAGCCATTTCGAATACTTCATCGGCATTAAAAAATGAGCCCATCTTTATTCTTCCTTCCGATCAAATAAATTGACAATCTCAAGATAAAAGTTCCGGCTGGACGCTAGATCTTTTCAAACTCATCCTTGCCCGCGCCGCAATCCGGACATACCCAGTCCTCGGGCAATTTTCCGAAGGGAGTTCCAGGGTCTACTCCGTTATCAGGATCTCCCTTTTCGGGATCATATATGTAACCACAAACCGTGCATTCCCACTTATCCATTTTTTCTCCTTTCTTAACTTGAACAACTTCCCTTTTTAAAGATCATACCCATAAAATACCTGAAGGCCTATTCCGTCTGGCGAATGCTCTTAACGCTGTTTGTTCTTATGATAGTACTCGTATGTCATGGGCGCTTCATCCTTTAAAACCTTACCTCCCACCACATCACCTACAAATATGCTGTGAGTGCCCGCGTCGATCTGAGAATCTTTGATAAGCTCGCATTCTATATACCCCAGAGAATCTTTTAAAACCGGACATCCCGTTCTTCCCTTGACAACGGATATGCCCTTGAATTTATCAAACTCTCTTCCGGATCTGTACCCGAATCTTCTTACTATTCTCTGATCTTCTTTTCCGAGTATCGAGGCGGCGAACACTCCGCTTTTTTCAATATATTCATGTGTGAGATTTTGATGGTTTATACCTATAGCGAAACGGGGCGGATCAGATGTTATCTGCATGAAAGCGTTGCATATCTGTCCGTTTATTTTCTCACCGTCTATGGAACTGACCATATACAATCCATAACTGACCTTCCAGCATGCCGCCACAACATTGTCAATTTCTTCTCCGGGGAATCCGTATTCATTCTCCCGTTTGAAGGACTTTCTGCCGGCCCCGCATTCAGGACAGTTCTTCGGCGGAAAAACCCCGACTTCAGAATAACCGCATTTTTCACATAACCATTTTTGTGCTATCATTGTCTATCACCATCAGGGGATTCCGGGTCCTTCACTAACAAAAACAAGAAATAAATGATTTTACTCTTCTGAATAAAGCATTTAACACAGCCTGTACTTTTTGTCCTTAAAACTGTTGACTTCCCGTTCCTTCCTCTATTAGAATATCCTTACAGCTTGTTTTGTGTTAAGGGAGCGATCGTTAAAGGGATTCATGCAGTCTCCAAGGGTGTATATCTATAGATGATTGATGTCATTCTGTTGCTCCTTATACGATCGCTCCACTTCTGTTTTGTTTTCCTGTTTCACATATCTTTAAAAGAGCCTTTCACTTAAAAGGTATTAAGAGTGAAATCAGTAATTTTCTCCGAGTATCTCAAAATGTGCCCTGGGATGATCGCAAGCGGGACATACATCCGGCGCTTCAGTTCCCTCATGAATATATCCGCAGTTATCACATTTCCATCTTTGAGGTTCTTCTCTCTTAAACACCCTTTTCTTTTCTATGTTTTCAAGCAGATCCAGATAGCGTTTTTCGTGCTGTTTCTCTGCTACCGCTATCCTGCGGAAGACTTCTGCTATTTTACCGAACCCTTCCTCTTCTGCAGTCTTGGCGAATTCGGGGTACATCTCAGTATGTTCGTAATTCTCGCCTTCAGCGGCCGCCTTAAGATTCTCAGTGGTGCATCCGATAATTCCGGCGGGATATCCGGCTTCTATAGTAACTTCGCCCCCTTCTAAAAATTTAAAAAGCCTTTTGGCATGTTCTTTTTCATTGCGCGCCGTTTCCATAAATATATTGGAAATTTGCACGTACCCTTCCTTTTTGGCTTTTGAGGCAAAATAATCGTAACGGTTCCTCGCCTGTGATTCTCCTGCGAATGCCGTTAAAAGATTCTTTTCAGTTTCAGTTCCCTTAAGGGATGCCATCGGTTAACCTCCCCAGTTTACTCTCTTCCTGTTTTCTAACTTCATATAATAATTTTTCTGTTTCTACTCAGTAGCCCACAGTTTGTGAATATTACAGAATTCACGAGCCTTAAGGCCTTCGGAGCATTCCTCACAGACTATAAAATGTGTTCCGGGTTCTGAACCGGGTTTAAGATATTTACGATATACCCTGCCCGCGTCACTGGAAATTTCTATCCATTCTATGTGATGTTCTTCTGTCATGGGGTGAGGAGTGCTTCCTACTGTCACCTTTATACTATCTCCGTCTTTTTCAATCACCGGTACATGCTTCTCGTTTTTCCAGTCAGCTGTCTGCTCCTCAAGAAGCTCCATAGGCTCGCCGCAGCAAACCAGCTCTCCTTTTCCTCCGTGAAGAACTTCAACGATATTTCCGCATATGTTGCATTCGTATACTTCCATTCTCGCCGCCATTTAATACCTCCTTCTTTCCTGTATAATTTATAGGGAAGATCATCGGCTCCCCTGCTTACTGAGAGTTACAAATTCGCTTCCGGCTTTTTTAACTTCCTCCAGCTTTTCAGCATCCGGAATATAATTTATATTTATTTTATCTAAGGGTAATTCCCATTTGAGCTTCTTTAAGACCTCTTCTATTTCTCCGGCAGCCTGACCTCCCCAGCCGTAAGAACCAAACGCGAGGCCGGTCTTCTCCGCCGGTCTCAGTCCCTTGAGATACGTAAGAAACTCACCTACAGAGGGGAGCATTCCGTTATTCAGAGTAGGTGAACCTATCATAATGAAACGGGACCGGAGAACTTCCGTCATAATATCAGAGATATTGTGGTGCTTCAAACTCCTTAAAGTCGCATCAACACCCTCCTCTTCCATACCTTCCGAGAGAGCGTAAGCGATTTTTTCAGTCGAACCCCACATCGTATCGTAAACGATCAACCCCTTTTTAGATGATGATTCGGAGTTCGACCATTTTTTGTATTCATCGAGAATACGGTCAACTCCCTTACGCCAGATAATCCCGTGGCTCGGCGCTATCATCTCTATATCTAAGCCGGAAAGGGCTTCCAGAGCTTTTTTAACCTGCGCCGAGTAAGGCATCACAATGTTAGCGTAGTACTTCGCCGCTTCCTCCATCGCTATACCCAACTCTATTTCATCATCGAATCTCTCAGAGGAAGCTATGTGCTGTCCGAACGCGTCGTTTGATAACAGAATCTTATCTTCAGGTATATATGTAACCATGTTATCGGGCCAGTGAACCATAGGTGTATGAGTAAAGCTTAGGGTTCTCTCTCCGATATCAAGGCTTTCACCGGACTCTACAACCGTAAGGTCAATATCGCTGCCGTAATGTTTACGCAGACCCTTCTCACCCCTCGTCGAAGTTATCACCTTTGCCTCGGGAGCGATATTAAGGACAGCGGGGATAGAGCCGCTGTGATCCATCTCAACATGATTCGAAACAATATAATCGATATCTGCCGGATCAACTATCTCCCCTACCCGCGTTAGCATTTCATCAAAGAGATAATGTTTCACGGTGTCAACGAGCACTATTTTCCTGTCGACTATAAGATAGGCGTTATATGTGGAACCCCGCTGAGTCAGGTAACCGTGAAAATTCTTCAATTTCCAGTCTATCCCGCCTACCCAGTAAATACCTTTTTTGAGTTCTGTTCTCTTCAATTTCCGCCTCCGAAATATCTGTTAAGTATTCTTGTCAATGCAGTCCCTGCAGATCCCGTAAATATACAGCTGGATATCTTCAACTTTATGCCCTAGAGAGTCCACTGTATCGAGTATAGTAGATTCATCGTATGAGTCAACGTCAATATCTATTACAGTGTCGCATTTTCTGCAGTGGAAATGATGATGCAAAACAGTTGATGGGTCGAAACAGGCCTCGCCCCGCTTTCTTATGGACAGTTCTTTTATGACTCCCAGGTCGCTTAGAAGTTCAAGCACGGAATATACTGTAGCTTTTGATATTGTCGGGTACAGTGATTTTACGTTAGTGTATATTTCATCCACGGTCGGGTGGGATTCATTCCCCTCAAGAAATTCTATAATAGCCAGTCTCTGCGGTGTGAGAGAGACACACTCTTTTTCAAGAAAACTCTTTATCTTACCCATTGAACACCTGCTTTTAAACCATTCTAAATTTGTAATGATTATAATTATATATTAATTCAATGTCAAGGTTATTCTCCGGAATTACTTAAAATAATATTTATTAAACTCGTAAACTATTTTGATAGTAAATAATTACGCTTTAGCATAGCCGGCGGCAATTCAGGGAAGATCAAATTCCCGATACATTGGATCCATCTAAAATCAGTTCACCTTCAGGTTTCCGAGTAAGATCTTCCCTTCGTGTTATTAGCGGAACATCACCTGATAAATAGAAAAATATAAGATGATAACTCAACTTTCCCGTACAGAGCAGGAATTACCATAAATCAGATTACTGCTACTTGCCGGCCATCATAGCCTCAATATCCTCTTTTACTTCCCCGACGGGCTTAATATCAAATTTATCCACCAGTACCTGTAATACATTTTGTGATAAAAAGGCGGGGAGAGTAGGACCTAAGCGTATACCTTTTACTCCCAGAGACAGCAGAGCCAGAAGTACAGTCACAGCTTTCTGCTCATACCACGCGATATCAAATGATATCGGCAGTTCATTTATGTCGTCGAGCCCAAATACCTCCTTTAATTTCAAAGCTATGACAGCCAGAGAGTAACTGTCATTGCACTGACCGGCATCGAGGACTCTGGGGATTCCGCCGATATCGCCGAGGTCGAGCTTGTTATATCTGTATTTGGCGCACCCCGCGGTGAGAATAACAGTATCACCGGGAAGTTCTCTGGCTACATCCGTAAAATAATTGCGGCTCGCGTGTCTTCCGTCACATCCACCCATTACAACAAATCTTTTAATAGCCCCCGACTTGACGGCGCCTACGATCTTGTCGGCAAGCTTTAGAACCTGATTATGAGCAAAACCGCCTGTAATCGTTCCTGTCTCAATCTCAACAGGCGCCTCACAATCCTTAGCCATTTCGATGATTTCTGAAAAATCCTTTTCACTTCCGGGTTTTCTGTCAAGTATATGTTTCAACCCGGGAAATCCCGCCTGGCCCGTAGTAAAAACCCTATCTTTATAAGATTCTCCGGGCGGTACCAGACAATTTGTGGTCATTAAAACGGGGCCGTTGAATTTTTCAAATTCATCTTTCTGCTTCCACCAGGATCCCCCGTAATTTCCAATGAAATGATCGTATTTCTTGAACTTCGGATAGTAGTTCGCGGGCAGCATTTCACCGTGAGTATATACATCAACTCCTGTGCCTTCAGTTTGTTTCAACAATTCTTCCATATCCTTAAGATCATGTCCGGATATAAGAATACCCGGCTTATCACTGACGCCGATATTTACTTCTGTAATTTCGGGATTGCCGTATTCGCTGGTATTGGCACTATCTAGCAGAGCCATCGTTTTGACCGCGACATCTCCGGCCTTCAATACTTCGGCAACCATTTCGCCCGTATCAAGGTTCTTTGTCGTAGATGCCAGTGCTTCTATCATAAACTCATATATAGTATCATCTTCCATGTTAAGAATCGCCGCGTGATCCGCGTATGCCGCTATCCCTTTTACTCCATACACAAGCAATTCCCTCAGAGATCTTGCATCTTCGCCGCTTGTAGAAAGGACTCCTACTTCCTTGGCTTTTTTCTCAAATCCTTCTATATCGTCGGCATACCAGACAGCTGAATCATGAAGGTCTCCCTTTATCTCATATTTTTTCTTAAGCTCATCCCTCAGTTTCAACCCTTCGGTGATAAGCCTTACGAAATCGTCGTTATTAAAATTAGCGTTGGTAATTGTCGCAAAAAGACTCCTGGAAACAAAACGCCCGGTTTCCCTGTCAACATTACCGGCAGATTCAGCCACTACGGAAATACCTTTTAAAACGTAAATTAACAGATCCTGAAGATTTGCGGTATCCTCTTTCTTTCCGCAGACCCCCCTGACGGCGCAGCCCTCCATTTTAGCTGTTTCCTGACATTGAAAACAAAACATACTCATAATCCGCCTCCTTTTTCTGATTAGTTCCCCTGCACAATTTTATAAATAATTTATATCCTTTTCGACCGGCCTTTTATTCGATCTTAATTCCACCTTTTATCACTCCAATTTGTCCGAGAAATTCGCAAGTTTCAACCTGCGTAAAGTATTATAGATTTCTTTTGAAATTCTGCTTAAGGAATCACTGAAAATGCACCTCTTAAAAATACATTTTCCCCTCCCCAGAGGACAATCACCGAGTTCTACTTTTCCTTCTATACACTCATAAATATCAAGCAGACTGATTTCGTCTGTTGGCTTATTAAGTGTGAAACCCCCGGCAGGCCCCCTGTAAGAACTTACAAATCCCGCTTTGCTTAATCTCTGCATTACCTTGGCAAGATGAGCTTCTGAAACATCAAGACGGTCCGAGATCGTTTTTAAATTTATTTTTTCGGGTTCTCGCGCCGCCATTAAAGCCAGACTGTGTAACGCCAGAAAAGCGCCTCCAGATATATCTATCAGACTATTCATTTTATCCCTTCTAAGGAGAAACTATATTTAGGTATTATGATACCTGTTTACCTCTTTGGTGTCAAGCCCAAAATATTATAATAGGACTTTTCCCAAAAATTTAACAATGAATCTACTAAATTATGGATTGAGAATCAGTTACAGGGAAAAACAACTGTAATAAGTCCATCAACGTTATTTAAGGCGGCTGATTGATATTTTCAAAACCCTCGCCGAGTGGCGAGCGGGCAAGGATTTCTGGCCCGAAGGGGCAGAAAGAGCGAACCCGAGGCGCAGAGCGTGCGATTACCTCGCCGGGGAAATCGACCACGATTTTGAAAATATCAATCAGCCGCATACTGTTACAAATCATCGACTACCTTATAGGTTATAAAAATTGGGGAAACTCCACCCTTGACTATAATTGATCAATTTAGGTAAAATGCTTTACAGTTATAAGAAAAAAGTGGGGCTTAAGCAATTTAAAAAATAAGGAGGCGGTAATGGAATCTTCGTCCGTATATCTGGAAAAGGGCGCTGAATTGTTGATGTCCTACGGGCCTAAGCTTATCCTTGCCATCATTGTGTTGATAATCGGATTATGGATTATCAGAGTATTGACCAAGCTGATGGGCAAGGTCATGGGAAAACACGAGTACGATAAGTCCCTTCAGATATTTCTGGTACGCTTCGTGTCGATAGCGCTTAAAACGATGCTCTTTATAAGCGTAATATCGATGGTGGGAGTAAAGACTACGTCATTTATCGCAATTCTGGGAGCAGCCGGACTCGCGGTAGGGTTCGCCCTTCAGGGGAGTCTTTCAAACATCGCCGGCGGTGTCATGATTCTTCTCTTCAAACCCTTCAAAGTGGGAGATGTAATCGAGACTCAGGGATATACCGGAAAGGCGGCAGAGATAAGTATTTTCCACACGATTTTAAAAACTTTCGACAACAAAACCATCATTATTCCGAACGGCGAGGTCTCCAGCGCAAGTATTACCAATTATACAAAAGAGCCTACACGCAGGATAGACATGACATTTTCAATAGGATACGATGATGATATCGGTAAAGCTAAGAATATTCTGAAGAAAATCGTTGACGAGGATGATAGAATTCTAACCGACCCCGCTCCGATGATCGTTGTTTCCGAACACGGAGACAGCTCGGTTAACTTCTTTGTGCGCCCCTGGTGTAATACGGAGAACTACTGGAATATCTATTTCGACATGCATGAAAAAGTAAAACTCGCTTTCGATGAATCTGGAATCAGCATACCATATCCCCAGCAGGACGTTCATATTTACAATGAAAAGCAGCAGGGCTGAAACCTGAACATCGAGATAAGCTGAATCGTTTTATAGACAAAAATTTACTTCCGCTCTTCTCCACTCTGCTCGACCGGAGAAATCCTCTAGCGGCAGAGGGGAGCGTACGCGCTCATTATAAAGGAAATTATTACACCCTCTCGCAGATATTCCGGAATCCGGTTCTCTTCACTTGGAGTTCCCTCTGAAAATTCGGCAAGTATTGTAATAACATTGCGAGATACAATCAGTTATCAGGATTGGTAAGTGGAATAGGGCTTTCATTGCTGATGAGTGCGGCTGATTGATATTTTCAAAACCCTCGCCGAGTGGCGAGCGGGCAAGGATTTCTGGCCCGAAGGGGCAGAAAGAGCGAGACCGAGGCGCAGAGCGTACAATTCCCTCGCCGGGGGAATTGACCACGATTTTGAAAATATCAATCAGCCGCATACTGTTACAAATCATCGACTGCCTTATAGGTTATAAAAATTGGGGAAACTCCGGTTCTCTTCACCGCTTGACAACTCAGACATAGCAATACTCCTCTAGTAAGCACTATTTAAAAATTTTAATATAAGGAATCGGTGCCGCCTTAAAAGGCGGCACCGGAGTATTGGATCTTACTGATTAGTCCCTGGCCATATCTGTCTTCCACACCTTCCACACATTACCCACAAGATCGGGCCCCGGCTCAAGAATCTTCTTACCGGGCATCCATCCTGAAGGGGTCGCCTTTCCGCCTTTGCTTTCCCTTACGAGCTGAAACGCCTGGATCTGTCTTAAAGTTTCATTAACATTCCTTCCCACGGGAGGCGTCAGTACTTCATACCCCTGAATAATTCCGTCGGGATCAATTATAAATCTTCCCCTCGTCTCAACCCCTCCTCCTTCATCATATATTCCGTAAATACTTCCCACTTTACCTCCGGCGTCGGAGAGCATCGGATACGGAATGCCCCCATCTACCATTTTGGAAAGTTCGTTGTCATTCCACATCTTGTGAACAAAAACGCTGTCAACACTCATAGACAGCACTTCAACACCAAGCTTCTGTAATTCTTTAAACCTGTCGGCAACTGCCGAGACTTCGGTCGCTCAAACGAAAGTAAAATCGCCGGGATAAAAGCACAGAAGAACCCACTTACCCAAATATTCCGACAATTTCACATTTACAAACTTTCCCTTATAATATGCGGGAGCAGTAAAATCGGGCGCTTTTTGTCCTACCTTTATCATATCAGCCTCCTTCGAATACTCTTTAAATTCATCTTTCACTTCTTCGCGAGGAGCATCCCCCTCGTCAACAGGGCCGCCAGTGGGCCTGGCACAACCCGCTTTAAACTCTTCAGGCATACATTCCCCCTTTCAAATCATATAATAATTACCCGTTCAACCTGTCAAAACCTGCTAAATTGATTATAATCCTCCTCGGATTATTTCATCAACACTTATTCGCGAACTATCCAAAAAGAATGACACAATCTCCAAGCAGTTATCCCCCTTATCTAATCTCTTCGGCCCTGTTATCTTTTATATAAGTTTGTATGTCAGCCCCAGAGACAGTGACTGCTTAAACCTGCCGCCGAGATCGATCTGCTTGTCATAGAGAAGCTGGAAGTATAAATTAACCATAAGATACTTCGTTATACCCGCAGTGAGTATAGTCTCCCACTTAACATCGGAACATTTCCAGTAGTCGTTTGGCGCTTCATCCTCATTTGAGTAAACAAGGGCTTTAAAAACAGTCAGCTTGCTTTCAACCGAAATCTGATCGTCGGCTATCTTTGTTTTGAATTCAGAATCAAAAGTGAGACCGCCATCCTTCTCCGTCGTATTTCCCTTGTCGAGATACTGACGCGCGCCGGCGCCAACCCTCGCCATCCATTCAGTTTTTTCATCTTTTACCAAAACTTTGGAAACACCGGCGCTCTCGGTAAATGTCACGGGGTTTACATAAAGGTTCTCCCGAGGATCTCTGGCATCCAGAAACTGAGTCTCTATCCTGCCGCTGACGAAAGGTTCAACCCAGCTTTCAAGCGTAAAGCGCAAGAGAGTTTCAAAATCTATAATATCGTTCGAAACAACAGGTTTTCTCCACTGGTTATTTTCAACTTCCTGGCTGTGTGTCTGTCCGAAAAATAGCTTGAGGGTGTTTCTCGTGTTAACCTTCGGGTGAAGCTGCTTCTCTGCAAGCGAGTTAGAAGAAAAAAGCCAGCTTAGCGCTCCCGCTTCGCCGCCGACCCAGTTGTCGCTGTATGAGTTCTCGGTGAAGGTAAGGTTAGCATCTGCGGAGAGATTCCAGGGTTCAGCGGACTGGCCGGCGGCAGCGATAAGCAGGAAAGAGGCAAATAAAACAAACCATTTCGGCATATTTTCTCCTTTCCTTAATAACAAAGTTAGAAAATCAGACCCCTCGAATAATTTCCTTAATTAAATATATGTATTTGCCGACAGTTAAATTAACCGGTTTCTTAACTTTGAATCTTCTTCAGCGCCCCTAAGGCCTTTTCATAATCCGGCAGTTCGTGGTTTTCTTTGACTATCTCAATGTATCGAATAACATTCAGCGAGTCTATTATTATAACCGCCCTGTTGAGGAGCCTAAACTCCTTGATAAGAAGTCCGTAATTAGTTCCGAAAGAAGCTTCTCTATGGTCTGAGAGGGTTATGACCCTGTCAACTCCTGCCGCTCCGCACCACCTTCCCTGCGCGAAAGGAAGATCCATACTTATTGTCAAAACCACAACTTCGTCGGATAAATCCGATGCCAATTCATTAAACCGTCTGGTCTGTGTATCGCAGACCTTTGTATCAAGAGAAGGAACAACACTGATCAACTTTATTTTTCCCTCATAATCCTTCAGCGATTTCTGCTTTAGGCTATTATCAAGAACGGTAAAGTCAGGGGCGCTCGAGGCAACTTTAAGCTCCGGACCAATAAGTGTTACGGGATTCCCGCCCATTTTAGTGATTTGCCTTTCCATAACAATCTCCTTTTTATTGGGGTAACCGAGCTGCGCTTAATATTAAGTATATTACACCTTAAATAATATTTTACTCAAGCAATAATATTTCTGGGGTTTCCCGATTTTTATTACCCATCAGGAGATTAATTAATTCGTAAAGTTTGCGGCTGATTGATATTTTTAGACTTGCGCGAAATGTATTTTGTGTTAAAATTGCCATGGTTTAAGGAATCAGAGAAATTAAAAAAAAGATGCTCAAGCTCTCCCGGCAGTGAGGTGAAGTTTTTTTAATGAAAGGTAGGCGGTATGAACGAAAAAAGGGATTATACGACACTGGAGATTTTCAGTATTGCCATTAAATCGGAGATAGAAGCGGCGAAACTGTATAATGAAATGAAGAAAATTACCAAAAACTCGACCCTCAAAGATAAATTCGATTTTCTGATGTCTCAGGAGAACAAGCACGAGGAGATCCTCAAAGAGGCCTACGAAAAAATGTTTCCGGATGTAGAACTGAAAAGCCCGTCTAATTCTCCCGTACCCCTTGTCGATGATATTATGTCCGAATCGCCCTCTCTGAAAGACCTCCTCAAAGTAGCTATGGATGCCGAAAAAATGGCTGGAGGTTATTATAACGACCTCGCGAAGAGGACGAATAACCCCAACAGCAAATCTCTTCTCTTATATATGGCAAAAATGGAGCACAGTCATCTCGCGCTTCTCGAGGTGGAGTACGAACAACTGGAGAGGGGCGCGGATATCGATTCGGACGATTTTCTCAGGGGAGAACGTCTGATGAATATGGGGCCCTGAATCTATAAACAGAGAAAAAAATCTTATTCGTTTTTTCAAAATAACAGAAAGGATAGATTATGGGGTTTGGAAGCGTTGAGGAGATTCTTGATTTCGCGATAAAATCCGAGGAAAGAGCCAGTGATTTCTATACCCATCTGGCTGGCAAGGTGAAAAGGGAAAGCATGAAAAGAGCGTTCCTGGAATTCGCAGAAGAGGAAAAGGGACACAAAGAAAAACTGCTGAAGATCAAAAAGGGCGAAATGCTTGCCCCTGTCAGCAAAAAAGTGATGGACCTTAAGATAGCTGAATATACAGAGGATATAGAACCAAACAAGGACCTCGATTACTCGCAGGCTCTTATAATCGCCATGAAATCGGAGAAGGCGTCCTACAGAATGTACCGGGAACTGGCAGAGGCGGCTGACAACCCCGAATTGAAGAAACTTCTGATGGGCCTGGCGCAGGAAGAGGCAAAACACAAGCTCAGGTTCGAAATCGAATATGACGAGCACGTCCTTAGTGAGAATTAGCGAGGACCCCATTCCCGGGGCCGGCTTACAGTTTAATAAGCGGGAGATTACATTTTACAATTACCAAAGTTTCATTATTCTATCTTTTTGCCCGGTGTGAAAAGATGGATAAGAAGACGTTCTTTAAGAGCTCTGATTCGATTAAAATCTCAAATTGCTGGTCACGGCAAGGTCAACACTTTTAGCGCTCCTGAACCAGTTAAAAGTGTGATTCAGATATCCAATATCAAGCCGCCAGTATTTAATATTAATCCCCAACCCCATACCAACGGCAAATGTTTCCCTTCCGCCGAACGCGAAAGCCGCTCTTAGAGGAAGATAAGAAAGGCGTGAATATTCAGCGCCCACGGAAACACGCGGCTTAATTGTATTGCCCATTGAATGATCCAACCCCTGCCGCCAAGCGGCTGTCAGAACCAGATTATCACGCGCGTTGAAAGAAGCGGCCATATTCAAAGTGCGCGGCAGAGATGTTGAAAAATTACCCGTGGAGTAAGTAGTGTCGGTATCTGTGATTTCGGTATCGCCGCTGTCGCCTATTCTCAAAGTGTCGGATTGAAATTCATAAACGCTTATTTCATTATCTTTATCCCATCCAATGCCGCCTATAAGGTTGTTGAAATGGAGTGAAACCGTCCAGTTCTTTCTGATTTTCGCGAGAAACCCCATGTCTGCCGCGAAACCCCTGCCTCCCATGCTGGTTCTATAACTCATTTCTCCATCGGCGTATATATACTCATCAGTTGTCTGAAGACCCCCGTCCGCGTCAATCAAACCTCCGTAAGCCAATCCTAAAATATATTTCAGATTAACTCCCGCAGATAAGAATCGTGACTCACCTTCTTTTTCTTCTATAATTTTTCTCCCGTAACCAAAGTCAAAGGCCACGCCTCCCCATCCCTCTCCGTCAAGATCGTCAAAACGTAAATTCTTAATCCCGCTATTGCCGTAAAAAGGAAATTCAACGGCTTCCTTCGGTATGATCACATGACCGTTTCCCGTTCCTGTTACTCCAAAGCCGAATGAATGGAAGCAGAATGAAAGAGCCCTTACTCCGACCAATCCATCAAGTCTCAGACCGCTCTCCGGCAGATCTTCGAGTAGATTATCTATGTCTTTGTTTGTGAGTGTGTCTCCGGAAGTGAAGTAATCATCATACTCCTTTAGCGAGAAACTGTTATTGCTCATCTTTAATCTCGATGAGAACAGCAGGAATTCAAAGCCGAAATCCTTAGGCGCGGCAAGTGTCGCCGGATTGCCTCCGAGATACTCGAGACCTTCTGCCGTTGCGATATTACTGCCTCCCAGAGCCAGAGTCCGGGCATCTATCATATCCTGCGCTTCAACTTGAAACACCGGAAGAACCAGCATAACAAGAACCAGAAAAATGATAACCAACCTGTTTGTATTTTTCATATTAGTTTATTCCTCGTCATCGTGAATCAGGAATTCAAACTCTACTTCTCCTGATAATCTAATAAAATCACTTCCGCGAACAATCACTCGTCCCTGAGTATTTTCCAGACTAAGTTGAAATCCCGTCCTTACCGGGGGATCTTTAAAAACTGAAAGTTCGTTACTGTTTAAGGAGAAAACAACATCTGAAACAACGGGGTTCTCCACAAAGCCATTTACAGGATTAGCCGTAGCGGCGTCAAAAACAATCGGCTTGGTAAACCCGAGACTATCGACGGAATAATTTGTCGTATCATAAAATTCCTCTTCGGTTGCAGATATATCACGGCTTACGAAGAAACGTACCGTGCCGCCTAAGAAACTGCGGTTCTCAATACACGCTTTTAACACAGCGGACTGAATTTCATCCCCCGCGGCATCTCTAAAGGTTTCTCCGATATCATCTATAGAGAGAGTGTCGGAATCAAATTCAACGGGATCCGGATCGACTATCTCAATTTCAAAGGGGGTGGAAAATGAATAATCACCGCTGATCTGGTCTCCAACGCTCACCGATGAATATCCTGAATAGACAAGTTCACCCGAGTAGATAATATCTGTCGGATAAATATTCAGAAGATCAACAACCGACTGATCGGAAATGGAAAATGTATTATCACCAATCTCTAAGGGCCTGTTTATTACCACACTGGCTGAATCGGTTATACCCTCATCAATTTCATTATGATACCCCGTTATCCTGAGATTAAGGTCGAGGTTCTCTATATTCAAATCGTTGTAAAATCTTATCCGCAGCAAAGCCTGCTGGAAATTAAAACTTCCGGAAATATCCTGGTAGTCGGCTACGTCATTCTCTTCAAACGGCCCGATTTCAAATAAATCCTCCGAAAGATCCCCTTCCAGACTGGAGAATTTAAACTGATCGGTGTGGACCGAGACAGACACATTGTCAGTATCTCTTAAATGCACAAAGCCGCTGCTTTCTTCGGTTACAATTTCAAATTCAATTTTCAGCGAATCGAGAGGAATTCCCGGGGATTCAGAATTTAATATCCTGTACCCGCTGAGGTTCTCAGCTGACGAATCTGTTCCATCAGGACCAAGAACAAAGCTTTTGCTGTAAGATGTATTCTCCGGCGTTTCCAGATCGGGCAGGGTCATATCCAGATCGGCGCCAAGGGGAACTTGATTGATAAAATCGAAACTCATTGCCCCGGAGGATATATTCCCTTCAATAATCCGGTCCCCCTCACCTATGGCCAGACTATATTCTCTTGTTACAATCTGTGAAGGTACTTTTCCAATTATCTCTTTAACATCCAAATCCAGAAGAGTTACTTCCAGCCGGCAACTTGAACTATCCAGGATATCCTGTGTTAGATAAAATGTTGTGTCCCTGGAGACGGGAATAGAATATTCAAGCCATAACGGGGCGCGAATCCAGGAATCACCCGGAGTTATCAACTCTTCAACACAAGCTACGCCTCCCGGCTCGATGTCATCTTCTAAATTTACCGCAGAAACAAACGTGCCCGTGGAATCTGAAACCTGTATCCCCATACCATCCGGAGAATAACTGTTAGGGCCTATTGTAAAAGGCATATCGTTATAAACACATATTCTTATATTGCAATGATTGATAACAGCTGAACTGAAGTCATCCGACCCTGCCATTATCGGATCGGAAGTGACAGTGGTTTCCGGAACCGTGACAGTCTGTCCGACATATGAAGAAAAAGTGGGCAGTATATCCGCCATCTCGATTAAATCAGCAGATTGAGTTCCTATAGAATCAAGCGATATCGCTTCAATCATAACTGAAATAGAGGTATCTCTTCCCGTTAGCGTTAGATCATCTTCTGTTACGCTTTCGGATTTAAATTCTTTGTCAATATTGATAAAGAGAGTATCTCCGATATTAACTATAGTGCTGCCGTCTGCGATTTCATCCTGAAAAAGCAGTGTGTCTTTGGAAAGAGGTACTGTAACGGGAACTACCCAGCTCGGAAGAACAGGCTCTTCCAGACTGCAGCCCAGCGTCAACCCGCAGATCAATACGAATAAAAAGAGTGGTTTGATTTTTTCCTTAAACATTCAGTAATCTCCAAGCGATGAAATTATAAATCAGGCGTGCTTATTTGAAAAGCAATTTATCGGCAGACCTGCTGCGTCGCATGACAATTTAGAATCATTTTTACGCAAGAATCGTGCAACTATAACAGCCCTAATGTCTTTTAGGTACATTCACTTATTATTTCTTTACAGACAATAACCTGTTTATTTGCTGTTTGCCGAAATATGGGAGATAGAATGCCGCGGATTCAGCCTATTTTCTCAATTTGAACTCAATAAATCGTGCTTATAGAGAGAGCGGAACGGCTAATTAGTTTTCGACAGAAATTTGTATACGTTACCTATCTTAACCAATCTCCGGTTACTTCTTTGCAATATCCCCCTGTTTCATAGCCAAGATTGAGGCAAGGCATATTGAGGCAAGTTTTGAACGCGCGGAATCACCTCTGGAGGTTAATACTATCGGGATACCGCCGCCTATTATAACACCGGCAAGATAGGCGCCTGATGAAACTGTGAGAGATTTATAGACAACATTTCCCGCTTCAATATCCGGCATAATAAGGATGTCAGCGTTGCCCATGATCCTGCCGCGGTAGTTTTTTTCCCGGGCGCTATGGGGATCCATGGCAATATCCAATGAAAGAGGCCCCTCTACAATACAGTCCTCTCTGCCGGAATACTCCTTCGCGAGTTCTCCGGCAAGCATAGATGATTCAACACTCGGGTTCATCGTCTCGACGGCGGATATAATGGCAACACGCGGATTTATCACATTGAGCTGTTTTGCCACATAAACTGCGTTCTCTAGTATTTTCTTCTTGATCTTTCGGTTGGGATTAGGAATGAGAGCCGCGTCTGATACGAAGAGAAGCTTCGGATAGTTCGGGATCTGAAAAACACCTACATGACTGTATATGCTGTTCTTTCTCATTCTGCCGCTTTCTTTGAGATACTTTAGGGTTCCTTTCATGATATCCGCTGTCTTAATTCCGCCTTTCATGAGGAAATCAACTTCACCTGAATCGAGTAGTAATACGGCCTTTTCCACCGGCTCATCTGAATCTATAATCGTGTAATTGTCGCCGTCTACTTTGATGTCATACTGCCAGGCGAGTTTGTTGATCTCGTAATAATCACCGACAAGAAGGAATTTCGCTATCGGATAACGGCCGTCCTCATTCGCCTGTTTAGCCGCGGCGACGGCATCTTCGTTCTCCGCCCCAACGATCGCAATTACCGGCGCTCTCTTCTTGGCAACAATCGACCTCGCCATATATATCACTTCATCCAAGCTGGTCACAGGTTCATCTTCTTTCTTGCGCAGTTGCGGATCGGAGAATATCTCTGTGGTCAGGAGAATATTCTCCCTTTTCCTTTTTTCCTTAAGCCGTTTCCTTTCTCCAACATAATCCTTTACAGCCGAAGGGTTAAATCTCGCCCTCAGATGACCCGCTACAAGGGATTCGTGTTCTATGGACCCGCGGATTATTCCAACCGGGAAATAGGGAAAAAGTCTGTCTTTAATCTTCCCGGTGAATTCATGGCTTTTAGAAAGTCCTCCGGTTAATATCACCATCGCAATTCTCTTTTTGACCGCCGCCAGTTTCATCACCGCTCCCGCGACATTCCCGGCCATAAAATCAATTACCATCTCTATCTTTTCACGCTGAGCGCTTATGGCTCCCGATTCCTTGAAATGCAGAAGGGCCCGAAAATCATTTGTTCCGGTTAAATCAAGCATTCCTCCGGCTCCGAAGAGATACTTCCTGAGTTCCTGAAGGCTCATTTTCCCCTCATCGATCGAACGGAGCATTACATCCAGGGGTATATTACCGCACCGGTTGGCGCTTGGTATTCCCGAGAAGGCGTTGACCAAATCAACTATTTTCCCCTCTTCGTGCCTCACTATAGATATGCCGCCGCCGACATGAGCGCCGATAGTGGAAACTTCATCTTCAGGTATACCCAGAATTGATGTTGCCAATCTGTGTACGGCTCTTTGATTGAGGTAATGAGCCCCCCTGCCGTCCCTGAGCAATTTCTGAATGCCCGTAAGTCTTGACGCGACATCCATCTCGTCTGAAGCCACTGGATCAGTCATAGTTACAATCAGATTTTCCGGATCACCAAAATCCTCTCTCAGCTTCATTCCGATTTGAATACCCATATTAGACGCGTGATCAATAATAGGATTCTGTACATCTCTAACCATTTCAGAGCAAACATGATAAGTACCAGTGGATACTCCATTTACAAAGCCCCCGCGGCAGGCAATTCCCTGAAGATCACCTTTTCCGACGCCGTATTTTTCCAGCCATTTTTCAATCATCTCAGCCCGGGTTTCAACACTGTCATCGTACTCGGGCGGCAGGTGAACTTCCTCTTCCAGTGTTAATTTCAGTCCGTCGTAAATAGCCACTTTCGTTGAGGTAGACCCCGGATTGATACACAAAACCTTCTCACTTCGGGCTTCTTCAGGCAGAGAACCCTTTCCGAACAATCTGGAGATGATAATCTCAGTGCCGCGCTTTGAGACTTTCACGGAATGTATAAACTGCGAAAAAAGATTTCCCCAGGCTTCTTCCCAATTGCTTTCAAGCTTAACGGGTCTGGAGATCCGGACGATATTCTCTAAGAATTCAAGGTATTCATCTTCTGTGTCGAACTTGCTGTAATGAACAGCATCAATCCCCCTGACAAGCTCTATTTCAATATCTTCAGCACTTCCGGCTTCTCTTAAAGCGCCCAACAGCGCGCTGATCTTTGCTTCAACTATCTTTATATTCTTTTCAAACAACTGCTCTCAACTCCCGGGTTAAAGAAACGGTTGTATATTTTTATTATAATTAGAAATCAGTTTTTCAGCACCTTCAATAAGATCTTCCTTCGCGGGCCCTGAAACATAGGACCGCATATCTCTTAAATCAGAACCCTGTATTGAGCTGTCACCCATCAGAACTCCTCCAATCGCTCCTCCATATCCGCTGTTCTGCTTGAGCCCCGAGAGTTCACTCCATAACAGAGTCCATCCGTTTACAACATCCTTCATATTATACCCTCCGCCTCCCAGAGCAACTATATTAGGAAATTTTTTATGTAAAAGCTTAATCGATTCAATATAACCGTTGTTGGTCATTTTCAGATGAGTCAGCGGATCGGTCGCCGAAGCATCTGTTCCAAACTGTCCAACTATAACATCCGGATTAAACCTCTTTACGGAATCCATCACTATGTTATCAAAAAGAAGGGTAAACACTTCATCATCCGTGTCAAGTTCCAACGGAATATTAATATTGAACCCCCTGCCCCTGCCCCTGCCAATCTCTTTCTCAAAGCCTCCCCAGGGGAAAAGAGTTTTTCCCGATTCATGAGCGGAAACAGTAAGAACCTCGGGATCGTCGTAAAAAGCTTCCTGCACACCGTCTCCGTGATGCGCGTCGATGTCCACGTAAGCGACCCTCCTGCCGAGAGTCTTCAATTTTTTGATCGCGATCACAGCGTCATTAACATAACAAAAACCTCCGGCGCGGTCCGAATGAGCGTGATGAAAACCGCCGCAGGGATTAAACGCGCTCTCAAATCCACCTGCCACCTTTTCTACCGCTTCAATAGTAGCCGCGACTGACAGAAGACAAAATTGGAATAACCCGGTGAAAATCGGGTTTTCCATAGTCCCCACCCCATGATAAATCATATCTATGTCAACTTCCCCGCCCCTTCCCGCTCTCTCTAGAATATCGATATACTCTGAAGTATGGAAACTTTCCAAATCCTCTCTTTTTCCCTCATCTATTTTTATAACAGCCACAGAAGGGTCAGAAAGAAGTCCTCTTCCTTTACACATTTCATATACCTTTTCAACCCTGGCGGGCTTAAAGGGGTGCTCGGGGCTGAATTTAAATTCAGAAAGTCCGGGGGCGTAAATAAAAGCCGCTTTCCCTTTTGTCTTATTATTCACTTTTTCAACCCCCGCGCTTTAAATCCGCCGATTAGCCGGGAATAAACAGAGCCCTGTTTCAACCGGACTATTTAGCTATAAAAGAAAAGCACTCGTTAAAAACTCTTTCCTCTGTTATTTTCCTTTTTCTTCCGAGAAATCTATTACTACAAAATAGCTTCCGTCTTCTAATTTAGTCTTGGCCGGAAAGCCGCAATTATGAAACAGGGAAAGCATCTTCCTGTTCTCCGCCATAACATCCGCTTTAAATCCCTTTATTCTCTTCTCTCTGGCTATCTCTATCAGCTTACTCATTAAATGAGAACCTATTCCCCTTCTCTGCCAATCGTCCCGTACGACAAAGGCAACCTCCGCCATATTATCCGAAGGATCGACCTTAAACCTTCCTATCCCGATCATCTCTTCAAGTTCAGTCTCGCCCACCAGAGCCACCAGTGACATTTCTTCGCGGTAATCAATATTCACCATGGGCTGAAGCCTCTCGTGAGGCATCGCTTTTACGACATTGAAAAACCTGTAATATATGGATGTATCGCTCAGTGAATAAAAGAATTCTCTCTGCAGGGATTCATCAGTAGGTTTTACGGGTCTGAAGAAGACTTCAGTATCACCGAACACCGCGGTATGTTCATATTTATCCGGATAATATTTGCCTGCGATTGAAAGAGGCATCTGATCCATGTGAACAATACTTCTTTTCTTAGCGTAATTGATCAGATCATCGCGGAAATCGGGATGCGCTATACTCGTAAGCGCCAGAGCCCGTTCCCTGAGGTTTTTCCCGTGTAGATTAACAACTCCAAATTCAGTAGCCACGTAATGTACATCTCCGCGGGAAGTTACGACCCCCGCGCCTTCGTCCAGAGTAGAGACAATTCTCGAAACAGTGCCGCCCTTAGCAGTTGAAGGCATCACAATTACAGGTTTACCGCCGGATGACCTTGCCGCTCCTCTAACAAAATCAACCTGCCCGCCGATCCCCGAATAAAAATAATCTCCAATCGAATCAGCGCAGACCTGGCCGGTAATATCGATCTGTATAGCGGCATTTAACGAAACCATCCTGTTATTTTTAGCTACTACGAAAGGGTCGTTCGTATAATCACACGGATGAAATTCAATAAGCGGATTATCATCCACAAAATCGTACAGGCGCTGGCTGCCCATGCAGAATGTGGCTATTATCTTTCCGTTGTGAAGAGATTTCTTTTTATTGTTGATGATTCCTTTCTCGACGAGATCAATAATACCGTCGGAAAACATTTCCGTGTGGACTCCGAGATCTTCTTTGTCATCTAAAAACCCGAGAACAGCGTTCGGGATCATGCCTATACCCGCCTGGATAGTAGCCCCGTTTTCAATTAATCTCGCTACATTACGGCCTATCTTCACTGCAACCTCATCCGGTTCCGGAGCTCTTAATGTGGGAAGGGGCAGGTCGCTCTCCACTACATAATCTATATCGTTTAGATGGATAAAACAGTCTCCGAGCGTTCTCGGCATTTTCGCGTTCACTTCCGCTACGACTATATCCGCGCTCTCAGCTCCCGCCTTCTCGACATCCACCGAAACTCCGAGTGAACAAAAACCGTAACTATCAGGGGTGGCGACCTGAATAAAGGCTACATCTATTTTCATCTGTCCGGAGGAGATAAGTTCGGGGAGTTCTGAGAGAAATATTGGAGTATATTCAGCTCTTCCTTCGTTTACCGCGTCCCTGACATTCTGGCCGATGAAAAAAGCGTTCTTTTTAAATGGTTTACTCATAACAGATTCGGCGTATATGGAGGTTCCGAGTTCGATTAAGTTTATCGTCTCGTGATCCTGAATATATTCGCCCTTCTCAATCAGCATACCAATAAGCTTTTGAGGCTCAGCGGCTCCGGAACCTATAAATATTCTGCTGCCGGGATTTACTATCTTAAGGATATCATCGGTAGAACGTTTTTTGTTCTCGTACATCTTCGTAAACCGGGAGCTCATAATACAACCTCCATCTAGAATACTGACGATTCAGATTAAAGAACAAACTGAAAACACCGGCATTAAAACTGCTTTTGGATCAGTCAATTCGCGAGCAAAGTAAAAACACCGCGACACCGTATATGATGATTAAAAATCGCGCGAATCGCAAGCGTTTGTATCAGATTTGCAGAATCTTTTCTTTAGATTTAGAAAAGAAGGAAACAAATATCCGGTTTATTCAATAAATAGAACTATATTAAAAATTCCAGCGCGGCGCAGGGTTATCATGTGTATAATTTCCAAATATGATATAGTATACTTCAATTGAAAAAAAGAATCACTTAAGTTAATATATTATAATCGCGCGGTTGTGGGCGTAGAATGGGTCTTTTCCAACGTTGATTCTTTTGTTACCCTGTATAATCAAAAAGAATTCTGTCCGCTTGGGGATACGGACTGAAAATTATAATTTCAGGTAAATCAAACCCGACTGAGATAATTGAATGTTAGTTAAGAAATATAACAAGCACCGGGAGACAATTCACAACTTTATCTGGCGGTCTCTTCAGATAGGAGCCAAGCAGGGATCGACTTTTCTGATATTTTTTATCTCCGCGCGTTATCTGGACCCTGAAAATCTCGGGTTATTTACCTATCTGATAGCCATATCCAGTTTGTTAATTATAGTCTGTGATTTCGGCTTCACTCCTTCTACTTCGAAGTTTGTCGCCCAGCATAAGGCAAAAGGATCAAAATCACTAAACAGGATCTTATTCTCCATAACTGTTGTTATAACGGGAATAGCGACATTTGTTTCTTTATTTATCATATTCGCCGGAAAATATATCTTCGAGGAGTATTCTCTGCTCCTCTACTTTATTCCGTATTTCTTTTTCCTGCCGTTATCCTCCGTAGCAGACGGTGCTTACAGAGGACTGAAAGATTTCAAAAAACTATCAATTATCAGCCTCTCCGCGGCAGGTCTGGCCCTTCCCGTTTCCTTCTTTCTGATTAGAAACTACGGCCTAGTTGGTTCTATAGTTTCCCAGAACCTCCTGTTCTTTATACTTACGGCGGGGCTGTTTATTTTTAGAGACGACATCGAATTTAAGATCGATAAGGAAGTTACAAAAAATATTGTAGGGTACGCCCTGGTAATAGGATTGGCAAATGTGGCCTTTTTTCTATACACAAAAGTGGATATCCTAATCCTGAAGCAGTTCGGTTTTGTCGCGGAAATAGGTTATTATGAAATCATCAATAAGGTTTTCACACTTATACTGATTTCTTCATTGATTTTAGGACAAGTAGTAGCGCCGAATATAACTGTAATATTTTCCAGGAACAAAATAGGCAAACTCCTGAATAAATTTAAGAAATACCTCATATTCAGCCTTCTTGCCGGTTTTTTCATTGCCTTTCTGGTTTATTTCGCTTTTCCCTATTTTATAAGAGCTTTTCTGAAAGACTACGCTACAGACGAAATCATAACTATTTTCTATTTACTGCTGATACTCCTGCCAATTAAATTCGCCGGAAGATTTATGGTGAAGGGGCTGGTCGTTCCATCCGGACAGGCGAAAATAGTTACCATAAACACTTTTATTTTCGGAGTCGCGAATGTAATCCTGGACTATTTATTTATAGATATATTCGGTTTTGTCGGAGTGTTTTATTCAACTATAATTGTGGGAATATTAAGTTTTTCTTTAAATATGTATTTGTACTATAATAGATTGATAAAGATCAGGGGTGAAGGAAAATGAAAGCAAAGATACGGAAAATTTTTATTCATATCGGCTATCCGAAAACCGCCACCACAACTCTGCAAAAATTCCTCTTTCCCAAACACCCGGAAATGTTTGACATAAGGGATTATGAAAATGAAGAAAAATGGATATATGATCTATTATACTTAAATGAAATTTCATTCAGAAAGAAGATAGATTATCACAAAAGAGGTTTGAAGGATAAAATAGACAGCACCGACAGAGATACTATTATATATTCGAATGAATCGATACTCAGTAACAGCCTCTTCTTCGCTGAAAAACCGCGGCCTCTAGTCAGATACCTGGACCCCTCGAGTACGGCCAGGAAAGCGCACATGCTGTTTTCCGAACTTACTCCGGAGCCGAAAATTATAATAGTCATAAGAAACCAGTTGGATTTAATAAAATCTATCTACGCGCAAATGTACAATTATTGTTTCAAGAATTATAAACAGACGCGTAATTTTAGGATTTACACGGATAATCTGATACGAGACGGAGCTCGCAGTTTCACCTTGTCGGCGCTTTCCTATTATGACGTAATTAAGGAATATGAAAAAATCTTCGGCGTTAATAATGTTTATATTCTCGTTTACGAAGAACTTAAAAACAGCCCGGCTCATTTTTTTCAGAAACTTGAAAGTATCATGGGGCTGAGCCGAGAAACGGCCTATAATTATATTAATTCTAAGAATGAAAACAAAAAAAGCTGCATGGGCAAGTACAGAACAGATTCGCGCAGTCTGTTGTTCCATCTGGGCAGATTAAAGAAAAGATTCTTCGGTGATATTAATATCCCCTTCGCTGATAATCTGGGAATTTTAAACAATATAGAAATTCCTGGCAAAACACTAAATTCAATAAAATACAGAGATGAGGATTTTGAGAAATTAATGAAGTTCTTCGATGAAAACAACCGGCTTCTCGCTGAAGAATACGCGCTGAACCTTGAAAAATACGGATATTTCAAAAGATAAGCCAGTCAATAAATTACACGTTGAAGAAACATCTATTCTTTCTCGGCCGAAAGCATCAAACTTCCTAAAAATTTTACTTTAGTAAACCCGCGTTTAGCGAGTTCCTCTCGCATCTCCCTTTTTGTGTAGATATGAAGGTGATATGGATTTTTTGCTTCTTCCTTTTCGGCGTCCCCGGCGCTGGAAGGAAAATATGAGGACATAATCAGCTTCCCCCCGGAGACCAGATTGCCGCTTATCTGACTCAGGTATCTTAGTCCTTCCTTCCAGGCCAGATGTTCGATTATTTCATAACTCAGTATCACATCGAATTTTCTTCTCAGCAGATCGATTTCGAGAATTGATAATTTGCGGAAATTTAATTTTGAATCGTCCCATGTTCCGCGCGCGAAACTAAGAGCTTTCTCGTTTATGTCAATAGAGATAAGTTCTCGCGGCAGCTCGCATATCAGATAGCTCCCCCAGCCCAGTCCACAGCCCGAGTCTAACACTGTTTTGTTCTTTATACTCCGCAGAGAAAAGAAATACCGTCCTAACATATATCTGTGCCATCCGTTTGCGCAAGTCTTATGAAACCCCGGCATACCCTGCTCCTCACACGTATCCGGTTTAATTCCGCGAGACCTTCTGTCAAACCGCATGATATGCTCTATCTTCTCGGAGAATCGATTCCTGTAGAAGAAATAATGTCCCTTTATATAAATGAAATATAACCTGTTCAGCAGTTTTTCTCTAAATGAATCCATAATCGCCAAATCCCTCTTATTCTCTTTTGCCTCGCCGGATTGATAATAATAACATCCGTAATATCGTTTCGGCAAGATTTTGTCAATGAATTCGGGAGGCCAGCTTTACTAAAGCAATCCAGCCTCAAAAGAAAGGGGCCGCTTGACACCTTTTTCTTTTGACCTTTTCTGTCACCTCTTCTATTCTTATTCTGATTTTGCGGGTTCAAAAGAGAAAGCAGAGTCTCTTGCCTTCCCGCGCTGATTCTGAATAGGAATAATTATGACGCCGAAAGTTTCAATAATAATGTCAGTTAAAGAGAACGAGCCGTTTCTCGAAGATTCGATAAAGAGCATACTGGCGCAAACATACAGGAATTTTGAATTCATAATCGTAAATGACGGGGGCGGCCCGGCTGTAGACAGTGTCGTTAATTCCACCTGTGACCGGAGAATATCCCTCATTTCACGCTCACGTAAAGGTCTTACAAGATCACTTAACGAAGCGATAGAAAACTCGAGCGGTGAGTATATCGCAAGAATAGACGCCGGAGATTATTCTCTGCCGCGCAGAATAGAATTGCAGGCAGAGCTGATGGAAGATAATTCAAAGATAGGATTGGCGGGGACCTCTTACAGCGAAATAACAAGTACGGGCAGGAAGATCACAGAGACAATATTGCCGGCGGATCCCGTACAATTAAAAAAATCGCTTCTATACCAGAACCAATTCTGCCACGGTTCCGTGATGTTCAGAAGAAAGAGTATCGATGATGTTGGGTGGTACCGCCCCGAGTTTGTCAAAGCTCAGGATTACGATCTCTGGCTCCGAATTGCCGGCCGTTATGAAATAACTAATATTCAGGAAATTCTCTATATCCGCAGGATTGATATTAACAGCATTTCTATAGCTTTGAGGCAGGAACAGAACTATTATGCCGAAATTGCCCGTAAGTGCTCTATAGCAAGAAATCAAGGGGAAAAAGAACCTCTCCAATTACTACAACAGAGGAAGAACGCCGCGGGCGTTTCAGAAAGAAACCTGGATAGAGAAAAGGCCTTTTATTATAATTTCCACCTCGGCCGAATACTATTCTTTGAAAGGAAACTGAAACTTGCAAGAAAGCATTTTATCAAGTCCTTCCGGTTTAAGCCTTACAAGCTTTTCGCGGCCGGTTTTATAATCGCCAGCTTTCTCCCGGCGTCTCTTATTGATAAAATCGACCCTCTATGGCAGGTAATTAAAAGAAAATGTAAATTGAGAATTTAAAGTCTGGTTGTTATGGAATTTGAAATAAGTGTTATTATACCAACAGTAGATAGAAGCAGTATTACTCTCGAGACACTTCGAAGTTTTGAAAATCAGACATCAGACGATTTTGAATTGATTGTCATAGATCAAACTTCAGGGGGCAGTACTCCGCTAAGTGACTTTTCCACCCGAAAATATCACTACAGGTATATAGCTATCAAAAGAAAGGGGCTTCCAAATGCCAGGAATGTCGGAGCCGAAGCTGCCGGCGGCGAGAT
Organism: Candidatus Krumholzibacteriota bacterium; assembly: GCA_034520215.1. Lineage (NCBI taxonomy): Bacteria > Candidatus Krumholzibacteriota > Candidatus Krumholzibacteriota bacterium. The sequence continues at coordinate 174,459 of JAXHNR010000001.1, read as the reverse complement.
ACTGCTCTTTGTTGATGATGACGTAATACCCTCTCCGGAATTAATTGCCGATTATATCAATGAGTTCAAACGGCACGGAGAAGAGATCTGGGTTGTCGGAGGAAAGATATACGAAGCCGGTTCAAAGATCCTGAATGAAAGGAAGAACATATCCGGAGGTTATATCACATTTTACGGCAAAACTCTCAAAAACTTCTATTCCGACAGCTATTCAGAATGCCAGTGGGCGGCGGGCGGAAATTTCGGCGTCAGAAGGGATAAATTCTTCGAAGCAGGCGGATTTGATACAAACTATATCGGTAACGCTATCATGGAAGACGGTGATTTCGGCTTCAGCGTTAGAAAACAGGGCGGAAGGGTTCTCTATTCTCCGAAACCTGAAATAGAACATCTCAGGGCTTCATCCGGAGGAACCCGCCGAAGCGCTCCGGCCGAAGGAATGTACTACCGGGCGCATAATACCGTCTATTTTTTCCGTAAATTCAACAGATCTCTTCTCCTTCCGGTTGTATTTCTGTACTTAAACGGAGTCGCGTTAAAGGATTTACTAAACCGCCGGCACGGATTCAAAGCCTTCTATTACACGTGGTCGGGATTTCTTAAAGGCTTAACGACAGAACTTGCCCTATGAATACAGCTCAGAAGATAGCTAAAGAATCCACTATTACCTTTTCCGGTCTTGTTTACGGAAACATAAACCGTTTTCTTTACACAGCTCTGCTTGCCCGCTGGGTAGGAACGGAATACCTCGGGATATATTCCATCGCGAATTCAATTATCCTGATCGCGGAAGTGCTGGCTAAAATGGGACTGGAAGTCGGTGTAATGCGTTTCGTGAGCCGCTTGAATCCCGAGCTCGACAGAGATCAAATAAAAAGATTGATAAGCTCAGCATTGAAAGCAACAGCAGTATTCTCTTCAATCATAATGATTCTATTGATTCTGAGTTCGGGGTGGCTGGTAAAAAATGTCTTTAAAGAAAGACCTCTGCTGCAATACGCGATAATTGTTTTTTCTGTCGCGCTTCCCCTTAACGCGGTAACAAATGTGAGCGCATTCGCGACTCAGGGTTTAAAATTCCTGAAATACAAGATACTCACCACCCAATTCGTTAAGCCCACAATCCTTTTCGCGATGATGGCAATGAGCTACTTTCTCCTGTCAAAAAGAATGACTATCATTCTTCCCTTCGCCGTTACTGGAGGGGCGGGGTGTATCTTGATGCTGATTATGCTGAAGAGACTTACCGGCATAGAAATAGGCAAGATCTTATCCGCCCCGATAGATAAAGAATTACTCAGATTCTCCTACCCTCTTATGTTTGTTGTAATACTTCAGACTCTCATGCACTGGATGGATATCTTGATGCTCGGATACTTCACCGATTCAGTCACTGTGGGATTATACCACCCGGCGGTAAGAACAGCGGGGTTATTACAGGCGCTCTTGCTCTCCATTGCAAGTATCTATTCACCTCTTCTTTCTCAAATGCACTCCAAAAGTGAAACGGGAAAAATGTCCGATCTCTACAGGCTTGTAAGCCGCTGGCTGTTTACATTCGCGACTCCTTTTGCCCTGGTTATGCTGCTGCTTCCCACAAAAATCATGTTATTGTTCGGCCCCGATTACATCTCAGGCGCCCTTGTTCTGGTTATACTGACCGCCGCCACTTTCTCGCAAGCTGTGCTCGGATCAGCCGGCCCCATTCTGTCTATGTCCGGATACGTAAAACTGTCTTTGTGGAATTCTCTGGGAGCTTTCCTGCTTAATGTCGCACTTAATATCATACTTATACCGCGTTTTGGTATCTTCGGCGCTGCCTGGGCAACGATGATATCCCTCGTTGTCAGCGGACTGGCAAGAGTTATTGAAGTACGGATAATTCTCAAACTCACTTTCCTAAACAAAGGTTTTATTAAACCTGTCCTGGCGGGGTTTATTTCAGCCGCGGCGCTGTGGATAATAAAACCTTTCATTATGCCATTTCACACACTGGTCACACTTACGCTCGCGGGATCGATATCTCTCTCCCTTTTTGCTCTCACCCTGTGGTTGTTGAAACTCGAGCCCGAAGACAGAGACTTCCTGAAAGGTCTGCATATTCTGGGGAAGGGTATCAGAAGATAGAATATATAGGAGATTTTCGAAAACAGCTCACCGCGGGGAAGCAATTTTTTTTATAAAGCCCGATAATCTATTCTTTAGAATCCTGAACGGAACTCTCCACATTCTTTTCAAAAGCCGCTTATCAAATGGAGTTCTCAGTCTGAACCTGTAATCTACAAGCTTTTTGCTGTTTGCTCCATAAAAATATTTTGTCTTAACATCAAATCCCGGCAAATATAACAAGCCTATATCATCCTTATATTCATAGAGGTTATTCCGTGAAATGTATTTATACAATGAGCTTCCCGGAATTCCGACATAAACATTAAAAGCGTGGGAATAGGGTTTCAGCTTCTTTATCAATCTTTTTGTGGCAATATAATCTTTGAAGGTGTCATGGGGAGTCCCTACGATAAGGCTCCAGTATGTCCTTACGCTGTATCTGTTACTCCAGATGGAAACATTCTCAATCTGCTCGAGAGTAATGTCTTTACGGAGCTTATCTAAAACATTCTGGCTTCCGCTCTCAACGCCGAGGTAGAAAGCCCTGCAGCCGGCCCTGCTCATTAGCTCTATCAATTCTTCGCTTAAGACATCCACTCTGGTTTCACAAGCCCAGCTTATGTCAATATTTTTTACTATCAGTTTTTCACAAAATTCCCTGGTTCTGTTTGTATTCAAAGTAAAATGGTCTTCTCTGAAATAAATCCCTTTAGCGTTATGATTTTCGATAAGATACTCGATTTCTGAAATGATCCTGTCAGCGCTTAAGAAGGAATAACGTTTTCCCCAAACGGAAGAAACAGAACAGAAAGTACAATTAAAAGGACATCCTCTACTGGTATTTATTGTAAAAACAGGGGCCTCATCTATCCATTTGCACTGATAATCATACGGTAATTTCGTAAAGATATCCCATGGCTGAGAAGGGAGTGAATCCAGATCCGTTATTCTTTCTCCCCTTATAATCCGCGACTCGGCCCTGCCGCTTAGAATATCTTCGAGAGCTTTTTCACCCTCACCCTGCACAACATGATCTACGAATTCGGGAATTGTCTCTACAGCGACAGAGGTGTGAGGTCCGCCTACGATCATCTTTCCCCGCCACAGGTCTCTCTTCCTTAGATCCTCAATCGCGTTTAACATCCTCAGAGTATCGCGGAAACAAATCGTATTAGCATGAATCGCCACAATATCAATGTCATTCTCCTGCAGAAACCCTTTTTCGATAAATCTTGACGGAGAGAGATAATTATCAATAAAGAACGCCCCGTGGCCCTTATTCCTGGCTATTGATATAAGTGTTCCCAGACCTAAAGGAGGTCTCTTTTCACTGGTGAAAAAGGGGCTTTTAGAAGGCGCCGCGGATGTTGTAAATAATATATTCATTTAACTGCCACCTTACCGTTTCACGGCATATAACCTCTCCCCCGGATAATAAAACAAAACAAGAATGCTGCTTGAAAACAGCTGTTCTAGAATAAATATCACTTCATTTTGCCTTTTGTCAATTTATTTAACCCTAACCTGAATTGAGGGGTTTTTATTTCATGAGTGCATCTTACCAGTGTTGAGAATATTGAACAAGCCGATTTAGTAACAGCCTGCCGCACGGGCGAATTCTTGTCGAATACGAGCTTGCCGGCACTGCCGGCTCAGCCTCATCCTCGTTGAAATATTCGAACTCATCAGCTCCTCTGTCGCGGCTGGTTTCGATGATACCCTAAGGGGGCGAGGTGGGTGTGGCATCTTTTTAGCCATGGGCTATCCTATTTCGAGACCGGTGTAGGTGACGACCAGCAAATCATCTGCGAGCTTCTGAACGGCTTGTCAGATGTATTTGCGTGTCAGGCCGGCTTTATTCGAGATAAAATCCTGGTACATTTAGCACGATTCCATACTCCGATCGGGAAGGGCATGGATTTTCAGGCTGTTTTTCCATGCCGCGGGAGATTCGGATTCACTCTGTTTTAATTCTACCTTATTGAGAGAACAGGATTACTGGAATGTCTTATTACCCTTTCCGCTACCGATCCGAACAGCATCTCCTTGAAAGAGGAATGCCCTCTGGATGATATTACGGTAAGGTCCACTTCCTCCTCGTCGGAAATCCTTATAATTTGATCGCCCGGATCGCCTCTAAGGATCATCGGTTTTACATCGATATCGTCCGAAACTCTCTCGTCTGCGACCTTTTTGATGTGTTCCTCGTTGGTTTTCATGAGATGATCTTCGTACGTGCTTACGTCGAAGGCCATTGTGGGTTCGGGACCGGCCATCATGGTGGGTACGGGCGCAATTACGTGGACCAGGATCAGGTCTGCCGCGAAATGATTCGCGTATCCGCACGCCATCTCCAGAGCTTTGTAAGAACTCTCGCTGAAATCAATAGGACAGAGAATCTTCTTTACCTTAAGCATATTCCCCCCTTTTGAAATTCCCAGAATGTTAACTTCTTTTCATGATTGCAGGTTACAACATCGGGAAGGATTATGTCAATCAGTTTTAACTTATTATTAAAGAGGAATCGGATGCCGATTTTTATTGCGAGCTGTTACAAATACCGGAATGCTCCGATCAAATTGTTCGCCAATCTCACGCTTAAGATTCTCCAACCATAAAAGAACACATTCTTTTCAATTTTGGTTCTGAGATACTTCCTTTATAAAATAGGGCTTGCCTGGATTTAGCAATTTTCATTTATTGATCAGATCTGCAAACCCTCTTGTCCGCACTTCCCTCTTTGACAGAAAAAACCCCAATTTCTTATAATTCTTATTCTGGGAGGTCTGATTATCCGGCGAGTTTCTTCATGAACAAAATATCTCTTTATGTTAAAGATAAATCCTTAATCGAGCTTTCTTCCAACGCTATTCTCCGGTTAAAAACTATACTTTAATTTTGCGTAAACCATATCGTTTTCATCGTACTGCCCGAAACGACCTTCTTCTCCGATGAAAAGATTGGCTCCCGCCAGAAGTTCAAACCCGTCATAAAGATCATAATAGATGCTCGGACGAATAAGGGCGTCATTGTTATTCAACCCGATATAGTAAAACAGCTCCAGAGTCAGAGTTTCACGAAGAAAATCCTCGCGCAACAATAAAGTGACCGTATTTTCGAATTCATCCCGGCCAATCATGGGGTCGTAATCCAGAATGCTCTCCTGAATGAACTGGCCGCTGATATTGATACCCATCAAAGTGTAATCAAGGCCCGCCAGGTAATGTAGATAATTTTTCTCCGCAACGCCCCGGCTGGCTTCAGGATCAGCAGAGTTAAAATATTTACCCGAATAGAAAGCCCCTTCACCGCGCAGAACAACCGGCCCCAGGGTGCTGCTGAGACTCCCGCCTGCAATGGTCAGCCGGTGATGCTGGGGAATCACCGTCAGGCCGGTTAACTGCATTGTTTCAGGATCAATGTCTTTTTCGATGTGCATAGTGGGATCGTCGTCCCAGGCATAACCGGCCATCAGTTCATAATCGATGGCCGAAGTGAGTGCGGAATATTTGATAAACCATTCGCTGTTCTCCAGGGATCCGGTCACTTTCTGCTGAGAATAATCAAATTGAGGAGTCATGGGAAATTGAATTTCCGGCGACCAGATGGAAGATTCGTCAGGCAGCCGTGTCGGTGTAAAAACCGGTAGCCAAACCACTTCAAACGTCTGGTTTCCCCGATAATAATCGGCCTTCACGGCCGTAACTCCCATTCTGATTTCTTCGAAGTCCGGCAGCAGGAATTCGCTCATGTCCTTGGGAGAAATGATATCGGTAATAAATACTCCGTCAGCTTTTCCCCAGATGATCTGCTGTTTTCCTATACGCAAGTCGATAGATTTGAAATAGATATCCATGTACGCCTGGCGCAGCCCTGTTTCCTGCTCTTTTTCACTGTATTGATAGATATAGGGATTTACTTTAAAAGAAACATTGCTCTTGCTGTGTTCCAGGTTCAGATTGAATGTATTCTGAATGATGGAATATTCACCACCTTCATTGATCAAAGCGCCTGTGTAATTCCGGACATATCCGCTCATGAACAGGTCCTGTGCCATTGCGGTGGTTGAAAAGCAAAAAGCCAGCGCGATTAACAGAAAAAATCTGAGCTTTCTGAAAAGTATGGTCTGCATTCTGCAAATATTCTTCAATACATACCCCTTCTCATCATACGTTCCGTAAACAAGTTGTCCTTAAGGCCGGTGTCAATTTTCAAATCTTCCAGCAACATGTTTGTGACATGATCTTTCTGAACATTTTGCATCTGGCTGTTTGTAATGATCCAGTAATCTTTGATTTTTTCATACTTCTTTACACTCAGTGTCTTGAGGTGTTCGCCATCTTCGTCATAAAACTCCTTTTTCAACCCGACCCATTTTTCTTTGATGACCCAGGTAAGAGTGCGGGAGTACATATATCCTTCTTCTTTGGGAATGCTTTCCACGACGTAGCAGTCTTCGCCGTCGACCTTTTCCTGCCGCAGCAGCTTATGCGTATCTTCTGATGGGTGCCGGTCGCCCAGATCATCATATGTGAAATCCGAACCCATGAAATAGTCACTCTTGCTGTCGCTGGAAATGCGTTTTACTCTTTTTAAGGCAGGTAAATAGATCCACTGGTCATCATCCCGCCCCTCCTTATCATAACTCCAGTTCATAAAGGAAGTATTGCGAATATCTGCAGGAGAGATAAAAAACATGATCTTCTTTTCTTCGGAGCCGAAATCTTTGATGTACTGTTTGATTTCGCGCATTCGTTTTTCACCGCGGGAATTAATCAGGGTCATGGTAAGTTTGCCTTCCTGGTCAGAGCCTGTCGGGCGGGTGTAGACATTCTGAATAATTTCCAGTCCGCTTATATCCTCCAGGGCAAGTGACGGAAGTGGAATAGACATTGAAACAATCATTAGACTGAAAATGATTTTCCAGCATTTCATTTTACAACTCCTTTTCTCTTTGTTTGAAGAAAATATTTGAAAGTCTCAGCAGAAGATACATGACAGTTACTGTTCCCAGGAAGCTGGTGAACATATTCATGGAAACGAGAGCTCCCAGCGCCCTGTTTGGCGGAAATACCGAAGTCAGCAGAACCAGGAATCCGGAGATTACCACTAAAGCATTAAATACGATGGCCCTTCCGGAATGCTGCATGGTTTTATGGCCGGTTAACTGAGGATCACCGGTTTCAGCCGCGTAGATTTTGTACCGCTCAATGAAATGAACGGCGTAATCTATCCCAATCCCGATGGCAATACTGGAAAGCAAAGCTGTAGTTGTGCTTAATGGGATGTTAAGCAAACCCATCACTCCGAAACTTATCACTGCGGTGATCGTAATCGGTACGGAGCCGATAATGCCTGCCATCGCGTTTTTAAACATGAGAGAGAGCAGCAATACTACGATAGCCAGTGAAATTATCAGGCTTTTTATCTGTCCTTCAAGGATCAGGTCGGTAAAAATCAGAGCTTTGTAGCCGGACCCGGCATAATTGACAGTAACTCCTGATTTTTCCAAATCGGGCTTATACTCTTCGATTTTGTCAATAGCGCGGTTCAGGGCGATGGAATTGTCGCTTTTCAGCTGAAAGGTCAGATTGGCTTTCTGATAATTGTAATCCACTACTTTCCAGAGATTCTCCGGATCTCCTGACATTTCGTACAATAGCAGATACTGAGCTACCAGTTCCTTGCTTTCCGGAATAACATCATACTTGGCGCTGTCGGCATGCATGACTTTATTCATACGCTCGAGGTAATCGGTAAGGGCAAAGGAACTTCCCACCACTTGCAGCGAACTCTCCACATCGGTCTGCAGTTTGTCAATTTTTCTCAGAATCTGCGGCTTCTTGAAGGCATCCGGATTTTCGGAATCCAGGATCACATTCAATGTCGAAGTACCTCCAAAATGTTTGTTGATAAAAGCGTCTGTACTTACAATGTCGCTGTCTTCTTCGAATTTATCTAAAAAACTGGAATTGATCCAGACATTAGTCATACCGAAAATTGAAATTATTATAATCAAAGCTGTCAACACCAGAGTAAAGTATTTATGTTTTATCACCAACCTGGCAATGGCATTCAGAAATCTATTTTCATTTTCTCGAGTATTTGAATTTTTATTTTTCCACCGGGGCAATCCAAAAGTGAGTAAACCAGCCGGAATGAGAAACAGTGAAAATGCCATCGCGGCCAAGACCCCAAAGGCAGTGAAGAGACCGAAATATTTGATGGGATAGACTTCAGAGGTTAACAGTGAAATAAATCCAACCGCTGTTGTCACCGAGGTCATTACTACCGGCTTCCACATTTCATTGAGCATATCGGACACAGCCGTTTTTGTGTCGGCTTGTGGATCAGCTTTCATAAAAATATGCAGATGACTATATAAATGAATACCATCTGCCACCCCGATGGCAATCAACATGACCGGTATCATTGTGGATACCGCGTAAATGGGGACCCCTACCGCAGCCATTAGCCCGAAAACACAGATCACGCTGAAAAATACAACGAGTAGTGTGAATATTGCTGCTTTTATGCTGCGCTGTACCATCAGTAAAACAATAATTATTACCAGAATGACAATCGGCACCATACGTTTCATGTCCCGCGGCCCCAGATAAGCCATTGTTCCTTCAACAATAGGCCGGCCAGCCACATACAGTTTTTCCGGACCTTCGTACTCTTCAGCGAGATTTATCAGTCGGCGATAAAATTCCTGCGAAAAGGTATCTTCGCCTATTTCAGCGATTATGACAGTCACGGTTTCGTCGCTGCTCACTATCCGTTCGTAGGCCATTTTATTGTCGCGAACGTTGATTCTCAGGGCAGTCAGTTTTTCCTCGCTTTGAGGCACTTTCCTGTAAAAGGGACTGACGTCCAAACCCGTGTCAGTCCCAATGATATTGTCGGCAGTATAAAGGGAAGTTACATCGTCTTTTTCAATTTCTTCCATGCCTTGCAATTTTTTCGTCAGGGATTCCACTTTCTCAAGAGTTGACGTATTATAAATACCATTTCTGTTTTCAATTGCGATGATAATACCGTCTTTAATATTAAACCATTCTTCCGCCTTGTTACTGTAAACAAAATCGGGATGATTCTGTGGCATATAGTCATCAAGGTCGGTCTCCATCCGGCTGTTTTGCCGCATTACAATAAAAAAGGCTGCCGTTATCAACAGGCTTATGGCCAGTACCATTTTCGGATATTTCAGCGCATATTTCATAAGTGTTTCCCCCGTATTATTAATTATCGAAATTAATCAGCCAATATCCTTCTTATGCTGCTCCAGAGTTGACGGCCTTCAGATTCCAGGTCGAAAGCAAATCCTGAGAGCCTCCACTGAGTAACCATAAGTCTCAGTGCTCCCATGATAATTAGAGCAAGCTGTATATTTGAGATATCGGACCGAATACATTGGGATTGCTGGCCGGATTTAATAATGCTCTGAATTGTTTCCTGGTTCTGTTTCATGATCCCAAAGACCTTATTAGACAGCCTCTTATCATTCTGAAATATTTCTTCGGAAAAAATAACCGCCGCAAGGACCGGATTGGCTTTAAAGTTTTTAAAAGCCTCATCAAAAGTAGTTTCCAGTTTGGTGAGAGCATCGCTATTATCAGTTGATTCCAGCTTTTTGGCGACCGCTCCGATCCTGTTTTCAAAACTGACCAGGATTGCCAACAGAATATCAATTTTGCTTTTAAAATGACGATATATACCCCCCTCGGCAATACCGATTTCTCCCGAAAGGTTTTTGATTGTTAATTGCTGAATCCCTTTTTCGGATATTAACTTGATGGCGGCGTTGATGATTTCCTGTTGTCTCTTGGTAAAAGTTTCCATAATCTCTTCTATAGTGAACGCTCACTCACATAATAAAAAATGATTTCCAGTTTGTCAATATTTTAAATTTACTTAAACATGAATTGAACTGTTTTATTTTCTGGGGGTGGAAGATCCAGCCAGCTTTACCCTTTTCCTTAGCATGGTTGTGTCCGGAGATTGAGGATGGGCAACGGTCGAAGCAATAATAATTGAGGTTATAACCAAAATAGCAGAAAACATTCTAGTAACCGTATCTTTCAAAACAGATTTTCCCTTAGGTTTTTTCTAAAGATAAAAGCCAATTGTTTGGCTATTATAATATTTTTTTTAGAATTTTTTGAAGTTTTTTGTGATTTCATAGATATTAGGGTAATGTAAAATAAAGTGTGTAATTTTGTTTAAGAGCAAAAAAAGATGGTGTATTCTTCAAAAACTCTTTAGACAAAGAAAGGAGAACACACCATGCGAGAATTAAACCTCTCTAATCACAATTTATCAGTGGATCTAAAAGAAGTCAAGAGCATGTTCAGGGATGAATTTAACGACGGGTTGAATTGTAGATAAGACTTGATTAAATTATTCTTCTTTACTATAATCTTTTAGTAGCAAGGGAGTTTTTGGTTTATGAATAAGTGGATTAAATATGTTGCTGGAGTAATTTTTGCAGGAATTCTTGTAACAGCAGTTATTAAGTATGATCCTCATGGACTTAATGATTTACAAGAATTCCAGGATTCAAGCAGAAATGTTGTTATTGCACCTTCTGCTGAATCTAGAGTTTCTGAACAGGATAAATCTTCTGAAACAAAACAAGAAAATAAAATTAAAAAATATCATAGAATTGGTTGGGGAGAATCTTTATCAGATATTGCTGAAAAATATTATGAGGATTGTCAATCCTGGGCAAATATCCAGTATAGAGTTAAAAAAATACAAGAGTTAAATTGGAGTGAGGAAGAAATTAAGTCAAGAGATCTTAATGGTGATGGGCTTGTAGATAAAATTATTTATTATAATACAATTAAGATTAGAGAATAAATTATTCAATTTCAAATCCCTTAATAGTTTATGATCCTCGAACTCAGCCTTCAGGCAAGGTTTCCAATCCCGATGGCGGCAGGCCTCGCCTTCGGCATACTCTTAGCCACGGGGATTACACTCTTTTTAATTCCGAGCCTCTACCTTATTCTGTAGAATATTCACATCGCTGCAGCAAGAATTCGCTCAAAGATATTTTCGCAGACCAATTGTCAAACAAGTGGGTGTCTAAAAAATCCAAGTTTGCATTCTGATTGCTAGCGCGGCGGGCTTGCCTGCGTAGATTCCGGAACAAACCTACCACCTATTCCGATCTGCTTCAATAGCGGTTTTACTCCAATATTTTCCATAATCCCAATAAAAAAATCCAATTGAAACCTCTAAACCATAGCCAACATCGACTGCATTTATAATTTCCGTGAAGGACATTTTGCCTCTATGTGTAAGAGTGGAATGATCCTGCTGATATTGAAGAGTTTGAAGGCGCTCTTTGATGAACGGGAAATCGAGTTCAGGGGAGATTAAACTAAGTGATCAATTGAAGAACACAGGCGATGATATAATTTCAATATTAGAAATATTAGAAGATGGTTCTGAATTAAAACAAGGCCTTGAGATAATAGCAAGTAGCCTAAGATAATTATTTTTTGTGTATTATATGCTTTAAAATAGGATCGTTCTTTATCATATCCGGAGGAAATTCCGGCGCTTTCCCTGTAGTAATCAACTCAGCCAGTCCATTATAGTTGTTTTCTAATATTTTATATTTTTCCCTATCAGAATCCGTCCAACCCTCTGTATCTCTTTTTTCAAGTAACTTATCCATCTGGTTTTAAATGTTCTTGATGTGTTTTCTGGCTTTTATTATTGCTTCCATCTCTTCTTGGGTGTAAACACCTCCTCCTCCTGATTCTGCAGCCATATATACTGTTCCTGACGCAACAAGCTCTCCTGCAGCTTCTGTAACTCCTTCCGCAGATACAGCGATACCCTGCACTCCTGCACCGACAGCAACTAACCGGCCCCCACCAGGAATAAATCTAGACAGAAGATTGGCTGCATTTTTTAAAACACTCCCCAAAAGAAGGACATTTCCCACATTCTTACCGAACTCATATCCTTCCTCGTTTAGATGCTCTTGGGGCGGTGGTGGTATCCTACTTCCGTCTTCATCAAAATTTACTGTTCGGGGTCAAAAAATGGGGGAACTTTCTGCATACAAGAACAAGAACTAAAAGGAAAACAGGGATAGTATTAGGCCATCTCATAGTCTACCTCCTTAAGGCTACCATAATAAACCGGTCTGCTTGCACCTGGAGTTTTTTAAATAGGTCTACCGTTTTATGGATCGCTCCGGAGTGCCTTTTTCTATAGTGATGCGTTGTCATTATATCATAACCTGATGCAAATTAAAATATTACAAAAATTATACATTAGGAACTTATATTCACCCTTTACTATTCTCTTCCTATTCCCGCCATGACGATTTTGTTCCCTTTTCATATAACGCTTTATATGATATAATCTATTCATTAGGGGCATGACTTGATGCTGGCAGAATCAACTGCCTCGCGCCGTCTTAGCGCGGCATCAGGGATCTTTATCCATACCGGATCCAGCTGGAATCCGCGGCTGAATATCCTGAAAGGGGATATGTCATGATAAAACTTCTGAAAACATCTCTTCTGACGGCTCTGTCTCTTATGATCATAGGGGCTCCCCTGCTGCTCGCGGACTGGATCGAGTCGGGAACGCCCGTATGCACAAATTCGAGCCTTCAAACGAGAATACGGATGACAACCGACGGGGCGAACGGCGCAGTCCTCGCGTGGGAGGATTACAGGGACGGGGACTGGCACATCTACGCGCAGCGGATCGATTCATACGGCAGCGCGCAATGGACGGTCGACGGGATCCGTGTCTCCGATCCCTTGTACGCGTACGAATCGATCGAGCTGAACCATGATATCGAGGCGATCGGATTTAGTGGATCGGTAGTCCTGGCGTGGGAGGATCATCTTTCACAGGAAACAGATTTATATTGCCAGATCCTGACCTCCTCCGGAACTCCCCTGCTCATAGACAATGAGACGATACTATGCGATTATTCGAGTGATCAGGTAACACCGCAGATTCTTTATAATCAATACGACAGGATAATCATCACCTGGTTCGACAATCGATCGTCAGGCTGGGCTATCTACGCGCAGCGCCTGACCCCGTCAGGGAGGCAACTCTGGGCCGGCGGTGGAAAGCTTGTTGTCAACCTTTATTCGGATCATCTCAATTCGGATATAACTTTCGGGGGGGGAGGCGAATCGATAATAGCGTTCGAGGACTACCGCTATGCTGATGTCGACATCTTCGCCGAGAGTTTCGATACCACGGGTACGGTCGAGTGGAGCGGCGGGATAGACGTGTGCACCGCTGCCGGAGACCAGACAGAACCGAAGGTGGTGTCTGATGGAAAAACCCTGGGAGCGATCTTCGCGTGGCTGGACTTCCGCGACGGTACGGATCTCGATATATACGCCCAGAGGGTGGACCAGTCCGGAAATCCCCAATGGACTACCGACGGGGTCGTGATATGCGCGGCGGGGCAAGACCAGCTCTCCTTGCAGTTGATCCCGGATGAATCAGCTAATCCCTCGGGAGCTATCATGGTATGGGTCGATTGGCGAAATTATCTCGGTAATGGAACCGACATCTACGCCCAGCGGATAGACGGATCGGGGACGGTGCTCTGGACCGCACACGGAGTTCAGGTATGCGGCGCCTCCGGATTTCAGACAGACGTACATGCAGTCATGGATTGCAGCGGTGGAGCGATAGTTACCTGGAGAGACCATAGAAACGGGTCGGATGATGAAGTATACGCCCAGCGGATAGATCCTTCGGGAAACATGCTGTGGGAACCCGACGGTGTCAATCTGTCGGTCGAGGCGGCAAATCAGTTAGAGACGCGGGTAGTCTGCGACGAGGACGGTCCCGCTATCGTCGCCTGGGAGGATTTCCGCAGCGGGCACGAGGACATATATGCCCAGATGATCGACTTCGAAGAGCGGGTCGGGTACCTGCCGCCGATTATACTGTCGGCCTCCGATATCCCCGGTGACGAGGGCGGTCTTGTGAGGCTCACGATCGAACGCAGTACGTGGGACGACGCCGGATGGCACAGCCATCCAGTGTCGACGTACAACGTCTGGAGGCGTGTGGACGACCCCGTGCTTCTCTCGGCGATCGAAGAAGGGACATACGATCCTATAAAGGGCGAGGTATCGCGGGAGTTTCTGCAGGCCGCCGACTTCCCGCCCGGCACGTGGGAGATCATCGGAAGCTTTGCCGCCTGCCAGGAGACGGAGTACATCTACGCCGCGGGTACGCTGGCCGATTCTACCTCCGGCGGCATCCCTTGGTCGGCATACCTGATCAGCATCCACACGACGATCCCCTCGATCTGGTACATGAGCGAGCCCGACAGCGGGTACTCGGTCGACAACAACTCGCCCACCCCACCAATGGCTCTGTCGGGCGAACAGTCGCAGAGCCCCGAAGGGCTCCAGCTCAGTTGGGACGAGAACGAGGAGAACGACCTCTGGTACTACGCCGTCTACCGCGGGACCGAAGAGACCTTCACCCCCGGCACGGGCAACATGATCGCCACTCCGACAGACCCGGAATACTTCGACGGCGGCTGGGAGTGGGAGACCTGCTACTGGTACAAGCTCTCCGCGGTTGATATACACGGTAACGAGAGCGGGTATGCCTTGCTCGGCCCGGCCGAAATAACCGGCGACGATATGCTCCCTGTGCCGGAGGCAAGCTACCTCAGCCAGAACTACCCCAATCCCTTCAACCCGCGTACGACGATAAGTTTCGGTCTGAAGCAGCCCTCGCGCGTGATGCTGGCTGTCTACGATGCCGCGGGCAGGCGTGTGAAAACCCTGCTCGACGGGGACCTCCCGGCCGGCACATACGAGGAGAGTTGGGACGGCCGCGACGACTCGGGCTCAATAGCAGCGAGCGGCGTGTATTTCTACAAGCTAACCGCGAACGATTTCTCGGAGACGAGGAAGATGATCCTGCTCAGATGAGCGCCCGGGGAAGGGGGTGTCTTTTCTAGCCGGCTGAGAGGAGCCGGCCGGGGTAAATGCCCGGCAGCCACGGCTTTTAATTGGTAAGCCGCTCCGCTCCATATCATAGATTTATTACCAGTTCTGGTATTCTGCCCTTTTCCCGATCAAGGGAAAAAACCCAGACTGCCATAATAACAGCCAGCATTTTTCTGAATCCTAACCAAATCGGGTGCAGTGGATGATTATGAATTTTTACGGGCATCGCACCTTATCCTCCCGAGGTTTTAATATGGCTCCTTATTAAATCATAACCTATCCGAACAGGAATTTCCTCAATTTTTTATTCTGTCATAAGTTTTGGGATCATCAACCTTTGTTACCTTTGTTATCCTTGACAGATAAAAATAAATCTGGTAAGCTCATTTTTAAAGTATTTGATATATTCTTCGCACGGGACAGTGCGGCTGGATTCTCAAAAAGGGGTTGGCGTTACTGATCAGGATTATAAAATTAAAATATGATTTTAAATAAGCTTACCTTTTGACTGCTGATAGCAGTTCCAGCTCAATGGCGTTGAATTACCGTTTCGAATACTCGTCTCGTGTGGATGAAGCGGGAAAACAAATTTCAGACCTCGCCGGATTAGGGAAGGTAAGTTGCGCAATATGATCTTTAAGACCTACTTAATGATTATACACAAAAAAGTAAGCCTCCCTCCATAGCAGACTCAAACATATATAAATTCACAGTAAATCGAGCCACTTTGTTTTAAAAAATGAGGAAATAATATAATGCATTTAAGACATTTCAAAAGAAGCCTTGCGGTCGCGTTGCTTCTGGCCGTAGCAGTTACTTCCGGCTTATGGCTAAGCTGCAGCGACCAGGCCAATATGCCGAACGAGCCCGTTAAGATTGACACGCAAGCAAAGTACAGTGTAAACCATCCGAAGGTTAAAGAGGTAATGGCTGTTCAGGACCGGCATACTGATCGTCTATTCACCCACCCTGAAGTAGTAGGAACAGGAACAGGGCTTAATGAAGACGGCGAGCTTGCTGTGGTGGTCTACACCGCCTCAGCGGTTGACCAGATACCTGTAGATCTTGAGTCTCTGGTAAACGATGCTGCTCTGGATGCTATTCCGGAGTTTGTCGAAGGCATACCTCTGGTAGCAAAGGAAACTGGCAGATTCAAGATCTTTGCAGACCCCACCGCCAGATTTGCTCGCCCGGTACCGATCGGCGTATCCACCGGCCATCCGGACATTACCGCCGGCACGATCGGCTGCAGGGTAAAGGATGGCTCAGGGAATGTATATGCGCTGAGCAACAATCACGTTTATGCAAACATAAATGAAGCTTCCATAGGTGACAACGAGCTTCAGCCCGGACCGTACGACGGTGGGCAAGACCCCGAGGATGCCATAGGGACACTTTACGATTACGAGCCGATCCTTTTCGACGGAAGCAGCAACTATATCGATGCTGCGATCGCGGCGACAACCACCGGTAATGTAGGGACCTCCACACCTGACGGCGACGGTTACGGCACTCCCAGTTCAACGATAAAGAGTGCACAGATCGGAATGAAGGTCCAGAAGTACGGTCGTACCACAGTCTGGACACATGGTGAGGTTTCCGAACTGAACGTGACCGTGGAGGTCTGCTATGAGACCCGCGGCCCGTACAGCTGCGTAAAGTCAGCCGTTTTCGTGGATCAGATATCGATTACCCCCGGAACATTCAGTGGCGGAGGCGATTCCGGTTCTCTGATCGTAACAGACGACAGCAACGCGAATCCGGTTGCCCTGCTGTTTGCCGGAAGTTCCGATTATACTCTGGCGAACCCGATAGACGCAGTTCTGAATAGATTCAACGTGACAGTGGACGATGCCAGCGGCGGAACCACAAATTATCCGCCTACGGCTGATTTCACCTATACCACCACAGACCTGACAGCTGATTTCACCGATCAGAGTACCGATTCTGACGGAAGCATTGCCAGCTGGAGCTGGGACTTCGGAGACGGCGCTACATCGACCTCTCAGAACCCTTCGCACACCTACGGCAGTGACGGTACCTATACCGTCTATCTGACCGTTACCGACGATGACGGCGCTACCGACACGGCCTCTCAGGATGTGACGGTATCGAGCAGTACCACAAACAACCCGCCAACAGCTGATTTCACCTATACCACCACAGACCTGACAGCTGATTTCACCGATCAGAGTACCGATTCTGACGGAAGCATTGCCAGCTGGAGCTGGGACTTCGGAGACGGCGCTACATCGACCTCTCAGAACCCTTCGCACACCTACGGCAGTGACGGTACC
Organism: Candidatus Krumholzibacteriota bacterium; assembly: GCA_034520215.1. Lineage (NCBI taxonomy): Bacteria > Candidatus Krumholzibacteriota > Candidatus Krumholzibacteriota bacterium. The sequence continues at coordinate 157,076 of JAXHNR010000001.1, read as the reverse complement.
TATACCGTCTATCTGACCGTTACCGACGATGACGGCGCTACCGACACGGCCTCTCAGGATGTCACAGTAACCAGCAGCAGCACTGATATCACCCTGACCGTTACCGGTTACAAGGTGCGCGGACGCAAGCATGCCGACCTTGAATGGAGCGGTGCAACAGGGACCGACGTGGAAATCTACCGTGACGGTGTACTGATCACCACTACTGCCAATGACGGATTTTACACCGACGCCACAGATCAAGTTGGAGGAGGATCGTTCACATACAAGGTATGTGAAATTGGCGGCTCTCCATGCTCGAATCAGGTGACAGTAACCTATTAAGGAGAACCAATAACTGGCGCGGCCTCTGCGAAAGGGGCTGCGCCTTTTTTAATCAAACCCGGCCTGGCCGGGTTTGATGATTATCAGAGGAAGCTCTGCTGAATATGTCGCATGAACCAATAAAAGAAGTCCTGAAACGGCATACTGAAAAACTGATCTCTATACCGGGGGTAGTGGGAACAGGCGAGGGAAGGAAAGATGGCAGCCCATGCATAACGATTTTTGTAACCCGTCTTACCCCGGAGCTTCAGGACAAGATTCCCCAGCAGCTTGATGGCTTCCCGGTTTCCATAAAAGAAAGCGGGATGTTCAGGAGTTTCTCTCAGTAAAACTCTAAACGAAGTTAACGCCTCAGCAGCCGATCTCGTTTCTTAAATCAATAATATTTCCGCAATTTAAGTCAGCTTTCAAACCAATCAGGAACAGGTCTTTTTGTCCATGTTGCGAAATGAGCTTTTTCAGCAACGTAAAACTGTCTATATGCTTTAACAGCATCACCAGAACACTTATACTCATCAGGCATTGCCTGAGCAAAAGCTGTAAGGCCACGATTATCGATTGGAGGATCAGGTAATTCTCGAGCAATTATAGCCGATTTGTGGTCCTTTTCACTGACGAAACGATATCTATATTCTTCATTGAGACTGAGCGTCAGAGCCTGCAGCCATTTCCAGTTTTCAAAAGAATCGCCAGCCCACAAAGTACAGGGATGATGAAGATGGGTCGATTTGTAAGGAGCCCGCAGACCCAATTCGTTTAGTACAGTGCAGAGCATTTGTGTACTTTCAAGAATCATCTTCAAAACGTGTTGATCGGCATGGTACTCGGCACATTTCTGAATTTCGTAATCCAGGACAAAAATGTTCATATCGTTTATCTTGGCTTGTAATTACCGCCCAACGGGCTTGCGGATCAGCTACGGGAAAGGCCGCGGGACTTGTCCCCGCAAGGGCCGTGACAGGGCAGATCCGACAGCTGCATGCTGCAGTTAGCTCGCTAAATCATATCTTTTTAACATACTTTACACCGCTCATACCCTCGAAGTCAGAGTCCTGAGTCCATAAGGTAGCTTCATATGCCCTAGATGTCGTTAACATCACACTGTCTGCCAGTGGTAGCTTTTCTTCAATACTCAGCCTGGCTGCTTCCAGTGCCAGACTCGATGTCAACTCCACTACAGCACCTTGCTGCATAAGAGCTATTGCCTGCAAAGCTTCCCCCTCTTCTCTTTGCTGCAGGATCTTTTTGAATACTTCGAATATACTCAGCGTAGGTAAGATCAATTTCTCTGTATCCTGAATAGCCGAAGTAAAAAAATCGGCATTCGGTCCATCAGCGAAGAATTCCAGCCATCCCGACGAATCAACCACATTCATACCCTATCTCCCTCCCTCTCGATCTCCGTATCAATACCTTTTATAAATCCTCGCATATCTTTTGCTGATTTGACTGGAATGAGTTCGATTCTATTCTGATAGACTATTGCTTGGATCCTTTGGCCTGGTTTAAGCTTAAGTATCTCCCGAATCGCCTTAGGAATAACAACCTGAAATTTTGGTGAAAGCGTCACCGTATTCATACTATACCTCCATCGATAACACGCACGTCATACGTATATTATATCGATGGACTTAGCGTTTGTCAATAGCATACATTAATGTATAAAGTCGAGCTAACGGGCTTGTGGATCAGTTGCGGGAGAGGCCGCGAGCTTGCTCACAAGGGCCCTACCACCCACTGCATTCGCGTGATGGCCGGCGCTTTAGCGACGTACAGAATGCGGATGGAAATCCTCAAAACCCGATGGCGCAGCGCCCTGCCAGAGCCGTGACAGGACGGCCCGTCAGCTGCATTCTGCAGTTAGGGCGCAAATATCTCAGCAAGTACAGACAGAACTGCATATGCTGATCGTTTATCTAAACGCCCCAATTTCTCTAACAGTCTCTCCTTGTCAATTGTACGGATTTGATCTAAAACAACTTGCCCGCTTTTACCCTTAAACTTGCATAACACCCTTGTAGGATATGGTCTGCCCTTTGTAGTAAGCGGAGCAACAATAACTGTCCTAATACTATGATTCATCTCGTCGGGCGAAATAATCAAGCACGGACGTGTCTTCTTAATCTCACTTCCAGCAGTTGGATCCAGATTTACCAGGTAAACCTCAAATCTATTTACTTCCACTCCCATTCCTCCTCATCCCATTTTTTCGGTGATATCTCTCCAAGATCAAGGAGCTTGTCGTCTCCACGCTCTGCCATCTTCTGAAATGCCGCTAACCAATCAGACCTTGGCCTCTGTGCCGGACTTATAACAAGGCGATTATCTTCAACTATGATCTCGATATCCTGCTCTATTCCGACCTGCTCTATAATAGGTTTTGGTATCCTTATTCCTTGGGAGTTGCCTATCTTGACAATCTTAGACTTCATATATGTCACCTCCTGTAATTACATTGTACTAACTAAGCCCCAGATTGTCAAACCCAATATTTATCTCAGTACGGTTACTTATAAAAAGGTGTTGCAATTTTTGAATAATTCAGGTTAAATAAATAATTATTATTTTAACAAAACTAATTCAAATAGATTTGAAAAGGGTAAAAAGCTGTGTTACGCTTTTGTAAGGAGAAATAAAATACCGACATATTGCAAAAACATGAATCTATGCAATGAAAGAGTATTGCCATGGCGAAAATCAGGATACTGCTGATCGAAGATAATCGTCTTCTCCGCGAAGGCATCGCAGCCATGCTGAACGCCCAGAGCTATTTCGAAGTCGACGCACTAGCCGAAGACGGCGACATTGTTGAGCAGTTGAAGAAGATGAAAATCTCCCCCGACATCATTCTCCTGAATCTGGGGCTGAAAAAGGAGACCAGCTTGAATCTGATGGCCGGACTGATGAAAGAATTACAGACGGCGCGATTTATCGCAATGGACATGTTCCCCGAACAATCCGATATCATAGAGTTCGTGAAAGCCGGCGGCAGCGGCTTTATTCTCAAGACCGCTTCGCTGGAGGATTACATTCAAACAATTAAAAGGGTCGCGGAGGGCGAAGATGTGCTTCCAACGGCCCTGACTAATTCACTCTTCACTGAAATCATCCAGGCGGCGCTTAAAACAGGCAATGGGATCCCCAAAAATTCGATGCAGTTAACCAGCCGGGAGCTGGACGTCACCACCCTCATTACCGAGGGTCTCGGAAACAAGGAAATAGCCGAACGCCTCTATATCTCCACCTACACCGTAAAGAGCCATGTGCACAATATTCTGGAAAAGCTGGCCCTCAATACCCGCCTGCAGATAGCTGCCTTTGTCCGAGAGAAAGATTCCGAACGATAGAACTCCGGATTTGAATCTCCCCGGCTCGCGTGAAGGGCTGATTCTAAAGGACTAGCTCCTTTTTCATTCTCCGGATCGATTTACCCGCGCCCCATTTCCGAGTATATTTTTAATAGATAGGAAGCGCCGGACAATTATTGGAAAGGAGGCGGGATGGATTGTTGCGGTGCGGATAAATAACAGGGAGTTTTATTTTATAATACACCACGAAAGGAACAGAAATGTTAAAACGGCATGTACTATGTACAGTCCTGATGATGAGTATCCTCCTCTTGGCCGGAACGGCCTTCGGGCAGGGCAAGATTCAAAACTACTTCAATGACGCCGCGGTTAAGGTGAAGGCGACGGACGACCCGTCGCAGAAGCGCGATATCCTGAGCTTAAAGATTCAGAATATGTCGGCGGCTCTTGACAAGATCCGGAATTCATCGATCGTGTCGGAATCGGACCGAGCGGGCATAGACCGGACCAAAACCAGCCTGAAGGAGAAGCAGGACGAGCTGGCGGGCGCCAATGGATTCACCAGGGTTCCCGACGCCCAGCTTGACGCCTTCTCCGATTATGTCGTCCAGGATATGGAACAGGCCGAAAAATCGATAACTATCGGCGTCGTCACGGCACTCCTTATAATAATCATTATTATCCTTATTGCGTGATCCATCAGGATCGCCGGCTATCGAGGTATCTGGAATGAATTACATGCTTCATCGATTTTTCAAAAGAGTCACTCGGATACGCACGATACCGATTGCGGGCACCGCCTGTGCGGCGCTCGCGTTGTTTTTATGTTCGTGCGGCTCAATCCCTCCCGCGGGCCGCGAGGCTGCTCCGGAAGATAAGGAAATGCTTCCATCGCGGTATTCCATAGTGTGCATCATTCACGGCGACGGAGGTTACCTCTATCATGATACCGGCGGCAATGCCCACAAAGCGGATGAGGTGACCCTCAAGAAAGCGATAACGGTCGCGCAGCGGAATACCCAGGCCGAGGTGTTCATATTTCATGAAAAACGCAGAAGGCATTTCATGTTCATCTTCCCGCGCCGCGACGGTACATTTTATTACTATCGGAACGGCAGTCTTATCGCGAAAGAATCGTACTGGAGAGACCAGGGCGAATCACGTTTCGATCCCGAAACGGAGCTTTACACCCGTTTCCGCGCGGAAGGATCGCCCAAGCCGGTGAGTATGTTTCTGTATTTCGGCCATGAAATCCCCGAATTCGGAGGGAAGGGCTACGACGCCTCTTACGGGAACCGGACCTTCACGATAGCCGATCTCGCGGAAGGATTGAAAGGATTCGCGCAAGATTCAACGAAGGTCGATCTGGTCGTGCTTTCCACATGTTTCAACGGCACACCTTATACCATGAACGCCCTTGCTCCGCTCGCGCGGTACGTCATTGCCTCTCCGGACAATCTTCACCTCTCGTACTTCGATCTCAGCCCATTCGAACGATTGAACATCGGTTTGCGGGAAGAAGATGTGTTTGGATTCGCGAAAACATTCGCGCGGCACGCGTTCGACAGACTGACGGAGGAATTGCAGACGGCTGTGACCGTAGTAGTCTACGACATGGAGGCCGTCCGGCCGTTCACGCGATCCGTCGCCGGCGTTTACGAACAGACCCTGAATTCATTGAAAGGAATAACACCCGGATCGATTAAGCGATGCGATTGCGCGGAGGATCCGGCGTACGTGCTGCCGGGAATTAACAAGGGGGTAACGGTGTTGTATCGTGCGCCGCGGTTCGGACGTCTGAAAAACAAAAAGAGCCATTCGGGATGGGAATGCTGGAGGTTTGTGAAGTGATCCCCGAAATCGTGCGAAAAACTCGCATAACAAAGCCTTCACTTTAATTCAGTTTAAAAGGATGAGATGAAAATGAAATTGATCACACATTACTATGTTCTTTCTTTAGGCGAGCATACCAACAGGATTTACGAAGCATTCCGGGATAAACTTATCGATATTCAGAACAGGATTTTTCCGATCGAATCTTCCGCACTGACAGGTAATAGCGCCAACCCGGGGATAAGAGACAAGCAGGCGAGGGATTTCATTCGCACGGTCGACAAACGCTTCGATCACTATTTCAAACGGGATCCGCTTCAATTTGTCCTGGTCGGGGCGAGGAGAAACCTGTCGATATTCGGGTCCGTGACATCTCATCACGATGTGTTGATAGGCTGGGTCGAAGGCGATTATAGCGCCACCTCTACGCACGATCTCGGTAAAATCGTATGGCCGATAGTAAAGGACGTGATGGCCGGCACGAATGAATGGGCGATGCAGAAGCTGGAAGATGCGGAAAAATCGCGGAAGGTCGCATCCGGAATTGAAGAAGTGGGACGTTTGGCGGGAGTGAACGAGAGGGACACTTTATTCGTCGAAGAAGATTATCATATGAAAGGCGGCATCCGCAGTACGGATCATTCTATCATCAGGCCGGAGGAACTGGACATCCGCGAGGTGAACGATGATGCGGTGGATGCCATTATCGAAAAGGTGCTGGAAAAGGCTGGAAAAGTGATATTCCTAGGAAGCGGATCGCTTACAAAACTGCGTAGAATCGCCCTTATAACAGCGAACTGATCGCCCACAACAGGCACTCTGGTACGGCGGAGCCGGTTTGCCGGCCGGGTTAATTAAGGTGTGTATCTCTGCCGGATCACCGAAAGATATCTTTCCACTTCGAGTAACATGTTTCTTCTGCTGCTGTCTCTGCTTGACGGAACTTACCCATTCACTTCAAACGGTCCGGATCATTGATACTCCGTCACGAGATGTATCCATCTCATCCATCAGGACTAGCTCCTTTTTCATCCTCCGGATCGATTTACCCGCGTCCCATTTCCGAGTATATTTTTAATAGATAGGAAGCGCCGGACAATTATTGGAAAGGAGGCGGAATGGATTGTTGCGGTGCGGATAAATAACAGAGGGAGTATTTTTTAATATACCACTTTTATAATACACCACGAAAGGAACAGAAATGTTAAAACGGCATGTACTATGTACAGTCCTGATGATGAGTATCCTCCTCTTGGCCGGAACGGCCTTCGGGCAGGGCAAGATTCAAAACTACTTCAATGACGCCGCGGTTAAGGTGAAGGCGACGGACGACCCGTCGCAGAAGCGCGATATCCTGAGCTTAAAGATTCAGAATATGTCGGCGGCTCTTGACAAGATCCGGAATTCATCGATCGTGTCGGAATCGGACCGAGCGGGCATAGACCGGACCAAAACCAGCCTGAAGGAGAAGCAGGACGAGCTGGCGGGCGCCAATGGATTCACCAGGGTTCCCGACGCCCAGCTTGACGCCTTCTCCGATTATGTCGTCCAGGATATGGAACAGGCCGACAAATCGATAACTATCGGCGTCGTCACGGCACTCCTTATAGTAATCATTATTATCCTAATTGCGTGATCCGTCAGGATCGCCGGGGAGTATTGAGCGGGGTGCCCTTTTAATAAAGCAGGATAATGGTTAACCTGTTTGAATGATTGAAAGAGGTGGTTTGGAAATGCTTTGGATAATAGGAATAATTCTTTTGGTTCTGTGGTTGGTGGGGCTTATTACCGCGAACACATTCGGCGGAGTAATTCATGTTCTTCTGGTTATCGCGCTCGTGGTGCTGGTCGTTCGGTTTCTCCAGAGCCGGCGCTCGCGCGGTTAAAGCGGAAGTGAATTCATGAGTACTACTATAAAGATAGTCGCAATTCTCTTGATTATCGCCGGTATCATCGGCCTCGTATATGGCAGGTTTGTCTACGCCAGAGAGAACCACGAAGCCAATTTGGGCATGCTGGAGATTTCGATTCAGGAAAAGAACGCCGTCAATGTCCCTCTCTGGGCCGGAGTGGCGGCGGTTCTTGCCGGCGGAGCTCTTTTGTTCGTGTCTTACTGGAAAACATGGTTTTGCTGTTTCGGCACTTAATTCGGGGAATTATCATAAATTTTTGAGGGGTATTGAACGGCATTTTTTATAACAAAAGGAAATATGATGAAAAAATATTTTTGGTTATTGAGCGCGATGGTTGTACTGGCAGTTTTGGTTTTGCCGATCCAACCGCTGCATGGAGAGGGCATGGACGGAAAAGTGGGATTAGGCCTGTACGGCGGAGCCTACAAACTTGTCCTGACCGATCACTCCGATCTCTGGACGCCGGGATGGCTCGCCGGCGCCGACTTGAAGTACGGGTTAACCCCCAAATTCGCAATCGGCCTTGAAGGGAGCTGGATGCAAACCTACCTGGCCGACTTGAGCACAGGCTCGAGGATGCAGGACGGAGCCAGATTGACCTTTGACAATGTGACCGACGGGCCCCGGCAGCGCGCCTATGTGGCAGGACTGTTTGCAGAATATCGTTTCATGGCGGACAAGAGAGTGTCGCCTGTACTTTTTGCCGGGCCCGGGATTTACTTCTGGAAATGGGCCGACAAAGACGGGAACACCTTGTTTTCCGACGATCCCGCTCTCGTCGATGCGAATTTGCCCCAGACGGATAAAGCCGGGAACACTTACGAATTAAAGGACCAGGAACTGTACCTTATGGGCGGAGCCGGGTTGGAGCTTTTCGCCTCACAGTCACTCTCTTTTGAGGTTGGAGCCAAGTTTCGTTATTTGACACACCTTCTAAGCGATTTTACGGACGATCAGGACATCGTTGGATCAGATCCGGGCCAGCTTGATCTGCCCAAAGGGATCGTCGAACTGTACACAGGCATGACCTTCTATTTCGGCGGGGAAGAGTGCCCGCCCCTTATTTGCACCTCATCTGGAAATCCCATTAGCGGACAGGCTCCGCTGACAGTCCAGTTTGACGGTTCCCACAGAGGGGGGTGCCCGGACTACACGTACGCGTGGAACTTCGGAGACGGAAGCACGAGCAACGAAAAGAATCCCAGCCATACCTATTATTCTGAGGGAGACTATTCGGCCTCGCTTACGGTCACGGATTCCAAAAATACAGCCGCTGAAAACAGTGTTTATGTAACAGTCGAGTGTTCGAAGCTTGTTGTTACCGCGTCCGGGAATCCAACGAGCGGGACAGCTCCTCTTTCGGTGGAGTTTGCAGGTTCCGCCACCGGAGGTTGTCCGAACTACACGTTCGAGTGGAATTTCGGAGACGGGAACACGAGCAGGGAACGGAATCCAAACCATGTCTATCAGACGGAGGGGGACTATACGGCCTTGCTGACGGTCACCGATTCGAAGAATAACACACAGGAGAAATCCGTTTCCATAAAGAGTTCGGCCGAGGAATACATCCCGACTCCGGAAAAACCCGTGATCCTTGAGGGAGTTAAATTCGAGTTCGACAAGTCGGCTCTCACCGCCGATTCCAGACAGATACTCGACCGTGTTGCGGCGAGTCTGCTGAAGTACCCTGAAGTGAAAGTCGAAGTGGGCGGGTATACCGATTCAGCCGGCAACGAGAAATACAATATGAATCTGTCAGAACAGCGGGCGAAAGCTGTGCGCGACTACCTCGTCAACAAAGGCGTCCCGGCATCGCAGCTGACAGCCAGAGGATACGGAGAAACGAAACCGATAGCGGATAACAAAACGGCGGAAGGAAGGGCGAAAAACCGCCGGGTCGAATTGAAGAAAAATTAGCGACTGATCGGAACAACGATCGGGGGGCCCCCGCCGTATTCTTTGGCGCGGCGCCCCCCGATCGGGCAATCGAGTAAAGGAGGAGAAATGAAAAAGTTTTCAGCTCGTTGCGCTTTTTTCGCTTTGGCATTATCTTTTTTGGCTTTTGGAACGCTAACCGGGCTGGCGGGATGTTCGGACAACAGCGTCGAGCCGGAATTTATCGCTCCCAGTCAACCGACCGACGTGACGCACACGCAAGTGGACCCAACCACTGTAGAAATTACCTGGACTGCTTCAACCGACAACCTGGTGGTGTGTTCGTATAATGTCTACAGAGGGTCCTTTCTGATCGGCAACACAAGATACACCAGCTTCCGGGACACCGGTCTTATTCCCGGCATGACGTATGTCTACACCGTTGAGGCCCTGGACTGTTCGCAAAACGCGAGCGCACGCTCAACACCCGCCGATACCGTCATAACACCAGGGATTCCTCCAGACGCGAGCTCCATCCTCGGGTGCGCGGCCGATTTTGCAACTCTGGCCGGCACGACGATTACCAACACCGGCGGTACGGAGATTACCGGAGATATCGGGTTGAGCCCGGGTACGGCGATAACCGGATTTCCTCCGGGAACCTACACCGGGACCTTGCACATCAATGATACTGAGGCAAACGCGGCCAAATTGTGCTTGACCACCTCGTATCTCTACATAGAGGGGCAGCCGCCGGGTGCAACCGTTGCCGGAAACATAGGCGGGCAAACCCTTCCCCCGGGCACCTATACATCCAGCTCTACGCTTGCGATATCGTCAGGGGATCTCACTCTCGACGCCGGGGGCGACGCGAATGCTGTTTTCATCTTCCAGATTGCGTCCGATCTTACCGTGACGTCCGGCCGACAGGTCATTCTGGCAGGCAACGCTCAGGCCGATAACGTCTATTGGCAGGCAGGCAGCGCAGTGACCCTTGGAACAACTTCGGCCTTTAAGGGAAACATACTGGCCCTTGACGCAGTTACACTGGAGACCGGCGCGACTCTGGATGGCAGAGTGTTTGCGAGGAATGGCGCGGTTACCCTGGACGACAATGCGGTTACCAGACCGTAAGGGCGGAATAAAGTCGTGCTGTTTAAAACGACGGTGGAAAGTATTCTTGAAAATCGAAACCATGGTGGTGAGAGAATGAACAAGAAGAGATATATATTAACACTAACGGCGATCTGTATATGGTCGGTATTGGCGGCTTTGGTGGCCGGCCCGGCGCAAGCTATGGATCAAAACGGAAAGTGGGGAGTGGGCGTTCACGGCCTGATATATAAGCTCGGTATTACCGACCACTCCGACATGTGGACCTTGGGCAAAGGGATTAACCTCGGACTGAAGTATGGTCTGACCAGTAAGTTTACTCTTGGCCTGGAAGGGCAGATCATGCAGACCTACCTGGCCGACTTGAGCGTAGGCTCAAGGATGCAGGACGGAGCCGGATTGACCTTTGACAACGTGACCGACGGGCCCCGGCAGCGCGCTTTTCTGGTTGGGGTGGTGGCCGAATATCATTTCATGCCGGAGAAAAAATGGTCTCCCTACATCTTCGGCGGTTCGGGTGTCTATAAATGGAAATGGGCCGATAAAGACTGGAACACCTTGATTTCGGCCGACCCTTCCCTGCTCGGCACCGGCGTCCCTCCCTTTACCAGTGACTCAAGCTGTTACTATTTAAAAGACCAGGAAATTTATTTCATGGTGGGAGCGGGATTGGAATATTTTCCCACCGAATGGCTTTCTTTGGAATTAGGAGCAAAGTTTCGTTACCTGTCCCATCTCCTGACCAACTTCAGGGATGAGAGAGACATTGTTGGGACGGGCACTGATCAGTTAGATCTGCCCCGAGGCATAGCCGAAGCGTTTGCCGGCGTGACCTTCTATTTCGGCGGGAAAGAGTGTCCGCCGCTTTATTGCACCGCATCGGGAATTCCCACCAGCGGACAGGCTCCGCTGACAGTGCAGTTTGACGGTTCCCACAGAGGAGGGTGCCCGGACTACACGTACGCGTGGAACTTCGGAGACGGAAGCACGAGCAACGAAAAGAATCCCAGCCATACCTATTATTCGGAGGGAGACTGTTCGGCCTCGCTTACGGTCACGGATTCCAAAAATACAGCCGCTGAAAACAGTGTTTATGTAACGGTCGAGTGTCCGAAGCTTGTTGTTACTGCGTCCGGGAATCCAACGAGCGGGACAGCTCCTCTTTCGGTGGAGTTTGCAGGTTCCGCCACCGGAGGTTGTCCGAACTACAAGTTCGCGTGGGATTTCGGAGACGGGAACACGAGCAGGGAACGGAATCCAAACCATGTCTATCAGACGGAGGGGGACTATACGGCCTTGCTGACGGTCACCGATTCGAAGAATAACACACAGGAGAAATCCGTTTCCATAAAGAGTTCGGCCGAGGAATACATCCCGACTCCGGAAAAACCCGTGATCCTTGAGGGAGTTAAATTCGAGTTCGACAAGTCGGCTCTCACCGCCGATTCCAGACAGATACTCGACCGTGTTGCGGCGAGTCTGCTGAAGCACCCTGAAGTGAAAGTCGAAGTGGGCGGGTATACCGATTCAGCCGGCAACGAGAAATACAATATGAATCTGTCAGAACAGCGGGCGAAAGCTGTGCGCGACTACCTCGTCAACAAAGGCGTCCCGGCATCGCAGCTGACAGCCAGAGGATACGGAGAAACGAAACCGATAGCGGATAACAAAACGGCGGAAGGAAGGGCGAAAAACCGCCGGGTCGAATTGAAGAAAATTTAAGGGCAAAAGTGAATGAACTGGAGCGAGGGTCGTATTCTGATAAATTCTGAAAGGAGGAAAAGATAATGAAAAGGATGAAAGGCTTCGAACTATTAGTGTCCGGGGTCGCAGCCATCTGGCTGCTAACCGGCTTTGCGGCCGCGCATGCCCAGGGAAAAGGGCAGGCGAAGAACACAAGCCGCAAAGAAAGGAAGAAGAATGAGCAATTGGTCGGTAAAGAAAACAGGGGTACCGGCAGGACGACGGACACCCCCAAAGCCGCGAAGACCAATAAGAACAAATACAAACCACGCGGAATATCCGCCAGGGAAATGTCGGATTGGCCAGACGGGAACCCTCCGGGATGGTCGCATGGCAACAAAACGGGGTGGGGAGGAGCCGGAGTGCCTCCAGGGAGGATGAAGGAACGGGAGCTCGAAATCGCACACAGTTATCCCCCCGGATCCGCAGATTGGGATTCGCAAAAGAAAGCGGATTGGCAACACAACCTGGAGCAGTCTAAAACCAGGATTCTCGAACGGATCCGGACAAGAAAGGGAATGACTCGCGAAGACGAGGAAAGAGCGACTATTTCGATTGAGAGGACGGCGCGCGAGGGTGTGCCTCTGACACATATCGAATCGGCCGTGAACAAGGCGATTAACAGAGAGATGCGGGGAAATGAAATCGAAAAAATTACCCGTGCCATGTCGTACGGCGCAGACAAGAATACCGATTATGAGCGACTCAATCAATTCATAGAAAGGAAGATGAACGCCGGCGAGACAGGCGATGACCTCGCGGTTTCGATCTACAAGGAAATCGACGAACGTCACACGGCAAGAATACAACAGCCGGAAAGGAAATCCTGGTGGAATAGGTTGTTCAGTAAATAAGTATAAATCGGACGGGTTGAAAGCCGGCTATAGGCGGTGGGAGGCCCGATTGTTTTATCGACAGATAATCTGTACTTAAGGAGTGATTACAATGAAAAAGATATCAATTCTGTTATTAATCGTAATGGTGCTCTTCGCCGTCAACCCCGGGTGTTCCTGGAATAAAAAAGCCACTGGCGGGTTGATCGGCGCCGGCGCCGGAGGGGCTGTCGGGGGTGCCATAGGACATGCTACGGGAAACACCGCTCTCGGCGCAATCATCGGTGCGTCAGTCGGAGGAGCGGCCGGGGTTATGATCGGCAACGAGATGGACAAGCGGGCCGAGGAAATGAGAGCGGATCTCGAGGGCGCGAGGATAGAACGCATCGGCGAAGGAATCAAAATCACATTTGATTCGGGCCTTCTTTTCGACATAAACAAATCGGACCTGCAGCCTCAGGCGAAAATCAACATCGAGAAACTCGCCAAAATCTTGAACAAATATCCCGACACGAACATCCTCGTCGAAGGCGATACGGACAACACCGGCAAGGACGAATATAACCAGCAATTATCCGAGCGCCGCGCGCGGGCCGTTGCCAACTATTTAATGGGTCTCGGCATTCCGAGCTCGAGGATAAGCATAATCGGACTGGGCGAGACAAACCCTATAGCTTCCAACAGTTCGGAATACGGCCGTCAGCTGAACCGTCGAGTTGAGGTCGCCGTTTTCGCTAACGATAAGTTGAAGAATGCGGCGATGAATCAGGAAGGCATGAATTAATTTTAAATGCCGGGGAACCCCCTGCAGGATGTTTGAAACAAGGAGGTTATGATGATATTCAAAAATACGAAATACACCAGGGGCAGAACGTTGGCTTTATTCCTTGCACTTTTCATGTTGGCAATGGGTCTGTCGGCATGCGGTGATAAAACTCCGTCCGAGAAAGCAAAAACCGCCGGCGAAGCAGTCGACGATGCCATGCAGAAAACGGGCGATGCTGTAGGCGGCGCCGCGAAAACCACCGGCGACGCGGTCGGCGATGCCATGCAGAAAACGGGCGATGCTGTAGGCGGCGCCGCGAAGACCACCGGCGACGCGGTCGACGATGCCATGCAGGCCACAGGAGAGTTTCTGACACAGTCGAAAGAGAAAGACCTCATAGCCGCCCGGAAGACTGTTGAAAGGATCGAAAAGGAATGGCAGGAACTTCTGGCAAAATCATCGCCAGTCGGCGACGCGGCGCAGGCCGAGTTCCAGAATACCAGGTATCAGATGTCGGACGCGCTGGCTGATTCAAGAGCAAGACTTGCGGAGGCGAAAGAGGCGAGCGGAGACATTTGGCGGAAAGAGGCCAAACCCGCGCTCGAAGCCGCCTTGCAAAAGGCCCAGAGAATCTTCGAGGATGCATCCGCCAGGTTCGGCGACAAGTAGTGTCTACTTTTACCACTTGATCGCCGGAGATATCCCGCGGACCAGGAAGATGGTGCTTTTGAAGTAGTCGGAGCACACCGGGCTCCGACTACTTATTCTTGAACCTCCGTATAATTGGAATTAGGTAGCATGATTTATAGCTGCCAATATATGACAAGTGGTTCCTATTAAAACGAATATATGCTATTCCAGATGATTGTATTTATAACCTGATGCCGAAAAGAATGCTACTCCAAGAGAGTAGGGAATGCCCCCACCTGCAAGTAGAATGATTCCCTCTGGCAATTTCTTCACCGAGGGATTGAAATTTATCTTTCCCGAAGATTCTTTATTATGACTTCACCTTTATGCCACTTAACGATAAGGTCTGCTGCTGTCAGGAGCAGCAGGATGATGCCTGGCACTTCCCCGGTCAGCCAGAGAAGACGAACTTGCCAGGACGCTTGCTTCTGGAGCACAACTGCCGCCAAAGCAACAACCAGCACCAGCTACATTGATCTCGCCTTTCCTCCTTTCTGCTCGAATTTAAGCTGATCTCCATGTTGCCTGACGGGGTGTGGATCAGCGGCGGAAGCGGTTACTCGGCAACTCCCTTTTTCTTAAAAAGACTGACTATGAAAAGAAGTATAACGGCTCCGACCAGGGCGGTAACCAGAGTCCAGATCAGACTTTCTCCCCCGATACCCAGCACTCCGAACAACCAGCCTCCGATTATTCCTCCAATTACACCCACTATGATGTTTACCAGGATTCCGAATCCCTTCCCCTTCATGATCAGGCCGGCGAGCCATCCGGCCACCCCGCCGATCAAAAGAAACCATATTATATTCATGGCGTTCTCCTTCCGTGGCTTAGTAAAGTCGGAGAATTCGGGTGTTTTTCTGTTCTGCTGATGAGCATCTTCTGCCGCGTCTATTTCTTTTCCCCTACCCCCCCGACTCAGTTCCTAATCTATTTAAATTATTACTTATATATCAATATTATACAAGCGAAACATTCACCCTTTATTGACATTCATTGTCAAGGTTCAATAATAAATTTAAAATTAAATTCGGAGCACTTTGTACTTCCACACTGAGAAAACAGAATCCCGATGACCTTCCGCGGGGCAGGAATTCTCTTATTACGGTCTCGGACGGCAAGGTAAAAAGTTCATAGTCAAGGCGCGCAAAAGCCCTTTTGGGATACGAACTGCAGAGTCGTTCGGGGTTATTAGTGTTTTCAAATGGAGAATGCTTGCAAATTAGTGTCGTGTTTGCGATTGAGAATTTTATTGACATAAAAGATTACCGGAGTCTATTCTCTAATGTTAGAGTGTGATTTTGAGTAACCAATAAACATAAAGGAGCTTCCCAATTCAAGCCCCTTTAAGGAGCAGTCTGAGAGGGCATGCCATGCGGATGAAGATTGGCTTTTGTAAAGCACACTTTGCGCAAGGACTGATGATGGGAAAACTGATAATTGCTGCAGCGGCCGTGATGCTCGTCTGCGTGACCGCCGCGGGTGCACAGGTTACTGAAACGCCTAACTTTTCATTCAACGGCTTCGGTACGTTCGGAGTGGTCCGTTCCGACGAGGACCAGGCGGACTTCGCCTCAAACTTGTTCTCTCCCGACGGGGCAGGTTACACCCGTGACTGGAGCCCCGAAGTAGACAACGTGCTGGGACTGCAGCTCACCGCCAATCTCACGTCCCGGCTTACCGGCATCCTGCAGGTAGTCTCCAAGCAGCGTTACGACGAAACCTACACGCCGTTCGTTGAGTGGGCCAATCTCAAGTTCGACATCACCCCGGATTTGAGCGTACGCGCCGGGCGCATGGTACAGCAGACGTTCATGGTTTCCGAGTACCGCAAGGTAAGGTATGCGACCCCATGGATCCGTCCTCCCAAGGAAGTCTATGACATGATACCCGTTACCAATGCTGACGGTATCGACTTCAGTTACCGTTTCCATTTCGATGGGTTCACCAATACCCTGCGGGGCTTGTACGGCACCAGGGACGTCAATATCCCCGACGGAAGCGAGGCAAACGCCCGCGACGTTGTGGTGCTGAGCAATACTCTGGAACGGGGCGCAGCAACCCTGTTTGCGTGTTATGGCAGTTTCCGCCTTACAATGAAAGATTTTGATCCGTTCTTTGATGCGTTCAGGCAATTCGGGGAGGAGGGCGAAGCAATTGCCGACCGATACGATATTGGCGGCAAGCGATTTGAAATCATGAGCTTCGGCTCGCGCTATGACCCCGGCAAGTGGTTCGTGATGGGCGAGTGGGCGCTGGCGAAAACCCGTACTTTTATTGGCGATATCGAAGGCTTGTATATTACCGGCGGGTATCGTTTCGGAGAGGTTACCCCCTATATGACCCTGGCGCGAGCTCGACCCTACAGCGACACCTCGGACCCGGGTTTGTCGCTGGCAGGCCTTTCGCCGGAGCAGGCCGCTCAGGCCGAAGCGCTCAATGCCGCGCTGAACGAGATGCTGGGATCCGCAACCAATCAAAAGAGCATATCCGTGGGTGTACGCTGGGATTTTATCCGGAACGCGGACCTGAAAGTACAGTACCAATACCTTGATCTGGGAGACGGATCACCGGGTGTTCTTATCAACAGACAGCCGGGATTTGAGCCGGGGGGGTCTGTCAACCTGTTCAGCGCCGCGATCGACTTTGTATTTTGAGATGATTGGTTTGCCGATGCAAATGAAACGAATAACAGTGATTGCATGGATATATCTCTTAAGCCTCATGGCCAGCGCCGTCCGCGCCGACGAGGCCGCCAGGGTGGTGGTAGTGGTCTCTTCGCAGAATCCGATCAAGACCCTGTCCCGCGCCCAGCTCACAGACATCTACCTGGGCAGAATGAACCGCTTTCCGAACGGGAATTTAGTGAAACCCGTCGATCTGAGTGAAAGCTCGCCCACGCGCGGCGAATTCTACAGCAGATACCTGGGACGATCCCAGTCGCAGATAAAGGCTCACTGGTCGAAACTTCTCTTTACCGGCCGCGGCCAGCCGCCGCCAACCGTTTCCAGCGGGGATGCTATGGCTGAGTTAGTGGCTGAAAACCCCAATACCATCGGATACCTATCCCCCGATTTTTTGGACGAACGCTTGCGGGTGGTGCCAATTGATTGATGTAACCGAGCAAACGAACGAAGATGTCCCGCAGATAGATAGCACCGCCGGCCGGAGCTGGTTTCACCGGCTGATCGAGCCGCCCGTTTTGTCCATCGTGATGACCGTTCTGTTTCTGGCGGTAATCTGGGCTGTCACTTTAAATCTCATCGCCAGAGAACGTGCCTCAGCTGATCGCACTGCCGCGGCTATGACCATGGACGTGGCTGACACCTACGAAGCTCAGGTCGTGCGGGCTTTGCGCGAGATCGATCACACATTGAAGATGGTCCGCTATCAACTGGATGACAAACCCGCGCAGGTGATCCTGGAAGATTTGCGCTCCGAAGAGTTGCTGCCGCCCGAGATCGTCTTCACAGTCAGCATAATTGATGCCCGTGGAGAGATCCTCGATAGCACAAATCGCTCTTCTATCCCCGAGAACGTGGCAAACATGGATTTTTTTAAACGTGCGAAAGAGCAAGAGGATATGGTAATCGGACAGCCGCAGCACTACCGGGGGTCAGATGAATGGTGGTTGTCTTTCAGCAGACGCTTCGGGGAGGCCGGACAACGGTTCACGGGGATCGTGGCGGTATCGGTGCATGCCGGCTATTTTGTCAGCGGCTATGAGTCCGATGCGCTGGGAGAACACGGCGTTCTCGGACTGGTGGGAACCGACGGCGTTTTCCGGGTACGACGCACCGGTAATGATATATCCGCGGGCACAACGATTAACTACAATGCGCTGGTACAGGAGAGCACCCCCGTCGATGATTCGGCCGAGGTGACTGTAAACCGCTGGGACGACACTCGACGCTACACCATCGCCAGAAAGCTTTACGAATTCCAACTGGCAATCGTCGTTGGTCTTTCCGAAGCGGAACAACTCGCCCCCGCCGACAGGATCCAGCGCCGCTACATACGGCGCGCCGGTCTGGTCAGTATACTGGTGGTCGTTATCGGAGTTCTGCTCGGCCGGTTGACCTGGCAGCTCCGGAAGTCGCGCACGAACGCCATTGAAGAACGGGCCGCACACGCGCGGAACGTCGAATATCTCGCCTATCACGACAATCTCACAGGCCTGCCGAACCGAGCGCTTTTCAGCCGGCTTCTTTACCATCAAATGCAGCACGCGCGCCGTTATAAAAAAAGGCTGGCGTTGATGTTTTTAGACCTCGACCACTTCAAAGCAATCAACGACTCGCTTGGCCACGAGGCAGGCGACGAGCTACTCAAGAAGATGGGCAGACGACTCAGGGAGTCCCTGCGGGAAAGCGATATCGTCGCGCGGCTGGGAGGCGACGAGTTTATAATGCTGCTCCCCGAGATTACTGAGGAAACCCAGGTGACAACAGTTGCCGGAAAAATCCTGGCAGCAGTCGCAAAGCCCTTTACGCTTGCCGAGCAGGAGTTTCGCATCACAATAAGTATCGGAATTGCCATGTTTCCGGCCGATGGTGAAGATGAACAAACACTTATGAAAAGCGCCGATGTCGCAATGTATCACGTAAAAGAGGGAGGGAAGAACAACTTCCGGTTCTACTCCGAAAAACTGAACACTGACTCGCTGGAGCGCCTCACCCTGGAATCGAGTCTGCGCAAGGCGCTGGAGAACAATGAGTTCCGCCTTTTTTATCAGAGCAAGCAGGACATGGCCACTGGCCGCATTACCGGCATAGAGGCGCTGCTGCGCTGGCAGCATCCCGATCTCGGGTTAATTCCGCCTATGCAATTCATACCCCTTGCAGAAGAAAACGGGCTCATCGTTCCTATCGGGCGCTGGGTTTTCAAAACCGCTTGCCGTCAGAACCTCGCATGGCAAAACGAAGGTTTTCCCAAATTGAGCATGGCCGTGAACATTTCCAAGCGGCAGTTCTTTGATGAAGATTTCTTGAAGGACGTCGGGGACGCGCTTCAGGAAAGCGGAATGGCACCCGAGCTGCTCGAACTGGAAATCACCGAGGCTATTATCATGCACGACATGGACGGGACGATCCGGATTCTCAAGGATTTGAAACAGATGAGAGTGCGGGTAGCAATAGATGATTTCGGTATCGGTTACTCATCGCTGTCCAAATTAAAGGAGTTTCCGCTTAACACTCTTAAAATCGACGGCTCGTTCATTCAAAATATGATTCCTAACACCGAAACCAAAAGCTTGACTACGGCTCTCATTGATCTGGGCAAAAGCCTGGGTTTCACGGTGGTCGCAGAAGGCGTGGAGTCGAAGGAACAGGCCGATTTTCTTAGAACCCATTCGTGCGACCAGTTCCAGGGTTTCTACATAAATAAACCAATGCCGCCGGAGAAGTTCACCTCGGAGATACGCGAACAGCTAAAAGGATATACGGATACAGTATCGCCTGATTAACGAACATGAATTCTTTTTTATCCGGATAAATTTTATGTAGCCCGGCATGTTTGTATAGGAGATTATCTATACTACCGTGGATA
The DNA here is from genome assembly GCA_034520215.1 of Candidatus Krumholzibacteriota bacterium. Lineage (NCBI taxonomy): Bacteria > Candidatus Krumholzibacteriota > Candidatus Krumholzibacteriota bacterium. The sequence goes on along the minus strand of JAXHNR010000001.1, from coordinate 137,128 downwards.
AGGTCTTTCCATCCCAAGTTTTGGTATTAAGGCCATAATCAACATCTGCAATATTGTACCTGAGCCCTCGCCGGTTGCCAGCGGACTTCTCGAATCGGCCAATTTGTGAACCAGCAACACATTTGCCTGATTTTTCCGCTTTGCGCCTTGCACTATTTGATTATTTATCCTATCATCTAATTAATTAACGCGTGGCTACAGCATAGCGAGCAAAAACTCGGGGAATTTTACAGGGTTCCAATGAATGATGCTGTTTTTATCCAATATAATCAGGCACATGCGCGCACTAACCCGGCTAAAGCATAGCGAGCAAAAATTCAGGGGAATTTTTCACGGTTACAATGATGCTGTTTTTATCCACGACCTCTCAGGGCAATTTTTGGAGGTAAACCAAGTCGCCTGCAGAAGGCTTGGCTACAGCCGTGAGGAACTTCTGCGCATGACGCCCATGGACCTTGATGTCGGTGAATATGCGGGCAGCGGGCCGCAACGATTTCAGGATGTTGATCAGCAGGGCTCCCTGGTGTTTGAATCGGTTCACCGGCGCAAAGACGGCAGCACAATTGCCGTTGAGATAAGCAGCCGCAAAATCGACTATGAGGGTAAAAGCTGCATACTCAGCATTGCCCGTGACATCACCGCACGCAAACAGTCCGAAGAAGCCCTGCGGCGGTCTGAAAACTACTACCGCGCTATATTCGAGACCTCCGGCACAGCCATGTTCATTATTGAAGTGGACACTATTATTTCCCATGCCAACTCTTATTTCGAAGAACTTTCCGGATATTCAAAGCAGGAGGTTGAAGGGAAAAAATCCTGGACCGAATTTGTTCACCCTGATGATATGGTTTGGATGAAGAAAAACCATTATTTACGGCGCCAGAATCCGGATGCTGCAGTACACCAGTATGAGTTTTGTTTCATTACCCGCTACGGTGAAACGCGAAATCTTTTACTGGCCGCGGACATAATTCCCGGAACCAATCGCACTATAGCGTCTTGCATTGATATCACAAAGCGCAAGAAATCCGAGGAGGAATTACGGGTAAGCGAACAGCGGTTCAGAAGCATCTTTGAAGAAGGCCCTTTCGGGATGGGTTTGCTAAACCCGGAGGGCATAATTATTACCGCGAATAAGATGTTGTGTGATTTGCTGGGTTATACCCAACAGGAACTTGCCGGTAAACGCATTGCTGACATAACCCATGAGGATGACAAAGAAAAGAGCAGGGAACTTTCAAGACAATTGTTTGCAGGCCACAGTCCCGTAGTTCGTTTTGAAAAGCGGTATGTCAGAAAGGACGGCGGAATCGTCTGGGTTAATACCACCTCTTCTGCCATTCGTGGCAAAGAGGGTGACATACTTTACGCCATGATGATCATTGAGAGCCTCACGGAAATCAGGAAGGCGACGGAAAAGATTCACCTGATGGCTTATTATGACAGGCTGACCGAGTTGCCAAATCGCACGTTTCTAAAAGAACTTATAAAAGAATCAATCGCGCATTCCAGGCGTCATAACAAAATATTTGCCATTATTTACATCGGGTTGGATAATTTTACCCGGATCAACGATACGCTCGGACATGGCGCCGGAGATCTGCTGCTGAAGGCTGTTGCCGGCAGGCTTACCAGCTTTTTACGCAAAAATGCCTTCGTTGCCAGAGCAGTCGAAGGAGAAACAGGAAATGTTATATCCCGGGCTGGCGGCGACGAGTTTATAGTATTGGCCCATGATCTCAACCAGGCCCAGGACGCCGTGAGACCGGTCAGTCAATTACTCGAGGAAATATCCAAACCCTATGATTTAAACGGTCGCGAGGTATTTATAACCGCCAGTATGGGCATTGCCCTGTATCCTGATGACGGAACGGATGTTGACGAGCTTCTGGTAAACGCTGAAAAGGCCATGAGACACACAAAGGCCAAAGGTACGAACACCTTTTACTTTTATTCAAAATCAATGCATTCCGCTGTTCAGGAACTTTTGACGCTGGAAAGCGACCTGCACAGGGCACTGGAACGAAATGAGCTTGTACTCTACTATCAACCGAAGGTAGATGCGGCAACTGGAAAAATTACGGGGATGGAAGCGCTGATACGCTGGAATCATCCCGGCAAGGGCTTGATTCCACCGATGGAGTTTATTCCCGTAGCCGAAACAAACGGTCTCATCCTGCCTATCGGAGAATTCGTCATACGCACCGTTTGCGCCCAAATTAAAGCATGGCAGAAGGCCGGTTATAAGCAGAGCAAAGTTGCCCTGAATGTATCGAGCCTCCAATTTGAGAAACAGGATCTGGTAGGCATAATAAAGGCCGCCTTGCAAAATATGATGATTTCTCCGAAGTGCCTGGGATTGGAAATAACGGAAAGCACTATTATGAAGGACGCTGAAAGAGCTATTGAGATCTTGACTGAACTAAAAGCGCTAGGGATAGGAGTTGCAATTGATGATTTCGGCACGGGACATTCATCCTTGAGCTATTTGAAACAGCTGCCGCTGGATTTCTTGAAGATCGATAAGTCCTTTATAGACGGCCTGGCCTCCGACAGTAAAGACCAGGCTATCGTCAGGACGATGATTGTTATGGCGCACGGCCTGAATATGAAGGCCATTGCCGAAGGTGTGGAAACAGGAGATCAGTTATCCTTCCTGCAGGAGCAGGGATGCGACGAAATTCAGGGCTACTTGTTCAGCCGGCCTTTGCCGGCAGATGAAATCCCGGGTATTTTGGCGATAGGTTATCTATAGACCAGAAAACTGAAGAAACTGTCCCGTCGCGCAGCTCTACAAATTCCCTTAAAGGAGGGAGCACATGAGCGATCAGTCAAATACCCATCACAAACAGGTAAAAGAGATAACCGCTTTAGAAGAAAGAATCAGGCAACTGGAGGCAATTGAAGCAGAGTACTTGCGTGCAGAGAAGGCGCTGGCCCACTCGGAGAAGAAGTTCCGAAAGCTGTTCAATGCCGTCACCGATGCGGTGATGTTACTTGATGAGAATGGCTTTTTCGACTGCAACAAAGCGGCCCTTTCGATCTTTGGATGCCGGACCCGGGAGGAATTCTTATTAAAAAGTCCCGCCGATTTGTCGCCGGTTGAGCAGCCTGACGGAACGGACTCTCAGGTGCTGGCCAACCGGATGATTTCGACAGCTGTGGAAAAGGGCAGCTTTCACTTTGAGTGGATGCACAAGAGAAACGACACCGGCGAGACCTTCCCGGCTGATGTGCTGCTCACTGCCATGGAACTGGATGGCAAACCGATTGTTCATGCGGTTGTACGCGACATCACAGAGCGCCATAAAGTAGAGAAAGCTTTGCGGGAAAGCGAAGCCAAGTTCAAAACTTACATGGAAAAAGCTCCTCTTGGTATTTTTGTGGCAGATAATACAGGTCGTTACCTTGAGGTTAACCCGGCAGCGTGCCGGATGACCGGGTATACAAAAGAAGAACTGTTGAATTTAACCATCCCGGACTTTCTTGCCCCGGAATTCTTAGATAAAGGAATGGCATTGTTTAAAAATTTAAAAACAGAGGGTTATGAAAATAGCGATTATATTGTACGCAAGAAAAACGGAGAGAAGTTTTGGATTAATTTAGTTGCGGCGAGTATTACTGATAACAGATTTATTGGTTTTTGTCAGGATATTACCGAAAGCAAGCAAGCTAAGGCGAAGATCCGGCAGATGGCTTACCACGATTCCCTGACTGGTCTTCCCAACCGGAAGCTCTTCTCTGATCGCGCGGATATCGCCTTAGCACAGGCCGAGAGGAATCAAAAGAATGTCGCATTTATCATGCTTGACCTCGATAATTTTAAGGACGTATACGATACCTTTTTGCTGTATATCGGCGGTTCGTTTCGGCTTTTCGAACGGCGCGGGCGTTTAAGGATGAATGTTTGCGATTTCCGGCGCGGATGTATCATGGCCCGCAAAAAGATGAAGTAGTTTGGCCGGAATTCATAAAAATTTTACACAGCCACTATAATAAGGAGAAAAAAGCAATGACGCTGATTCATTTGGGTTTGGGTACCTTTAAGAAAGGAGCACGTATGTCCACTTTATAATACTTCATAACATACTCCCTTATTAATTTATGCTCATTTTTCTTTTTAACAATTGTGCATTGATAGCCACAATAACCGTACTCAAGCTCATTAATACCGCACCCATAGCTGGATTGATTAATATGCCTTTACTATACAGAACTCCAGCGGCTAACGGAATGGCAATCACGTTATAACCAGTTGCCCAGACAAAGTTCTGTATCATTTTTTTGTAGGTTTCTTTTCCGAAAATTACCAACGAAGCAATATCTTTCGGGTTGCTGTTTACCAGGATAATATCCGCTGTTTCTGCGGCAATATCAGTGCCTGAGCCCACAGCAATGCCCACATCGGCGGTTGCCAGTGCGGGGGCATCGTTAATGCCGTCACCTGTCATGGCAACAAACTTTCCGGTTTTTTGAAATTCTTTTATTTTTTCAAGCTTCTGGTCAGGCAATATTCCGGCAAAATATCCATCAAGCCCCAATTCATCGCTCACGCTTTTGGCCACTTTTTCATTGTCGCCCGTGATCATATACACTTTAAGGCCATTGTTTTTCAATGTTTTTATCGCCTCATACGATTCCGGCCGAATTTCGTCTGCCATGGCAATAAAACCAGCCAATTCTTCATCAATTATCAGAAAAACAACAGTTTCCTGTTCGCTTTTGTAAGCTTTTTCGGGTATATCCATGTTTTGTTCCTTGATGTATCTTGGGCTTACCACCTTCACTTTTTTGTTTTCAACATCAGCCTCAATGCCTTTACCGGTGATGGCAGTGAAGTTTTCCGCATCGGGCACTTTAATGTTTTCATCTTTTATTTTATCCATGATACCTGCAGCCAGGGGGTGTTCTGATTTGGCTTCCAGTGCACCTGCAATGCGCAGAATTTCCTTATCTTCATAATTGCTAACCAATGAACCGAAACGGGTTACCACAAAATTGCCCTTGGTAAGGGTGCCTGTTTTATCGAATACCAGCAGGTTTATTTTTCTGGAATTTTCAAAGGCTGTGCGATTTCTAATCAGCAAGCCTTTTTGTGCAGAAACAGATGTTGATATAGCCACGACTAATGGTACGGCCAGCCCCAATGCATGGGGACATGTGATGACCATTACACTGGCCATACGTTCAAGGGCAAAAACAAATGGCTTACCTATAATTAACCAGACAGTAAGTGTACCGAATCCCACAGTGAGTGAGGTAATGGTTAACCAAAAGGCAATTCTGTCAGCAAGGTGCTGTGTTTTTGATTTTTTTTCCTGAGCCTCTCTTACCATACCAATGACCTTGCTCAGATAAGCTTCCTCGCCAACTTGTTGTACTTGTACTTTTAGTGAACCGTTTCCGTTGATTGTTCCGCCAATGACTTTTTTATCTTTGCCTTTTTTTACCGGTTTTGATTCCCCTGTCACCATTGATTCATTTACGGAACTTTCTCCCTCTGTAATAATGCCATCCACCGGTATTTTTTCGCCGGGGCGCACCAACACCAAATCACCTTTTTCTAATTCCCCAACTTTTACATCTTTGGTATCTCCGTCTTTTACCAAATGCGCTTCGTCGGGCATCATCTCCACTAGTTTTTGCAAGGAAAGGGAGGCACCCATAACGGATTTCATTTCAATCCAGTGCCCCAGGAGCATAATATCGATTAAAGTTGCCAGTTCCCAGAAGAATTTCTTACCTTCCAAACCAAACGTAGTGGCTGAGCTGTAACCAAAAGCAACAGTTATGGCAACGGCAATGAGAGTCATCATTCCAGGTTGTTTCTTTTTCAGTTCAACAACCAAACCGGTAAGGAACGGCCACCCCCCATAGAAATAAACAAATGCCGATAACGCAAAAAGCACATAGTCTGAATAACCAAAACTGATAATATATCCCAGAATGTTCTGTATCATGGGAGAAAGTATCAAAATTGGCAGGGTAACCAAAAGTGAAATCCAAAACCGCTTTCGGAAATCTTTAATCATCATGGCATGATGGCCGGAATGATCGTGAGAGCGATGCTCATGATGTTTATGGTCATTGTGATTATGTTCTGAATGATTTTTCATGTCATAGCCTTTTTATAAATCTTTTTTTCGTTCTTCGAACTCTTGTTTATCTATTTCCCCTTTGGCATATCTTTCCTTTAAAATGTCAAGGGGAGTTTTGTTATTACCCCGTAACTGATTGTTCTGGCTTACCATTCTTACAATAATCCAGATTACAGCTATAAAAAAAATAATGCCTATTATCCATCCCCAGCCGTATCCGTACATTCCATGAAACATTTTAACCTCCTATTTTACACAAAATCCATAATCGCCAGCTGTTTGTCTTGCATATAACATCCCTCGCATCAGCTGCGGGATGGCCCGGCGCGTCTCTGACCGAAAAGCCGAGCCGGTGCCGGCCTGCCGCAACCCCTGCCAGAGCCGTGACAGGACGGACCGTCAGCTGCATTATGCAGTTAGGGCGCAAATATCTCAGCAAGTACAGACAGAACTGCATATGCTGATCGTTTATCTAAACGCCCCAATTTCTTTAACAGTCTCTCCTTGTCAATTGTACGGATTTGATCTAAAACAACTTGCCCGCTTTTACCCTTAAACTTGCATAACACCCTTGTAGGATATGGTCTGCCCTTTGTAGTAAGCGGAGCAACAATAACTGTCCTAATACTATGATTCATCTCGTCGGGCGAAATAATCAAGCACGGACGTGTCTTCTTAATCTCACTTCCAGCAGTTGGATCCAGATTTACCAGGTAAACCTCAAATCTATTTACTTCCACTCCCATTCCTCCTCATCCCATTTTGTCGGTGATATCTCTCCTAGATCAAGGAGCTTGTCGTCTCCACGCTCTGCCATCTTCTGAAATGCCGCTAACCAATCAGACCTTGGCCTCTGTGCCGGACTTATAACAAGGCGATTATCTTCAACTATGATCTCGATATCCCGCTCTATCCCGACCTGCTCTATAATAGGTTTTGGTATCCTTATTCCTTGGGAGTTGCCTATCTTGACAATCTTAGACTTCATATATGTCACCTCCTGTAATTACATTGTACTAACTAAGCCACAGATTGTCAAGCCCGATGGCGCGGCGCTACAGCGCCTCCAGCTATCAAAATCTCATTTAAATATTCTCCATTCATTCTTTAAATCGCGAAGCGTCCGCGCCATCATTGTATATCCGGTTTCCTCATAAACTAATATTTGATTATCTTGTCAACATATTATCTTTGAATATTTTTTCAATATCTCCTTTTAAGTAAGGTGCTTATTCAACTTTAATAAAATAAATAAGTTCTTATACAGTTTCCGTACAAAACCCATATCTTCTCCCCTGCCGAGCAAATTTATACCATACTAATAAAAGACAATCAAGAGCGTTCCAGTTATTTTGATTTAAAAGTCCTTACAGCAATTATGCTGTTATAGAGGAATTTGTTTTTATACCAAGAGGTTAACTCATCCGGGGGGTTTTTATGTACAAAATCGTTCAATTTTTGCTCGAGTAACCTTCCGCGCTTAATTAAACAAGGCGGAACATTGGCAGCAGAATTGCTGATCATCATTTACAGAATGGTCAGATGGAGTTTCAAATGAACATTCTGTTTGGATTTACGCGATAAATCGTCTACTATCTTCAGAAATGATCTGCTTAAAGAGAAAACCATATCATGATACCTGATAAAAGAATAAAAAGATCCATTCTTCCGGTTATTATACTGATCTTCCTTCTCTTTTGTTCAGACAGAGGCTTTGGGCAATCCCCGCCGGAAGTAGAATGGAAAGAGATAAAGACAGAACACTTTGAGATAATATTTCCAGCGGAGATAGAGGCGGACGCGCAGCGCGTAGCGAATCTGATGGAGCACTTCGCCCGCCTCCATAATCTCACAATGAAATCAGAATACAGTTCGGTGCCGATAGTGCTTATTAATCAGTCAACAGATTCAAACGGCTACGTAAATTATGCTCCGTTGATGTCACACTGGTACAGCACACCTTCATCTTTTCCGGCCACGGAATGGTACAAGACTCTCGCATCTCACGAAGGACGCCACATAGTACAAAACAGAAAACTGGGTTCAGGGCCCGGCAAGAGATTATGGTCTCTAGGTCTCGGCGATATCGGCACCGCGACCTTCGATTTCTTGTATATACCCGTCTGGTTCAGTGAAGGGGACGCTGTGCTTGCCGAAACTATTTTTACAAACGGCGGGCGGGGCAGACTTCCCTTTTTCGATCTTTGGCTGCGCGCCCAGGAACTCTCCGGCAAGCGCCTTTCTTACGAGGAAAACTATCTCGGTTCATACGACGACCCGTATATTTTCTCGGACCCCTACAAACTCGGATATCTTATGACAACACGCGCCTGCAGGGAATACGGCGCGGATGTATGGGACAGAGTTCTCGGCGAAACAGGTAAATACGTCATATATCCTACATTCGATAAATCTCTGTCTGATATAACCGGAAGGTCTATCAGGCAGCTCTATAAAGACACGATGGATGAAGTAAAAGTGATGTGGGAAGAACAACAATCGGACCTCGCGTTCACTCCGGTTAAAAGAATAAGTCCTCCCTGCCGGGAGCCGTGGACTCACTATCTGTGTCCGCAATATACTAAAAACGGAATTCTCTCCATTAAAACCGACCCGGACAATAACTGCGCTGTAGTCCGTTTTTCACCTTCAGGTAAAGAAAAATTCATAAGAGAGCTTCCCTACAATTCTTCATACCGTCCTCTCATGAGCAATGAAAGGTCAATATCCGCCGGTGGAGGAAAGCTGTCCTGGCTTACTGTAACACCTGATATAAGATGGAGGTACAGAAACTATTCCGACATAGTTATTATGGATACAGCCAGAGGAAAGACAGAGCAGATCACACAAAAGGGTAAATTCACCAGCTGCGCTCTATCTGCTGACGGCAGCCGGATAGCCGGAGTTGAATTCACGCCCGAAAGGAAGTGCTTTTTAAAGATCATTGATACGCTAACGGGAGAAACAGAAGTATCTTATAGGGTCCCCGCCAATGAATTCATTTTCGATCCGGCGTGGTCGACCGGCGGAACCAAAATCGCGTTTACCGATCTTACAGACAGAGGCAGTTCTCTTAAAATATTCGACCTCGAAAAGCGGATAATCAAGACAATAATCCCGCCGACCGCCGGAGAGCATATTAAATCACCCTGTTTTTACAGAAGTTACATTCTCTATGAATCGGACTACTCGGGGATAAACAATATCTATGCCGTTGAAATTAAGTCCGGGGAGAGATTTCAAGTTACTTCCAGACCATATGGAGCCTTTTTCCCGGAAGTTTCTGGGAATCAAAAAGAACTCTACTTCAGCGACTACACCCCGAAGGGTTATGAAATCGTAAGTTCCCCTCTGGCTCCTTCGAAATGGAAATCACTCGATGAAGTTAAGATCAGAAGATCAAGCTACTTTAAACCGATAAGTAAATCTGTCACCGGCGGTAAGAAAAAGAGGACGGAAGAACGGAAATACAAGGTCAGCAAATACAATCCGCTTCTTCACACATTCAATTTCCACAGCTTGATTCCATCTATCGACACGACTAATGAAGATATATTTTTCAATCTGCTCTCTAACGATGTACTGCTTACAACACAAACCCTTCTGGGGTGCAGGTATAACTACAGAAAGAATGCCGGCTCAATAAGCCTGAACTTAGATTACGCCGGCCGTTTTCCCGTGTTCAGCATAGGGGGTAAATACGGAAAGAGAGCGGATCCTCTGGAACACTCAGATGACTTTCGAACATGGAAAGAAACGGAAGGGAGAATCGGAGTCTATTTTCCTCTGAACCTGTCCCGGGGTACTTACTACCGGCATCTTCGCTTCGGCTCATTCGCCGAACACAGAGAAATCTCAGACCGTTCATTATACGATTATTCAGAAAACTATGACTACTCGGTTGAATCTCTCTATCATTATATTCTCTTTTCACGTTCAAAGCAGAAGTCTCCTCACGACATCTATCCTTCCTTCGCGCAGAACCTGATCGTCTCTTTGAATCACACTGTGGGAAGCAGCTACCGGGGTAACAAGCTGAATTTAAGGTCGACAATATTTCTGCCGGGGCTTTTCGATCACGACAGCTTTCATTTCGAGGGGGCTCTTGAAGAACAAAAGCTTAGCAACACGTACAGATGGAGTAATAGTGTTTTCTTCCCCCGCGGATATATAGAGAGTGACGAGAGGATTCTTGACAATTTCTACAGGTTTTCCGCCAACTACACCTTCCCCCTTATGAACACAAATCTATCAATATGGAAGGTCCTCTACATCAAAAGAATTAACGGCAGTTTTTTCTTTGACTACGGACTCACAGAAGACAACGAGAAAAGACTCTTATACCGTTCTTTCGGAATAGAACTGCCTCTGGAAAGCTTTCTTTTGAGCAATAAACATATGAGGATCAGAACAGGTCTTCGCTGCTCATATTGTATTGACAATGACAAAACACGTTTCGACCTTATCCTCTCAGTAAATTAGACCATGCTGAATGGAAAAAGATGAAACAGCTATTAAAAGACCGTTTTTACCCGGTCATTAATATTGCCAAAGACCCGGCCTGTTTCACGGGAACAAAGATTACTTTTTATCAGCTTTAAGTCTTTCTCTTCTTCCAGGACATTCCCCAAAAATCAGGGCAATATTTTAGTAATGGCATAACTATCAAGTAATTACCCATAATGATAAGTGGAATTGACATTTAGTTTCTATCCGGCTATTGGTATTGTCAAAAACGCCGTCTATTTCCCCTGCGAGGAAATAGCGTCTCCCGCTCTCAGACTCGCTCTTTCCCATTTCCCTAAAGGAAATGGGAAAACCATGCCCGCTCGTCTTCCGAGAGGGTTTTGAAATACCAATAGCCGGATATACAAAGGAATGTTAAAAATCGGGGGAACTCCAATTTCTCTTCTTCCGTTTGACATAACCTCTCATCCTGTTTTAGAATATCCAATCAAGAAATCCTGGCGGAGAGGAAAAGCAATGGAAAGTAACACACAGCAAATACTCTTTGTGATGATAGGTTATCTTCTCCTGCTGATACTCTGGGGATTGTATCAGGGCAGAAAAGTAAAAACCACCTCGGACTACGCTATTGCCGGAAGGAATCTTCCCGGATGGATTGCGGCTCTTTCTGAACGCGCGACCGGGGAATCCTCCTGGGCGCTCCTCGGCCTCCCGGGACTGGCTTACGCTACCGGGCTGACAGGAATATGGACCGCCCTGGGTTGCGTAGCTGGGATAATTGTCTGCTGGCTTGCTATAGCTGTAAGACTGCGCGATGAAGCCGAAAAGTACGATGTTAACACATTTGTCGGATATATAGCCAGAAAGCACAGCGCTTCTGAAAAGTCAATCCGCGCGGTCGCGAGCCTGACGATCGTCTTCTTCTTTTTCTTCTATATCGGCGCGCAATTTCTGGGCGGAGGTAAAACACTTCATACTATGTTCGAAATAGATCCCAAACTCGGAATGCTGTTAACAGCTATTATCATAGTTCCATATACGATATACGGAGGATTCAGGAGCGTGGTTTATACTGACGCTGTCCAGGCCATTGTGATGATTACCGCTCTAGTTGCAGGCCCCATTTTCGGAATAATCGCCGTCAGCTCTAATCCCGACCTCTTCGCTCAATCCATCCCGATAGCCCTTTCCAAAGCCGGAACAGATTACAGCTCTATGACCGGCGCAGCTTCGGGATTTGCCGCCGGAGTAGTGATAATGGGCGGACTTTCATGGTTCTTCGGATATCTTGGCGGGCAGCCGCAATTGAGCATGCGCTTTATGGCTATAAAGGATAGCAGTCAAGCCAAGCGGGGATGCGCGGTGGGTATTATCTGGACTGTACTTGCCTATTTAGGAGCTCTTTCTATCGGCTGGCTGGGGATATGCTTCTTCGGCCCAACGGGCCTTGAAGATCAGGAATATGTAATGCCCGCTGTAATGCTCAAGATCTTTCCGCCCGCGATAGCCTCTGTTCTTATCACCGGAGCTATAGCGGCAATGATATCAACCGCTGATTCACTCCTTATACTTTCATCAACAGAACTTTCAGAAAACATAATAAAGCCGGCACTTAAAGCCAGAGGCAAAACCGATATAAAAGGGCTTATTCACTCAAGAATAGCAACAGCTGTTCTCGCGGTTATCGCTCTCGCCGCGGCTTATCTCTCACCGTCAAATCTGATTTATACTCTCGTAGGATACGTGTGGGCCGGAATAGGCGGTACATTTTCCGTTGTGATACTGCTCACATTATTCTGGAAGAGATTTCACGGAAGAGCCGCTCTTGTTACAATCGTTACAGGCATGTTATTTACAATTATATGGATAAGCACGGGAATGGAAGAGGTTATAACCTCGAGGTTTATGACATTCGCCGTCGCGTCTGTTGTGGCTGTAACAGCCAGTTTCGTCCTGAAAGAAAAAGACTCTGTCGAGGCGGAAAGGACTCCGGATTAAGATCCGCTCAAGCAAGGAGTTCCGGCGGAAATAGATCATCTATGTATTTATTATCCCTTTATTATATCCTGCCGGCTATAAAGACAGCTGCCAGAAATTTGGCGATTTCAGCAATAATAAACGGAATAACAGCCAGCATGAGAGCATCAGCAATGGATAAGCCGGTTATAAGACAGAGATAAGCAGCTCCTGAGAGCAGTATGAGCGCCAAACCTGAAATAATACCTAAAGCCCTCGCCGCCGTATTTCCTCCGGCAATCTCAGGCAGATATCCGGCCAGGAAGGCCGCGGCGGGAAACGCCATCAGATAACCCCCCGTGGGTCCGAACAAAACGGCCGGACCGAAAGTAAGCCCGGCAAAGACAGGCGCCCCTGAAATACCCAGGGCAAGGTATGAAAGCATGGCGTAGAAGCCATCACGCGGGCCGAGCACGACTCCGGCCATAACTACAAAAAGCGTCTGCATGGTAACCGGCACAGGTGTAAAGGGAAGGCGAACAGCAAACTGCGCCCCGACAGCTGCAAAAAGAGTAAAAGCCAATATCTTACCCGCGCGATTGACAGCGAGTCCGGCTTTGTCTGAAAGTCCGGGGCTCGTCATAACCATACTTTGACTATACAATTCTTTCTCCCTTCAATGAATATTAATACACCTTCCGGATATTATTCCTTAATCTCTCCGACCTTAATGAAAATACTTCTTTTGATTCTCTTTTTCAAGAATAAGCTTTCTTCTTTTCTTACTTTTTAACTCCCCATAAATTCTTCCCTATAATCAGACTTGAAATTTACTGTCCCCCATTTTCAACCCTTACGTTACCAATATAATAATTGGCTGTCATATCGATATAGCGTAATATATTCTCACGGGTTGAAGAATTTATTCCCTCAACATAATAATCCTTTTGAAGTGCGTAAATAATATTTATAAAATCTACTGTAAAACTCCTTGCCGCCATAAGATATGAATAATTAAATTCAAGTCTTTCAGCATAACTCTTCCCCGCGCCGCTTTCCTTCTTTAATATTTCAGAGAAACGCTCTATTTGTGAAATTTCCTTTTTTTCGTTTGTGATTTCTTCCCTTACCCTTTCCTCTATTTCAGAAAGAGTCAAACCGGGATCAACCCGGATAAATTTCTCGTCGTCGTTAACTCTCCGCAGCATCAATTCCAGAACCGCTTTTGCCTCTTCCACGAAATAATGCAAATACACAACATTCTTCTCGAGAGACCGCAGGTAATCCTCCCCCTCTCTTTTTCTCTTCAAATCAAGAAGCCCTTCGATATTCTCAATAAATTTATCAGGCGTCGAATGTTTCTGCTCCATGTGCGTTGAAAATGTCGCCAGAACCCGTTCTACATCTGTTCTGCTTTTCTCCATTTAAGGTGCCTTTCAACTTAAAAACCCGATTAATCCGGAAGAAAACAGCTACTTGTCATCGGCTCCTCGCTTTTCCCTGGCCGGAGAGAAAACTACCGGTGTTTCACGTCTGAAATTAGGGGGCGAGAACAGCCTGTCCTTAATATCAAATAAACCGATTCTGCCTTCCTCTCTCGCCGCGAGGATCACCCCGCCCGCCTCCACTATTTCATCCGCCCGGGGAAAAAGTAACGAACTCTCATTCAGAAGAAGGCTGCCCCGCGTAAATGAGTATTGAAGAATAACTCCGGACTCAAGCTGAACTGCTATCTCGCCGCCGCAGCTCGCGGCGGCTATTTTCCCGGGAATAGATTCTCTTGCGATTTCTCGTCCTTCTTCCGGATCTATCAAAACGAGCGTGTCTCCCGGTGTATCATTAGAGTGGTAAATAAGAACGGCCTTGTTACTTATATTCCCGACCACTTTTCTGTCGGCATCTCCGATGTCAAATGTGCCTATCTCTTCAAAAAGATGTTTTCCGTCTATTGATAATACTTTCAGTTTATTATTACCGAACACGCACATTCTGTCTGAATAACAGAAAATGTCATCTAGGTCAGCGTTGAATTTTACGTATCTTTTATCAATTTCTCCGTCTTCTCTGGAAAGATAATAACAATAACCATTATCACAAACGGCAAGAACGCCGTCATCGGCAAAGGCGAGCCTTAGAATACTACTTTCGAGATCACTTTGCCAGCGGCGAGGCCCGCCGCCGCCGTCGAAAGCGGAAAAATAAACTCTGGACTTGCGCGTGAAGTTCACTCCGCAGGCGGCGAAGCCATTCTCCGTTACAACGTCTGCTATTTCAGCCATAGCGTTGATATCATCTAACTTTATTTTATTCTCCGGCTGAAGCGGCTTTCGAAGGGGACGCGGAAATTCCACAAACACGAGATTGCTTTTCCCGCTGTCTTCCTTATCCTTATTAAGAAGGAATGCCCGGATCTTCTCTGTATTCGATAATTTCCGCGAATCAAAGCAGATATCATAAAAAGAAAGTCCATCCCGGCCCAAACCCCTTAAGGCAAAATCAGAATCAGCGGAAACTGCCTTTACTTTTACTGAAAAAGGAGTCGAATAATCATCCTTTAATTTTGTCACTTTACGTATTTCATCCTCTTTCCCCTTTACCTCAATCGTGGTAACTTCATAAGGGGAGAGAAGGGTAGAGATAGGGAAATAAAGATATCCCGTTTTTTGATCACCCGGCTCGAGAACGATGGGCTCAAAGAAGAACAGACTATTTATCCCGTAAAGAGAATTGTCAGCGAGCCCTCTGAAGAGTCTCCCGGTCGTTGCTTCGTCATACGCGTAATAGATGCCCAGAGGCGGCAAAATAGAACCCTTAACGAATGCTCCGGGACCTTTCGGCCTGTACTCGACCGCTCTATCGCCAATCATCCTTTTCATAACTTGAACAGGCCCGAGAGGCAGAAATTCTTCGCCTTTTAACACAAGGGATATCCCGCCAACCTTATCCCATAATCCGGTTGTGGAATATCCATTAACTATAATCGGCAATGTGTCATTATTACGCAGACCTACCTGAACGGGGATGACCCCTGAATCCGGCAGAAAGGTGTGAAAAAGCTGGTTTATTTCTTCGGGGTCGGAAAGGAATTGAGCTGACAGCTCAATTCCCGCTCCCGGCTTCTGCTTTCTTTCCTGAAAATCTATAGAAGAAAACTTCAGTCTTCGGCATGAGAAGGACGAAAGAACCAGGAGAATGACAAAAAAAAGAGTCGCGGTTTTCGCCTGAAATAAATTGTTCCGCCTGCTTTCCGATAGAGTATTATTGCGCTTCAGATATTTCATAATCTCCTTCTTCCGCTGATTACTATCCCGCAGTTTCCTCTTTAAGCCCTTCGATTAGAACAGCTCTTCCCAGAGGTATAACTTTGCTATATCTCGCCATTGAGTCCAGAAAACACCTGTTGCCGCAGAAACCGCCCGACAGGTATATTTCGGAAGGTCTCTGCGTGAAATCAAAAACGTTGCGGACCATGCCGTGTATAAATTCAGCCACACTCCTTTGCGGTGATTTTCCCTTTGAAACGGACTCTAAGACCCTTTCCATACCGAAAACACCGCAAGTTACATTTATCCATGTATCGACCGGCTCAAGTGACGGGTAATCAATCTGGTAATAATTCGTTAGAAGTTCGATTGTAGCGCCGGTCGTAGCGCCGCAGGCAAGATTCCAGTCAATCTTCTTAACCTTTCTCCCTTTGAACCGGATGAATTTAACATCCCTTCCGCCAACATCAACAATCGAAAAATCCTCCTTGTCAACAAGAGAAAGGGCGCCTTCAGCCAGTGCCAGCAATTCATTCTTGAACTTAGCACAACGCTTTTTAGCGCTGTGTCCCGTTGCAATGTCGAAAAGCGGCAGGTCTTTTCGAACCAGCTCGCGAGTTGTTATGATCTCAAGGAAATCCGATTCTACATCCAGTATTTTAGTCCATGTGCTACCGCAATCGGCGAGTTTCAATTTCTTCTCCGTCTGTATCAATGAAGACAGCGTCTCCTTCACATTTAACTAAGACAGCTTGATAAAAGCTTCGACCTTTGAAAGTATCGAATCGTTGACATTACGATGGCAGTCGACAAAAAGCCCGTCATGCTTCTCAGCGAGATAATGGGCCATATCCTGCTTAGCACAAAAACTCTGAGTAAAAAACACCGTGGGAACATTTTCATCAACGAAATATTCCAACTGCAGATCACCCGGTCTTCCCGCCTCGACACACCTCGTCCAACCGTATATATGCGTTGTTTGCGGGAAAATATCCAGGATCCTGAAATCGCTGGGAGGAACCCCCCAGAAACCGTGGGTGGGTTCACACTTGCGCGCGGCACCGGCGGAATCGCGTGGCCGTATAACAGTCTCCATTATCGCATCTATCCTCTCGGCAAGAGAACCCCCGCCGGTTGAATAGACAAGAGGTCTGTTTTCAAATTCCTCCGGGGGAAAACGCGATTCAATGACATTGAACCCCATCTCTTTCAAAATAAGGGCAGCATATCTGCCCCTGTCACATTTTCCCTCTCCCACGTCCGCCACTATAGCTGCCAGTCTCTCTGAATATTCGATCGCGTTATCTATGATATTTGCTATAATCCGACAGGTAGTGGTTTGAACAACCCTCGAATCGGGAGCTTCGTGGGCGATGTCGAGATCTACAAGCTCCAGATTGTATCCAAAACGCTCTCTTACTGATCCAAGCACAGAGGGCCTGGGGAACCCGTAATATCCGATCAACTTCTTCGACTTAAGATTTTCCATAGAATAATATTAATAGAAAAACTGCTAACCGCCATTCTCAACGTAACTTATAATTTCAAGTAGTTTTTCAGCATTCCCAGCTTTAATAAGTCTTTCACTAACACCCTCTATGCTGATCATCTTGACAATTCTGGCGATAGCCTGAACGTGCGGGCCCGCTTCTGAAGAAGGAGCAATCATAAGGAAGAAAATATGTGACAGCTTTCCGTCCTGGGAATCAAAATCAATACCTTTCTCGGAAATACCTACCACAATCCTCAATCTGTCTATATCATCACATTTAGCGTGAGGAATAGCAACTCCCTTTTCCAGACCGGTGCTCCCATTCTTTTCTCGATCCATTACAGCCTGATAAACCTTGTCCATATCGCAGCAATCAGTATTCTCGGAAAGTTTCTCAACTAGCTCTTCTATAACTTCTTCCTTATCCTCAGCTATAAGATCGGTGGCAATACTCTCCGGTTTGATGTAATCTGTTAATCTCATCTCATAACCTGCCTTTGAAGATCTTCCCCGAGTCTGGGTTTACTTTAGACAAACTTAATTAATTCGAGTGTTGAACGCAAGGAACAGCTCCTCGGAGTAAAAATTAAACTATAGGTTTCCAAAGATAGCCTCGATTTTATCCTCTCCCCTTACCACCATCACCGGACAGGAAACCTTGCGCAATATGCGTTCTCCCTCTTCATAGAAAGAATCCTTGAGACTCTGCACCTCGCCGAGTTCACCCTGAATAACAAGATCCGCTTCGTGTTCTTCCACTTCTTTCGATACTTCTTCATAAACAACACCTTTACGAAGAACGGTTTCTAAATGCACTCCCTTACCCTCGGCGAGTTTCTTGACATAGTTCAAATATCTTTTCCCGTCATTCTCTATATCCCTTTCGTAATCCATCTTCTCCACTTCAACAAAAACCTTCGCTTTGAGAAGTTCGTTCAGGAGTTTTTCATTAACAACATAAATCACCCGCAGATTGCTACCGTACACCTTGGCCATTGTGATAGCCATACGCGCGGCCAGGACAGAAGACTCACTTCCGTCGATGTAGAGAAGAATATTACCTAAGGGATTTACACTATCCATTGATTTCCCCTTTTCTGCGGGAAATACGGTCTTTGACCAGCTTGAGGACAAAGAACGCTTCCCTTTCTGATTCTTCCAGAGCCATTTCAATATATCCGAGTGTTTCTTTATAATCGGGAATAAATATTTTTTCCAGAGCATTCACGCGCCTGATAGTCTTTGACACTTCACGGGAAAGTCTCATAAGTGAAATCCTCGCTTCAGCCAGATCGCCGAGAAGATGAAGCACCTCGCGAAACCTCTTTATCGTTTCATCTATCCAGATACTGCTCTCCGGGGCCGCGAAGTAAGGAGGATTATCCCTGAAGTTGACTTTTACTTTCGGCAGAGAAACCCCCATAACTCTTCTCTGCGAGAAAGAAATGTCAGATTTGATATTCACCGCGGGAGCCGTGAGGCTTATTTCCCTTCTTCCCATTCGGAGAGTTAACTGATCAAGGGCTTCGAACGCCTCGCTCAGTCTCTTTTCCGTTTCACGCTGTGCTTCCACGGCACGGTCGATAAGTCCCATAAGTTCAACTACAAGAATCTGTCTCTTCTGATCGAGGAGTTCCCATCCCTCTTGGGCAAAGCCGAGTTCACGCTTAATCTTCATCATATTGCTTTTCGTAGGCGCAATCTCATATTTTGCCATTTTATCACTTCTCCGCTATAAATAACTGTCAACGGCCTGATTATTCCTTGCCGTAATACTTATTTATCTCCTCTTCTGAAATTCTGTAGAGTTCTTCCTTTGGAAGAGAGGAGATTATTTCCCATCCTATCTCAAGAGTTTTAGTAATATCCCTGTTCTCATACTCACCCTGAGACAGAAATTCACGCTCAAATCTTTCTCCAAAATCAAGATATATTTTGTCGAGCGGCGTAAGCTCCTCATCGCCGATAACAGCGGCAAGAGCTCTGACATCCTTCACGTGTGAATACGCGGCGAATAGCTGGCTCGCGACGTGAGCGTGATCCTCCCTTGTCATTCCTTCACCTATCCCGTCCTTCATAAGACGTGAAAGTGAAGGCAGCCCGGCTATAGGCGGATAAATATTCCTGTGGTCCAGCTCCCTCTCGAGAACTATCTGACCTTCGGTGATATAACCTGACAGATCGGGAACGGGGTGCGAAATATCATCATTCGGCATCGTAAGAATGGGCATCTGTGTTATTGAGCCCTCGACACCCTTGATCATTCCAGCGCGTTCATAAATACTAGAAAGGTCGCTGTAAAGATATCCCGGATATCCCTTTCTGCTGGGTATTTCCTCGCGTATCGTGGAAATTTCTCTAAGCGACTCACAGTAATTCGTCATGTCGGTCAGTATCACAAGCACATGCATATTCATCTGAAAAGCCAGAAATTCCGCCGCCGTGAGTGCTGTCCGGGGAGTAACCAGCCTTTCGACAGACGGGTCATCCGCCAGATTCAGAAAAAGGACAACCTTCTCTAGAACTCCCGATTCCTCGAAGTTCTTTATAAAATAACTGGCCACATCGTGTTTTATTCCCATCGCCGCGAAGACTACGGCAAACTGGGCTTCCTCGCCGATTATCTTCGCCTGCCTGGTTATCTGAGCCACTATTTTGTTATGGGGAAGTCCGGAACCTGAAAAAACGGGCAGTTTCTGCCCCCGTACGAGTGTATTCATTCCGTCTATCGCGGAAATACCTGTTTGAATAAATTTCCGGGGATATTCTCTGGCCGTTGGATTAATCGGAAGACCGTTAACATCCATTCTCATATCCTCTTTGGGCGGCGGCCCGTCATCTATGGGCTGCCCGAGACCGTTAAAAACCCTGCCCAGTATCTCGCCGCTTACTCCGAACTTTAAAGGCTCGCCCCGGAAACGCACTCTAGTTTCGGGTATGGAAAGCCCGGATGTACCTTCAAAAACCTGTATGACAGCGGCGCCTTCACTGGTTTCGAGTATCATCCCGAGCCTGACATTCCCGTCAGGATCTATCACCTCCGCGAGTTCATTATACCCAATGTTATGAATCCCTTTTACCATAACGAGAGGCCCTGAAACCTCCTCGATGCCTATATATTCCCTTCCGCTCACGATTTTCTTTTCAGTCATAAACTCACCGTTTCTTACTCAAACATATCTTCAATTTCTTTCATAGAGCGCGTTAATTCATCTCTTATTTCGTCTATTTTATCAATATCATCATTTGAGACGGTAAACTTGATCCTGTTGATCAGAGAAACAACTTTCAATTTCTTGATCTGATGTATATTGGCTCCCCTTTCGATGTTCTCCAGTCCCAACTCATAAAAATCAAGAATAATCTGCAGCATCTTGATCTGTTTTTCAGGTGTGCAGTACATATCGACCTTGTCAAAGCTGTTCTGCTGTAAAAAGGCGTTTCGAAACATCACGCATGTTTCAAGAACAATCCTCTTGGTATCTGGAAGAACGTCCGGACCGACCAATTTTACAACCTGCTGCAGTTTACCTTCCTGTTGAAGAAGGTCCATAATCCTGCGCCTAAGCTCTATCCAACGGCCGCCTGATTTATCCTGCCACCAGCCGCTTATCTCATCGACATACTCACTGTAGCTGTCCAGCCATGAGATAGCAGGATAATGACGCGCGTTAGCGAGCTGGCGGTCGAGGGCCCAGAAACATCTGACAAATCTTTTTGTGTGCTGTGTGACAGGTTCGGAGAAGTCTCCGCCGGGAGGCGAAACAGATCCTACAATACTGATCGAGCCCTCGGAACCCGAATGTGTTGAAACAACCCCGGCTCTTTCATAAAACTCGGCAAGCCTCGTCGGTAAATACGCCGGATACCCTTCATCAGCGGGCATTTCTTCCATACGCCCGGAAAGTTCTCTCAGCGCCTCGGCCCAGCGAGAGGTGGAATCGGCCATAATTGCCACATGATACCCCTGATCCCTATAGTACTCGGCAATTGTAATTCCCGTATAGATAGATGCCTCCCGCGCGGCTACAGGCATATTCGAAGTATTAGCTATCAGTATAGTTCTCTCCATGATGGGGCGTTTAGTCCTGGGATCTATCAGCTTAGGAAATTCCTGAAGGACATCAGTCATTTCATTTCCCCGTTCTCCGCAGCCTATATACACAATAATATCAGCGTCGCTCCATTTTGCCAGAGCGTGCTGGGTCATCGTCTTCCCCGTTCCAAACCCTCCGGGAATCACAACGGTTCCGCCCTTGGCAACAGGGAAGAGTGTGTCAATAACCCTCTGCCCCGTAATAAGAGGTTTGGAAATAGCCAGTTTTTCCTTTAGCGGGCGCGGCTGCCGTACGGGCCAGTTATGGTTAAAATTGATCTCTCTGACCCCGCCTCCCGGCTCTTTCAACTTCAGAACAGTTTCCGTAACATTATACTCTCCGGGGCCCGCGGCCCAGGTAACCTCTCCTCCGATTCCCGGAGGAACGAGGACCCTGTGTTCTATGAGTCTGGTTTCCTGAATTTTACCTATTATATCCCCTGCATTAACTTCATCCCCGGTTTCAACCACCGGCTCATACTTCCATTTCTTTTCATGATCCAGGGATGAAACATGAATCCCTTTCTGAATATACTTACCGGAAGAATCGCGGATTACTTCAAGAGGCCTCTGAATCCCATCGTAAATCGTTCCGATCAAACCCGGTCCGAGTTCAACGGAAAGAGGCGCGCCGGAACTGTAGATATCCGCTCCGGGCACAAGGCTTGTTGTATCTTCATACACCTGTATCGAGGCTCTCTCTCCCCGCAGTTTTACGATCTCTCCTACGAGATGATTTTCGCCTACCTCCACAAGGTCCAGCATTTTGGCGTTTGTTATATTCCTCGCCTGAACCACGGGACCTATAACTTTATCCACATTTCCAATTATCTCAAGCACCCCTTAACCCTCACCTCCTTCAGAGCGGAAAATATTCTCGAATATCATATTTCTGATATCATCGCGCAATCTGTACATTCTTGCCTCGAATCTGTTATCATAAACCACATTCCCGCCGGGCACTCCGACCTTAACTCCACCGAGAGAATCTTCTTCGAGTTCTCTTATCTCCACATTCTCCAGTTCCCCTTTAAGCTCCGCGCGAACAGCGGGTATAACTTCTTTTTTCATAATGTGAAAATCCCTCCCGTCGACCAAAACAAAAAAGGATTTTCCGTCTAAAGCTTTTATGCCTTCAACTATCATATCTTTCAGAATTACCGGATAGCTGCTTTCTTCTCTAACCTTTTCAAGTGATTCTTTTACTTTCTCCATGACGTTAGCTATGACATCTTCACGGATTTTAAGTTTCGCTCTCTTAATCTCTATTTGAACTCCGCTGAGTTCTCTTCTGCGTTCAGTTTCTCCCTTTTGCTCAGCCTCGGCAATAATTTCCTTTATAATCCTATCCTTTTCTTCCTCCGCCTTCTCTATTATTTCAGAGGCGGTCTTCTCCGCCTTATCCAGAATGGAATTTACCTCTCTTTCCCCATCCTTTCTGATGCGGCTGCAAATCTCATCGACTGACTGATTATCAACCAAGGCCTTTTCTCCCTTTTATATTCAAAGCAACGAAATTACATCTTTATCCCGACAGCGGCATTTACCATCTCTCTTATAGACGCCCTGCCTTCGAGAGGTCCTTCACGGTCTGGGATTTCCATTATCAGCGGGAAATCCCGCCCGTACGCGTACTCCTCAATCTCCTCGCGGATAGTAGAGGCAATTCTTTCAGTGATAATAATTATCCCGATATCACTCGATGAAAAGGCTTTTTCCAGGGCTTCACGGGCACCTCCGGCTGTATCGACTACCTCACCCTCCAATCCCACCAGCTTAAATCCGGTAACCGTGTTTTCATCACCAATCACATAGAAACGCATTTAATATTCCCTGTCCTTTTATCAGACAAATATAATCCTTATAAATTAATTCATCGGCATTACCTACAATTTAGTTAAAATCATAATAGAGATTATCAGCCCGTAAATTGCGATTCCTTCCGCCAGGCCGACATATATCAAAGCTTTTGCGGCTAATTCCGGTTTTTCTCCAATCGCCCCGAGAGCGGCGGACCCGACGTAGCCAACGGCTATACCAGCGCCGACACTTCCTACTGCCGTGGAAAAGGCGGCGGCAACGAAACCCCACATAGTTATCTTTGCTCTGTTATCGGTAAATTCCTCCCTCGCCGCGGCATTAGAATCTTCCTGAGATTGTCCGTAAACATGCACTGCCGTACTCGTAAGTGTGAGCAGGAAAACCAGACATACGAGACCGAACACAGCTCCAGCTGAAATAGTAATCCATTTTTTCATTCTTCTTCTGCGCAATACCTGCAACGACATCACTTATTTCTCCTTTCACCTCGACCGGAGGGAACTGTCTTCGAAACCTATCGGTTTGTATTCAACTCCCCCGGTTACAAAGAATTTGCTGAAGAATTCGTAGTATTCCAGACGAATAGCCTGAATGGTGACCACAAGTCCTTCAAGAGCAATAATTACAGCATTACCTAGAATAAGTATCAATGCTGAATAAAAAATACCTCCGCTGCCGCCCTTGACCATATCCACAAGACTGAATACTGCTACAAACAACCCGGCGTGAGCAAGGGAAAAAGCGGCAACGCGGATAAATGAAACTGTGTTGCCGAGATATCCAGTAACAATTTCCATTATCTCAATAACAGTTTCCATTATGTATGTAAAGACTCCCTCTTCGAAACGGGGTTTTCTTTTTCCCAGGGCGGCGAAGATCGGCTCTCTGAGGAAGATCAATACGAGAGGTCCCCCTATCCCGATCACGAGAAGCCTGACAGGAATAGGCCTGCCCGCCAGAAAGGCGGAAACGACTGCAATTCCGCACCAGTACATTGCCGCGCTTACAACACCGGCATGGTCGAAGAATAGAGCTTTGAAATCATTCTTCCGGACCGCATTTATGATATTAAGCACAATACCCCCGCTTATCATGGCAACTCCGAAGAAGATGGCTATTTTAAAGAAATAGATTACGTTATCCATCGGTCTCCGCCATAACCCGGGAATCAGCTGTTCAAGTCCGAAAACACTTCCGAATAAAACGCCGAAGACTATCGACGAAATCCCGCAATAGAAGGCGAGTTTTCCCACAAGGATCGACGGCCTTTCCTTTACATCTTTCTTTCTGCCGCGAAATCCCATAATCCATCCTATAACACAGAGCACTGCCCCATGTCCAATATCTCCGAACATGATACCGAACATAAGCAGAAAACTTACGGCAACTAGAAAAGTGGGATCTATCACCTTGTAGTTCGGTATTCCGTAGCTTGAAACAAGCATCCCAAATGGCCTCATAAAATTCGGGTGTTTAAGCATAACCGGGACATTCACCTTTCCTCCCTCAACCTCGGTAATCTCTTCAGGCGCTATAACTTCAATTATTGCCTGCCCCCCAGCCGCTTTCAGAATCTCGCTTTTTACGAACTCCTTTCTTGAACTGGGAATCCAACCGGAGAAGAGATATGTCTTTTTTGTCTTCTTCATATACCCCTTCACCTTTATAAACAGCTCTCCCACATTAAGCAGCTGGTAATATCGTGTAATTAAAGAAGCATTCTTCTCTTTAATCTCTTCCAGCTTTGATCTGATCTTGCTTATTTCCTCTTCGATTACGTCTATTTTATCTCGCATCCCTCCAGTCATAACCTCTGTGCCGGCAGCGACATCCTTATCAGAGGGTATCTTGATTTCCCTGAAGGCCGCTTCACGAAGAATCCGTTTCAGTTTGAGCCTGTCCTTCTTCAACCCGATAAGGAGAATCACATCTTCTTTCCCTCTTCTTTCAAGAGTCATGGCAACCGCGGCAAGGTGGGATATTTCTTCATTTACGTACTCGATATTGTCATGGCTTACAATGCCGTAACGAACAGTTAAAAATCTGTATTTTTCATCAGGCGACATTATCCCCAACTGGAGAAGCGGAGCGGATTGGCTGAAAATGCTTTGAAGCTGTTTGAGGCGAACGGCGAGTTCTTTACGCTTTTTTATCAGTTCCTCCGACTCTGATTCAAGCCCTTCAAGTCTGCCTGCTATTTCTTCAAGACTACTATCAGAGAATTCTTCGATATATTCATCACCGCGCGCGAAGGGAACCTTTTCAACAGCCAGCTCTTTCATCAACACTGAAACACGATCTCTTAACCTTCCTATCTCTCCTCTCTTATCTGGAGCGTCATAATCCTTGATTTCTCTCGTCCACGGCATTTCTTCATCAAGCCTTACGAGATGAAGAATACCCAGACGCGTTATGGCTCTGGCCACTTCATCGAGCCTCGACTCAAAGATAACGACATTTATCTGATGCATATTTTCTGGTGTAAACATACAACTGCCTTAAAATAAAACCCTTAAATGCTCCTCGATATTATCTCTGTTCATCCCGAGCACCTTGCCGTTCAATATAGTGATAAGATTTCTTACTTCAGCTCGCTTAAGAATCAAATAAGCCAGAACCGTCCCCACGGTAAAGGGAAATCCTCCAAGAGCTTTCCTCGCCTCACCTACCAGGTAATTCCAGAGGATTATTTCAAGAATATAGAGTTTGCCTTTTCCCACTTTGCCTGCAAAAAGCTCGGAGGCTTTTCCGAAATACTGGTCAAGAGCCGCGGAGAGCAACTCCTCGACAGATTGGGATTTAAAGATTTTGATTAATTTTGAACTGTCGAGTGAACTCCCTCCCGGTATATTATAATCAAGCAGATCGGCGGCAGGAATATCGTAGTAGAATTTAAGGCGAATCAGCCAATCTATATTCTTCTGATCTATCTCGATTCCTATCAGCCTTCGAGCTATTCTCCTGTCCCGCCTATCGAGTTTTTCGACCTTATCCCGCAGTCTGCGATAATAATCAATCTCCAGAGCAGTCTCCACGGGAAAAAGCGTTTTCTTCTCCCTATAATCATCCAAAGCCGCAAAGGCTGGAGAAAAATAGGGAGTTCCCTCAAGAAGCAGCAAAGCGTCTTCCATAGTGGAAGCCTCTATCAACTCTACGTACGGAATTGAATTCGGAAGTTTGATATCGGGAATATATTGATAATTATCCTCCGCCCCTGTTCCGACCCTGATTCTGAGAACATTTTTAATATTCTCAATTTCGTATTTTTCAAGAAAATGAGAAACAAGCTCTCTAACTTCATCCTTTAGATCACTTATAAGCTCTAGATTCCAAGCTATTTCTTTCTCAAGTAATAATTTCTCGGCAATCCTGGGATCAATCGCGATTTCAGGACTGGAAAAAACATCCTCGTAGATCGTGCCGGACAGCCCACTGTAGAATTCCTCAACACCGGCACTTTCAGTGAGGCGTTTTATCACCTCGCCCGGCAGAAGAGTGCTGAGCCTGGCTCTTACCTTGGCATTTACAAGGGAGTATCTGTTAATCGGTTTAAAAACCATCTTATATGAACATTTCTCCAAACCAGAAAAAAATAAGATAGGATCGTTATTTTACTGTACCCGTCACGATTCCTACTATCCGGCCGGTCACCTCTTCTATTTCGTTTGATTTTTTTGAAATAAGATCAGAGCTGTTCTTCTTAACGCTTTCCACCTGCTTTGTTCTTTCTTCGCCCGCCTCTCTCTTAATCTTATCTATGATCTTCTTAGATCTGGCGGCGGCTTCCCGCTTGGCTTCTTCTACTGTCTCCCGGCTCTTCTTTTCCGCTTCTCTGACGATCTGTTGAGAACGATTACGAGCATTTTCAACATCTCCGTTGAGCTCACGCTCTGTTTCCATAATCCTTTTTACAATCTCTTTCAAGATCAAACACCTTTTCAAGAGGAATGATAACAGCTCGATTAATCAATAGGGGGATTATAAAACAGTTTGCGAGACAGTGTCAACTCAGTTATCAGTTGCGGGAATACTCTTGTATAAATTCATAGTTTTCACTGGTTTCACATGGAAAAGAAGTGTCACATCAAGAGTGATTTTTCCTTGGTCGCGGGTTTTGTTATTCTACATTTAGAACATCTTTAAATGCCTTTATAAAAGCATCTTTTGGCAATGCCCCGGCTGCCATTTGAGGCTGACCATCTTTGGGACAGAACAATATAGAGGGAATACTGCGAATTCCAAACGCTGCCGCCAGTTCCTGCTGATCCTGAGTGTCTACCTTATAAATATTTATCTTACCTTCATATTCCTCCGACAGTTCTTCCAATATCGGAGTAACTATCTTGCATGGCTGGCACCAGTCCGCGTAAAAATCGATAACGCATGGGAGCTCCCCTTCAAACTTCCACTCTTTGTTCTCAGTAAAATTAAAGACCTTTTCCTGGAAGGTCTCCTTTGTCAAAGGTTCCATGTTAGATTACCTCCCTATTTTAAATTAATATTATTCATCAGGTAATAGGCAATATAATCAAATTTAACGCGAATCACAAATTGGACAGAAAAAATCCTCCGGACGTTACGTCCGGAGGATCCCCTTCTACTCCACGTCGGCGTTACACTTGAGTTATTTCGCGGGATAGTAACTCACACCATTAGGAGCCCCCTGATGGAATTAATTTCTATTATCTCAATTTTCCCATTTATAATTGCATTAACCATTCCAGTAAGGTATAAAGTAAATATATTTTATAACCCGATGTTATAACATCTCTTACACAGCAACAAAAAACGAAGTAATTTACTTTCCGCAGTCAAATGTAACATAAATGTTACAGTGTATTTGTTTATGATTTAGCCAAGATGAGTTTTACTAACAAGTTGCGGAATAATCATATTCTGATAGAATTGTAACAATAACGTTACACAAATCTGCCTTTTAAGAATGTTCTAAAATGCTTTATCGAAGCTTTGAATTTCCGGTCTGGAAGTGTCCGGTCAAATGATATTTACTACCTGATTTGCCCGCTAGCAGGACATTCCCCAAAAATTTAGCAATGAATCCATTAAACTGTGAATTGAGAATTAGTTGCCGTATAAAACAACTGGAATAAGTCCATTAACGTTATTTAAGGCGGCTGATTGATATTTTCAAAACCCTCCGGAGGGCGAGCGGGCAAGGATTTCTGGCCCGAAGGGGCAGAAAGAGCGAGCCCGAGGTGCAGAGCCAGCGATTTCCTCGCCGGGGAAACCGACAACGATTTTGAAAATATCAATCAGCCGCATACTGTTACAAAACATCGACTACCTTATAGGTTATAAAAATTGGGGAAACTCCAAAATTTGTCCGCCAGTGCTTGTAAAAAATATCAATAACATATATTATGGTTGAACACTTTATTTCTTCAGAAACCAGTAAATTTACCGTTTACGAGGAATAATGAGAATAAAAAATATAGCTTCGATACTATCCTCTTCGAGAGAGTCTATTTTAGTCCTTCATATTTTTTCATTCATGCTTATTCTACCCTTTATGATCAAAATATTTAAAATACACAAGCTTGTATCCATTATAACTCCCGGCAAAACACATTATCCCGACAATTCTTTGACGCTGGAGAGAGTTATTTATCTATGCAGAAGAATTCAGCTTATCCTAACTAAGATCGGTATTAAATATTCATGTTTAAAAAGAAGTCTTCTTCTTTTCCGTTTCCTGCGTTATTACGGTCAGCCCGTTATAATAAATTTCGGCGTCAAATGGGAAGACGGTAATCTGACAGGACACAGCTGGCTTTCCTTAAACGGCAAACC
Source organism: Candidatus Krumholzibacteriota bacterium (assembly GCA_034520215.1). Lineage (NCBI taxonomy): Bacteria > Candidatus Krumholzibacteriota > Candidatus Krumholzibacteriota bacterium. The sequence goes on along the minus strand of JAXHNR010000001.1, from coordinate 108,124 downwards.
ATACATGGAGCCCGACGGTAAAGTAGAAGAGTTTTCATTATTCTTTTCAATACCTGAGACTGAATCACAAGACGGAACAGAACGAACAGATATAGATTACGGAAAACTTAAAAAAACACAGTTTGATTAAGAATGAAAAAACGACTGAAGAATTTAAGACCAGAAGAAAAGGTATTTCTGATTATTGCCGGTTCTATTACAGAATCCGCGTCAAATGTCAATCCGATCATAACTAAAATTGATTTTTTGATTAAAGGCAATTTCAACTGGAAATATTTTATCAGACTGGCTGAATATCACTACAGTCTCGCTGAAGCCTACCGTTTCTTTTTAGATATCGGAAAGATAGACTCGCTTCCAGCAAATGTCTCTGCGAGACTTAAAGAAGAATATATTCTCGCTCAGGCAAGATACTTAAAAAAGGAGACAGAACTTGTAGAGATACTGAAAATCATGGAAAGGAATGGCATAAGACCTGTTGTAGTTAAAGGTGTCGCGCTGGCAAAGTTGCTTTACAGCGATCCCGGAATAAGGGTTTCCCGGGATACAGATATCCTTGTAGATCCCGAAGAAATCGACAAAGCAACGGAAATTCTTGAGCAAAGAGGGTACAGGATTTATTCGGGTGTAAAATCTATCGGGGAATATAAAAAATATCATTTCCATTTAATCTTTACCAGAGGCAAACAGATGGACAGTGTAATAGAACTTCACTGGTCCCTTCTGGATCCAAAAAGAAGAAGTACTATGGACATAGATACCCTGAAAGAAAAAGCTGTTTCTATAAAAGTTCTCGGTCATAAGATCAAAACCCTCTGTCTTGAACACACATTATGGCATATGAGCGTTCACCTGTCTTATCTGTCATTTCTAAACTTAAGAAACCTTGTTGAAATAAAAAAGTTAACACTCCTGCTCGATAGAAATGGGTTAAATTACGCGTTAAGCTGGGCGGGTAAATGCGAAACAGAAAAAGAACTTAAAATTGCGATCACACTTTCCGAATCGCTCTTCGGTAACTTTGTACCAGAGGATCTCGCAGAGAATTTTAGAGTTGGGTGCTTCTTAAAAAACTTCGCGTTAACTACATATTACCCGAGAGGGCTTCTCTGGAATTGGACCCCTTTTTTAAACATTCATGAAATTGTAATTACCTTTATTCTTAAAAGTGGCATAAAACACCGGTCAGAATATCTGTATCGTCTGGTATTCCCCGACCAGAATATGCTTCACGAAAGTTTTTATTACTCATTTTTACATAAGAAGAAAAGCAAATCGGGCGCATTCATCAAAAAATTATACCTTCTGTTTAAAGTGTTGACATTCTCCGGTCTTCTCGGTTTTATTGTTCAAGGTGGAATTTTCAGCGAAAAAAGATTAGACTCTCAAATTGATATGAACCAAGATTAGCAGCCGGCCCGCTGGGAAAGAGAAACGTAAATAATATGTCTGACTTTTCAAACAATTCGAAGACCGGCAAAATTATTGTAAGATGTGAAAATATAACAAAATATTACCCAGTACCCCTTCCTATAAAATCGATTTTTAAATTTCAATTCACCCGCGAGAAAAAACTCATACTGGATAATATCGGATTTTCGGTTAGAGAGGGCGAGATATTCGGGATTATAGGACCTAACGGAGCGGGCAAAACCACTACTGTAAAAATCATGTGTACCCTTACTACTCCAACAAAAGGAAAGGCGTTTGTATACGGCCACGATGTAGCAAAGGAAAGAAGAGAAGTCCTGGAAAAGATCGGCTATTGCCTCAGCGAAGAGAGAAGCTTCTTCTGGAGATTGACGGGCAGGCAGAACTTAAACTTTTTCGCGGAGCTTCTGGAAGTACCACCCGACACGGCAAAGCGGAGAATAAGTGAACTCTTTGAGCGTTTCGAACTCCAGGATTCCTCAGATAAGCGTTTTCTTAATTATTCATCGGGCATGAAACAAAAAATGGCCATAGCGCGTTCTCTCCTCGCCGACCCCGATGTTATCTTTATGGACGAACCTACAAGGGGGCTGGACCCCGGCTCGGCGTTTAAACTCAGATCACTAATCAAAAGCTTTGCTAAAGATGAAAACAAAACAATAATTATCACCACAAACCGAGTCAGTGACATCAAGAATCTCTGTCAGAGAATTCTGGTACTGAATAAGGGAAAAGCGATCATCAAAGGTACGCTCGAAGAGATCAGTTCTTCTGTTGAGAAAAAACACGGTGTCAGCGGAGAACTGCCCTTCGAAGAGATATTCAATCTCCTTCTGGTAAATAATAAAACGGAGAAAAACGGTGAAATCAAATAGAACCCGAGCTATAATGATCTTAAGGAAAGCGCTTGCCGTGATGAAGAAGGAATTCATCACTATGATAAGCTACAAACTTCATTTCCTTTTCAAGCTGTCAAGCATCTGGCTCAGTCTTCTCGTATATTATTTTCTCGCAAAGCTTATCGACCCTGCCGTTTCGACTCAGCTGCAGCCATACGGAGGAAATTATTTCTCGTTCGTGCTCATTGGAACAGCTTTTTCGAGCTATCTTAATGTCGGACTGGAGGGCTTTTCCAGCTCTATACGCAACGCCCAGCTGACCGGCACGCTGGAGGCGGTTCTCGTAACAAGAACCAGATTCACGACGATCCTGATATTCCAGACACTGTGGAACTTTCTGTTCGCTTCGATACACGTTATAGCATACCTCATCTTCGGATTTGCTTTCTTTGAATCGAATCTCGGCAATCCGAATTATTTTGCCGCTATTGTAATGTTGCTGCTTACAATACTGGCGTTCAGTTCTCTTGGAATTCTCTCTGGAAGTTTCATACTTGTCTTTAAGAAGGGAACACCCGTTAACTGGCTCTTTTACCATTTATCGCGATTTCTGGGAGGGGTTTTCTACCCCATAACAGTGCTTCCCGAATGGTGCCAGAAACTCGCGCAACTGCTCCCGATAACACATTCGCTAAGGGGAATAAGACTCGCCCTGCTGAAAGGACATTCACTGTCTCAGCTTCACAACGAAGCGTATTCACTCATTATCTTTATTGTGATCTTTCTGCCTGTAAGTATTATCTGTTTCAATCTGGCATTCAGGCAGACCCGTAAAGACGGCACATTGTGTCATTATTAAGAACCATATAACCTCTTTTTTAGCCTGAAGCCGAAAAGATTATAAACATGCAATAAAACTAAACGGCAGATGACCAGACAGGAACAATAATAAACCAGCCTGCCCGCTAAAACAGCAGTCCCTTTTAGAAAACTATATTCACTTCCAAACGTTGTTAGCATTATTGAATATCAGGACCGGTCAAAAAGACCGTCGCTAAAGAGTTCCGGCAGGCGGGAAAAGTCTCTTCCAAACTCAAGTCTGCGGCACAATGACTTTTCAGTCAGTTCCTTAAGCAGATCAAGATGCTCTTCGATACCTTTATTACAGGTAAGTGAGATGCTCTGTCTAATTAATCGCAGAAAAGCTTCTTCTTTGGAAATATCAAGAAGCCTGCTTTCTGAAGCATTTGATATCTCCGGAAAAATCAGCGCGTGGGGACCGCCGCTCACGGCAACGTTTTCTATCCCTGTTTCTTCGACCGGAATTTCTGCTTTACCGGCAATATCGATGTATTTTTCAAACCCGGGGAAGAAGGAACAGCTTTTCGCGCTTAACTTCAACCTCTCCGGAAATGAAAATAGTTCTATTTTATCACCGTTATTCTCTATAAATACGGCGTCATCCGACATATAGGAAAAGCCCGATAGACTCAGCGCGTAAGTAAGTGTCGATTTTCCGCCTCCACTGCCGCCGCATAGCAGAACAGACTTATTACCCTTTGTAACACAGCCGGCGTGAATATAATAAGCCCCTTCATTTCTGAGGATCTCCAGGACCGGAAGATAAACTATCCTGTGCCGCAGTATCCAGGGCGACTCCAGATGCCGCTTAGATACATATCCCGTTGCAATAGGACTTTCTTTTTCGACCCTTATGATAGAACTTCCGCCTATCACCAGAAGTGTGAAATCTTCATAGGAATAAAAATCTATATCTTCAAAAGAAGCGGTTAGACGCGCCTCATCCGGCTCCGGCAGTTCTTCAGGGATAGAATCAGAATGGAATCTGATCTCTGGGAATATTCTTTTATCGATTATTTTATCTCTATGGATTCTTAAAATATCGGAATCTATCCATTCAGATAAAGACTTGATGACCCTTTCGTCATCGGATTTTACCCGAACGGAAAATCTATTTATTCTGATGTCAGTATGAAACTGCAATTAACCTCTCTATCATCAAATTACGGCCGCTCTAAGCAGAATAAAGAATCGCCTCTCTTTTAAGTTCTTCTATGAAATTATTAAAATCGTCCTCGGCCTTGCTTTCTGAAACATCAAAATCTGTCTTAATATCACGCAGTATGTCTGAAGGGTCACTGCCGTCTCGAATAGAGTTAAATATAAATCCGCCTATTTCATTAAGTGAATAATAATAACCGGTCTCGAGGTTTATAAGAACAATTTTGTCTTCAACCTTTCTGAAGACAACTTTATCGCTGATTCTAAACAAAATAAATCCCCCCGTTTTAAGATAGCAATCACCCGCTAAAACAAGCCTCAACACAACTTGCTTCCTGAATGATCTTATTAACTAAACTATTAATTATGTTCAGTTATTGTTTATCAATATCATATGTCGACTCAGGCGGCGAAAAAGAAAGAAGCGTGATATCTTTAAGATTCTCATGCTTTTTTACTTCAGGTTTTGAATAATTCCTACCATTATTCTCTTTAGGTGCTTTCTTCATCAAGTTTACTCCCTTAGGAATCTCATTCCAAATTCATCAAACTATATTTACACTGCACAACCATTATTCTATCAAAATCCACTGCAAGTTGTCAACCCCTATTATCTGTATTTTCCCCCAGTTAGTTTTTATCATCTTTTCGTTTATCCGGCTTATTTTTTAAACATTCCCCGCGTGATATATCATATATTCCCGGCAGAAAGGAATAAAATCAATACGATTGCTTGTCAGGTATTACGCCTCGCACACCTCCTTTGGTCAATCGCCTGTCGCCTCTGTAGCGCGGGATCACGTGCAGATGAAGGTGTTTTATCGACTGCCCGGCGGCTCTTCCGATATTAATTCCTATATTATAACCGTCGGGGTCGTACTTTGAAGCCAGATAATCCCTTGCTTGCCGGACGATAGAAAAAATGGATGTTATTTCCTCGTCGTTTGATTCAAAGATGGTCTCGTGGTGCCTCCTAGGAATTACGAGAATATGCCCGGGAGAAACTGGATACTTATCGAAAATAGCGTACGCAAGATCATTTTCGAGAAGAACCTTCTGTTCTCCGCAAAAGGGACAGTTCTTCATTGTATAGCTCCATTTGGAATGTCAATTAATCCTTATCGATCAAAAGCTCCGCGCATAGGGTCCCAGGCCGGGAGGATCTCGGGCTTTGTCTCAAGAATCTTACGGACATCGCCGGGGACATGACTCTTTCTGACTATTACCGAATAGACGTATTTATCAAACCACTCGTCATACATCGTCCAGAGACCGTCGTTTCCAGTATCCGTTCCCCAGGAATTTTCCACAAGCCATTTCTCCGGTGAATCATCTTCATTTAAATCAACACCGATAAATACCATAGCATGACCGGGAATGCTTTCGCGGTATTTCACGCGTTCTGCCTTTGTCATCCCCACCCCCGTTCCAAGCAGAGAGGTTTCATCATAAGCTCCGGTAGCGAGAATGCCGTTTTTCGTATCGTTAGCCTTACCCACATCAGCCGCGAACCACACCGGCTCATCGCTGAGCACCGCGTCCAGAGCAAACTCTTTCAACCTGCCTATCTTAAGATTGATAAATTCCATATCAGAAAGATCAGACATATTCCTGCAGTAACGTATCCTGTAAAGTTTGTTATACTCGTGCGCGGGATGATCGAGCAGGCATATATACTCCTTTAAATCCACCTCAACAGCTTCTCTGTAAAAAGAAAGAGGCGTGTAGTTTTTTTCGAATATCTCTTGATCCTTATCCTCTATCCGCCACGTGAACTCATCCGGAGGCATTCCCATATTCAAAACAAGCAGTCTGTATACCTTCTTCAGCATCTCCGTCTTTTGCTCTCTCAATTCATCCTCAGTTACACCCTCTGAGGCGGATTCTCTTATCCGAGCGGCGAAAGATCTGGCCATTCTGTTAAGCTGCCGGTTCATCATTCTCGTATTACTTGTATTATTAGTTTCCGGCATTACTGATTTCGGAACCGTTCCGTACTTCTCAGTCAAATTTACCACATAGTTCCACCAGCCTCCGTCCGGAACCGGGTTTTTTAGAAGGGTTTGTAGCTCCCTGTCATCTATATCCTTTCCCCTTGATTCTATTACAGCTTCCAGGAAGGTATTTGCCTTTTCAAGTTTGTCGAAGAAAAACAGATAGTTCTCTGAAAACTCAAATTCGGGCAGATTGTATTTCTCCATGACCGCCGGGCGCATCACGTTAAATCCGGCAAAGAGCCAGCATCTTCCGCTGCTTTTCTGATCCGTAATCCCCTTTGTCTTAATCTTGTCACTAAAAAGATCATCATGCCTGCCGTGAAACTCTCTGTTAAATGTAAGCTCTTTTAAATCATTGTTGGAAACCGCGTTTATAAGAGCTCGTGTTTGAGGATTAAGCACTAACGAACTTTCGAGTTTGTGAATCAGCTCTTGAGTTAACCCCTCGCCGGTATCTTTTGTATAACCCTCTGCGGCAAAAGCTGATATAAACACCGTTAAAACAGTTAATACCCTCAAACCTCTTTTCATTTTAGACCTCTTTCCTTAAAAAGTTTCCGGTAAGACATGACCTTATTCTATTACCGTCTCACCCGCGTTAGATTTTATCCAGCACCTGACTCCATTTACAAGTTCTATCTGCCACCACCTGCCCCTGTCTTCTATTAACTCAAACTCCGTTCCCACGCTCAGCGGATCAGTAAAACTCGGCTGGTAAGTCTCCGCGTCTCCCTTTCGCGCGACAGTGTCGTCAACAATAATAACACCCTCGGGACTCGCGGTAAAATTGATTTTTTCAATCATAAGAGAAGCAAAAAATGCCCCGCCGAGGACTGCAAAGACAATGATCACGATTTTAAGTTTCCCGCTTCTGATAAAAATGTATACTGAAGCCGCGAGCCATACCAGGGCGAAAAAAGCGGAAAAAACAATAAACCTCACACTATAGGGCAGATCATAATGAAGAAAGAAGAGAGTTTTAAATACTCTCTCCCTCTCTTTCTCTTCTATTTTGTTCTTTCTTCTGCTCCGGGCGTATTTAAGATTCCGCGTCAGATTATCATCATTCGGAATATAAAGGGCCGCCCGTTTGTAATTTAAAATGGCTCTTCCCAGATCATCCAGTCTGAAATAGGCGTTTCCAATATTATAGTATATCTTACCGTTCCTGACTCCCCCTTCATCTATCATTCTCCTATAATGAAGAATAGAACTTCTAAAATAATCCCTGGCTGACAGAGGGTTTGACACTTCATGCTCAAGACCGTTCTGAAAGGCTTCTTGGGCCGCTTCGAGATCATTCCGCAACTCTTCGCCGGAAAGTTCCGCGGCACAAGGGGATAAAGGAATAATCATAACCACGGCGGCCAGAATAAGAACCGCCGCTCCCACGCTCAGGGAATCTCCAATATCAATACTTATTTTTTTAGCCAAAAATGTCATAATTTTTTGTCAAGCCTCGAGATTATTTTATCCACCCTGTCTGTCAACATCAGAATATCATTCTCCTCGGCGGTATTTACCCCCGCGTATGTTCCATGCTCACATACCCTGATAATCTCTGTTAACGATTCTATAAGCTCCGCGTTTATTCCTCTTCTCTCAAGCTCTTTTTCTACCTCTCCAGAAGTAAGAGCGGAGCCCTCACGCCGGAGCTTATTTCCCAGATATTCCTTTAACGCTTCTAACATCCTGCCGCAGGCAACTTCACGGCTCAAATTATCATCCTTCGCGAGAGAGCTGAGTTTCTTCTTTAATATTCTAGCCGCCCCCCTCGCCCGTCTTGCCATCGGATCTGACTTTCTTCTCCTTGACATGAGATTCCCGGTCAGAAGTATCACGAAAAGGACGGGCGGAACTCCAAGAAGAAGCATACTCCACCGGTGTGACATTAGTGATCTGAAACCGTAGTCCGCCCTCACCAACAAATCTTCGCCCTTATAATTATAGGCAATACCATCTCTCCAGTGCTCCAGCGCTGAACCTTCCCGAGCCCGGTTTAAGCCCTCAGCATCACTCGCGGTAACTGTTCTTGTAGGATTAACCGTAAGAGGTATCGGCTTCGATTCAACCGTTATATACCGTTCCTCAGCAGTGTCAAATGAAACAATCCTGACCGGCGGAACACGAGTCACTTTATGACTTTTCGCTCTTATTGTCTGTGTGAATATCTTCTTCCCGTCTTCTATAACACCTGCCGCTCTCTCTGAAGGTATCTTGAAATTATCTGAAAATCCGTCTATCTCACCGAGGGGGGGTAAATTGATATTATTCATAAAATCAGATCCTTCAAGGGTTATTTTTAATGTGATAGGATCTCCTACATCTACAACAGTAGGATTTGCCGCGGCGGAGATTTTGTACTCTCCCACATATCCGCTGAAATCATCAGGTCTGCCTTCTTTCGGAAGTTCTTTAACGGTGAGCGAGGGGCTGTTCGAAGGGACTACATATTTCCTCTGTCTTTCACGATTGATTGAATGCCGGGAGAAGAAGTCATCAAAGAAATTGTCTCTTCCGAATCCGCCGCCAACCTCACACGAGATAATGAATTCGGGTATACTGAAAACCCCCGGTTTCTTAGGGATGAGAGCCATTTCGAATTCAAGTGTCGCGTATCTTTCACCTTCAAGTGTCCCCTTACCCTTAAGGGCAATAAATTCCCTGTCTCCGATCGGTACCCTGAAATATTTCTTCCTTTTATCAAGTTTCATTTCCGGCTTCTCAATATCAAACGCGGAGGATTGTAATAAAGGCGCCGTAACATTGAAGCTGTTTACATCCTCGCGCAGATACCATACGACAGAAAGGATAACCGGCTCCCCCACGAAACAACTCTCTCTCGACAATCTCAGCCTCAGCTTAAAATCTTCTGTTTCCTCGGGTTCTCTGACGTTAATGGTCAACGCGTTAGTCTTTAGATCTTTGCCTTCAACTTCGACCGCGATGGAGGGGATTCTTAGAACCCCGGATTCTAAGGGGGTCAGTCTATATGAAAATACGTACTCTTTTTTGACCGTTCTGCTGAAATTGCCGTTTACAATCGAAACAGACTGGCTGCTGTTGTTTGAACCGCCCGCGAATTCCACTTCAAACCCTTTGAGATTCGAAAGGTCAGGCCGCTCGACATCAGTAGAACCCATAATTGTTATCTGCATAATAAATGTTCCGCCGACATAGACATTCTTAGATTCCACCCTCATACGGGCAATTATTCCATTTGAAGAAAAAGCAGGAGTATGAACAAGAAATATTATGACAAGAAATATAACAAAAGATACAGCCGCGGCCCCAGTCTGTCCTGTTTTATTCTCACGTATTTTATTAATCAAGAAATACATTCCATCTACCAGTCCTTATCGACATCCCTGTAGCCCGAGCCGGATTGCCGTTTCCTCTTTTCTCTGCTTTCCTTTTCTTCAGACAGGATATCTTTCGCTGTTTCATTCTCTTTCTTTGCCGGCTCTTTCTCTTTCTGTTTCTTCTGCTGCGGCTTTTTCTGTTTGTCATTCTTTTTGTTCTGTTTATCGCCTTTTCCCTGCTGCTCTTTCTTCTGCTGATTTTCATCCTGATTATCGGTTAATTCAGCAATGGCTTTCTTCAGCTGTTCGGACGATACTTTCTGACCGCCTGACGCGTTTTCCGGTTCGAATGCCGAAAGTCTTTCAGCGGCATCTTTCTGACCGGCAAGTGACGAGTCAATATGAGAAAGGGCCTGTTTAACAGAAGAGGGCGGTTTTTTATCAAACATTTCTTTTAATTTATCATTAACTCCGGCCGTGCCTTCTTTTATGCTTTTCTGCTTCTTTTCAAGATTGCCTACTCTTTCCTTCCAGCCCGATACTCCCTTCGATTTTTCAGAAGCCAGCTCCCGGTCCCGCTGAAGCGCTTTATCCTGCCGGCCGGCAAGAGAGACCAGAGAATCTACAATTTCTCTCATCTTTTTCTGCTGCTTCTTTTTCTTTTCTTCCTGCTCTTTTATACGATCAAGAAGGTCCTTTATCACAATTCTTGCCACTTCCATATTCAGGGCGGCGTCAGTTACGGTACTGTCTTTCTCAAGTGCCGTCCCGTAGAGCCTGACGCTTTCCTTGTAGTGCTCAAGAGCCTTTTCTAAATCACTGTCTGTCTGCCTCCGGCCTTCCCTGAAGGAACAATTCCCCATATTATACCACGCTCTGGATTCCAGGTTGAGTTCTCTCGTCTTCCCGGCAGCCTTCTTAAAATATTCCCCGGCTTCTTTAAAATTACCCTCTTTGTAGAGCGCCGCTCCGATATTAAAAAGAATAACGGGTGATTCGGGTTTTTTCACCGAAGCCTTCTGATAATACTCGGCGGCGCTTTTATAATCTCCCTGCCGGAAACTATCGTTCCCCTTTGATACCAGATCGCCTGATGTATCGGCAGTCAATTCTGAAAAGGCGGTTGAGATCACCAGAACCAACGACGCTATGCAGAATATTATTAAAAGCTTGCGGGGTTTCATTCTTTCACTCTCTTGCGTTCCGTAACAAACATTTCAATTATAAGAAGGGCTATCGCCAGTGCTATAAATATCTGGAATTTTTCTTCATACAACTTGATTGTCTTTGATTCCATTTTGCGTTTTTCTTCACCGGAAATTAATTTCCTGTAAACCATCCCCAGATCAATATTACCGGTGGCCACGTTCAGATATTTACCGCCATCGGTGGCATTGGCCATTTTCCTCAAAGTTGCAGCGTCAAGCCTGCTCCAAACCTCTCTTCCCTTATATTTAAGAAAGGTTTTTTGTCCGTCTTTATCTGTAACGGGTATTCTCTTTCCCTGATTTTCATCACCAAGCCCGATTGCTATAATACGCACTCCTCGTTGAGAGGCTTCTTGGGCCGCCTGGACCGGGAACGAATCGTGGTCCTCCCCGTCGGTAATCAAAAGGATATCTTTGTATTTTTTCTCCTGGTCGTCAAATCCGTCTTCAAGCGCCTTTCTAACGGCATCCCCTATCATAGTTCCGCCCCGGGAAATACTGTTTACATCTATCCTCTCCAACATGAGCCTGAAAAAACCGTAATCGAGGGTCAACGGACACTTAAGAACCGCTGATCCCGCGAATACAACAAGGGCCACCCGGTCCCCTTTAAGGGATTTGAGCATATCCTCAATGGCAAACTTGGCGCGGCGGAGTCTGTTGGGAGCGAGGTCCTCCGCCAGCATACTCTTTGAAACATCGAGTACAAACACAATATCTCTGCCCCTTCTTTCAACTGTCTGCGGCTTGGGATTCCACGCCGGACGGGAGAGAGAAAAGACAATCAATGCCAAGCTCAACACTACAAGCAGTAATTTCCACACTCTCCTCGACGGAATAACAGTCATACCTATTCTGCCGAGAAGATCGGCTTCTATAAACAGCTGAAGCGCTCTCTTCCGTCTGTACCTTGCCCATAGGTAGAACAGAACGGGAAGAACAGCCAGCCAAAGAAAAGACAGCATCTTTACATTATCAATATGCATAATTTATCAGGGTATCCTCCTGAAAATAGTACATGCCAGCGCTCTTTCAAGAAGAATAAGAAGCAGCGCCGCGACTGTAAAAGGCACAAACAATTCTCTGTAATCCACATAACGGACAGATTCTATTTCACTCTTTTCCAATCTGTCTATTTCGCCGTATATTTTTCTTAATGATTCTTCATCCTCAGCCTGCCTGGACAGGCCTCCTGTTCTTTCCGCCATCTGCTCCAAGGTGCTCATATCAACCCGGCTGCTCTGAGGAATCTTAAAACTTCCGAAAAGTGTTTTTACTGTATTAACTCCTTCACCGCCGACACCTATAGCGTAGATCTTTATTCCCCATTTGGCGGCGAGGTCTGCGGCTTCAACCGGTGTTCTCTTTCCAAAATTATTCTGTCCATCGGTAAGAAGAATGATGATTTTACTTTTTATATTATATTCCTTCTCTTCCGCATCACCCCCGGAAGACATATTCTCTTCAGCCGTTTTAAGCCTCGCCGCCGCGAGAGCAACGGCGTCTCCGATAGCAGTGCCGTCCTGGCTTCTTTCCTTAACAATATCAACAGTATCTAAAAATCTTAAGAGAGCTCCATGGCCAAGTGTCAGGGGAGCCATTGTATCAGCGTACCTGGCAAAGGAGACCATTCCCGCAAGGTCGCTTGCTCTTCCTTTGAGATTTTTGCCGTTACCCATAAGAAATTCCCGGAATACTCTCTTTACAACTTCCAGTCTGTTTAACCTGCTCCCCCTGTATTCCATCTCCGCGCCCATACTGCCTGAACGGTCTATAACCATCTCAATCGCCACCCCTTTTGTAACATCCTTTATCTTCTCTCTACCCATCTGAGGCCTGGCAAGAGCGATTATCAACAAAATAAGAGAGGCGATTCTTAAAAATACCGGTATAAAAGAAAGTCTCTGTCTTAAGGATATGCCGGCCTTTCTAATATTGGCAAGGGATGGAAACCCTATGCTCGGTGTCCTTCTATATCTTATTCTGACAAAGAGATAGATCGGAATAATCAGCAGAAGAAGAAAAACCCATGGAGAAAGAAATCTCATCGCGTAAGGCAGCCCTCTAAGCGGCTTCCCGTTTCACCTCCTCTTTGATCTTTGTGGCGTCTATAAAATCCCTGCAAAAATCGAAGGTCTTCCGCACATCCTCCTGCGTTGGCTGAAGAAGGGCGAATTTGACCATATCGCAGTGAAAAAGAAACTGCTTAATCATCTCCTTCTTTTCTTTATCTACCTCAAGCGCGCTTCCGGCTTCGGCAAGAAATTCCTCCGTTGTTCTCTCTGGCGCCTTCAGACCAAACCTGTCCTCGATATATCCTCTCAAGATATCGGAAACTTCTATCGTAAACTCCCGGTAGAGCTTCTTCTCGGCAAGTTTTCTGCCGAGAAGATTCTGAAGTTTCGCGAGAGCGACCTCATGGGCCGCGGGCGGCGGAACAGCCCGCGTTTTCTTCTTTCTCAATCTAAAAACAACCACGGAGAGTATCGCGGCAATAAGAATTATGCCCGCCAAGGCCGGGGTCCAGGGAAATTCCCGGGGAAGTTCCCGAGGGCCGGCGATATCTTTTATTTCAAGTGACGATTTGTTCTCAGGCAGAAGCGAATTGACCTTTACAGTTATTGTATCTGAACGTATATAATGCCTGGCGGTATCTCTTTCGCTGTGAAATTCGACAACCATTGGAGGGATTTTGTACTCTCCGGACAGAAAGGGCTGCAGCTTATACACCCGCTTTGTAATCACCTCGTCACCTTTTCCGAGTTCGGGCTCGAAGGTCCTGTAGTCGACAATACCGAACTGCTGAAGCTTATCGCCGAAAGAAGGAAGCTCGGCCATATACTTATCTCTGGCTTTTGTCTCAAGAAGTAACTTTACATTATCGGCGATAGTAATCTCTTTTTTGCTCACAGCGACGCGAAAATCAACAGGCCCCCTGGTAAAATTACGGTCGATTTCATATTTATCGGCAGTATCCTCGGGAGGATGACTTATTCCGCATGAATATAAAAGTGCCGCTACCACTGAAACACTAAGCAGATATCGGACAAATCTTATATTTCCGCCGTTTTTCTCAACCATCACTAAACCCTGTTCTTACTCTGAACTGTCCATTTTTGAATTGTGTATTACAGCATCGTACTTATTCATCAATTCTTCTATAAGTTCCCTCTGAACATCACCCTCCTCGCGGGCTCTCACCTTCGAGTAGACCTCTTGTCTGCTCTGATCAAATGACCTTCGGCCGCCTTCGTCATCAACAAACTCCTCCCGGTGATCTTCGTAATAATCGCGAAGGTCCTCTTCGCCAATAGAAATCTCCGAGCTGTATTTCCTGCTAAGGTATTTCCGCACCAGCAATCTTCTCTCATTCCTGCGCGACATCTCTTTATATTCGGGGTCTTCATACAGCTTCTCCTCCATCGCCCTGCGATAGATGAGCTCCTCCGCGATATAGCTGCGAAGCCACTGCATTCTGTTCTTCCCCTCAAGAACGCTGCTGAGCATCTCCTCTTTTTGCTTGTTTTTCTGTTCTTCTGAAAGGCCGGGGCCGACGCCGCTTAAAACAGCTTCTACTTCATTCTCGATCAGACTTTCCATTTTAGTTTTTGTTATTTTCCAGTTTCCTATTTCAGCCACAACCTCTTTTTCCTTTTCCGCGCTTTGAGAAACGGAGGTTTTCTCACGCAGTTCATCATTGAGCGCCGCGAACATACCGAGCCTTTCGAGACATTCTGTAGTCCTTCTCGAAAGTTCTGATTTAAAGTCAAAACTTCCAAACATTTCCGAATGATAATAGGCCTCGAGAGCCCTCTTATAATCGTCGTCTCTCTGGTATATTTTTCCTATTCTGTACCATACGGACGCCCTTTCTTCTCTGTCCGCTCCGGACAAGGCTAAATACTCCTTCCACGTCCGGGCCGCGGGCTGAAGCAGATTTTGCCGTTCCAGCTTAAGGGCCAGTTCCTCGAGCCTGTCAGCGCTGAGATTGTTCCCGCCTGAAAAAGTTCCGCCGCTACCAGAAAGAAAAAGAGCCAGATTTATACCTGCAAACAGAACGGCAGCAATCAGGAGAAAATATACTAATCGCGCGTTTACTCCCTTCTCTCTTTTGCCGCGATCAAGTGTTAGATTTAATTTCTCATTCATACGAGCTCCGTTCTCTTTAAATCCATGCCTTTGAAAACCATATAGTCAAAGGGTCAATACCGCTTTTCTCTCATTCTGAAGAACCTTACAAGTTCTGGGATATAATTTCTGCCGTTGGTGATCTCTATATGATCTATACGCATAGAAGCGAAGAGCTTCTTGAATTTCCTGGACTGCTCTCTGCCGAAATGTTCATAATTCTTTCTCACACCGGCGCTCGAAGTGTCCACCAGAACTATCTCTCCGGTTTCGGCGTCTTCAAGCTCTACAAGCCCGGCGTCAGGAAGAACAACTTCCCTCGGATCAACAATCGTCGCCGCTATTAAATCGTGTTTCTTGCCAATTATACTCATCCGTTTTTCAAATCCTTCCGAGATAAAATCGGAAACAAGAAAAACGACAGCTTTTTTAGTGGCAACCTTTCCAAAGAAATCCAGGGCTCCAGTTATATCCGTCTTTGCCTTTCGCGGCTTGAAACTAAGGAGTTCCCTGATAACCCTGAGAACATGCTTTGTTCCCTTCTTAGGGGGAATATATTTCTCGACGTGGTCTGTAAAGAGAATCAGCCCGACCTTGTCATTATTCTTTACGGCGGAGAAAGCGAGCAGGGCGCAGAGTTCCGCCGCGACTTCATTTTTAAGTTTGTTTACGCTGCCGAATTTGCCAGAAGCGGAAAGATCCACAATAAACATGACCGAAAGTTCTCTTTCCTCAACATACCTCTTTACGTGAGGAACTCCCGTACGAGCCGTCACATTCCAGTCTATAGAACGGACATCGTCGCCGGGAAGATATTCTCTTACTTCATCAAACTCCATTCCCCGGCCTTTAAAAACACTCCCGTATTCACCCGCGAGTATTTCATTAACAACCCTGGTTGTAGTTATCTGAAGGGCCCTTATCTTTTTCGACAACTCTTTCGTAATCATGGTATTGATTCGCTTTTAAGCTCTACCGGCAACCGGCACGCAAATAAATTCAGCGTGACAACGTATACCGGTTTAAGGGACGGGAACATTATCAAAGATCAAACTTACAATGTCCTCCGGGACTTTCTCTTCAGCTTCAGCTTCATAAGTAATTATCACTCTGTGTCTTAAAACATCCATGCCTATTGACTTCACGTCCTGCGGAGTAACATACCCCCTTCCGCGAAGAAACGCGTGCGCTCTCGAAGCCATAGCAAGAAACAGAGTGGCGCGAGGAGAAGCTCCGTACTGAATCAGATCGCTTATTTTGAGACCGTACTCCTCGGGATTTCTCGTCGCCTGGACTATATCCAGGATATAATCTTCGATCTTTTCATCCATATAAATCTCGTCATTTAATTTCCTGAGTCTCTTTATATCGGAAGGTTCGATAACCGCGTCAACATCTGTGTCAGGCGATGAGCCGGCCATCTTCCTTAAAATCTCTTTCTCCTGTTTTCTATTGGGATAACTGACTTTCAATTTCAGCATAAACCTGTCCACTTGAGCTTCCGGAAGGGGATACGTGCCCTCCTGCTCGATCGGGTTTTGTGTGGCAAGTACCATAAAGGGGTCGTCAAGCAGGTGGCTTTCGCTCCCTATAGTGATATGTCTTTCCTGCATAGCTTCCAAAAGGGCGCTCTGCACTTTCGCCGGCGCTCGGTTTATCTCATCCGCGAGTATGATATTAGCGAAAATAGGTCCTTTTTTAGTTGTAAATTCACCTGACTGCGGATTGTATATGAGAGTTCCGAGCAGATCCGCCGGAAGGAGATCAGGAGTAAACTGTATCCTCTGAAAAGAGGCGTGAATCGTTCTTGAAAGAGTAGTGACAGCGAGCGTTTTCGCGAGCCCCGGCACACCTTCGATAAGAACGTGATTATTACACAAAAGCCCTATCATCAGACGGTCGATCAGATACTCCTGGCCTACAATGACTCTGGAAAATTCAGTTCTGATCCTTTCTAAAACAGCGCTTTCCTTCTTAACCTTTTCCCCGATCTGCTTAACGTCAATCGCCATAATCATCTTCTCCCGGTAAAATCCATTTTCTACAACTAAAACTTCCTGCTCGCAAATAAACTCAGGCCTTCCGAAACCTGAAAGCCTGATTGCAAATGCCGCATTAAGTATTATATACAATATTAAAATTCAAGTTCCAATTTCAAGAATATTCTGTGTTGGAGTTTCCCCAATTTTTTACATTCCTTTGTATATCCGGCTATTGGCATTTCAAAACCCTCTCGGAAGACGAGCGGGCATGGTTTTCTGGCCCGAAGGGGCAGAAAGAGCGAGTCTGAGAGCGGGAGACGCTATTTCCTCGCAGGGGAAATAGACGGCGTTTTTGACAATACCAATAGCCGGATAGAAACTAAATATCAATTCCACTTATCATTATGGGTAATTACTTGATAGTTATGCCATTACTAAAGTATTGCCCTGATTTCGAGGAATGTCCTGTGTTCTGTGCGTGGAATTTCTTCGATTTTTATAAACCGACAAGGTGGCGGGAGATTCGTAACAGTATGCTGATTATCTGCTGAGAAATATTTTATCCGGATTCTTCTTCGGCTTTTTCTTTTTCCGCCCGTACATCAAATCATCAAAAAAGAGCGCGATTCTCTGGTTCAATATATTACGCGATATATAAAAACGAACCAGCCTGTGCATAAAATTGTCAGGTTTTGAATACGGACAAACTGCGAGGCAGATTCCGCAGTCAGAACCGATTTTTCTCCAGTAAGAAAAGCACTTTTCCTGATCAATTGACCAGTGCTTAAACCCCCTGCTCTCCGGCTCACTCCCCCCGCTTATAGATCCGGTAGGACAATTATCAGAGCACTTTTTGCAGATTTTACAGAAACTCTCGATATGAAAATTCTTCCTTCGCGACTCCGGCAGTTCCAGTTCGGTAGTTACTACCGCGAGTCTTACACTTGGCCCATACCTTTTATGAACAAGCAGACCGAGTCTCCCCAATTCGCCCAGCCCCGCGTCAACCGCGAGCGGAACGCACAGGGTCTCATAATTCGCGTCATTATGCGCCCTGGCCTGGTATCCAAATTCGCGGATATAACCGGCAACCAAATTCGATATCTTTGCAACTTCCACATATTTTCGGGCGGATTCCTGAATCACCGCGTTGGAAGGCGCTTTTTTAAACATCTCGACATTCATTGGCGCGACAATTACTATAGCCGTTTTATGCGTATTTGTTATCTCTTCTCCCCAGCCGTCCGCGTGCCGACCTTTATGACTATAGAGATGATACCCCTTAAGGGACGTAAATCCCACGTCGGAAGCGCCGTAGAACTCTGCTATTTCAGTTATCGCTTTAGTAAATTTCTTTTTATCTATCTTCTTTTTCTCTTGTGCCGGCACACCCCTTGAAGCGGGAATTGTTTTCTCGAGATACTCAAAAGCGGCAATAAAACACGGGGTCGAGTAATAATCAAAATATGTATGCTTACTGGACCCAAAACCGGGCTTGCCGCGGATTTCCCCGTCTATCTCCTTTAAACGAGGTTTATCTTTATAGTATTCTTTCATCAGATGAGGATGATTCCACAAATTACTTCTTGAAAACATGTTGTCGCGTTCATCGTAGCTAACCGCCCGTGAGATATCTCTTTCTTCACCGGATCCGGGGAAAAATCCCAAGAGGGAAACAATCCCGAAAACCGCCAGGAAGGCGAGCCCCGCGGCATTGAACACCCCGATCCATCCAATATCTGAAAATTGATCTAAAAGCAACCAGAGAAGGATGCCGGATATTAAAAACGCGACGCTTAAGAGAGCGGCTCTGAATTCTTTCTCGACGAGAGAAGTAACTCCGAGAGAGAAGAAGAATAATCCTACACCAGCCATTGCGATGAGATTCAGTATCTCAATCATTATACGCCTCCAGGAAGCATATCTGACATAAACTGTGATCAGTTAACCAAAACTCACAAGCAGTATACCGGCAAATGCCAGTACCACCGAGACAAATTTGCGCTTTGTAAAAGGTTCATCCAGAAATATGGCCGCGAAGATGATTACATATATCGTGCTGGTCTGATTGAGTATCGCTGCTGTTCCCGCTTTGGTATATTTCATTCCACCCAACCAGAAAATAAGAGCCAGATACGATCCGAGAATTGTTCCGGGGAGAGAAAATTTCCAGCTCGCCGAAGGTTTGAAAACGGAAAAGTATTTCTTCCTCTTCCCTGAAATAAGAGCCGCAGGAATAAGAACAAACAGACTTCCCAGTTGCCTGACCGCGGTTGCCCATATGAGCGATGACCTTGAAAGCACCGGTTTTGCTATTACAACTCCGAATCCGAGTGTCACCATGGCTCCCACTCCCCAGAGGAGTCCAATTATCAACTCCCGCCTGGATTTTCCCGGAGGCGGCTTATGCCTGGAAGAAACAAATATGGCCGTAAAGACAAGAAACATTCCCGCAAATTGAGGAATTCCTATTCCTTCCCCCAGAAGCAGAAAGGCAAATAATATAACTGAGGGGGAATAGAAACAATCCATAATGGCCATAAGCCCGGCGCCGATTTCATTAAGAGCGTGATGAAACATAGTGTCAGATACCGCGATAGCTATAACACCGCTGGCAAAGAGAATCAGATAATCTTGGGGAGGAGCGTTGTTCCATATCTTTTCTCCCGTGATCTTAACGGTAAGAACAAGAAGAAAACTTGTCACACCCACACGGAATAGAGTAAGAGCGAACGGGGACACGCTCTCTCCCGACCTTTTGAAGCATATTACGGCAAGTCCCCATATTAAAGCGCATAATAACGCGAAGAATTCCCCCATTTATGCTTTCCTTTGTAAAAAAACCGGCGGAAGAGCGTCCTCTCCCGCCAGTAACATTCATTAATTATAATGTACTTGCGGCATTAGTGTATCGTTAGCTCCTCAAGAAGTTTATCCGCTCCACTGTACCTGTCGAGAATGAAAAGAATGTAACGTGAATCCACACTTATACATCTTGTCAGATCCTCGTCAAAAAGGTAATCGGCGGATATACTTTCGTAATTTCCGTCAAAAGCCGCGCCTATTAATTCTCCCTTACCGTTCATTATGGGGCTTCCGGAGTTTCCTCCCGTTATATCACAGGTTGAAAGGAAATCAACGGGCACATCCCCGAGTGATTCGTCCTCATACTTTCCGTAATCCCCCGCCTTGCTGATCTCGCGCAGTTTCTCCGGACAGTCAAAGGGCGCTTCCCCGGTATGTTTTTCAACAACACCGCTGAGGGAAGTAACGTAACCGTAATTAATATCTTCTGAGGGTGAATATCCCCTTACAGTTCCAAAGGTAAGGCGAATCGTGCTGTTCGCGTCCGGATAGGAAGCTCCGCCCTTGAACTTTCTGTATGCTTTTATCAACCTAGGTCTCAGAGTTGATATCTCACCGCTGAATTTCTTGCCGCGCTTTTCCATCTCCCTTCTTTCAGGGGCAAGGCTCAGCGCCAACCTGATGAAGGGATCTTCAGACTCTAAAACTTCCCGGCGTGAGAGTTCAAAAACACGCAGCCTTTCATTTACTTTACCGAGATCGGTTTTCTCGTAGAGCTTTTCTACAGCGTCATTAATCCTGCTTTCAGGATCACTGCCGTCCGCTGCCGCCAGTAAACTGTCGAATGCCTCTACTCTCTGCTCTTCGGGAAGCTCCCGGGATTTTGCCAGAAAATACTTAAGAACCTTTTTATCCACACCTTCATCATAACTCATCTGGATGGTTCTGAGACCGGTTTTAAGTTTTGTGGTATCCCTCTCCATATATCCGGGATCTCTCTCCAGGTCATCCTTGGTTTTTTCCTCACTCCATCTTACAAGTATGTTGGCGGCCCTGAGCATCTGACACCCGAAACTGGCAAGTCCCATGACAAAACTCTTTTCACGGTAAGTTTCCTGTTCCTTGTAAAGAGACTCTATGGATGGGAGAAGATCGCCGTATTTCTTTTTCATTTTCTTGTTCCCGTTCAGCCATTCCTTGAACTGCTTTTCTTCCTTAACCTTCAAGTCAAGAAGGCCGGCTTTTTTGAAACCCTCCAGCATACCCTTGTAATTCTTCATCGCGTTATTCAGCATCTGATCAAAGGAAGCCACTTTTATAGCCGCGGCGGGTTTTTCCTTCGCCGCTTTCTTGAATAGATCTATCATTTCGCCGAAGACTTTTATCCTTAGAGGATAGCTCCAGTTCTGATTGGACCCCACCGAATATGATGAACGGTAACGCATCGTACTTCCGGGAAAACCTATTATCATCGTATAGTCATCCTTCTCGTACCCCTCTGTTGAAATAGTAAGATGAACGTCGGGCTCGAAAGGAACATTCTCCTCGGAATATTCCGCGGAACTTCCGTCAGGAGCGACATAAGCCCTGAAGAACGAGAAATCACCCGTGTGCCTGGGCCACATCCAGTTATCAATATCGCCTCCGTAATTCCCGATCGATTTCGGAGGAGCATAAACGATCCTTACATCCTTCATGGTAAAATAGGTAAAGAGTTTATAGAGCATTCCTCCGTAGAAACTCGAAACTCGGCACTTTACGTCTTTTCCTTCTTCAGCTTTCTTGACAAGCGCTTTTGTCTTGTTTTCGATAGCTTCGTACCTTTCAACACCTTCAAGCCCCTTCGCCGCGCCGAGCACTTCATCGGATACATCTTCAATAGAAAGCAGAACGGACGCCCTATAACCGGGGGCTTTGATTTCTCTGTCGTATGAATCCGCGTAAAAACCTTTTTCTATGAAATTGCTCTCCGTTGAACTCGACCTCTGAAGAGCCGCAAAAGCCACATGATGATTGGTTAGAATCAATCCCTTGCCGGAAACAAATGAACCGGTTCCTCCGCCAAGATCGACTATAGCGGAAGCAATTCCACCACCTTCAGGCATATAGATTTCATCCCGCGAAAGCTCAAGACCCAGATCTTTCATCTGCTCGAAGAGATTATCGCCTATTTTATCGAGCTGCCACATACCTTCTTCGGCTGAGACAGGGAAAGCGGCAAGAAGAACAAAAAGCGCCAATACAGATACAACCGCTTTAAACCTCATCAAAACCTCCTTCTCTATAAGATTGTTACTACTGTTTGTTACTCTTCTGATTTAGGATGAAAATATAACAAAAAAGGATAAATCGGAAAAGCACTCATTTATCGGTTATTTTACAGATTTAAAGTTTCCCTGTCACTGCATGGACGCAGCGCTGACCTTTCCTCGAGCTGATCTGACGCGACCTTTTAACTCAGCTGGAGAATGAGAGGAGACTGATTATCGACATCGAATTAAAAATATTGGAGGAACTCCAAATTAACAAGCAGGACATTCCTCGAAATCAGGGCAATATTTTAGTAATGGCATAACTATCAAGTAATTACCCATAATGATAAGTGGAATTGATATTTAGTTTCTATCCGGCTATTGGTATTTCAAAACCCTCTCGGAAGACGAGCGGGCATGGTTTTCTGGCCCGAAGGGGCAGAAAGAGCGAGTCTGAGAGCGGGAGACGCTATTTCCTCGCAGGGGAAATAGACGGCGTTTTTGACAATACCAATAGCCGGATATACAAAGAACATGTAAAAATTGGGGGAACTCCAAATTAACAAGACGTTGACTCGCCGACTTTTTACTCTTATAATTCCTATGATGATTTTTAGGTCCGTTTGCGGATGAGATGAAATTATTCTTCCATCCAGCCAAATTGCGAATAGCATTTGCCGGAATCTTATATGTTCCTTACGAAGCCTGAGAGAAGTGACCTATTACTGATGAGGAAATTTTCTCTGATATCTGGTAACCCCCGATTTTACTTATACACAAAAGGTTCTGAGTATGAAACAGCCTCTTACACATCTATATAAAACCGGGAATATATTAATACCCGTTTTTATACTTTTTATTTTAATAATTAACGGGCCGTTGAACGGAACTGAATGGAATAATTGTCCATTTGGGAGGAAAAACGAACCCTTTCCCGGAACATGTTGTAAATACATCGATACAGACAACGACAGCATCTGTGATTTGTCACAAATCCCGCCGGAAGATAGAATAACCGCAAATGACGTTCAGAATAACGCTGACACTCAAGAGGAAACGAAAGAAGTGATAAATTATTATTTTATCCCCATAGCTCTGACTTTGACTTTAATTTATTTTATCACTCTGTCTCTCGAAAATAAGGGAAAAATCAAACGGTCAAAACACAGAAAGATCTGGAATATTCTCTTATTAATCACTTTCCTTGTATCCGGTATTACTGGCGCTGTTCTGGCTATTCTGGTAAGCTACGGAATTACATTCTCGTTCTATTACGATTTGTTGTTCTGGCACGTTGAGTTTGGCATTGCAATGTTTGTAATTTCCCTGTTTCATATAATATGGCACTGGAAATATTTTATACACCTTAAGGGAAGGGACAAAATGTTATCTTTCATTCTTTGATTTTATTGCGGGAGGCAAATTATGGGTAATAAGATCACTCGTCGGGAATTCATCGCGGCAACCGGTTCTTTCGCGCTCGCGCTGTCATATCCCGAAATCATCTTTGGCCGGAAAAAAGCAAGATCTAATGTATTCTTCAGCAAAAAAAGTTCACCTGAAGGCGTTTTAGAGGTTTTCGACAAAATTGAAGAACACGTAAAGGGGAAAGTCGCGATCAAGGTTCACTTTGGCGAAGAAGGAAACAAGAATTACATCGAACCACACATGCTAAAACCCCTCGCTCAAAAACTAGACGCCACCTTGATAGAAACGAGTGTGTTATATGTCAGCAAATGGCGGAATGACAAAGAAAGCCATATCCAGCTGGCAAAAAATCACGGATTTGATTTCGCGCCCATAGACATCATTGACGCCGAAGGCGACAAGGAAATTCCCGTTGACGGCAAACACTACAAAAAGATTATTACGGGCAGCCATATTGATAATTACGACACCATCGTATTTTTCACGCACTTCAAAGGTCACGGCATGTCGGGTTTCGGCGGCGCTATCAAAAACGCGTCAATGGGCATGGGATCTGTAGCCGGAAAAATGGCAATGCACGCTTCTACAATCCCAAAATATGATCCGTCAAAATGTATCCAGTGCGGGGCATGCGTTAATAATTGTCCGGGCGGAGCAATCACAATCGAACCCCTCAAAATCGATCCCGAAAAGTGCATCGGATGCGGCAGCTGTCTTACTATCTGCCCCGTAGGGGCTTTTGATGTACCCTGGGGCAGCACAAAAAACAACGTTTTCATGGAGCGGTTATGTGAATATGCCAAGGGTATTTGCGAAGCTAAGAACGCGGTATTTATAAATGTGGCGGCTAATATTTCCAAGGATTGTGATTGTGCCGGATGGGCAAAAAAACCCTTCATGGAGGATGTAGGTGTTCTGGCATCCACGGACATTGTGGCTGTCGAAAAAGCCAGCTTGGATATGGTAAATAAGGCATACGGCTCTGAAGATACGTTTCTAAAGGTAAATTCTGTGAGCGGTAATCATCAGATCAATTATGCCAGTGAGATAAAAATGGGGAATATTAACTACGATTTAAAAAATGTTTGACAGTGACTTCCACGGAAGGAGATCTACTAAATGTCAGGCGGCAAATACATTGAAACGGCTAATCCTCACAGACTGCTGACTCCCGGGTCAGTTCTTCTTATCACAGCCGGAGACGGAAAAGAGGATAATATCTTCTCTGTAGCCTGGAACATGCCCCTCAGGAAAAAACCTCCCATGGTCGCTATACTCAGTGGAAAAGGCCATTACACATACGGCTTCATAAAAAAGACAGGGGAATTCGGTATCAACATACCGGATATTGGACTGGCAGAGTCGGTTATCTACTGCGGCAAGAACAGCGGAAGGGATGTGCGGGACAAATTCAAAGAAGCCGGACTCAGCAGAGTTGAAGCAAAAGAGATTTCAGCGCCCATGGTGGCCGAAGCCGCGGCCAGGATAGAATGCAGAATCTCACAGGTCGTCGATATGGGATACAGCTCCCTTCTGATAGCGGATATACTCCGGGCCCAGGTACGGGAAGATGCCTACTCAAACGGAAAATGGGATTTCAGCGGCCGGCTCGAACTGATTCACCATATCGGGGGAGCTGAATTCGCCGTCAGCGGAAGATCTATTGAAACTCCTGAATAGGCGCCCCGCGATAAAAAGATTATTTCAGCCGCATAAAAAGCATATTCATTTAGATCCTTCGCAATATTTATTTAATATTATGAAGGAACGAAATGGTTTCAGGAAAAAATATCTGACAGCTCTTTTGAATTTTACACTCTCAGGGATAAAATTATATTCCCCCCGGATTTGTTTTTAAGCTTTTATGATATTAGGTTATTATCACATGGTACTTAAAACTCGAATATTTTTCGGGAGAAATAGATGAAAAAAATACCGAATGTTTTTGTGATAGTCTTTACCCTGATTGTTATCTCAGCGGCATTGACCTGGGTCCTGCCCGGCGGAGAATACGACAGGATGGAAAAGGAAGTAAAAGGTGTGAAGCGGACGGTTATCGTGGAGGATACTTTCAGAAAAACAGAATCGGATCCGCAGGGACTTGAAATATTTACCGCCCCGATAAAAGGATTCCTGAAACTCAGTGAGATAATCGCCTTCATATTTATAGTCGGAGGCGCTTTCTATATGCTCAATGAAACCGGATCGATTACCGCCGGAATCGGGAAACTCGTAAACGCGCTCAAGGGCAGGGAATTTCTCGTTATTCCGATTGTTATGACTATTTTCTCCCTTTTCGGAGCCGTGTTCGGTATGTGCGAGGAGGCAATGCCTTTTGTTCTGATCTTCGTTCCTCTCGCTATAAGTCTCGGTTACGATTCCATAGTGGGGGTCTGTTTGACATTTCTAGCCGCGGGAGTGGGGTTCGCCGGAGCTTTCATTAATCCTTTCACCCTTCAGATCGCCCAGGGCCTTTCCGGAATCAAACCACTTTCCGGAATGGGGTACCGGTTGATTATATGGTTTATCGTTACCGGATTTACTATTGCCTGGGTGATGGTTTACGCGGCAAGGATAAAGAAATCCCCTGAAAAAAGCGTTATGTACGAACTTGACCGGGAAAAACGAAAAGAACTCAAGGAAAAGCAGGAATCGATAAGGGAATTCACCTGGAGGCACAGCGCCTGTCTGCTTATACTGCTTCTCGGCATAATCTTTATGATATTAGGCGTGATTGTTTTTCAGTGGTATATAAAGGAGATAGCCGGATTGTTTCTCGCGATGGGACTCGCAAGCGCTGTTATTTCGGGACAGAGTATGAACAGCATAGCCGATTCATTTATTAAGGGGTGCAAAGATATGGTGTCGGCCGCTCTTGTCGTGGGATTTGTAGGAGGAATCATAGTTATCCTCGAACAGGGCGGTATTATGGACACTATTCTGTACTATATGGCACAGTCAGTCTCGGGATTACCCAGAATGGCGGCTGCCGATTTTCAGTATATAATCCAGCTCGCCTTCAATTTCTTTATACCGAGCGGTTCGACCAAGGCGGCTCTTACGATGCCTGTTATGGCTCCGCTGGCGGATCTCTCGGGGATAACAAGACAGACCGCCATCCTTGCCTATCAACTGGGAGACGGATTCACAAACATGATAATTCCCACATCGGGCGTAACTGTCGGAACTCTGGCTATGGCGAAGATTCCATACGAGAAGTGGTTCAGGTGGAATTTTCTCATGCAGATATGCTTCTTTATTATATCCCTTCTTCTTCTGGTATGGCCTGTTCTTTCCGGCTGGAATTGATTTTCAAGGGGGCGCATTTCTTTCCGCCGCGGCGATAGAGTTTACTCGTTGCCCAATAAGTTTACCCTGAGAACGATATCAGGGTTTTTAAGCTCCGCCGCCCCTTTCGTCAGATCGCCTCGATAGTGGAAGGAGGTTTAGAAGTTATATTGTATGTAACACTTACAACTCCGGGCACGGAGCGAGTAATCTCTTCGGCCAGCTTTTCAAGAGTTTCGAAGTGCAGCCATGTGGGACTTCCGGTTCGCGCGTCTTTGCTCTCCCAGCAGCGTATCTCAATCTGCTGGCCGAAATCTCTCTCACCGTCTCTCATGCCGGTTACGCGGTCCTGATGAAGAATCGCCATATACTGAAATGCCCCCGTGTCTCTCAGAATCTTTTCAACAACCTTCGTAGCTTTTCTAACCGTTTCAACACGATCCCGCGTTACCTCGCCTATCACGCGCGCCGCAAGCGCGGGTCCGGGGAAAGGTATACGCTCGAAGAGTTCAGCCGGCAGCCCGAGAGCACTTCCCACTTTCCTCACACCGTCCTTGCGAAGCTGAATCAGCGGCTCGATGATTTTATAGCCGAAATCCTCCTGCGGGTCAATTCCCATTTGTTTGCAAACGTTATGCTGTCTTTTGATTCCGGCCAGAGTCTCGTCTATATCTGTCAAAATGGTACCCTGGAGAAGACATTTGGCACCCGTCTCATCCACTATGCGCCCAAAAACAACTTTGTAGAAAGTCTGAGTTATAACCTCACGCTTCTCCTCGGGATCGGTGACACCTTCAAGCGCTGCTAAAAACTCACTCCTGGCGTCAACTATTTCAACTTTTATTCCTGATTTCTTGAAAAGTCTCGCGACTTGTTCAGATTCCCCTTCCCTCATAAGTCCGTTCTCGATAAAGACGGTTTCCATCCGATCCCCCAGAGCTCTGCTGCCAAGCATGGTAACGGTAGAAGAATCGACGCCGCCTGAAAGAGCGTTGATCGCGATATCATCACCAACAGCATCTCTTATCTCCTTGACCTTATTTATTATAAAATCTTCGGGATCAAGCTCCCGGGCGGAAATTTCCTTAATCATTTTTTTCTCCTTCTTTCATAGTGTCATGTTATTCTTCCGGATGCCGCGTCCGCAGCCGCATATAGTAAACTAAATTCATAGCTTGAGTTTCCCCGAATAAGATAAACAGCTGCAATTCGTATTATACAGCTTTTGGTTATATCGAGTCAATTAATCTTGTTCAGTAAACCCTTATGATATTTAGAGAATTGCCTGCCCCGACTGATCCATCTACAGGATGAGCGTTAAAGAGATGAAAAAGAGTTTATATTTTTACGGTAGGTTACCGCGGAAAGGAAAAGTAGAATGTCAATATTCCGCCATTACTCTCGACCAGTCCCGCGCGACCGAAATCCTGTCTTCAACGAGCTTTATTATTTTTCTGCTTTCCGCTTTTTCCTTTAATTCCTGCCACTCGCTAATAGCTTCTTCAACTTCTCCCAGTTTGGCGTGCAGATATCCTTTTATAAACATCGCTTTCTGGTTATCGGGTCTTTGCTCGCGCGCTTTTTCCAAGAATCTGAGGGATTCACTGAGCATATCCATCTTATAGTATATTTCTCCCAGCATTCTGAGGGCTTCAAAACAATGAGAGTCGATCTGTACTACTTTTTCGTACTCTACCATCGCTTTTTTAAGATCTAATCTGTTGTAGAAGATTCTTCCCTGGCGAAGATGTTTCTCAATTATATCTTCTTTGCTGATATCAGAGCCGGGGCCGTCATTATTTTCAACACCCTCTATTACTCCCATAACAACAAGACCGTATATCAATTTACTGGTTGAAAAAAGATCTTCTCCCACTTCTTCATTAATTTCAAAGACCGAGCGTCCCCCGTCAATTAGAGACAGAATTTCCCATTCTTTGGGTTTTAAATTTAACTGCTGTTTTTCTTTGCCTTCGCAGAATTTAAACACCGTGTGCCTCGACGGCACCTTGCTCTGTATATTTGACCATTCATCTATTCTTCTCGCGCCCTCAAGTATTAGATTTACAGTCTTCAACATAACAAAGCATTCGCGTTTTTCATCTATTTCTTCTTCTATAAAATGGTAATCCCCGTTTTCCCATTTTAATATACTATATACCGCTTCCTTTACTCGCGCGGAAATAAAAGTTTCCAGGTAGTTTCTCGATGAAATCCCTTCGCCGTTCAGACAATCAAGCGGAGAATTATATCTCCCCCACTTATTATCAATCTCAGCCGCGCTGATTTCATCAACAACCCCCCATTCTTTAAGAACAATTTCAATTGATTTAGGGGCTTTATCATAAACGTACGCAAAACAGACGAACCCATTTTTGAATAAAATATGAGCTCCTCTTTCCCTGATAGAATCTGTTATTATCAAACGTCCCGTTTTCTGATTATGATACAGGATCTGAAATAAATCAAATAGCGTGAGCTCACCGATTGACGACTTAATGGCCATAAATTTAATCCCTCAAAACTATTGTTTCATCTTGAAAGCACTAAAGAAATCCTCTTCCTCTTTTTCTCTATTTTGCTGGATTTCCGAGCTTTCCGTTTTATTATTATCTCTATTTTCCTCTGAATTTCTTCCTTCTGCTTCTTTTTTATTATTCTTTTCTTCTTCCAAATCACTTACCCCACTCGATACTATTGACTCGAGGGATTCTCTGATTTTATCGAACCTTCTTTCAATCCCCGAACTGAGGAGTTCGACCAGATTCTCGTCAACATCCTTTATTAAACTGGAATCTATCTTTATAGGTTCGCCTTCTCCCAGACCCGCGTTTGAGAGCGTCAGATAAAACCCCGTATATTCTTCTTTTATCGAGGCTGCTTCGAGAATTGATTTTATAGCACCCGCGAAATCCTCCTCACGGAGCTGTATCAGCCCTTTGAGATAAATCGCGTCGCTGTGACGTTGATCAACGCTCAGGGCGCTCTGAATGTCAAAGAGGGCGGCGGTCATACGATCCATCCTGAAATGAAGGATCGCTCTTTTTTCATAAAGAGCGGCACTCTTACCAACAAAGGCTTCCAGCCTCTGAATAAGATTTTCCACCATCATGTATTCTTCTTTCAGCAAATTACATGTCAGGAAATTATAGTTAAGCTCCAGGTTATATATTTTTAAGTTCAAACCCTTCTTAAACATCCGCTCCGCTTCTTCAATCAAACCAACCTGGTATAAAATGACTCCAAGATTGTTTATCGTATTGACATCTGCCAGGTTAAGTCTGAACGACTGCAGATAACAAGCTGCCGCTTTATCTAATTCCTCTCTTATATGATAGATAGATCCGCAGAAACGGAATGCCTCGGGGTTATCATCGTTTATCTGCAGGGCTTTAAGAAAAACCGGCAGCGCCTCTAAGTATTCTTTCTTTATCATATATAATTTGCCGATTTCCACGTATACCCTATCCTTATCATTCATTTCCTCTACAGCTTTTTTAAACTCTTTCTGGGCTTCAGAATAGTAACCGCGCTCCATGTAGGCTTTACCCAAAGTAAATGACGTACTCTCCAGAGAAGGGATATCATTCTCTTGTTTCCGGGTAGTATCAGCTCCCGCTCCCCTTCTATCATTAAGTGCCAGATTCGCTTCATTGTTCTGAAACGACGGATTCAACTTTGAGGCAATTCTGCTCTCTTCAAGTGCTTCCTGGAAATTACCGATATCACCGTCCGCGAAAGACAAAAGAAAATGGGACCTCCAGTATTCAGGGTCCAGTTTGATCGCGGCCCTAAACTCCATTATCGCTTCATCGGTTCTACCGAGGTTATAGTAAATTTCACCTAAATCAGTATGAAACACAGTGGATTTTTGAACATTCTCTCCGGAGGCGAGATAATGTTCAAGTGCCTGTTGATACAACCCCTGTGATTTAAGGGCGCTTCCAAGATGAATTCGCGCCATATGATAATCCGGATTGCGTTTGACAAAATCTCCCAGAATACGAACCGCTTCACTGAATTTGCCCATATTCTGATAACTGATCCCTAACCTCAAAAGAGCCTGATCATTATCCGGATCTTTTTCGATTTCCTTTTTCCACCGCTCTACGTCCGGGTCTTCCATACCTGTTTCGGAGAAAAGATACTGTAGGTTTTCCTTGGCGAGG
Source organism: Candidatus Krumholzibacteriota bacterium (assembly GCA_034520215.1). NCBI lineage: Bacteria > Candidatus Krumholzibacteriota > Candidatus Krumholzibacteriota bacterium. The sequence goes on along the minus strand of JAXHNR010000001.1, from coordinate 77,273 downwards.
TTAAACTTAGAATCAGTTTTGAGCGCTTCTTTGAACTGATTAATAGCCTCGTCGTACATCCCTTTTCTGAAATAGAGAACCCCGAGATTATTCATAGCCCCAGGGTCGTTCTTATCCACTCTGGAGGCAAAACCTTCAAGTACTTCCCGTTCATTATCACTAAGCCCGGACATTCATAATCCTTTCATATCTAAATTTATGTCGCAGCTGGTTGGTTGATGATCTTCTCTACAACCTCTATGACTCTCGACGGATTGAAAGGTTTGATCAGGAAATCCTGAGCTCCAGCCGCCAGCGCGTCCTTAACAAGGGCCTGCTGTCCGAGGGCGCTGCACATAACTATCTTCGCCTTGAAATCATTGGAAATTATCTTTTTGACAGCATCTATACCGTTCATTCCCGGCATAATAATATCCATTGTTACAAGATCGGGCTTAAGTTCATTATATTTTTCAACGGCATCAGAACCGTTTTCAGATTCCCCTACAACCTCCATCCCGCTTCCTTCAAGAATGTCTGTGATCATTTTCCTCATAAATATCGCGTCATCCACAACTAGAATTCTGGCTTTCATCTTTGCTGCTCCTTTCCTAAGTAGTTACACTCCAATAACTTCAAAAAGCTTTTCCAGAGAATCCGTATCGGGGATAAAGAACAGGAAACCATTTACCTGATCTTCTCTGAAATTAAATGCCGTCTCAACAACAATCGCGTAATCTGATTCAATACTGAGATCGGCAAGTATTGAATCCATAACTGCTCCAAGCATGTCTTTTGACACATAAGGAACAGAGTACATAATCTTACTTCCAAGAAAGACTGACATGGTGTTCAGATAACAACCGCACATGATATTTCCGACTTCTTTTAACACTGACAAATTATATTCATCCGGATCTACATCTTCCGGGCGGCTATTAGATACCATATTGACCATCTTATCGGCTTCTGAATAGCTGAGGATCAAAAACATCTTTCCCTTGAAGTTCTCGTTATAACCCTCCAGATAAACAACCGACACCATAGATTCAGGCCCGTCGAAAAGTGTGTTTATTATCTTCAAAGGAATTATATCCACATTAGTTATTGAGACATCTATCCTTTTCTTCATCAGCTCAGACAGACCTGTAATGGCATGAGCAGAGCTGATATTTCCCAGCTCCTTTAAAGCGTCAAGTTTGAGATACGACTGTCTCTCGATCAAATTCATAATTCTGCCTTTCTCTTAATAAATAGCGGGGATCCCATATAAACGCCACTTTGCCGCTTCCAAGCACTGTCGCGCCGGACACCCCTTCCATTCCTCTTATTAAACTCGGAAGTCCTTTTATAACAACCTCTTGCTGTCCCAGTATTCTGCTTACGACTAATCCCCCGATACCCCTTTCCGTCTCCAACACAATAACCTTTACAAATCTCGCCCCAAAATCACTTTTATCTCCCTTGAAGATTTCTCCAGGCTGAATCAAAGGAATAGCTCCATCCTTCGTAAGAAATACTTTGGATCCGCCAACTGTTTTAAATGAATTCTTTTCAACTCTCGTGGTTTCTTTAATATATTCTACAGGTAGAGCGTGGATCTCGCCCGCCACTTTAAACAACAACGCCTTTATAATCGAAAGAGTTATAGGGACCCGCATTTGAATTTTAGTCCCTTCCCCGGGGCTGCTGTCTACGGAAACCGCGCCGCCAAGTGATTCAACAGCTTTTTTCGCGGCATTCATCCCCACTCCCCTTCCCGAATATTTCCCCACTTCTTTTCTTGTGCTGAATCCGGGGGATGTTAATATACGGCATAACTCTTCGCCGGAGCTGTCCGCCAGGGAGTCGTCCTCGATATCAGTATTACCCCTTTTCCTTACAACCTCGCCGAGGTCTATCCCTTTCCCGTCATCCTCAATCTCAATTATCACAAAATTTCTTTCTCTACTGCAACGGAGACTGATTTTACCCACTTCATCCTTTCCGGCTGCTTGTCTCTCTGCCGGAGATTCTATACCGTGATCAAGCGCGTTTCTAATAATATGAACCAGCGGGTCGATCATCATCTCGAGAATTGTTCTGTCCAGCCCTATATCAGCTCCTACAATCTTCAACCTGGCCTTTTTATTCAATTCTTTTGAAACATCTCTTACCAGCCTCTTAAACCTTTGAAACACATTCCCGGCCGGCACAAGTCTGGCTTCAACAATTTCCTTCTGAATCCCCGAAATCAGTCTTCCCGCCATAAGCAGTTCTTCGGCCAATGCCTTTGACTCGATCTCTTCAGCTAAACTGCTCAACCTGAAGCGGCTGATAATCAACTCGCCCACGAGATCCATAAGGTTATCGAGTCTCTCAAGTTCAACGCGGGTGGAAGATATTTTTGTGTAATAACTATCTCTATTTGAGGATTTTATATTTTTATTCTTATCCTTCTCTTTCATATCCTGGTCGTTTCCATAAGCTTTCTCGGTATCCTCCGCGCCCCTTTTGCAGTCAGCTGTTGATTTAGAATCATCTTCTGCTTGTAAATCTTTACCCCCCGTTTCTCTATCTGCTGAATCCTCGAAATTTGCTTTTATAACAGATTTTATTTCTTCCAGCAGTATTCTGGATTTATCACTTTCTCCGTTTTCAACCACATCATTTACCATATCGCGTAGAAAGTCGATTACCTTAAACAGGACATCAGCCTCTTCGCTGGATATACATATCTTTCCCTCTCTGCACATACCAAGAACATTTTCTACTGAATGACTCGCTTCAACCACGGAATCATAGCCCATCGTTCCGGACATCCCCTTTAGATTGTGAGCATGACGAAACAGGTCATCAACAGGCAGCTCGCCGGCACCGTCCTCATGCTTCATAATCCCGTTTTCAAGGGCCTGAAGAATATCCGCGGCTTCATTAGTATAAAGAGTTTTATATTCACTGATTTCCATAAAGCTACACTTCCGCTTTAAATCTTTTTATCTCGTTAACCATCGCCTCTGATATTTTTTCCAACGGAACAACGGCATTTACCAGGCCTTCATTTATAACAGACCCGGTCATCCCCGACACAATACATGTAGCGGGATCCTGAGCAATGATTCTTCCGCCGAATTCGCGCACAACTTCACTTCCGGATAAACCGTCCCTGCCCATTCCCGTGAGCACAACTCCTATCAATTTATCTTTGAATACCGGCGCCAGGGAACTCATAGCGAAATCCATGGAAGGACAAGCTGTCTTTTGCCCTTCATTACGCTGTAAAAGTACACCGGAGAGCATTTCCCCTTTTTCTTCAAATATCAGGTGATTCCCTCCCGGTGCTACTAGAACTCTGCCGGGAAGCAGAAGATCTCCGTTTTGCGCCTCCTTGACAACCATCTTTGATCTTTCATCAAGCCTTTCAGCGAAATGCCGTGTGAACCCTGAAGGCATATGCTGCACCACAACCACTCCGGCCGGAAGATCACCCGGCAGCCTTGGAATGATATCCATTAACGCCCTGGGACCGCCGCTGCTGGCGCCGACAACTATAACGTACTCAAGGACTTCGGATTTTGTTCGCGGTCTCTTGATATTAAAGTCGTAATGCGGAGGCAAAAATCTCACTTTCTTGGGGTGAGCATTGGCAGCCATTTTAACTTTGAACAGCAACTCTTCCTCTGAAAATGATTTGCCGTTCCCTGTTTTGGAAATAAAATCAACTGCGCCGTATTCCAGACATGTGAGTGTCTTCATGGCCGCTTTATCGCCGCAAGCGCTGAGAATAACAACAGGAGTAGGCCATTCACTCATAATATACCGCAATGTCTCCAATCCATTCATACGGGGCATTTCCAAATCCAGAGTGATGCAATCGGGTTTCAATTCCGCAACTTTCTTAAGAATATCATGGCCGTCTCCGGCAATTCCCACTAGTTCAATCGAAGGATCTTTCTCAAAAACATCAGCAATAAGCCTGCTTACAAAACGAGAATCTTCACCTATTAATACCCTGATTTTTCTTGGTCCCCTATTTTCCATTATGTAATTTCCTCATTCCCGTTGGAGTCTCTGACCAGCACCCTCCCGTCAGAGAGATCAAATGTAATCGTTCTACCCTTGCGCCCGCCAACCCTCTCAACAGTTATAGGCACGCCTACCCGCGCCAGTTCATTTTTTACGGCAATTATATTCGAGTCTCCTACACTGAAAGCCCCTTTGCTTCCTGTTATATGGTCGAACATCCTCGCTCCGCCGAATATCTTGGCAGTCAAATCCTGAGTATCGGCTCCGGAATCTGATAAATCTTTGACCATAAGCTTTATAACCGAATCGGCAAATCTTTCTCTGTTCTTGTTGTTACTAACTCTCTTCCAGCTGGGGAGCATGACATGAGCTAAAGCGCCAATTTTCTCCTTTTTATCATATAGGGTTACGCCAACACATGACCCCAGCGCTATCGTCTGCATTTTGTCCGGCGCGCTAGCTGTTTTATATCTACCCATCATAACCTTCCGCGTCGATTCCTCTCTTCTGATGTATTCCACTAGTTGTCCTCCCGGGAACCGGTCTATTTTGTAATAATCTTTTTTTCAAACCTTTTGTAATCAGCAATTAGAAAATTTGATGCTTCTCGCTAATTCATCCATATCCATACAACTATTCATAAGCTTAACTGGATCGATAACTATGATTATTTCACTCTTGGAGTGAATTATTCCAAGCAGTACATCCTCGTTTATGGTCTTCTTTCCTATATGCGGGGATCGCTGTATAATATCTTCTTTGAATTTCACAACTTCCATGACACTGTCAACCTCGAAGCCAACCACACTGTCTTCACTGTCGAGAATCATAAATCTTTTATCATTTTGCCGTTTCTCTTTGTTACTTCCGGGAAGTCCGAGAATAGAATGTATTTCAAGCACAGGTACTATTTCTCCTCTTAAATTAATAACCCCTTTTACGGGTTTCTTCATTCCCGGTACGGGGAATGTGTCAACCGGAAGAATAATTTCTTTAACGTTTGACACTGAAACAGCATAGTTTTCTTCTTCAACCTTAAAGGTAACTACCTGTATCTCAGAAAAACTTTCCTTTGTGTCATGTACCATTACGCAACCCCCCTTGTATCTAGGGTATTTAAAACCTTTTTTAGGCCTCTACTTCTACTTCAGCACTTTCATCACTGAATCGGCTGACATTATCACTCAGCTGTACAGAAAGATTGCTGAGCTCCTGAGCGGCTGTAGCTACATCTTCCATAGTAGATGTCATCTGCTCCATGGATGCGGCGCTTTCCTGTGTTGCTGAAGCATTTTCGCCGGCGCTGCCTGAAATTTCATCTATCGAAGCTGTGACATTTGCCATCCCTCTGCTTAATTCTTTTGTGGCGGCTGATATTCTTCTGGCCATTTCACTTGAGCTTTTAAGCACTTCCACAATCTTATCGAGGAATTTGCCCGTCTTTGTTATTACTTCACGGCCTTCCGTAACCTCCTTGGAACCAATCTCAATGCTTTCAATGGCAGTATTAGTATCCTTCTGAGTCTTCTGAATGAGCTTTGCTATCTCCTCCGCGGCTTTCGCGCTTCCCTCCGCGAGCTTTCTGACTTCTTCCGCGACTACGGCAAATCCAGTTCCCGCCTCGCCAGCTCTAGCCGCTTCAATAGCCGCGTTGAGAGCCAGAAGATTCGTTTGATCAGCTATATCGGTTATTACATCTACGATTTCACCAATCTGGTTCGACCTGTCGCCAAGATGTCTGATTATTTCAGATGATTCCTCGGTTACTTTATATATCTTGTTTATCTTCTCCACAGCCTCGTTAGCCGAATCCCCTCCATCAGTGGCGGTTTTTGACGCGTTAGCGGAGGCGGAAGCGGCAAGTTCAGCGCTTTTAACTACCTGTTTGACCGATCTCTCCATACTTTTGATTTCCCTGTTCATATCCATAACCTTCTGAACCTGCATGTCGGAGGATTCCGCGATGTTCTGAATAGTCATGGATGTTTCTTCCGTAATTGAGTTTACCTCTTCGGTGGAAGCCGACAGGTTTTGAGCTGAAAAATTTACTTTGTCAGAGGTGTTTTTAATAATGTTTATAATCTCCATGATATTACGGAACATATGATCCAGAGATACGCCCAGTTCTCCGAATTCATCCCTGGAATCGATATTAATTCCATCCGCGAGATTCTTTGAATCTTTCGCAACCGATTTGCAGGCGGAAAGAAGACTCTGGAGAGGTTTACGAACCATATTATTAACAAGCGCGTAAAAGAGAAAAAACAGAGCGGCCATCATGGCGCTGTTTACCAGAAATACTCCTAATTTTATTCCCGCTTCATTGGCAACCGCGTGATCGGGGTCAAAAACAAGTTTTAATACCCTTCCCATACCAGCGCCAACTGGTATCATCAAAGAATTTTTGTCAGCGGCACCGTTTGTCTGGGCTTGTTCGGACCCTTCTTCCATTCCAGGCACAACAGCTGGATCTTTGGGATTAAATGTAGTTGCCAGGATTCTGTTATCCGAATCGATCAGTTCGATCCCTTTAAGTTCTGGATAATCCTCTCTTAAATCAGCAAATAGAGAAGTCAGATCTTTACTTTTCTCTATACTTTTAACTTTCAATGTCAAGTCTCCGGTGAATTCACTCCAAAACTCATCCCTTTCAGAGACGGCGTTTTTAACGGCAGTCTCCGATATCCTGATAGTCGAAAAAGAGACAACCCCGCAGGCAATAGCCAGAGATATTGAAGTTACTATAATGATATTCCATTTTACTGATTTTCCCGCCTTGAAAATATCCATTATTAACCCTCCTTAAAATTGATCGTTACGTTATTTTCTGATATACTTTGATTGATGGATTCAATAATTTGAATTTATCTTTCCAAACCTTACTTAGAGCTTCACTTTTACCGAGTATTAATAATCCTGAATCGTTAAGAACGGAATAAAAACTATCTATTACCTCTTCGCGATAATCCCGTTTGAAATGAATCAAAACATTCCTGCATACTACAATATCGAATCCCGAAAACCGGGGGGATGAGAAGAGATCATGCGCGAAAAAAGAGGTTTTTTCCCTGATCCGTTCAATAACAGTATAACCGTCTTCGCTTTTCCTGAAATATTTTCTGATAATATCTTCCGGAACGTATTCCACTTCTTCGTCTGAATAGATGGCTTTTTTTGCCGAATTACACGCCTTTTCGGAAATATCGGTTCCGATAACTTCAGCTTCTATCTCATAATTTTTGAGAAACTTGTCCAGCAGTATCGAAATACTGTATGCCTCCTGTCCCGTGGAACACCCGGCACTCCAAATCCTGATATCATCCGCGGCTCCCCTTTTCTTCCTTTCGACAACGGCGGGCAGCAACTTGCTCGGGAAATAATCAAAAACATCCAGATCGCGAAAGAATTCAGTAACATGAATCGTTGTAGAATCCGTTATATTTCTCAACTCAGAGGGATTGGCATAAAGATACAGAATATAATCGTGTATATTACTAAGACCCAGCGCAAACTGCCTGTGGGACACCCTTCTGTTTAAAGTTGTTGGACGATACTTGGACAGATCAAATCCGGTCTCTGATTTGACATATAAAACAAGATCATCTATATCGAGTCTTTTCTCCGCAGTTTTCATTTCCCGCCCTGGCATTAAAAATAATTGTCTATCCCCTGTTTTTTTACCACCTATTTATAAAGAGTGTTGCTACCGGAAAGGAAGCTCGCAAATGCTATTCCACTTAGACGGCATGCTACACACATCTATTCAGGAAATAATGATAAATCAGCATTACTGACTTAATAACAAGCAGTTACAATAATGATAGGCGGAATTAAAAATAGAGCAGGGGAAGTAAAAACTACAACAGGAATGTTTGAGGAATTACAGTAAACATCTTGCTTTTTGCAAACAAATTGTAAAGAGGTTTGCAAATGGGAAAACTCACGTCAGAAAGAGTTGATATTCAAACAATTACACAAGTGCATAAAAATTCTAAATAAATTGCTGCTTCTGCTGATAATAATATAGAAAAATTGAAGCGAAGATTTTATAGATGATTAAAAGGTCTTTTCTTCAATATCTAATACTTTGCCCGGCTTTTTATCCGGATTTATATCAGTGGGAATGGAAAATGAAAAAGTGTTTCCTTCCGGTTCTCTCCTATCTATCCAGACACGTCCGCCGTGAAGGTCAACGTAATGTTTAACGAGGCGAAGCCCCACTCCCATACCATCTCTCGATCGACTCGGTCCGCCGTCTATCTGAGTAAAATCCATAAATATCCTGTTTATATCTTCATCCTTGATGCGGGGAGCCTTATCGCTGATCGAGACAACCACTTCTTCTTCATCACAGCTTGTGTGAACGATTATTTCCTCCCCTTCCTTAGTAAATTTCACCGCGTTGCCGAGAAGATTAACACAAACCTGCTGCAGGCGCATCACATCGAAATTGATAATAGGGATATTCTCATCCAAATCGCATAAAACTTTTATACTTTTACTATTGGCTTTCCGCTCAAGAGATTTTGCTGAAATCCGTACTATTTCATTTATGCTCCCCTGGGCAATATCAAGCATTGTATTGGAAACTTCCACTTTTGAAAGATCAAGCAGATCATTAATGATCCCCAGCAATTTACTCGATTGGCTGAAAATAACGTCCAGGAATTCTTCCTTCGTTTCCGCATCTATAGGATTTAGATCATCTTCACCTTTCAGACTGTCAACATAAGCCATTATAACCGATAAGGGTGTTCGCAGCTCATGACTTACCCTGCCGAGAAATTCATTCTTCAATCTATCGAGATCGACGAGTTTTCTGTTCTTTTCAACAAGTTCACGATTCTTACTTCTTATCTTCTCTTCGAGAATCTTCCTCTCAGTAATATTATGAGAGATTGACAGAATATATGGATTATTTCTCAATCTCATAATACTAACATCCACATCAAGATATACAATATCACCGTTCTTCTTAACATAAGGAATATCTGTGAGCCGGCTCAATTCACCCTTAATTACGCGTGTTACTATATTTTTCGATTTCCACCGTCTATCGGGTGTTGTAAATTCAAAAATTTCTTTGCCTATAATTTCATCCTTCGTATATCCAAATACCTTTTCAATTGAATCGCTGCACTCTATGACCTTTCCGCTTAGATCTAAAAGTGTTATGATATCTTTCGCGTTATTCATAAGATTCTTGTACTTATTTCCAAGAAAAGTCAGATCATCCAGCATAATGGAATTTCCAACGGCAATTGAAGTCAATCTGCTGAAATTCTTAATAAGTTCAAGGTCTGTGTCCGAGAAATGGTCAGGCTCATAGCTTCCGACATTTAGGGTGCCGATAAATGAACCCTTGGCCATAAGTGGTATAACAACATCCGATCTGAGATTATCCTCCTTCATAATCTCTTCAAAGCGGTTATCCCCAAAGATATCCCTCCTGTAAACCGGCTTTCTGTTAATAGCGACCCATCCAATAATATTACTCTCATCGAGGGGCACATAACTGCCCTCGTACGAATCATCGCCGTTTTTTCTGTATATGTGCCTTAAGTTAAGGCAGTTCTTATCCTTATCGTGGACAGCCACACATCCTATGTCATAATCAACGACCCTGTTCATCTCCCTTGCTATCCTTGACAGAACGTGTTTGAGGTCCAGGCGGGAATTAACAATATTGGCTATTTCCATCACTGCTGAAAGCTGTTTTCCCTCACAATCAGCTTCAACATTTTTTAGAATTGTGCTGTTATCATTTATCATATAATAATTATTCCTCCCCCGGACTGCCCCTGATATGAAAAAAATTCAATCACATATTTATATGCATTAAATATTCCATAAAATGATTTCAGCTTTCGGGGTCTGCCTGTAAAATGTAAATTCTGTGGCGGGGATCAGGGTAGAATTTCCAAGGGGGATTTTTTTTAAGGTCTGAAGATGAATTACAGCAGGAGGGAATAAAAAAAATTCCACAATCTCTACTTTTTAAATGAAAATCTGCTTTTAAAATGCCGCAGAGGCAAATCGCGTCCATACTCGACATTAACACCGGGTACACGGTCCCTGCCGGCAAAAAGGACTTTTACGGCTTCAGCGAAAGCCATCAGATCGGCATCCTCATAAGCAAGGCGGGGAACAGCCGCTCTTACATAATTTACTCTCGGATCCGGCGGAAGCTCTTTTCCGTTCTTGTATCGTCCGAAGGCGTAAGTGCCCAGTTCACAAACTCTATGTCCGGCAATCAAAAGAAGTGCCGCTATGGAAATTCCCATAAAATCTTCAGTCTTAATTCCATCAAAAAATTTGTCGATATTAATATATACAGCGTGCCCGCCCGCGGGTTCAATTATGGGGATTCCGTCCGCGGTAAGTCTATCGGCAAGTCTTTTTACCTGGTTTATTCTCATATCCAGATAATCCTGTCTTATCACAACCCTCAGCCCCTCAACAATCGCCTTAAGATCTCTTCCGGCAAGCCCCCCGTATGTGGGATGCCCTTCTGTCATTATTTGATAGTTTGTTAATTCTTCTTTAAAATCAGGATATTTTTCTGTAAACCGTCCACCCTCCTTCAGAACAACCGCTCCACCCATATTAACAAGACCATCCTTTTTCAAGCTGATATGAAAACCGTCAACATAGCCGAACATCTCATGCACTATTTCAGAAATACGCTTTCCAGAGTAGCCCTCTTCATGTTTTTTGATAAACCACGCGTTCTCGGCAAATCTGCAGGCATCAAAGAAGAATGGTATATTAAAACGGTCGGTTGTTTCTCGAATCTTTTTAATATTAGCCATGGAAACCGGCTGCCCGCCGGCTGTGTTGTTAGTAATGGTCAGATATACAAGCGGGATCCTGTCTCCTTCATTTTCCAGTAAATTTTCGATCTCGTCGGTATCCATATTTCCCCTGAAGTGACTGCCGCGGCTGTCTGTCAGATGCTCCGGGCAAGGCAGGTTTACAGGGACCATTCCTTTATCCTCAATATTGCCCTGTGTTGTGTCAAAATGCGAATTGCTCGGAATGATAACCAAAGGACCAGACGACCGGTCTGCTCCGGGCCTGACACTTAGTAAATTTGATTTAATACGTTTCTTTAATTTAGGCAGAAGACCGTTCGACAGTTTAGTTTTTCCCTTACTTGTGATCAAACGCTTCAAAACAGTAAACAGGGCGTTTTCCGCGGCCCTGCCCTGGTGGAAAATAAACAGATTTCCTCCCGACTTACAACTTGCGTCACATTTCCAATCCTCGCCGAAAGTCTCAGGAATCTGATTCTTAAGTTCAAAATATCCCTCGTTGGAGCCATAAGCCTCATCTCCCAGAAACATCGCCGCCCACTGTCTCATTGTCATTGTGGTAGTGCCTGAATCGGAGAGCAGATCGCAACCCGGGATCATATCAGACCGGAATATAAACGGGTTCAGTCCGGCTTCACCTTCGAGAAGGTCGCGCCTTTTTTCAAAATTTTCAATTGAACAATTTCTGAAGCGGACCGACGCGTTTCGATAGGGACGAGGCCTGAAATAACGGCCGGGCTTATTTTTTTTGTTTATCTTATCTTTGAATTCAGAAATGAAAAAGTCTATAGCCTCCGACATTAAACACCCCTCCTGATTGGAAGTTTCATAGCTTCTTTTACTTCTTCAAGTGTCCCTGCAGCTATCCGGCGGGCATTGGACGCGCCGGATTCTAAAATATCGGTGATTATTTCCGGTTTTTGTTCAAAGTATTTTCTTTTTTCTCTTATCGGGCGCAGCGCTTCATTCATTTTAGCCGCGAGCTGCATTTTGCAGTCAACGCATCCTCTTTCGCCCGCTTCGCACTCGGAACGTATACCGCCGAGATTTTCATTGTTATATATTTTGTGAAACGCGAAGACAACACATCCGTCAGGATGGCCGGCGTCATCTTTCCTTATCTTAACGGGGTCTGTAAACATGCTCTTAATCTTTTTAGTGGTTTCTTCCTCCCCGAGGGAAAGAGCTATATGATTCCCGGAGCTCTTACTCATCTTCTTATCTACGCTGTCAATTCCAGGCACTTTCGGAACTTTGGTAAGAAGTGATTTTGTGAGGGGAAAGACATCCCTGCCGTAGAGATTGTTGAATCTGGCGGCCAGATCTTTTGTCATATTGATATGAGCTTCCTGATCTTTCCCAACGGGCACTAAATCTCCCTTATAGAGAAGAATGTCCGCGGACTGCAGTGTTGGATATCCAAGTAGTCCGTAGCTCGGAGATTCTATCCCGTAATTCTTTACCATATCTTTGTATGTAGGATTGCGTTCCAACCAGCCGAGAGGCGTAACCATTGAAAAAATCAAGTTGAGTTCCGCTACTTCAGGAACAAAGGACTGAACAAAGATGGAACATTTGTCCGGATCGAGGCCCGCCGAAACCCAGTCTATCGCTATTTCATTGATATTATCTCTCAAACCATCAAGATTTTCATATCCAACAGCGCCGCCGCCTCCAGGCGTCGTTAGAGAATGCCAGTCAACTATGAAAAAATAACAGTCATATTCATCCTGCAGGGAAACCCAATTGTCAAGCGCTCCCAGTAGATTCCCCAGGTGGAGACTGCCTGTAGGCCGCATACCGCTGGTGACCCTCTTTTTTGGCATTCACTACCTCCTCATATCCTTTTCAAATTTAAATCCAATGGAAGAGATAATAAAAAGTAGGGATGGCAGGACTCGAACCTGCAACCGCCGGTTTTGGAGACCGATGCTCTGCCAATTGAGCCACATCCCTTTAATGTAATTTTAAATAATAATAATAACTCAAAGAACAAAGTCAAGCCCTTAAGTTTCAACAATAAACACCTGTCGTACTCTCTGTAAACCTAATGACAACCAACCCGGAATAATCGCCGTATTGCCGGAGTACCGGCGGCAAATCCGGACTCCGGCAAGGCAATAATTCATCTTAAATTCCGTTATATCTCTATGCCATTTCTTCGAGCACCGCGGTGAGAAGCTTCCAGAATGACTCAACGGAAGGGATGTTAACTCTCTCTTCCGGTGAATGAGGGTGCTCTATCCACGGGCCGAATGAAACCATATCCATACCCGGGAATTTCTCGCCGATTATTCCGCATTCCAGACCGGCGTGAATAGCTTTCATCTCGGGCTCCTCTCCAAATTCCCTTTTATGTACATCTTTTACTACACCGAGGATCTTTGAATCAAGATCAGGCATCCACCCCGGATAAGGCGCTTCCTCCTGAACTTCGGCACCGGCAAGACGTCCGACGGCGCCTATTCGCGCGCTCAGGGCGTTTAAAGCTGTGATAATCGAGCTTCGTGTTGATGTACCTATAACGGCCGTATTATCATCCATCTTAATGGTTGCGAGGTTGGTTGACGTCTCCACAAGCCCTTCTATATCATAGTTCATAGCCTCGATGCCGTGAGGAAGAGCAGTCAGAAGGTCAAGAAGAGTTTTTTGTGATTCCTTCGTTACAACCTTATCAGGAGCCTCCTCTGAAGAGACGACGACTTTAAGACCCTTCTCGCGCCCCCCCAATTCTATAGCTATAGTTTCAACTTCGCTCTTAGCTATCTTTTCAATTTCTCCAATATCCGAGCTCTGAGCTGCTACCAAAGCAACCGCTTCCCTCGGAATGGCATTCCTCATCTTCCCGCCTTCAATGGAAGTTATGCTGATTTCCTTCTCACAGAAAATCTTTGAAAGGATCCTCGTGAGTATTTTAATACCGTTACCCCTCTGTTCAATAATATCTATTCCTGAGTGTCCTCCGCGAAGCCCCGTTACTCTTATAGAGACTCCTTTCAAATCAGACGGTGTATCGGTTTTTTCAAGCGGCAGTCTAAGAACACTGTCACCACCTCCGGCACAGCCGATATAAGCGGCTCCTAACTCTTCGCTATCCAGATTCATCAATGTCTTTCCCTTGAGGAATCCGGGCTCCAATTTGCCCGCGCCGATTAATCCAACTTCCTCACTTACAGTGGAGAGTATCTCCAGAGGACCGTGAGTAACATCTTCATCAATTACTGCAAGCGCCGCCGCTACTCCGACACCATTGTCAGCTCCCAGTGTCGTACCCTTAGCCGTAAGCCAGTCGCCGTCGATTTCAGTCTTGATTGTATCTTTCGCGAAGTCATGATCCGCATCGTTGTCTTTTTCACAAACCATATCAAGATGCCCCTGGAGAACGACTACAGGCGCATCTTCATGTCCCTCAGTAGCCGGTACGCGGATTACAACGTTGCCCGCCGCATCTTTTTCAGCTTCAAGGCCTTTTTCTTTGGCAAATGATAATAGATAATTGCCAAGTTCTTCTTCATTACCTGAACAATGCGGAATTTCGCATATTTTCCCGAAATGTTCCCAGAGCTTAGCCGGTTTAAGTTCATTTAATGACATCTACCCTACCTCCTTCAAGTTTTCGCCAGCACAGATGCTAACCGTCTGACGCTTATTCATGTTTAAAACCGTATCAAATACATTCAATACATAAAACGCCTTCTGTTTCTATTTAAGGAAACTCATTATACGGGACAAATTAAAAATGGTCAACCCCTGCTTAATTTTAATCCTATAAAAAGAATAGTCTTGACCTCGATAGTCAGATTGGTTAAGAAATAAAGCAGATGTAGAGAAATTGCAGTAATATAATGAATAAAAAGTAGATCTAAAATCATCATCACCCTTAATATGTCCTGAATTCTAAGGAGAAACGAAATGCCATTGGATGAGAAAATAGTAACCGAAGCTATAATAAAGACTTACACCAACAAGCTTCTGGACTCACTAAATTGTGACGTCGTTATTGTAGGTGCCGGTCCTTCAGGTCTGGTCGCGGCTTCAGATCTCGCGGCAGCTAATTTTAAAACAATAGTCATTGAGAGAAAGCTCAGTATCGGAGGAGGAATGTGGGGCGGGGGCATGATGATGAACGAGATAGTAGTTCAGGAAGAAGGCAGGGAAGTTCTTGATGAATTTGGTGTTAAAACCACTCCCTTCTCGGAAGGATACTATACCGCGGATTCAATAGAAGCGGTTTGCTCAATCGGTGCCGCCGCGGTTAAGAATGGAGCTAAAATCTTCAACCTGATCATGGCGGAAGATATAATGCTTAAAGATAATAAAGCCGCCGGGATAGTGATCAACTGGTCCTCGGTCGAAATGGCGGGACTGCACGTAGACCCGCTTACGATCGAGTCAAAATATATCGTTGACGCCACAGGCCATCCGGCTGAAGTAATAAGGATAATCGAAAACAAGGTTGATTCAAGACTTATGACTCCGTCTGGAAAAGTGGAAGGGGAGCAATCCATGTGGGCCGACAGAGCCGAACAAACAACACTTGAAAATACACGCGAAGTCTTTCCTAATGTATTTATTGCGGGTATGTGCGCGAACGCAGTGTTCGGTTCATACCGAATGGGCCCCATATTCGGAGGCATGCTCCTTTCAGGAAAAAAGGTGGCAAAAACCCTTTCTGAAAAACTAAAAAAGCTGTAAATAAGGCTAAGCGGCTGTCAAGGCGCGAACAAACGAAATATTCATATTTAGCAATCCTTTCTATAGTATTGGAGTTTCCCCAATTTTAATTTCCCCCGCGATTCTCTCTTTTTATTAATAAAACATCATCGAGGTAAACAGTTCTAGGCACCGGAAGGGACATGCTGAAAAATGAGATTTCTTCTATCCTATTCAAGTTCATTTTTCTGGTTGAAGGGGCATTCCGCAGGTCGCAGACGGGGATAGCAAAAGTATTCCATCCGCCTTTCAGAATAAAAGAACGATTGAAACGATCCAAATACGCGTTTCCATGTTTTATATGCTTGTTATCGTGAACGCGGCAGGCCACTTTTAAATCCGCCGTATCAGGATTGCAAAACGAAAACTTCAGCGTGTCGTACTCTTCCCATTTCCCCAGAGAATACTTCATAGTAACAGGGGAATATGTTTTTGTTGTAAATTCTATTTTTAATGAAGAATCCCCGCCGCGCGAAATATTACCGGAAATCGATATCTCTCCATCAGCCCTCCAGCGGCCAATTTCAAACGGTGTCTCAAAGTTTGCAAGCACCGGGAATTGTCTCGCCGCAATGTATTCATCCGCTATTGAAACAAGAAAGGGTCGTGCTGTAATTATCGCGAGAATGGTAATTAAAAGAACACCCATCAACCTCCCCGCTTTTTTGCCGCCGGCACTAACTTTCCCCAAAAGCAGCATGCCTATCGCGCTGCCGGATAAATCTCTGAGTATATCGAGGAGGTCAAACTGCCGGCCTACAAAATATTGAATTCCTTCCGTTGCCGCGGCAAGTAAAGCGGTAAATGATAATACTAAGACCCATTGTGATATCAGGGCTTTATCTGCAAATTTCTTCCAATCCCGATAGAGAATATAAGTAAATAAAATAAAAAGGACCGCGTGACCCAGATCCCAGCCATCCCTAATAGATCTGGCCGCGTTATAACCAGGTCCACCTATAACCAGAAAAATCAACCCGCCGGCAAAGAAAACATGCAGGATTATTCCTCTGATAGTTTTGTTCAATTTTTCCTCTCTTTGCCGAAAAGCAGCACGGATGGGGTTAAGTTCTTCTGCCTACTCTACACCCGGGTTGCTGTCCCTTCGACTTCAGCAGCACAATATATAAATTGATAACCGGTATTATTATGACGCCTTAGATTTACGCTCCAATATCTACCCGGCTGCTATACAGATTTATTTATCGAAACTCCGAAAGACAATAAGTCATCTTCACTGATATCTTCAATTTCCAGTTTTATTTCCTTATCCGGCCGGACAAAGTAGAATATTACGCCGCCTCGAAGCTCAATTCCGATCCTGCCGAGGGCCAGCGCGTAGAGAGCCCCCTGACCCCGGTAATTTTTAAATCTTTTTTCAGGGTCCCTGATGTTATCTGTCTTATAATCAACAGCTGTCCACACCCCCGCTGAATAAAACAACAGATCAACCCTTCCGTTAATAAACATTTCTCTTAAATCATCTTTCGCGGATTTCCCTCTAACCGGAACCGAAAACGGCACTTCGCGGAGTATTCTTTCCGAATTCAGGGCCGCCTCTATCAAATTCGACGACAAAGCCTTCGAGGCGAGAGAAGCAAGGTCATCTTTTTTGCCCGGCAGACCGAATTCGACCGACACAGCTTCGGCCAGTTTTTCAATATCTTCCGGGGCGTTAAAGTCGGCGATTTCCATCAAACGGTGAAAAGCAAGCCCGAAATCCGCCGCATTGCCGGATCCTTCTTTACTATATATCCTGCTTTCTGACTCCGGAGGGGAATGACGGATCATCCTTTCTACATCTTTTAAAGATGACGGAGTGATTGTCAAGGGAACGGACGCGGCATTATCGATAAGTCTTTTTCTCCCTTCAATCCATTCTTCCTTTTCCCCGCGGCTCTTGCTTCTTGACCTTTTATCTGTCTTATCTATCCGGGCAAACGGCTTTACAACATCACTCAAAAGAGGAAGGGTCGATACGGAAAGCCTCGTGACAAGTTCTTTTGCCTCCTTGAACCTGTTTTCCCCCTTCTGATCATCGCCCGCGGATTCTCCAATATCAGGATCATCCGCTTCGTAATCAGACCCCGTTGGAAGATTGTTTTTGAGAAGCTGAAAATAGCTCTTCTTCTTAGGGACTTCGGGGATTACAAGAAGGTCGCCGCTCCTCGTGGAAGCCACATATAGAAGTCTCAGGTTTTCAGCGTTTTCCTTCAGCACGTCCCTTTCAAAGCTCTTTTCGAATTCACTTGTATTCCAATTGTCTCTCAAACTGAAATCTATCTTTCTACCCCGGTCGATTAAAATCTTATTCCTGTGTTTTATTTCCTGAAGCAGGTTTATCATTATTACTACCGGAAACTGCAAACCCTTTGATTTATGAACGCTTGTCAGCCTGACCGCGTTTTCATCTTCATCGACAAGGGATGATTCTCCCTCTCTGGTTTCGGACAACCACTGATCTTTGAACCATCCGGCAAAAGATCTGAATGAACGGAGGGAGTTATCAAAATCGCGGGCTCTCCTGACGGCTTTTTTGATATTGGCGACCCTCTGATATCCGTGCGGCCTGAAAAGAGAAACCTCTCTATAATTTGTCCTTCGCAACAGATCTTTCATAGTCGCGGAAGCTCCTATCTCATTCCGGCCCTCGTGCAGATCGGAAAGAACTTTAAAAGCTTCCCCTATATCTTTAAATCCGGAATCTTCAGCGGCCCCGCCGGACAGATAATTCAGCTCCCCCCCGTTTTCCCTGAACAAATATATTTCTTCGTCACTGAACCCGAAAAGGGATGAACGAAGGATTGAAACCAGAGCTATAGAATCGAACGGATCTTCGATCGCCCACATCGCCATGGAAAGATCCCGGATTTCCTGCCTCTTATAAAAAAGACCGCCCCCTTCCACAATATACGGAATTCCCTCTAAACGAAGGGGTTCCTCATAATTTTCCAGACCTGTACTTCCCCGGTAGATCAAAGCAATATCACTGTATTTTACGGGACGGAACTCCTTCGTATTAACATCTCTTACAATCCGCTCCTCAGAAATAATCTCTTTGATGAATCTGGCCACACCATCGCCTTCCAGAGCCCGCAGCCCGTCAGCATTCATCTTTTTATCGCCGTATTCAAGGTCCAGCAGGATTACTTCTGTGCCGGCATCTCTTCTGTGGGCTTCGATAGCTTCATAGGCGGGTTGATACCCGCCCCTTTCGGGTTTCCTTATCAAAGCTGAAAAGGAAGCGTTTATCCATTCTATAATATCTCTTCCAGACCTGAAATTCTGGGTTATCTTAAGGTATGAACCCTCTTCTATAAAATGCCTTTTTACATTTTCATAAACCTCAATGTCCGCTTTCCTGAATCTGTAAATACTCTGCTTCGGGTCTCCCACAATAAATAAACTCGAAGGGCCGTGACGCCGGCAAAACTTCCCGTCTCTATTCATGCCTCCGAGCAAAAAAACAATCTCAGCCTGCAGAGAGTCGGTATCCTGAAACTCGTCAACGAGAATATAGCGATACCGCCCCTTAAGAAGATCGAGAACTTCATCGTTATCAAGAAGTTTCCTCGTCTCTATCAAAAGATCGTCAAAGTCAAGGACCCCTTCAGCCTTTTTGCGTTCTTTTACGTATTCAATAAATTCTACAAACCAGCCTGTAAGACCTTCCGCTGTCCTATCCATGAAAATCTTCCGGTATTCTCTCTGAAGCGCCGCCATTTCCTTGACGGCTTTTTTCTGTTCTGTACATATCTCCGGCGGATCGAAGTTCTTCTTAGCCCCTTTTGCCTTTGGCAGATCCAAAAGCAGAAGGAAGTCTTCCAGACTCTCCCCCTCCAAATGACGCGCCACCTCAAACTTCCCGAGGAACGCTTCTATTTCTATAAATCCATTGTCTTTATGGTTCGTGCAATGATTACGGATATAACTTGAGAGCATATCCGCATACTTATTTAAATCCTGGTAAAATGTTTCAATATCTGTCAGGTTCCGCCTTCCTTTTAAGCTGCTTTTCTCTTTTGCAGTTTCCTTTTCATCCTCTTTTCCGAGAATACCCTCTACATGACGCTCTGAACGGCTGTGGTAAAAAGCAAAGGCAAGTTCCTTTAATTTATCAACTCCCCCTCCCACATTCAGGAAACGCTTAGGGAAATAATCTTTCGGATATGAGGTAGAGGAGAGGAAATCCTGCCAGCATTCCTCCAGAAACAAAGAATCATCCGGGTCTGTGAGCATTGAAAAATCGGGATCTATTCCCGCTTCCGCGGGAAAATCTCTCAAAATTGAAGAGGCAAACGAATGGATTGTGGATATTGGAGCCCTTTCCAGATCAACAAGACTTTCTTCAAGCTCGAAGCTGTCATCTCCAGCTGACCGGGTCAATTCCGATATTTCTCTTCGGAGCCTTGTCTTCATCTCCGCGGCAGCTTTATCCGTGAAAGTAATAGCGACAATCTCTGTGCATTTTGCCCGCCCCTTCTTTAGAATCGAAAGATAGCGGTTGACCAGTAGAGTCGTTTTCCCCGTTCCCGCTCCAGCCTCAAGACACAGAGATTCATCTACCGCTTCTTCGGCTCTTTCTCTTTGAGCCTGATCAACCAGAGTTTGCTCATTACCACCTGTCATTTTTTACCTTGAATCAATCCTTTCATCTCCAAATAGTCCCTGCACCTGCCATCAAAACCGGCCTTTCTCTTGAAAATCGACTCCTTGCCGGCCGGACATACAGAAGCGGCAGAACAGTACTTGCAATTATCCTTCGAAGGAACGGCGAAGAAGAGCCCCTTTTCTATACCGCTTACGATAGTATCTAAGATCTCTTCAAATTCGGTTTTCATCTCCGCCAGTCTCTCCCCATCGAACCGCACCGCGCTTTTTTTCCCTTTTGTGTTAACCGCTCTGTACTCCGCTATGCCCGTCTCTAAAGGACGTCCCGAAATACTCGAAGCCCCTAAAAGATACACTGGAAGCTGAAGATAGTCGCCTCCCCTTAGAGTATTATTTTTTTTACCCTCTAAACTCCCTGTTTTATAGTCGATTACTCTAAAAGATTCATTTCCCATGAAGTCTATTCTGTCGATTCTGCCTCTGAATCCGACTTTCCTCTTATTCCCGGGCAGGATTAATTCGATGTCATCCGGGCTTAAAGAAAACGGTTTTTCAAATAAAACGGGCGTGTACTCCCCCTTTTCATCCAGTTCCTTTTCGAGAAATATATTTACGGAACGTTCTATCTTGCCCTTCTCCATTTCCCACAACAATTCCAGGCCTACCGGCCGATTTCTTGAATACCACCCAAATATTTTGTCTGCCGTTTCCTTGAAAACCTTCCATATCAGCTCCCATTTATCTCTTTTAACGGGAAGTAGATCTTTTTCGGCCAGGTTTCTGTAAAACCGCTCGAGCAGCTCGTGAACTATAAACCCTCTTTGCATCGGATTAATGCCGATTATCGTTTCCGGTTCCTCAAGCGATTCAACCTGAAGGACATTATTCATCAGAAAGGAAAAGGGGCACTTAGCGTATCTTTCCAGCGATGTCGCTGAAAATAAATAGCCCTTTCTTTCCAGCATTGAACGAACGCAAGCTCTCGCCGCGCGAGATTCGAAGACGCCGTCAAAGGGAGTAAAGCGACTTTCGTTCCGCCTGTTTTTAAGCATTTCTATCGACCTGGCAAAGAAGTCTCCCGGCGGAATATTCCCCCCCCCTGATTCGCGGAAGGAAAGAGCCCTCGAATAGTCAAATTCGTCAATACTAAGCAGCTCATCAACCCTTTCCGGCATCTGTTTTCTGAAGACCTTTTTCTTCTCAACCCCGCACTTCCCAGACACATCTAACGATCGCTCAAATGATTCCAGAAAGAAGGATTTTATCCTTTTATTCCCCGAAGACGCGTCAGAGAGAGGCGCGCTGCAGATCAATTCACTCGCGGCGGACTGGACGGCCAGCGTGAAAATAAGTTCCAGTTCGGCAAGTCTTCCCGTCTTCTTCTGAAGAAATATTTTTCCTCCCGCGGCTTCATTGAGTTTCGCTCTTTCTGTATCTTTAAGAAACGGGTCCTGTCTGATTACTCCCGGGATGTTTTCATCGTTCAATCCAGCCAGGAAAACTGTCTTAAAAGAAAGTCCCCTTGCCTGATCCAGGGTCAACAGATTAATTCCTTCTCCTGAAAGTTTGCCTCTCGGTTCGCCCGGACCGCGAAGAAGAGATTTGACAGTCTTCGCTAAAAGCGAAAAGGACACAGAGTCAGAAACGCGGTCAAGCCGGGAAAGACCTTCAACGGCAATACACAGCTGGTCTACTTCCTTATCATCTTTGAAAATATCCCTGAATAGAACCGACAGGAGGGAGGACATTCCCGGCCAGCCATTTTCTTCTTCAAAGGTTTTCCTCACGTCCATTATACGCTTTAAGATATCCCCTGTTATTTTAGCCGAGAGAACCGCCTCCTTTGTATCCGGAGACTCCTCCCCCCGTGAAAGAAAATCAATCAAATTACCGTTTCCCTCTACCCAGCCGTCTTCTCCCGTAAGTCCAAACTCGGCGCTCTTTTTCACCCAGAGCGAAAAGGGATCAGATTCAGACTCTAAGCCGGCAGGAACCTCAAGAGGAGCGGAAATCAGAAATTCAACCATCCTCTTTCTTTTTACCGGTCCGGAGAGAAGGTCGAGAAGAAGATTTGCCGCACGGAAAACCCGGCTTCTTTCAATAGGAGGTTCTAACGGTATCAACGCATCCTCCAGCACTTCTTTTAGAGGAGCAAAATTCCCACCTGATGGGTAAATAACCGCGATATCCCTAAAAGGTATTTTATCCCTTCTGATCTTCTTAAGTATCAACCGGACAATCGCCGCCGCTTCCGTCTCTTCATCCGAAGCTTCCAATAAAAGGGTCGAAGATTCCTTGGAACCGTCATCAGAGCCTGAACTCGAAAGCTCAGCCCCTCTCTTTTTCAGCCGCTTAAGTGTTTTCGCCGCGAATCTGTATCTGCCCCCTTCGCCGGCGGGAACAAAAAGGCAAACCTTCCCTCTAACCGCCGCTTCCATAAGAAGCCTCAGCTGCATCTCGTTAAAATCGTAAAAGCCGTAGGTATAGAGCGGCCCGTTAAGTTTGACATTTCCGGCAAGCCCGCACGCTCTTTCAAAGCGGGCGTGTACGTCCAGGCCCAAGGCAAGAACCCTCTTTCTAAAAGTAGTGTAGAGAGACAGAACCCCCAATACCCTTTCGGGAAGCCCGCCTCCCTTCTCGTTTATAATTTCAGATGCAATACCCGCCGTGCAGCCGCTCTCGGAAAGATCGGAAAAAGTGCCAATAAGAAAATCGATAAACCCCTCGGTATCTGCTATCGCGTTGAAATAGTCCGGAACAGATCCTGAAGAGACGATCTCTTCAAGGAGAATCCTTTCCGAACCGGCCGGCAATTTTCCGCTTGAATATATTCCTGAAAGGTTTTCTATATTTGTCAAAAGGTCCGGGAAGGTCATAAATCTAACGTTGAAAATTCCGCCCAGTCTTCTTGAAAGAAATAACTGAAGCTGCCCGGCCACTAGATTTGATCTTACGAGGATGTTAATCGGAGAAAATTTATCTGACTTGCTCCGGCGTTCGATCTCTTCTTTAAGCAACACCCTGAGCCGCGAATAGCTTTCAGCTGTTATTACAGTCGCGTTCATTATCTGCACAGATCCCGGATATAAATAAAATATTCTGAAACACTCAGAATCAATAGTAGCAGAAATGTGTTAATTTATTAAAGAATGATTTTCCCTTTGGACTTACTAAAAACGGCCGGCAGGATTAATCTGCCGGCCTTAAAAAAATCCGCTTATACTACACACTTAAGCCAACGCGTCTATTTGCCGTTGTATGCCTTTACCTCGACACGCTTTCTGATTATGAAAGCTGCCGACAGGACTAATACGAGCGCAAGAATCGTAAGGACAACGGGATTCAATAGAGGCATCGCGGTTGGTTCTATAACCTCGACTACACCGCGTATCGCTATATCACCCATAGCATAACTGCCATTGTCAAGCGCTGTATACGACACGCCGTCATTACTGATAAATGACTTGTCCGTCTCCATCGTTCCAGTATCGTCGTAGGGAACAGGATAAGCGTAGCTTCCGGTGTTGAATTCAACCTCAATATAAACAGGATCGCCTGACGCAAGAGAAAGAGGAGAAGGCAGATCCACGGTATAATATCCCGCTTCCGAAAGAGTGGCGGAGACAGGGCCTGAAAGCAGATTTGAAACCGATCCGCTCGAAAAATCGTCATAGACATTTATTGTATATGAACAGCCCGAGGCGGTTGCTGAGAAAGAAACCTTTTTAAGATATTCATTATCTCCGGATGGGGTAAGTTCCATAAGACCCCAGTCATTACCGTCTCCATAACCGGCAGAAGTCCACCAGCCCCATTCATCAAAATAATAAATCGTTTCATCTGAATCGTAATTTACATAGCGGCTGATAACAGTGGAGTTTTGCCCTATACTGGCGGATCCGTACTGGATATAGAAATACCCGTTATCGCCCCAGCTTGTACCCCAGGAATTCTTAACAATCCAGGCGCCATTGCCGCTGCACATATCGTCATCCCAGCCCACAATCACAACGGCATGATTTGTAGTTTCAGTACCTGAATATGTAATACAGTAGCTTCCGTCATAAGTGCCGAACCCGGAAAAACTCGCGTACATAGATGTATATACCGGTCCGTATCCCTGTACGGCGTTTTTTATTGCTGTAACATCATTGGGAATAAGCTTCCATTCCCGGACCTGTTTGAAGAAGGTGCAGGAAGGGTTAATGCAGGTTGGCGTCGGGCATCCTCCCGGATAGGGATCGCACGTTTCATTAACGGAACCTGAAAGTGAAAGGTAATTATTGGAAATCCAGGCGTTACCACCAGCGTCACAATTATGATAGGTCGTCGGATTGCATGCCTGAATGTTCAATTCGGAATAATCAGCGGTAACTGATTCATTAATTAGAACTTTAGATTCGAGATCTCCGCAGGCGGCAAAACACCAACAAGTCCCGTAAGGGTTCTGATTTTTAACGGAAGTAACTCCCCCCATCGTTCTCCAGTCCCAGGAACTGGCAGCAGCTCCCAGCAGGTGCTCGGTGGGTGTGATGTGGCTAAGGTCCATCGGCGGCGGAATATATCCAAAGTTTTCGCCGGTCGGCGCCTTATACACCCTCTTCTGAGCCACAATAGGTTCCTGCGAATACGCGCTTCCTATTGTAAAAATCGCCACAAAGAACACGGCGAATAAAACAATAACAAACTTCGATTTCATTAAATTTCTCCTTTCCCCAGACCGGCAAAATCTGACAACCACGGCTGGAAGAACATGCAGAAGGTCCACTTCGACACTGAAATAATCCATGAGATGCCGCTGCCGCGGGGCCGACTCCCGTGGATAATACACTACTTTCTCCCCACAACTTACTCATTAAGCATCGATTATACCATATCCTTCAATAAAACTCAATCATTTTACTCTTAGAGCTTCGGAATGAATGAATGTGATTAAAAGGAGAATAATCCTCGGGCTTAATCTCAGAAAGATGAGCTTGACAGTTTTTTGTTGACAGCGGCGCTACTTATCAAATACAGTTCAACCTAAAGGGTCAGTCCATCCACTAAGATCATCAGCACCGCACAGTGCCCCTTTTTAACAGGCTCCGGCCGCTTTAACTAAAAATGCCGTTTCAGTTTTTAAGAGGAGGCATATCATGGATGAAGAACACACCCCGGAAAAGTTTGAATATGAAAAAAAGTCAAACAGTACGATTAATATTAAAAAGGCCCTGATTTGGATTGTGCCTGTACTTGTTATATTGGTTGTTGTATTTATGTTCATAAATTATCAATCCGGGACTGACGATTCAGAATACGAGTCTCTGATTTCAAAAGCAAATAAATCTTTCAGGCAGAATGAGTACCTGAAGGCAAAGAAAGATTACGAAGCCGCCCTCCTTATCGACCCGTCAGCCAGCCACGCGATTGAAAGAATTGGCGTAATTGACAGTATTCTCACTTTCAGGAAAGAGGAAAAAATTAAAGAAACTCTCGAAAAGGAAGTTTCCCCCGCAGGAGAAATTTCAAAAGAAAGTGAACCGGAAAAAACAGAACCAGCGGAGGAAAGCGTTGAGCCGAAGGTAAAAACTCCTCCCGCGGGCAGGGAAAAATATCATATCGTACTCGGTTGTTTTGAAAAACCAAGTAACGCTCTAAATTACAGCAAAAAGCTCAAAGGCAAAGGTTACAACTCAAAAATTTTCCCCGTTCTCGATGGAAGGATGAGCGCTGTTACCTACCAGTCATTCGGAACGGAAAAAGAAGCGTTTAAAGTGCTCAGAAAGGTACAGAAAGAGATCAATAAAGAGGCCTGGGTGCTGGAATACTACCCCGAAAACATATAATCATTACGATATAACCATTCTCAAGCCGTGAAGATGAAAATTTCTTTACGGCTTAACTTTATAAATTAGTCAGTTAAAAAGCGACGTGAAGCATCACAAAAAAATGATCATGCAGGGAGAACTCTCCCCAGTCCTCAGGGTCGAGGTCTACTGTCTCGATAACACGGAGGCGGCTTTTGCCGCTGAAAACGAATTCCCATGACAGCTTAATCCTGTTCTCCCATCTTGAGGATTCTCCGGCCAGACTGCCAGTCCTTTCCGATTCATACTTGTCCGCAAGGTATCCGGCCTCAAGAATATGCCTTGAAGATATCCGGGATCGAACAAGACAAAAGGGAAGCAGCTCTTCCTTTCTGAAATCTCCGTGGTCAACCCCTCTCTCCTTCCACTTCTCATGCCTTACCTGAAATCCAGCGCAGACAGATAAGGGTGAACCCTTCCGCGGGCGAGTGCTTTTGCCCTCGTCTTCTACCGCGCCTGTTTTCTCTTCTGTTATATTACTGTTGTATCTGTCAATCCCTGCTTCAGAGCCGAACGGGCTGAACCCGCCGGGAAACCACCATACGCGGGGAGTAAATTCAACTACCCGGTGTTCTTCTTCCAGGGCGTCGCGTACAGCAAGGGTAAGTTCAAACGGCTGCAGCAGCTACCCGGATTCTTTCGTGTTTAAAAGAAATCATATCTAACGTTCAGAAAGGACAATGGTTTTAGTTATCTTTCTACCTTTTCGGATAAATGTGATCTCGACAGCGTCTCCCGGTTTGTATTTCTTCAGCTCCGCAGAATATTCCCTTAGGTCAGCTACCCTGATGCCGCCAATAAGAATTATTACGTCCCCTTGCTTCATTCCCGCCTCTGCCGCCGGGGAATCCACAGAAACACCGGCCACCCTGACTCCATCTCCTTTAAAAGTAAAATCAGGCATACATCCGGTAGAAACAGCACGTTTCCCCCCACTATGACGCCGCTTGGCATCCTGCTTCTTCCCGCCTGAAAACAGCAGACGGTTTTCTCTTTCCGTTAGATAAATAACAGCCTCTCTTGTAAATGCCGCTACCTTTACGAGGCCTGCATAATCAATTTTCTCTGCTGTATCAGTAGGCCTGTGGTAATCCCCGTGAGGACCGGAAAAAATCTGAACAGCGGGAACACCTGCTTTAAGAAAACTGACCTGATCACTCGCGTCCAGGTCCTTGCTCACCATCTCCGCCTCAACTCCCGTAACATAACCGCAGCCCATAAAGATATGTTTCCATTCACGGGCGCTGGAGCTGCCCAGGACTAGCAGTTTCCCGTCTCTGAGCCTCCCGACGGTGTCCAGATTCAGTACACCCGCGCATTTTTCAGCGGGAAACTGTTTCATGTTGGCAACATAATGCCTCGAGCCCAAAAGCCCGTTCTCTTCAGCCGTAAACGCGGCAAACACAATACTTCTCCCCGGCTTGAAGCTTTCTCCGAGCCGCCGGGCAAGCTCAAGCATCACCGCCACCCCGCTCGCGTTGTCATCCGCGCCATTGTGAATCATCCCTTCATTACCTTTTCGGACATCGGGCCAGCCGTATCCCAGATGATCGTAATGAGCACATATAACAACAGATTCCTTTTCTAATCCTTCATTCGCGCCGGGCAAAAATCCTATGATATTTCTGATTTTGCCAGTCTTCCCCCCGGCATCTATCACACCCTCGAAGGTCTGAAAGAAAGTGCCGTCATCTCCGGCAGGGGAAAGCCCCGCTTCCTCAAATCTCTCCGCTATATATACCGAGGCCTTTCTTATCCCCTCGGATCCCAGGCCCCGTCCCTCCAGTTCATCGCTTGCCAGATATTCGATGTCTCTCTTCATTCTCTCAGCAGAAAAGGCGGGAGCAAGTTCTGCCAGCGCTTTCCTTTCAGGAAGTTTCACGGCAAACCCTTTTCCCTTATGATCCCCGTCCCAGGAAATTTCCGAGGCCATTGGAGTATCAACAACATCCCAGCTGCCCTTGGCTATATTCGTGGGCTGAACCCCTTCGAAGACTAAATAGCTGTACTTGCCGTAATGCGGCAGTTTTCTTGCCAATCCCTCGACAGCTCCGCTTTCTGCCACAGTGAGCCATACAACAGAAATCGCGGGATTACGCGGATGACGCACTGAAATTACAAAGCTGTTAGAGTTACATCCAAACTTCATGCCTCCGATCTTTACCGTTTCCTCTGATATTTCAGCGTCATATTCCTCCAGTGCCGTTTGGACAAAATCTCTGCAGCTGTTATTTACGCCGAAGATCCACACCGCTCTGTCAGGGGGCAGTTCGTCAACCTGATCGTCATCTGTTATTTCAATATTCAAAGAACTGTCTTCGGCCCATAATCCGGCCAGGTTGTTGTAATTTTCCAAATCCTCATGATCCGCGCCGGAAGGTAGAATAACGAGAATATTTTCAGACCCGTACGCGCTCGAAAGAGAAGGCGGAATTTCATTATAGCCAAGTTCGCGGAACAGATCGAAGCTCGGATCGACTCTCAAATACAGAGGCCTGTCTTTGAAAGTATATCTAAATACCTCTTCCTTCCGGCTCATTCTCACCTTTTTAATTTCAACTCTTTCCTTAAATGAAATTGCTACCGGGATATCGAGAATATAAGCTTCACCTTCCTGCCGTTGTTTCAGTTTAATCTCTATATTATAATCTTCGCCTTTATGTCTTGCTTTAACTCCGGCAAGACTCAGCTTCGGGGCTCCTGTCCCGGTGACCCACTGCCTGAAGAAATACTCTAAATCTTTATCCGTTACAGACTCGAATGCTTTTTGTATATCATCGAAAGAGGCGTATTTGAATTTGCCTCTTCGGTAGAAAGCCCTTACACCCTCTATAAAGAGCTCGTCTCCTATATTCTGCCTCAGCATGTGCCACATCATCATACCTTTGCCATATCCTACCGCCTCAGATGCAGCGTCACTCCGCGAGGTAAAACTGGAGAGGGGAAAATCATTTCCTCTGCTTACATAATCGGTGTATCTCTGAAGCTTCTCCCGTCTGTATCGGGCTCCCAGCCCGCGCTGCTGTTTGATCAGATGGTCGGCCATATAAACCGTAAGCCCCTCGCACCAGTTGCCGTTAGCGAAATCAACGTAAACGCTGTTGCCCCACCAGTTGTGAAGAAGTTCATGTGGATAGGATGAATGAAGTATGAACGGAAAGCGGATTACCTTTTCCCCCAGAAGTGTAAAGGACGGCATTCCATAACCCGTCTCCCAGAAATTTTCCACGAGGGCGAACTTAGAATATGGATAAGGACCGATCAACTCACTGTACATCTTCATATACCGTTCTGTAGTATCCATATACTTCAGGGCGAGATTCTCGTCGCGAGTCCTGAGGAAAGCCATTAAAGCAACTCCGCCGGCGGTTCTCGAATACTTACAAAATTCGGCCGAGATCAGATAGATCTCCTCCATAGGTTTCATGCAATCCCAGCGGACAACCGTCCTTCCGTCTTTATTCTCACAGGGCATTCCGGCCCCCTGGCTTACAACATCCCACCCGTCCGGAACCGATGCTGTAAGCTCAAATGTTACCAGTCTATTGCCGAATGAAGGCACCCAGAATGTGGACCCCGACAGATAAACACCTTTATCCGAGATAATTCCGGGAGTTCTGCTGAAACCCCTGGCGTATTCAGAGCCCCGCTGTTTTATCGGATAATTGATACTCCCGCTGAATGCCAAGTCGATAACCAGATCTCCGCTAGGCATATCATCAATTAAAATCTTATACCTGTTTTTGGTAAATCCGGGTCTGTCGAAATTTTCGCGGTCCATTCCGATATCATCCGCCCCTCCGCGCCCTTCGAGTTCAAAAGTGACACCCGGGGTCATGGATTCAACCTCGAGGTCGGACAGAAGAAGGAAAGTCAAAGGTTGTGACAGGATCCCCTCAGGGAGAATCATTCTGTCGGAAACATCTATAAAATGCTCAGCTGGATCTATAGAAAGAGATAATTTATGATGAATAACGTTCTCTGAGGCAGAAAGATCCGCGAAGAAAAACAGAAATAAGAAAATTACCATCGTCCAGCGTCTTTTCAGCATCGATGCCTCCCGCCAAAAACCATAACAGGCCCGCAAACTAACCGGGACAAACTTGAGCTTAACTTTCCCCTACGGTAAAGCTGTAAAATAATTATAACAATTCTTCCCCTTTAGCCTAATTCTTTTTTCGCTTCACGATTAAAACAGACTTCGCGTTACTGCTGTCTTGACCGAATATATCAACTGATGTAAAATCCTATTTTAATTCGGAATAACAGGGATAACATTGAAAGGAGAAATAATGAAAAAGGGAAGTCTCGTGTTACTTCTATTTACCGCCGTGTTACTAATTTCAACCTCTGCCGCCGAAGCCGCCGGAAAAGAGGAGGGAGCTATTTCCCCGACTCTACTTAAGAAAATGCGCGGCTTGGAAAAGGATGAGGGAAAAATCAATTCCATAAGTAATAATGATATTAAAAAGCTTCTGCCCAGCCGCTTAAATGCCGGTAAAACCGATCATTACTTTTCCGTGAGGCTGGATGTTAAAGGAATTACAGATCAGAAATCAACCGGCAGATGCTGGTTGTTTACGAGTTTAAATGTAATCAGACAGAAGGTAAGGGAAAAATTCAACCTGGATAGCTTTGAATTTTCAGAAAACTACTCCTTCTTCTGGGATCAGCTCGAAAAAGCCAACCTTTTCCTCGAGGGGATCATAGAAACAAGGGGCAAAGATTATAAGGACAGAAAGGTGGAATGGCTTTTTGACCATCCCGTAAGCGACGGAGGAGTCTGGAACATGGCAGTCGCCGTAATAGAAAAATACGGGCTTGTCCCCTTAAGCGTCATGCCCGAGACCTACCACAGCTCAAACACTAAAAGGATGAGAAGCGTTCTCAGAAAGAAACTCCGCGAAGACGGAGTTCGGCTACGCCAGATGCATAATAAGGGCAAAGAGATTAGAGAGCTTCGGGAAGCAAAAGAAGAAATGCTGATAGATATCTACAAATTACTTGTCTATCACCTTGGTGAACCGCCCGCGGAATTTACATGGCGTTACAAAGATGAAGACGGTAATATCAGTGACCTTAAAAAATATACCCCGCTTGAGTTTTTCAGAGAAACAATCGACGTTGACCTTAAAGATTACGTGATGCTGATGAACGATCCCACCCGCCCCTATTATAAACTCTACGAGATAGAATATGACCGTGACATGGTTGAAGCATTCAACTGGACATATATAAATCTTCCAAACGCGGAGATTAAGAAATTCGCCCGAGAGTCTCTTTTAGATGAAGAGGCGATGTATTTCTCCTGTGACGTGGGAAAGCAGCTGAACCGGAGTGAAGGACTTCTGAGCCTTTCGAACAACGATTACGAAGCACTTTACGGAATTAAATTCGACATGAACAAAAAGGAGCGTATTCTCGCGTCAGCAAGCGGCTCCACTCACGGAATGACACTCGTAGGTATGGAGACAGATAAAAGCGGAACCCCCGTAAAATGGCTTCTTGAAAACAGCTGGGGCAAAGAAGAGGGCCAGGAAGGTTTTATCACCATGACCGATCAGTGGTTTGATGAATATATGTTCAGGGTTGTAATTCACGAGGAATATATTTCATCCGAAGTTCTTGAAATACTCAAAACTGAACCTGTACAGCTTCATCCGTGGGACCCGATGTTTCTGCCGGCGGAAGATAAGTAGCCTGAGGTGAGAAAAACCGGGCCGCGTTCTTAAAGAACCGTTTTGCCGTTTAATATGAAAGGATAAAAATGTCAGATTTAGTAAACAAATTTCTTGAATATGTAAAGATCAACACAACATCCGAGGAAGGATCCGAAGAAAGCCCCAGTACAAAGGTTCAGTTTGATCTGGCCGAAAAACTTGCCGCTCAGCTTAAAGACCTGGGGCTGAAAGATGTCGGCGTTGACAAGCACTGCTACGTGACCGCCACGCTCGAAGCCAATCTGGACAAAAAGATTCCCGTTATAGGCTTTTTAGCCCACCTCGATACAAGCCCTGATGTTTCAGGCGAAGGAGTAAAACCAAAGATCGTTGAAAACTACGACGGAAAGGATATCGTCTTAAACAAGAAGGAAAATATCGTTCTTTCTCCCGACAGCTTTCCGGAGCTTAAGAATTATATAGGCGATACCCTGATTACATCTGACGGAACGACCCTTCTCGGCGCTGATGATAAGGCGGGAATCGCCGAGATCATGACCGCAGCGGAACACCTTGTCAGAAATCCCGATATCAAACACGGCACTATCAAAATAGCTTTTACGCCGGATGAGGAAATAGGAAAGGGCACGGATCATTTCGACGTTAAAAAGTTCGGTGCTGATTTTGCCTACACACTTGACGGAGGAAAACTCGGTGAACTCGAATTCGAAAATTTCAATGCCGCCAAGGCTGTAATTACAGTCAAGGGACGCAATATTCACCCTGGATACGCTAAGAACAGAATGATCAACTCCTCGCTGATCGCGATGGAATACAACTCTATGCTTCCCGTGGAACAAACACCTTTCTATACGGAAAAAAGGGAGGGGTTCTTCCACCTTATCAGTGTTTCGGGCGACGTGGAAGAAACAAAACTCTCCTATCTCGTAAGAGACCATGATATGGAGAAATTTGAAGCGAAAAAAGATCTCGCCCGCGGAATCGGAGACTTCCTCAATCAAAAACATGGTGAAGGAAGAGTAGATGTGCAGCTCGAAGAACAGTATCTCAACATGAGGGAGAAACTCGAACCTGTTATGCATATAGTAGAGGCAGCCGAAAAAGCCATGATCGATTCCGGAATAAAACCTATTAAGGCGCCCATAAGAGGAGGCACCGACGGAGCCAGATTATCCTACATGGGACTTCCCACGCCAAATATATTCGCGGGAGGACATAATTTCCACAGCAGATTTGAATACGTTCCGGTCAGATCTATGGAGAAAGCTGTCGAAGTGATTCTTAAGATAATCGAGCTTTACAGCGCCAAGTAATATCAGGTGTACCTTGCGGCATTAGATATAAACCGCCTCCAAGGGGAGGATAAACGCCTCTAGCGATACAGGACCGTCATAAATGTCCCGCGGAACTGCACGGCAGCTTGAGTTTCAGCAGAGCTATCTCTACCTAGCGCACCAGCTTTCAACATCCTCTACAGTTTTTGCTATAGGCTCGCCGAGGATCTTATGGCCGCTTCCGGTTATAAGAACATCATCTTCAATCCGGATACCGCCGAAACCACGGTACTTTTCAACCTCATCATAATTGATGAATTCCTCCAGTTTATTTTCTTCCCTCCAGCGGTCGATCAATTCCGGAATAAAGTATATTCCCGGCTCGGCGGTAAGCACAAATCCCGGCCGAAGCTCCCTTCCGAGTCTAAGCGCGCTCAATCCAAACTGCTTGCTTCTGCGAACATTCTCGTCATACCCGACGAGATCTTCATTAAGCCCTTCCATGTCGTGAACATCCAGGCCCATCATATGTCCGAGGCCGTGAGGTAGAAACAAAGCGTGGGCGCCCGCCGCTACGGCTTCATCAGGATCACCTTTCATCAACCCCAGTTCTTTGAGGTTTTCCGTGATAGTCTTAGCCGCCCTTAAATGACAATCCCTGTTTAGAACCCCGGGCTTCATCATTTCAATCGCGTCAAGCTGAGCCTTGAGTACAATATTGTATATATCCTTCTGTTTGCCTGTAAATTTACCGGTTACGGGCATCGTTCTTGTTATATCGCTCGCGTAATGGAGAGGGGATTCGGCGCCTGAATCCATAAGTACTAAATCTCCCTCCTCCATAATATTATTATAGGAATGATTATGAAGTGTTTCGCCGTGAACAGAAAAGATAAAGGGAAAAGACAAATGGCTGTTGTTCGCGAGCACTACTCCATGAACCTTTCCGCAGACCTGATGTTCGTAGATTCCCGGGCTGATCAAACTCATCGCGGTGGTATACATCTGATAACTGATATCCAGAGCCTTTTCTATCTCTTTTATCTCTTCTTCAGTTTTAATTGACCGCTGGGAAATAACGGCCTTTGCCAGCTCTTCGCTGCTCAAATTATTAACGGACGAATGCTCTATCCCCGTCAGCTCTTCAATCCGCAGAACTGTCTCCGCGCGGTACTGAGGCAGATAATGAATTTTTCTGTCATTTTTGATATAACCTCGTATAGTATCCTTCAATTCAGATGACGGTCTTGTCTTCTCTACACCCGCCTTTTTAGCTTTGCCGGCAAGCTTCGGAAGAGGTCCGGTCCAGATAATATCCTCGATGGCAACATCATCACCGAATATAAATTCTTCATCATTATCAATATCAATAATCCCCGTAAGGCCAGGCTCATCTATTCCGAAATAGTAGAGAAAAGAGCTGTCCTGACGGAAATGGTATGTGTTAGCGGTATAATTCATCGGCGCATCATTATTTCCCGGCAGAAGAATAATCCCCGATTCCACCTTCTTTTTAAGTCCATTTCTTCGATCCCTGTATGTTTCAATGTAAAACATGTCTTCTCCTTTACTGATTATGAACTCTTAAAAACAACGTGGCCTATCTCTTACTATGACGATCAGAAAACATACTGAATTTAACTGCTCCAATCATAAACGTACGTTAAACACGTTAGCCCTTCATGCTATACCAACTTCGAGATCGAGTCAAGCAGTCAGGGATACCGAAAATTTTTTTGCCGGCTTCAGTCCCCTCATAGCTGACCTGCACCCTGCTTCCAGGGACGTTCTCCCCTGACGATGAGACTATAAGCACAGCCATAGCCCTTAGTTTATAAGTAAAGCGGCAGATGTTGTGACATATTTTATGGTTTAATTATTTTCTGAATCAATGACAAGGGCCGAAGTCCACGCGGGACCCGGCCCTTGTTGTGAAATATCACCCAAATAGTCTACAGACCGAGGTCCACCGGCAGTATTACGGCGTCTATCACGTGGATGATGCCGTTGCTGGCGGAGATGTTAGGGGTGACAATGTAGGCGGTGTTGCCGACCGCTGTGATCATAGCGTCGGTAGACACTGAGAATGTCGCTCCCTCTAGCAGGGTCATGATGGTCCTGTCATGCCTACGCGGAACTACGCTGTTGGAGGCGCGGCGACCTTCTGTAACGTGGTAACTTACCACTGCCTCTATCGTTCCGGCGCCGAGCAGATCATCTATCGCCGCGAACGGACCCTCTTCAGCGAGGATGTCCGGATCGAGCAGATCTTCGACCGCGGCGACCAGGTTAAGGAACGCATCATCGGTCGGCGCGAACACGGTATACTGGTCGTTGTTGAGCAGTCCCGCAATGAGCGGGCTGTCGGGATTCATCTCGGCTATGTACCCTACGGCCGCAAGCAGCAGGGTGAAGCCGGCATCCTCCGCGATTTCGGCGATGGTCATGCCGCCGGGAGGAAGAGCCTTGCCTTTCATGCCGTTCATCTGGCGCTTCATCGCGCCTTCATTCATTCTTCCCGTGATTTCAACGCTTTCATCCATAGAATCCAACTCTTTCAGTGAGCTGTAATCTTCCGGACTGGTTGAGGTCTCGGAGCAGGATATGAAGGTGACAGCGAATACGAGTCCCATAGCGATAAGCAGGTAACGTTTCATTGTGAACTCCCCTCAATTAAGGTTATGCACCGCCTCATGGGCGGTACTGACGAATTTATTCTCCCAGGAATTATTGAAAACATTATAACATTGAAATCATTACAATGTCAATATATATTAATTCTGAGTTCCTTTTCCCCGATTTTTTTTAAAGGGAGAACATATTTGTCTGAAGTTTACTGGTTTTCATCTTCCACTTGTTATTATTAATAACTGACTTAATAAATTGTGCTTAGCTAAATAACAGGGTAATTTTCGAGGGAAGTCCTGGTCAAAGAGATTCGTCTGCCGGGGGGACTATAGCTTTGCCGGCAGTTGAGCCTGACATACTAAAGGTTCAAAAAGGACAACTTATACGGCGGTCTTTACAGAAAGAACCCCCAAGGAAAAGATAATGGAAAAAATGGCGCAGTGCTGTTATTAATTAAAATGAAAAGCTTTTTATTAAGGCACAGCTAAACATACAAAAGGGAGAAGAAATATGCTTGCCAGTTTTTCTGTGGCACCTGTGGGAGTTGGAGAAAGTCTTAGTAAATACGTTGCTGAAATTATTTCACTGATCGACGAATCGGGTCT
The DNA here is from genome assembly GCA_034520215.1 of Candidatus Krumholzibacteriota bacterium. Lineage (NCBI taxonomy): Bacteria > Candidatus Krumholzibacteriota > Candidatus Krumholzibacteriota bacterium. Next base: position 41,113 of record JAXHNR010000001.1, on the reverse strand, counting down.
GGATTACCGTATGGGCGCTATGCACACAACGGTTGAAGGACCTCAGGAAGAAGTCATGTCTTTGATCATGGACTGCCACAACCTGATGAAAGAAAAGGCCGGCAGAGTTCTTACATCTATCACTATTGATGACAGAAAAGGGGCAACCGGCCGTTTAACAGGGAAGATAGACGACGTAGAAAAGATAATCGGAAGGGATATATCAAAGGAATAACTGTTTCGGGTTCACCATCTATCGATTCTTATAAGATTATCCCGATAACGCCGCAACCATCTATCTAAGTTGCAGTTATTAAAGTTTATTATTTGAAATCAAACTAAATAAAATTCCCCGCATTGGCAATTTGAGGCTCCTACAGCCCGGGTGCCAACGCGCAGCCGCGAACAGATTTGATATACTGCGTGCTTTACTAATCCTTGAAATACAACTTTTCAAATTTATCCACAATCGCCCTCATGTCCGCAATATGTTTTAAATCAATTGATTGCTTTGCTTTCATGGCAGAAACAAGCAATGAATGTAACAAAGCTAGCTTATTTAAGCCTTCTTCTCTGTCTTCTGGTTTATCATTCGACATCGGGCTTATTCTTTGAGTCATAAAATATTGAGTTACAATATGCTGGAGTTCGTTCGAATGATTTTCTTTATTATTAATCCATCGTACTATCTGGTTATAATTCTTTTCCTCTACACTTGTAAGATCAGTTATCATCTTCATCGATTTCTCGATTGTAGCGATATGCTCTCGTATTAATTTTATTCTCATCCCATCATCATAAATACCACATGGTATCTCACAATGTGCTAGAACATTCTGAGCAACAAAGCATAGAACAATAATACAAATAATAACTGCTGCATTTTTCATTGTTCTTCCTCTCACTATGGCCATTTAGCTCTGACAATTTATTAATAAAGCATGCCGGATAACATTTAAGGCATCCCCGAGACATCCGACAGGATCTCCCGCAGGGCAGCCGCGCTTCGCTCCGATGCGGAAATGCTCTTGTTATATCGAAGTAGCGCACCCCCCAAAAAAAATTCCAAGGTCCAAGTGTCCAAGAATCCAAGGGACCCATGGAGACTAGCGGGCAAACACCGCGCGGCAAACACGAAAACCGAAGCTGTAGTGCGTGCCCGACGGGGTGGTCCCGGCGCGGAGCGCTGAACGGCAGTAGTGTGCATAGATGCCCCAACCGCCGCCGCGAAGAACGCGAGAACTTCCAAAAGCGGGGCCAACAGGGTCCGTCTCATCTCCGCTGTAGCTTCCATACCAGTCGTTGCACCACTCCAATACATTTCCGTGCATGTCATACAGACCAAAGCTATTGGCTGGATAACTGCCCACTGGCACAGTCCATACTTCGTAAGGTCCGGAGGGACAGCCAGAATAGGGATAGCGACCGTCATAGTTCGCCTCTGTCCCAGCATCAAGACAATTGCCCGTATTAAACGGAGTTTGAGTCCCTGCTCGGCACGCATACTCCCACTCCGCCTCTGTCGGAAGGTGGTACCCTTCAGCATTGTAGGGATCATGTCCGTTACACTCCCAGCTGCTGTGGTTATAAGCACTCGTTAGCCCTGCCTTCATGCTCAGCCAATCGCAGTAGCTGACAGCCCCGAACCAGGATACTTCCAGAACTGGATGATCCTCTTTGCCGGAATCAACGGTGAATGTGCCGCCGCTGAAAGAAATTTCACAGTCACTGTCGCCCATGTCAAGAAGTTCCACCATCGAACCATCCAGGTTATCCTGCAGACTTAAGCTCGTAGCCGTGCAGTGACCGTTATCATACGCCCACTGTGCCATATCGGCATACTGCTGGTTTGTTATCTCCGTCTCAGACATGTAGTAATCATTTGTCAGGGTCACTGCATGCTGAGTCTCGTTACTGCTTCTAGAGGGCTCATCAGCCGGGCTGCCCATCGTGAAGGTGTCAGCTGGGATCAATACAAAACCTTCCGGCATAGTCACTTCTATCGTTATGCTCTCCGAACCGGTTCTTCCATCAGTGTCAATGCCCGTAAGCGTTATTACATGATCACCCATAGAAAGACTATCGTTATCAAATGATGTACCGGTTCCTATGGTATCATCAATATCCGATGTCCAGATAAGTGCGCTGTCCGGTAAAACGTTCCCCTCAAAATCTTCCCCTGTTCCAGTGAAAGTAATGGTAGCACCTTCTACAAATGATTCGCCATCTGACGGACTGATTATATTAACCGTCGGATCATTGCCTCCATTATCAGGGCTGGTCACTTCATCTTCACTGCAGTTAAGCACTGAAAGAGATACAATAAAAACAATTACAGATAAAATACAAAACTTTCGCATTAATTGCATCCCTGGTTATAAAACAAATGCTGAGTCCCTTTCTTATAAAAAATCATCATACCCTATTCATAATTTCAGCTCAAGCAATTGTATACTTCTGCGCGCTATTTCATATAACCATTTCGCAGGTTTGCGCCATTCGGCTTTACCGAATGTGCCGGAGGCCAAGCCTGTAGGCTTAGCGTATATCTGCTGGTATAAGAAGTTGCATAATCCTCCTTTAACCTTGCAATGTGTTGACATTGTAAAAAACACACCATCACTACATAAGGCCTGCAAGCTCTATCTTATTGTAATATAAGGAAATAAATGGTGGGCGATACTGGACTTGAACCAGTGGCCCCCTGCTTGTAAGGCAGGTGCTCTGACCAGCTGAGCTAATCGCCCACAATCGGGTATGCTACAGAAGCGAGATTGGTACAAGGATACAATATCCGAGAACCAGCAGTACCGGAGCAAGTGAGGTTGAATTATTTGCCAGAAAGATGTACCCGCTGACTATCGATATCAATCCCAGAATCATAATCACACTCTTATATTTTCTTATTAAATCCAACCTTGAACTCCTCTTTTATCGTATTTGCCCAAATTCGCTACTCTTTAAATGATATTAACCTGCCTTCTATTGTCAAGATATTCGTTTCAAGGCACCGGCTTTAATACTACTCTATTTTATAATTTATTCATACTCCCTTTTTTATATCCTTCCATATCCACCGTTACATATATAAACCCAAGCTCTCTGAAACGCTTATCTATTCCGCGGCGGACGGCAGAGTGTAAAATATTACCGATCTTATCCGGGCTAACTTCAATACGCGCAAGCGCGCCGTGATGCCTTACTCTGCAGAGCGAGAATCCAAGGGATTTCAGATATTTTTCGGCTTCTTCTATCTGCTCAAGCTTACTCTCGGTAACTTGCTGTCCTGTCTCTATTCTTGTGGCAAGACACGCGTCGGCAGGTCTGTCCCAGCCGGGAACACCTCGTTCCTTAGAGAGATTCCGGATTTCATTCTTGCTGAACCGGGCCTCAATAAGGGGGCTTTTAACATCCAGCTCGGAAAGAGCCCTGATCCCCGGCCGGTAATCTTCCAGGTCATCCGCGTTTGTAGCTTCAATGACAGTTTCAGCCCCTTGCGCTCCGGCAAATTCTTTCAGCTTTGCAAAAATAGCCCTTTTGCAGTAATAGCACCGGTCCGGAGGATTATCGGTAAAATTATCTATCTCCTTAAAATCAACATATATAATCTCGTGTGAAACGCCGAGCGCTTCAGCGACAGACTCCGCGTGATCTATGTCCCGCCCGGGAACAAACCCGGCGTTGACCGTAACCGCGAATAGATCACTACCAAGAATCTCGCTCGCCACACTGAGAAGGAACGCTGAGTCAACTCCGCCTGAGAAAGCTACGGCAACTTTAAGAGGATATTCCGCTATTGTTTCGGTGAGCTTTTTAACTTTCTCTTCAGTTTCCGCAACCATCATCTGCCACTCTTCTTATTTTCCGACTTAACCCTTCTCTTTGCTCTGTTATGTTCGGCGTGAGTTCTGCTGAATATATGCCCGCCCTTGCCGTCTGCTACAAAATAGTAATCCCCGCAGTCTTCTGCCGGGTACGCGGCGGCGGCTAAAGCGGCCCTTCCCGGGCTGCAGACAGGACCGGGCGGAAGCCCTTTATGAATGTACGTGTTGTAAGGCGATTTAACCTTCAGATCATTATACCAGAGTTTCCGTCTTACCCCGCCCAGAGCGTAGGCAACGGTGGGATCCGCTTCAAGTTTCATCCCCTTCTCCAATCTGTTATGATACACAGCTGATATCCGGGGCATCTCTGACTTCAGCATAGCTTCCGCCTGGACGATCGATGCGAGGGTTACAATCTCGTGCATGGTCATTGAAAGTGAATCTGCTCTTTCTGTGATTTCTTCAGAATATACGGTCTTAAACCGCTCTACCATCTGCGCGGCTATTTCTCTCGCTGTATAGGGCCAGGATATCAGATAGGTGTCCGGGAAGAGATACCCTTCGAGGGATTCAGCTTCAAATCCAAGTTTCTCTATAAATAAATCGTCTCTTACCGCGCTTTCGAAAGCGGAGGAATCAATCCCGGCCTTACTGTATAGAAGCGAGGCGATCTCCTTGACCATAAAGCCTTCGGGTACGACAATACGTTTATATTCAACAATTCCTCTTGAAAGCTTACTTAGAACGGCTCTTACGCTTTCGCCGCGCTTGAAGAGATATTCCCCGGCCTTAATATCTTTCTCTTTTCTTTTAAGATATGCGGCCCATCGGAAAATAGTTGAATGCTCAAGAACCCCTTTTTTTTCCAGCTTAGCCTGAATATCGTAAAGGGCCTCGCCTGGATGAACTCTTACAACCACACCTTTCTCTCCGCTCTGAGTCTCGCTATCGAAATACAGGGCCGCTGTATATAATAACGACACAAATATCATAACAACAGCAGCGGCGGCCCCAATAGTCAGAATTTTTTTCATATTCTATCAACTCCGTCAAGATAGCTCTGCAGAATAAGAACGGCCGATATTTTATCTATATTTCCTTTATCCCGCACTCTGCCCTCCCGCCTCAGAAGCCTTTCAGATTCAAGGCTTGTCATTCTCTCGTCGACAAAAACAATCTCAGCGTCTATTCTCTCTTTTATAGAAGAAGCCAGCGCCCTCGATCTTCCCGTCCCCTCTATTTCTTTTCCGCTCATAGAGAGTGGCATTCCGATTACAACAGTTTTAATATTATATTCCCCCGCCAGTTTCTCTACATATTCCGGCAAACCCATCTTCGAACTATCAACAAATGTTTCAAGTCCCTGCGCTGTTATACCCAGCGGATCGCTTAGGGCGATTCCGGTTCTTTTCCCGCCCGGGTCAAGTCCCAGTACGCGGGGCGGATCTTCTTTACGGTTTCGGGGCATTCTTCCGTCAGTTCCTCTTAAGCACCAGAATCGTCGTATCGTCTCTTTCTTTACTGCCGGCCGAGAATTTTCCCACGTCTCTTATTATAGAATCTCTTATCTCGTCAGCGCCTCTGCCCGCGAGCTCGGAAAGAAATACTCTCATCCTCTTTTCACCGTAAAATTCGCCGTCTTCATTTTCAGCTTCCAGAACTCCGTCGGTTGAAACTATCAGCGTATCGCCCGGTTTAAATTTCAGTTTCAGATTCCTGTATTCAAACTCAGGCTGAACTCCGAGAATAAGCCCGCTGTAATCCAGCTCTTCAATTTTACCGTCCGCTCTCATAATAACCGGGAAGAAATGACCGGCATTGCTGTAGAGCAGTTTGTTCCTGCTAAGATTAACACATCCGTAAAAAAGTGTGGCGAATTTATCGTCAGCGGTAATATCACACATAACATTATTAAGACTGCTTACAACCTTTACGGGATCCTCTATCCTGTCCTTCATAGACCTCAGGCTTGCCTGCATCGAAGCCATAAGCAGAGAGGCGGGGACGCCTTTACCGGCGACATCCGCCACCGCGAAAGCAAACAGATCGTCACGGGTTATATAATCAAAATAATCTCCCCCTACCTGTTTGCTGGAAATACTCACCGCTGAAGCCTCATATCCTTCAAGTTCCGGAGCGCGAGACGGAAGAAGATTTTGCTGAATATTACGGGCGATACTCAATTCTTCTTCCATAACCCTTTTCTCAATAACTTCTTCAAGGAGTTCGACCCTTGAAAAAACAGCCGCTATCTGGGTGGAAAGCATCGAAAGCAGCATGATCTCCCCTGCCGAATAATGCCCCCTCTGCTCATGTTTCCCAAGCAGAATCAAAGCTGAACACTTTCCACTTCTCATAACGGGAACTATAACCTCAAAGCCGGCTAGCCATTTTATCCCCCGGGGAAGATTATTAACGGAAACCGCGATATCTCTTTCCGATGGAGGCAGAAACCCCCTTCTCTTCGGTCTTTCAAATCCCATTGATTCGATAAAATCGAGCTTTCCCATCGGCTCGCCCGCTACCTCAAAGATGGATTCCATTTTTTCGAAATCCTCCCCGCGAACAAGAGAATAAATTTCATCTCTGAGGATTATCTCCTGATTCCTGACCTCAAACAGATCCGAGAGAGTTTCTTTGATTGTCTTCTTCATACTGTCGATATTAACTATTGAAAGCAGCTCACTGCTGAGCGCCTTTATTCTTTCCCTCGGATTCTTCCCCTCCCCGATCGATATATTTTCAACCCAGTCTTCTATCCTTACCAGAACGGGTTGAAAGATGATTATGAAAATAACTATCAGGCCAATCTCCAGCACTTCTATACTTATATCTGAAAATCCTCTAATAAAGGATACAAGCTGTTTTATGATAATAAGATAAGTAGAGACTATAACAGCTGTGACTCCGCCAACGAATATTCCCTTCCGGGCGATCAACTTAATATCAAGAAACTTGTACCGCACAACAACATAGGCTATTGTGCCTCCCCCGATTATGAGAGACGCGTTGATTAAAGCAACACTCAGCCCGGCGCTGGCCCCATATCCCCAGAAAACAGGGATGAATCTGGCAACAGAATAGGTAACCACACAGACTCCGAGTCCGGCGATTACAAACCACGTCTGCCTGATAGCTCTTGGAGTAAGTTTAAGCTTTCGGGAACGGCTCAGCAGAATCATTGAAAAAGCCGCGTAAGAAATATTTACGACAGAAAAAAGTTTGGTATGTACTTTAAAAAGCATTCCGGTAAAGACTCCGAGAAGATTAGCTGCTTCACCGAGATATGAACTTAAGGTATCCGGCAAAAATGAGACATCCTTCAAGAATGAAAAAGAATCAGATGGATTTATTCTGTCTATCAGGAATATTACCAGAATCAAGTGGAAGAGATGCGGCAGGAACAGAATGATCGAAACCTTCCTGATATACTTCCATAGTTTATGCTTGGCGGGATAAACAAGCGCGAAAAGAACTAATGACGGAAAGAAAAATTCCCAGGTGTAATCGAAGCTGTCAATAAGACTTTTGAAGAGAAAAGCTCCCTCGTTAAGATTGCTTTTAAGGATGACTCCCAGCGCGCTGAGAAGGGGGCCTGTGCCGGAGAAAAAGAGAACCAGAACTGTGGCCCAACCAACAATATCCCTTGCTGAATAACGGAGAATTGTAATCGCCACAAAGAAAATTACTGCCCCGCATATAAAATATAATGAAGCGAGAAATGAAGAAGCAGCCATCATAAACTCCCAAAACGGCTCTAAACCGCTATTTTTTACTCCGGATAATATAATTTTGCACTTAGGAACTTAACTTTTTATCCGCTGTGGTTTGTTCACGCTTAAAATACTGGAACTCGCGTAAAAAGAGTATATCCGGAAATTACTTTTTCTTTGATCCGTTTAACCTCTTCTCAAGGGTCACTTTCATCCCTCTGTCCTTTACAAACTCAAAAGACAGATTATCCATCATTTCTTTCATAATAAAAATTCCCCTCCCGCGCGTTTCCTGAATATTTGAAGGGTCGGGAATATGTTCCAAATACTCTTTATAATCAAACCCGTCTCCCCTATCATATACTTCCACAACAATCCTGTCCGGGTGACGGTTGATAACAATCCGTATACATTTCTCGGGAGAGGATTTGTTGCCGTGTTCCAGAGCATTCGTGCACGCCTCTATCACTGAAATCGCAACCTCATCCGCCACACTTGATTCAAGCTGCATATCATCCGCTATTTCTCCGCAAATAATATTGATCAGATTGAGATATTCGTACTTGCTCGGGAATTCCATCATTATAGATTCAGCCACAAATTGCCCCCCTTCAAATCAATTTTCAAAATAGCTTTGAATAACTTTGGTTTCATCTTCAAAAGATTCAAATATTAAATTCAATTTAGTCACATAAAGAAGGCTCTTTATCTTGTTCGAAACGTTAAGCAATTTTAAATCACCCTGATGTTTCCGCATCGTCGTATAGCCCGAAATAAGAATCCCCACACCCGCGCTGTTTACCCATGAAACCTTTCCAAGGTCAATTACAATATTTTTTTTGCCTTTCTCCAAAAGATCATATATAAGATCTCTGAATTTTGCCGAATCGGAGCCGCCCATAAGCTTTCCGGATAACTCTACGATCACAACCCCGCTGCTTTCTCTTGTTTTATATTTCATCATCCTCCCTTATTACCGACAATACCGATTCAAAATCATCCGGAAGGGCTGTCTTGAAACTCATCTTCCTTTCGGCAATCGGATGATAAAATGACAATTCGGCGGCATGAAGAGCCTGCCTGTCAATAACAGAAAGCGCCTTCAGAGCAATTTCCCTTTCCCTGTCGGACAGACTCCTTTTCCGCAGTTTCCTGCCCCCATAATCAGGGTCCCCGAGAACCGGTCTTCCGTAATAGGAAAAATGCACCCTTATCTGATGGGTTCTTCCCGTACCGAGCTTTACTTCAATATACTGGAAAGGCTGATAAGTGTCCATAACATTGTAGCTTGTCACAGCATCCCTGCCGCCCGATTTTAACACCGCCATCTTCTTCCTGTTACGTCTTGATCTGCCTATAGGAAAATCAATTACCCCTTCACCGCGGGGCATTCTGCCCCACACTATCGCGTGATATACTCTTGAAACAGTCCTCTCCATAAGCTGCCGGGAGAGAGAATGATGAATCTCGTCATTTTTGGCTACAACGAGTAGCCCCGAAGTGTTTTTATCAAGTCTGTGAACAATACCGGGGCGCAGTACTCCTCCAATCCCCGAGAGATCATTACAGTGATACAATAAAGCGTTAACAAGAGTGCCGCTTCGATGCCCCGGAGCCGGATGCACGACAAGCCCGGCGGGTTTATCCAGAACCAAAAGACTTTTATCTTCATAAACAATGCTGAGAGGAATATCTTCGGGGAAGGCTTCCATGGGCGAAGGAGGAGTAAACTCAAGAAAAATTTTTTCGCCGCCTGTGACTCTGTACGCGGCTTTTCTCACTTCACGGCCGTCGACAAAAACCTCTCCGGATTTTATCGCCTTCTTAAGCCTTGATCTGGACAGCTCCTCGATCTGTTTTCCGAGATACCGATCAAGTCTTTCATCCGAACTTTTCTCGTCGACAACAAATTCATAGATTCTTTTACTCATGACAACCCTGAGACGGCAATGCTTTCTCGTTGAACTTCATAACGGTTATCTTTTCCAAAATCGCCGCCGGTAAACATCTTTGATATTACAAGAAAAGCGCGTATGAATTAATGAGGATTTTCACTTTCTTCTTCACTGGAAGAATCAGAAGATAGAATAAACCCTGAAATCAGTATAATCGCCCCGACAGTTACAGCGGCGTCCGCTATATTATATGTGGGCCACCGGTACTTGCCTATCCCCATGTCGAGAAAATCAACTACACTCCCGGAGGCCACTCTGTCAATGAGGTTGCCGAACGCGCCTCCGAGAATAAGTCCCAGAGAAAAACGTTTAATGACCGGGGCGTATCTCATCTTATACGCGAAGAAGATAAGCGCTATAATAGAAATTATTGTAACAGTCAAAAGGAGAACTCTCGAACCTGAAAGCACACCCAGTATCGCGCCGGGATTGTAGCTCAATCTTACCCTGAGGAAGTTTCCTATCAATTCCCTGCCGCCCCCCCTTGAGCATGTTTCAAGAACAATCCTCTTGGTAGTCTGATCGAGGATAACAACAAGGGCGGCAACCGTAAAATACAGCATCTATTTATCGTTCCTTCCGTCCGCTCTCCTGATCACTTTTGCACGTAATGCATAACCTCGCCGAAGGAACCACATTCAGTCTTCTCTTGGGAATCAAATCCCCGCATATATCACATTTGCCGTAGATCCCTCTCTCCAGCCTCTCCATAGCTTCGTTTAAGGCCCTCAAATAAGAGTCTTTCTGGCTGGCATAGGAATACAGCTTCTCCTTCTCCATGCCGTCTGTTCCCTGATCCGCCAAATGGTTCGAATATGTCTTTTTGGCTCCCTCGTCTTCCGCTGAAGAAGTTATCAATTCGTTGATCCGGTCAAGCTCTTCTATGATCCTGTCCCGCTCAGCAATTATATCCTTTCTGAATTTTTCAAGTTCTTTTTTATTATACTTTTTTCTCTTTTTTGAAGGCATCTGCGATTCTCCTTCCACCTGAGCATGTCAGGTAAGTTTCGTCCAGATTTTAACGCTTAAGTCATTAAGTTCGAACTCCGCGGTAAAAGGCCAATCCTTTTTACCCCTGGAAATAGACTCAGTTAAAGTTTCACTTCGGATATAATCGTCGAATTCAGCAAAGACCTCTTCAATTTCCTCATCAGATTCGTGGGATAAAACTATTCTATCGCTTATTTCAAAATCCGAGTCCTTCCTCAGATTCTGAATTCTGTTCACTAAGTCTCTGGCTATCCCCTCTCTAATCAGTTCGGGGGTTAATTCAGTGTTAAGAACAACCGTCATATCGGATTCTTCTTCCACTTCGAAGTTTTCGATGGTCTTCCTGGATATTTTGATTTCCTCGGATATAAATTTTTCTCTCTTCCCTTCAATATCGATAAATATCTCTCCGTCAGATTCGAGAGCCTTAAGCTTAGCGCTTGGCAATTCTTCAATAACCCGGGATACTTCCTTTATCTTTTTACCAAACCTCTTTCCGAGCAAGGAATATTCCGGTTTGGCAGTAAGAAGAATGTAGTCATCGGCACTCTCCGCGTATGATATCTTTTTAACGTTGAGCTCATCATGAACCAGAGATGTATACCCCTGATCATCCAGCCAATCAACCCTTCCGGAAGAGGCATTAGATACAAGGAGTTCAGAAAGGGGTGTTCTGACCTTTATTCCCGCTTTGTTCCTGGCCGCCCTGCCGGCTATTACAACCTGAAGAACTTCCCGCATTTTTCTTTCAAGCTCTCCGTCAATCATCTCTTCGTCATATTCAGGATAATCCTGCAGATGAACACTGAGATTCCCCTCTTCTTCCTCCCTGTAGCTGTTGAGTCTCAGATAAACAGACTCGCTTATAAAAGGTACAATCGGGGCCATAAGCCTGGTCAATCCACTGAGAACCATATAATATGTTTCATAAGCCGCCCTTTTATCACCGCTCATTTCGTTCTTCCAGAATCTTCTGCGGCAGCGTCTTAAATACCAGTTGCTGAGCTGGTCAACAGCGAAAACCGATAACTTTCTGCCTGCCCGGTTAATGTCATAAGCGTCCAGAGCTTCTGTAACTTCCTTTATCGTAGAGTTATATACGGAAAGAAGCCATTTATCTATTAAATTATCACTTTCGATTTCTCCGGCTGGAACAAAACCGTCAAGTCTCGCGTACATCGCGAAAAAGCTGTAAAGATTCTTGAATGTGCCGATAAATCTGTTGGCCGAGTCCTTAAGGGAATCCGTATCAAAGCGCTTTGCGAGATGAGGAGCTCCCGATGTCATAAGAAACCACCTTAGAGCGTCGGCGCCGTAAGTGTTCAGAGCGTCGCGCGCGAAAACCGCGTTCCCCCGGCTTTTGCTCATCTTCCGGCCATTGGCGTCGAGAACCATTCCATGGGGCAGACATCTGCGGTATGGACTTTCTTTTTTCAAAAATACCCCTATTACGAGAAGTGAATAGAACCATCCGCGCGACTGGTCAACACCTTCGCTGATAAATTCCGCTGGATACTGATTCTCAAAAACATCCTTGTTTTCAAAAGGGTAATGATGCTGCGCGAACGGCATCGCGCCTGAATCAAACCAGCAATCGATAACGTCCGGAACCCTCTTCATGCTTGCGCCGCACTGGGGGCACGAGACATCCAGCTCATCAACAAAAGGCTTATGGAGATCGTAGTCTTCGGGAAAATTCCCGCTGACCTCTTTTAATTCCTCCACACCTGCGGGGCAGAACTTCTCTCCGCACGAATTACATATCCAGATATTAAGGGGCGTGCCCCAGTAGCGTTCACGGCTTAAAGCCCAATCGACATTCCCCTCAAGCCATCTGGCAAATCTGTTCTCTCCTACTTCAGGGGGGAACCATTCTATTTTAGAATTGGCTTCAATCAGCTTGTCCTTAAAGGCAGTAGTCTTGATATACCATGAGCGCCTGCCGTAGTAAAGAAGTGGGGAATCACACCTCCAGCAGAACGGATATGAATGCTCAATCTCTCCGCTCCTGTAGAGTATCCCCCGCTTGTTAAGATCAGCAATAATTTCGGGGTCGCAATCTTTTACAAAGACGCCGGGCCAGGGCTCGATATCCTCAGTAAATCTCCCCTTCTTATCAACAGGCTGAACAAAGGGCAGATTTTCAGCCTCTCCTACTTTATAGTCATCCTCACCGAAAGCGGGCGCGATATGAACTATTCCCGTACCGTCGGCGAGAGTCACAAAATCCCCCGCTATTACCCTGAACGCGCCCTTGGCGTCTTCAAAATAGGGGAAGCAGGGTTTGTACTCTTTGCCTACAAGCTCTTTTCCGTCGAACCTGTCAAGAACCTCAAATTCATCTCCTAAGACAGCCGTTAGAGCTTCGGCAAGTATAAGGATTTCTCCATTAGACTTTACTTTTACATATTTATATTCAGGACCGACCGCGAGAGCCACATTGGAAAGCAGAGTCCATGGAGTCGTGGTCCAGACAAGAAAGCTCGCCTCCTCGTCTTTGAGGGGGAGCTTGAAATAAATTGAAGGATCTTTTACTTCTTTGTATCCCTGCGAGACTTCGTGGCTTGAGAGTGAAGTTCCGCAACGGGAACAATAGGGAACAATTTTATGTCCTTCATAAAGTAAATTCTTATTCCAGAATTGCTTAAGAATCCACCACACCGATTCTATATATTCATTCGTACATGTAACATAAGGGTTGTCAAGATCAAGCCAGAAACCGAGCATGCGTGTGAACTCGTGCCATTCATCCAGATACTTAAATATACTCTTCCGGCATTCCCTGTTAAAATCCTCGACTCCGTGCTCTTCAATCTGTTCTTTGCCGTCAAGGCCCAACTTTTTTTCAACCTCTATCTCAACCGGAAGTCCGTGTGTATCCCACCCCGCTTTTCTTTCAACCCTGTATCCCCGCATTGTTTTAAATCTGCAGATCGTATCTTTGATTGTCCTTGACATAGCATGATGAACCCCGGGTCTCCCATTAGCCGTGGGAGGCCCTTCATAGAACACAAAAGGATTTTCCGGAGAACGCTTCTCGAGACTTCTGCCAAATATCCCGTAATCATCCCAATATTTCAACACTTCCGCTTCAGCCTCGGCGGGTTTGGCAAGAGGGGGCAGATCTCTGTATATATTTTTCTTCTCTTTCTCTTTCACTTCATTTGCTCCATCTGTAACCTATACGACATTTCCTCTAAGGAATATAATGTTAACAGGAGAAATACTCAAAACCTTCTTAGAAATTCTCTGACCAGTTTGCACAATTTTTTCTCGCCCTTTTTTGCCACTCTTACTATCTCTTTTATATCAACAGGTTCAAGACAGTCAGGAAGAGCTTGATCGGTAACGATCGATATCCCAAGCACTTTCATCCCTGCATGTACCGCCACAATATTCTCGGGGACTATAGACATTCCCACTATATCAGCGCCCACGCGCCTCAGAAAACGGTATTCAGCCGCTGTTTCAAGATTTGGTCCCGCCACGGCGGCAAGAACCCCCCTCTTTAAGGGGATCTTCAGGTCCAGCCCCACTTTCTCGATTCTCGAGATGTAATTCCTGTTATAGGGCATGCTCATATCAGGGAAACGGGGACCCAGCCTCTCATCGTTCGGGCCGATAAGGGGATTATCCCCCATCAGGTTTATATGATCTGTCAGCACAACCAGTGACCCCGGCGTAAGTTGAGGGTTCATGGCGCCTACCGCGGAAGTTAATATCAGGGAGTTTACCCCCAGAGCCTTCATCACTCTAATTGGAAATGTTATCTCCTTCATAGAGTATCCCTCATAGTAATGAACCCTCCCCTCCATAGCCACAACCCGCTTCCCTGACAGTTTGCCTATTATCAAATTGCCCGCGTGAAGACCCTCCACAGTCGAAACGGAAAATCCGGGAATCTCGCCGTATGGTATCTTTGCGCTGACATCTATCTTGCCGGCAAGTCCGCCAAGGCCGCTGCCGAGAATCAGCCCGTATGCCGGACGTGTTTTTACTTGTTTCCTAATGTATGAAACAGCTTTTCTGATATCGTCATACAGACACGACATATATTGCCCTTTCCTTCTCAACCCGGGCTGACTAAAAGCCTCTATCAAAAAAACCCGGACTCATTCAATCCTGATTCCAATATCCCCTTCGCACTCAACTACCTCTTATACATATTATTGTATTATCCGGCAAGGTTTATCTGAAATATATAAAAGATTTCACTGCCGGAAAACCCTTTTAACATAAGGGATTGAACTCTGGTAAGCTCAATCCCTGAGGTAATACCCTGACATTTTATAGTTTGCCTTGTATCAGCCGGCTGAAAACCGGCAGAACCTTATCAACTGTCCTGTTTTCCAATATTCGTAACATTCTCTTTCAAGCGGTCCATTGACCAGGTACCATCCTCATCCGCTTCTTCTTCAGAATTCAATCCGTTTTCAGGTTGCTCGCCGCTATTTTCTTCTCCTGTCTCTTTGCTTTCCTGTTTCATTTCATATCCTTCAGATTGTTGCCGCCCTTGACCTTGAGGGTTGTCCCGAGTCTCGTCCACGCCGGATTCCGCCTCAGCTGATTCTTCCTCCGCGTAGGCGGACAGCCCCTCCTTATCATCTCTTCCGGCGCTTTCGTGCTCACTCTGACCCGATTCCTCTGTTAATCCTGAAAGGGCTTCTTCAACACCATCCTCCGCCGAATTATCCTCGGAGGAAATCTCATAATTCTTCCAGTCCGTTTCCTTCTTCCTTACCTCATAATTATCCCATTGATCACTTTCGGAGTTTTCCCCCTCCACATCCTCATTCTCAGCAGAATCAGCTTCATCACTATTCTGCTGAAATTCATCCCTGTTTAAATTATTCAAACGGGCCTCTATTATATCCATGTCCCCGTCTGCCTCCGCGGCTGGGTTTTCGGGGTTGGAGAAATCAGCTTCAGCAGAAGATTGCAAAGATCTTTCTTCATCGGAGGTTCGCGGCGAAAGGTCATCTTTTTCCCCCGCGCCCAGGGGGCCTTGCGGCGCGCTTTTTCCTTCGGCTTCTTCTCCTCGAGGCTCGGTGTTTTCTTCCTCAACCCGCTTCTCTTCGAGTTTACGTGAAAATTTCTCGGTTATCTTTTCCCGGCTCATTCTCCGGTGCTGGACGCTCTTTCTTGAATCTTCCTTTATTCTTGATTCCAGATTTTCAATCTCCTGATCGGACTGGGCAAAATCATCTTCGAACCCATTGATCATCTCGCGGTGGTTCTCTATAAGTGTCTTAAGCCTTGTAAGGTAGTTGTCCTTCTGTTTCTTAAGTTCAAGTATTTCCCTGCGAAGCTGCCTCGTATGGGAACGTATGTTCTCAGATGCCTTTTCAGCCTCAACTTCAGCCTCTCTTAAAATGAGCCCGGCTTCATGCCTGGCGTTCTCTTTCGCGTCCGACGTCAACTGCTGGGCGGTCAGGAGTGTGTTGCGAAGATTTGTTTCCATAGATTTAAATTCATCCACTCTCGCCTTAAGATTGACAATGTGCTCACGGAGGCCTTTATTGTCATTGAGAGCCGCTTCATATTCTTCGGCAACAGTATTTAAAAAGGCGCTTACTTCATCCGGGTCGAATCCGCGCATACTCTTTTTGAATTCCTGTCTTCTTATATCCAGCGGAGTAATCCTCATTGCTTGTCCTCCTGTTTCAGGGCGTTTCCGCCTCTTAACAAATTAGTTTCTGGTTTTTATTTTCCATTTCGCCAAACCCGGTAAAACAACCGGTCTATTAATACTGCCATTTCTTAATAATAAAAGCTGCCAACTGCAGAATTATTATTACCCCGACTGCCGCCCAATCGATCCTTCCAGCCTGCAAGAACCTTCGAAGGGGCGTAAGGATCGGAGAAAAAATTCTGTCGAGTATAGCAAAAACCTTCCCCCTTTGTTTTTCCTCCAGGATCTGAAGCAATATATAAATCAGCAGCATAAACGTGCATACATTCAGGAAGGCAATTATTAATCCAGACGGACTTTTTACAAAATAATCCATAATTCATAACTATTCAAGCTTTTGCGGCCTTACTGATAATTCAGTTTTTCGCCCGGCCCGGCGAGAAATTGCCGCTTTATACAATTTCCGGCAATTTTTTTGCCGGAAGAGGGAGCGGTTTTACACATTTCTCGGGCCGAAAAGAACTCTTCCAAGCCGTAAAATAGTAGATCCTTCGGCAACGGCAATCTCAAAATCATCAGTCATACCCATAGACAGATGCTCCATCGAGATATTTTCCATATCCTGTCTCCGGAGCTTTTCACTCAAAATGCGAAGCCCTCTGAATGTATTTGCTATAACAGAGGTGTCATCCACCCAGGGCGCCATTGTCATAAGACCTCTCACTTTTATTCCCTCAAGCCCTGAAGCCTTCCCGCAGAACTCCTCGACTTCATCAGATTCAATTCCGAATTTAGATTTTTCACCACTCGTATTGACTTGAATCAATATATCCGAAACGATTCCCTCTTCGAGGCTTAGATTGCTTATGCGCCTCGCGAGTCTGAGTGAATCAACTCCATGTATCAATTCAAATCGTCCGATAATCTTTTTGACCTTGTTCCTCTGCAGGTGACCGATAAAATGCCACTTGCAGTTTGCCGACACATTTTTCGATTTTTCGAGAAATTCCTGAACCTTGTTTTCACCGATATCAAAAAGTCCCGCTGATACCGCTTCTTCAACAACCTCCGGTCCGTGAGTCTTGGTAACGGCAACTATAGTTATTTCAGAAGGATCACGCCCGGCTTCTTGAGCGGCCCTTTCTATTCTTTCCTGAGTATCTTTTAAGTTTTCCTCGAATGACACTATCTTACACCTCTCAAAATAGAATAACCAAATCCTATCGTAACTCTTAAGCTGATTAAATTCAATCTTAATATGAAGTGGAGTTTCCCCAATTTTTATAACCTATAAGGTAGTCGATGATTTGTAACAGTATGCGGCTGATTGATATTTTCAAAATCGTGGTCGGTTTCTCGCCGGCCGAGGAAACCGCTGGCTCTGCGCCTCGGGCTCGCTCTTTCTGCCCCTTCGGGCCAGAAATCCTTGCCCGCTCGCCCTCCGGAGGGTTTTGAAAATATCAATCAGCCGCACTCATCAGCAATGAAAACCCTATTCCACTTACCAATCCTGATAACTGATTGTATCTCGCAATGTTATTACAATACTTGCCGAATTTTCGGGGGAACTCCTGTAATATGAACTGGAGTTTCCCCGGCGGCCGAGCAAGTCTGCGCGCTCTGAGCCTCGGACTCGTTCTTTCCTTTTGAGGCTGTTTGCCGGCCGATTAATAAAAAATTTGTGAAACTCCGACTTAAAAATATGTTGACGCTATTTCTATAAGTAAGTAAATATGAACCCTGAAAGTTATTGTCACCCAGGAAAGAGGAATAGAATGAATGAAAAACAACAGGAATTTAAACCCTACATCCCCGCGGATAAAAATTTACCTGAATTTACATTGCGGGCTGTACTGCTCGGAGTTGTACTGGGACTTTTGTTCAGCGCTGTCACAGTATACCTAGGCCTCAAAGCCGGCCTTACAGTTGCCGTAAACATCCCGATAGCGATTATAGCAATCGCGTTCTTCTCGGGATTCAAGCAGAAGGTCAACGTGCTCGAGCTCGCGACCGTGCAAACCACCGGAGCGGCGGGCGAATCGATCGCCGCTGGAGTTATATTCACACTTCCCGCGCTGATTTTTCTCGGATTCCAGCTCGATATAACAAAAACCTTTATTGTCGCTCTGGCAGGCGGTTCTCTCGGAATATTCTTTCTTATTCCCCTGAGACGCTATCTTATCGAACATGAACACGGCATTCTTCCCTATCCGGAGGGTATAGCCTGCGCCGAAGTTATCAAGAGTAAAGACAAAGGGGGGTCGCACGCTAAATCCGTATTCTGGGGAGCGGGGATAGGCATCGTTTACAAACTGCTGATGACCACCGGGCGCTTCTGGAAAGAAACCCCCGTATGGAATCCGAAATTCTACAACGGCGCCACTCTGAACTGCGAGGTTTCTCCCGAACTTCTGGGCGTAGGATACATCATAGGACCTAGAATCGCCGGAATCATGGTGGCCGGAGGGTTCATTTCCTGGATGCTTTTAATACCTTTGATCAAATTCTTCGGCGCGTCAATTCCAATTGAAATAAGCAGAAGCGGAACAATAATTACAAAAACTCTGGGAGATGTGACAAATTATTCGATCCTGTGGAGCAAATACGTGAGGTACATAGGGGCAGGGGCGGTTGTAGCCGGAGGAATAATAAATCTAATCAAGGCTCTTCCGACGATCATTTACTCGTTCAAAGATTCCATAGCCGAGCTGCGAGGGGTAAAAAGGGGCGGAGAATCGATAAGCAGAATATCGCGGGATCTGCCGATTACATTCGTTATTGTCGGTATCGGTCTGGCTTTTATACTGATCCTTATGCTTCTTACTTTTATAATTCATCCCGGGCACCTTTTCGGAAATTTCATAGCGACTATACTTATTATAATCTTCGGTTTCTTCTTCGCCACGGTATCATCAAGACTTGTGGGCGAAATAGGAGTTTCATCGAACCCGACTTCAGGAATGACAATCGCGACCCTGATGGTTACTTCTCTGCTTTTTCTGGCTGTCGGCTGGTCGGGCGGAGTTTACACCGCTGTGGCCCTGATGATCGGCTCGGTAGTATGTATCTGCGCGTCAAACGCGGGAAATGTCGCGCAGGCCCTCAAAACAAGCTATCTCATCGGATGTACTCCAAAAAAACAGGAATATGGATATATAATCGGTGCTTTCACCTCTATCTTCCTCGTTGGCGTAACACTCATAACCCTTAACAACGCCTTTACCGTAGAAGAGACTATCACAGATCCCTACTTCACCATTCCGGAAAGTGCGTCGCTCGAGAGAGTGATCGAGCGCGACGGAATAAAATTCAATGTCTACGGCAGTCCGGGTACGGGAGAAAAGTTTTTCGTCGAAAAAGAAGATCCCTCTCACGTGATAAGGCAGGAAGCGGGAATCGGCTCTTCGAAACTTCCCGCGCCTCAAGCCCGCCTTATGGCGACTGTTATAGACGGAGTCTTAAACCGGCGTCTTCCGTGGATACTTATCCTTATGGGTATATCCCTGACGATCGGCATGGAGCTGTGCGGAGTGAACGCTTTGGCGTTTGCCGTTGGCGTATATCTGCCCCTTTCGATCACCGCCCCGATCTTCGTCGGGGGAGCCCTCAAGTGGGGTGTCGACAAATTCTCCGGCCGGGGCAAAGAAGCAGGCGAGGAGTCCGGTTCCGGAATGCTTTTCAGCAGCGGGCTTATAGCCGGAGGAGCGCTCGGCGGGCTTCTCTTTGCTATACTTACCGGATTTGATTTGGATAAGATGCTGGCTTTCGGCCCCGGGATACTTGGAGGGCTCACTGATAAAAGCTGGTTCAGCGTAATTATATTCGCAATACTGTGCGCCGTGCTCGTAAGAACAGCTTCAAAGAAGGTTTCTAAAAGCTGATCTTTATTCAACCGGCACAAACTATAATCTATTTAACAAGCTCAAGGGGGCGCGACTCTAATCACCCGCCCCTTTTAATAGTCTTCAAATATCTTCTCTTCGTCATTTAACAGAAGAATGTTCTCTTTTTCCGCCGCTTCGCGCGAGATCTCCGCCAATTTCCCATCCACTATAATGTTCCTGGCAATATTCAAATCTTCTCCGAATATCCTGTCTCTCTCAGCATGCCTGATAAATCTCCTTATATATTTATGGCACGATTCAAGGATCTTGCTCGACTTAAGGGGTCTTCTGAAATCAAATGCCTGAGCGCTGGAGAGCAATTCAACCGCCAGAATGTTCTCGAGATTATCAATTATTCTGTTTAATTTCCTGGCGCTTATAGATCCCATACTTACATGGTCCTCTTGTCCCAGAGATGTGGGGATGCTGTCAGCGCTCGCGGGAAAGCACAAACCCTTGTTTTCGGAAACAAGAGCGGCGGATGTATACTGCGCCATCATAAAACCTGAGTTAATGCCGATATCCCTCATGAGCAATTTCGGCAAACCCTCGTAACCTCCTTCGAGAAGAAGATATGTTCTTCTGTCAGAAATATTTCCCAGCTCACTTACGGCCACGGCGGCATAGTCAAGAGGAAGAGCGATGGGTTGACCGTGAAAGTTGCCGCCGCTTAAAGCTTTATTCCCCTCTAGAATAACCGGATTATCGGTAACGGAATTCAGCTCTATCTCTACCGTTTCTTTCAGATGAAGCCAGGCGTTTCTTGAGGCGCCGTGCACCTGCGGCATACACCGAAGCGAATAGGGATCCTGAACTCTCGCGCAGTCTAAATGGGACTTGACCATTTCAGATCCCTCCAGAAGGGCCTTCAGCCTGCGGGCTACATATCTGGTTCCCGGGTAGGGGCGCAGGCGGTGAAGTTCTTCGGTAAAGGGGGAGGTTGAGCCGAGCAGGGCTTCTAATGTCATCGCGCCTATTATGTCCGCGTTGTCCAGACAGTTCTTAAACCTGTCGACAGCCGCCGCGCTGAATGCCGTTATAAACTGCGTGCCGTTTATCAGTGCCAGCCCTTCTTTCGGGCCGAGCTGCAGGGGTTTCTTGCCTAATTTTAGAAGAATGTCCCCCGAATCGTATTCAACCCCTTTATACCTGACTTTACCTAGACCTATCAGGGGCAGAAAGGTGTGAGCGAGGGGCGCTAAATCGCCCGACGCTCCGACAGAACCCTGAGAGGGGACAACGGGAATAATATCATTTTCGATATGCCACAGTATCCTCTCAACCGTTCTAATGGACACGCCCGAATAGCCAAGCGCGAACGAGTGAGCTTTGAGAATAAGCGACAGCTTAGCTATCCTGTCCGGCACTTTTTCTCCGACACCCACACTGTGGCTTCTCAGAATATTATACTGTAGTTGATTCGTCTGTTCGGCAGATATTTTTGTCGTACAAAGGGGGCCGAACCCCGTATTTATACCGTAAACCGTTTTCCCTTCTTTTAAGATTGCCTCAACGGTATTTTTTCCTCTCTCTATCTGTCCCGCGGCCTTTTCAGTAAGTATCCCCTTTATGCCGCCTTCGGCAATCCCGAGCGCTTTCGCGGCCGAGAGCTGTTCGCGTCCGTATTTAAAGACCTCTCCGCTCAACGTAATTCACTCCCTCTGTGTTCCGGCGTGACATCAAAACCCCGACACGCGGCGACCACGCGGATTTACCTTATCATAACAGTTCTGCCCGCCGGATCTTCCTCCTCGATCAGCAGCGCCTTCAGCTCAGGCCAGAGTTCACCAGATACTGTCTTCACTTTTAATATCAGTTCGCGGCTGACAGTAATCCAGCCGTCTTTATTTCCCGCGCTGAGAGAATAATGCCCCGCTTCATTGTCTATCTCCCTCTCTTTGGGCAGACGGACAATTTCCCTGCCGCCCGTTTTAATCCTGAGACAGATTCGCTGTTTAAACTTTCCCCGCAGGAGAACAGGTGAAGTCCTGCTCTCCTGGTAAAGATATATCCCCGATGAAAGTTTGTTGAGTATACTTCCCTCGGGATCTCCGATTATAAACCGCTCTCGTCCATGCCGGTCCTGATCTCTGCTTTCCAACTCAAACTCAAAGGCCGTACTGACAAGCGAGGGCGTAAAAATCCGGGGATTAAAACCACTCACCTTTGCCCCCTCGAGCATAGAGCTGACCGTATTTCTTAAAAAATTCAGAGCTTCGAAACCCGATCCTGTCATTTCATCATAGGGACTGAACAAACCTTCCGCCCTGTATTCTCCTTTGCCCGTCCAGTTTCCGCCGTCACCTGGTTTGATGGTAAGAACCAAATCCAATCCGCTAACAGTCTGGGAATCACACATAACCTTCCGCATTCCCGGAAGTTCTCCGCTCGCCGGCTCAAAGACAACCCGGCCCGTGAATTTGCCGGATCCTTCGTACAGCTTTCCCTCATACGGCTCGTAAAAGGCCTGAAAATCGCCGCCTGTCACATAGAGTCCAATCCTCTTAAACCTGGAAAGTCCCGGAACGCCGGTATCAATCGGGCGAAAACCCTTCGAACGGTACACCGGCTGAGCATTCAGCCCGGCTTTACGCATAAGCGCCGCGGCAAGAACAGCCCTGTCAAGAGAGTGGCCGTATGCGGTTTCCCAGGTGCGCTTCGCGGGACGCGGGGATAGAAACCAGAAGCTGGAGTCGTAATGAATGCCGCGGGTCTTTTCACCTACAAGTTCAACCGCGGCTAGGGCTTTCGCGGCTGAACTCGGCTCGTATTCTGTTCTCTCAGCCAGAGTGTCCGTAAGCTCCTCAGTCAATCCGGCCGCGCTGTCAAAGCTCGAAAGAACCTTCTTGCCAAGCTCATTCCAGCTCTTCCAAGTTGACCATACTACATAGGGATAATAATCAGCGGAATCAGATATACGGGGCAGTCCGAGACTGCCTGTCATTTCCATTCTCCAGATATATGTTTTAGCTTCTCCGCTGCCTGAGATCATTTCGGGTTCAGGGGCGCCGTTTCCGCCCGAAAAATTAAAAACCCCCTCTTCCGGAACTGAAACACTGTATTCTACCAGAGCTGCCGGGTCATTCCGGGGGAATACCCACAACCCTTCACAACCCTTTTCCGATCCGCGCGGCTCTTCTATCTCATATACCGTCTCGATAATACAGGGAATCTCAACGCCGTCGTGGAGAAGCATCACCTCGCGCATATCTGTATAATCATCCGCTCCGGTTAGTCCGAACGGAAGTGTTTTTACGACCGCGGTGGAGCTTATCTCCTTCTCATCCGGCCACCATTTATCGTCACGCCACGTTCTCAGTTTTATTACTTTTAAACTCGAAGAAGCAGTGTTATAGGGAATCCGCAGATCGGCGTATTCCCGCACGCCGCGGTCGGTCCCTATCCATACAACGCTATGTACCCGCGCGCGCTTTAATCCGTTTTCGAGAATAGAAATATGCCTGCTCTCCAGAAGCAGAACAGCATCTTCGCCGGAAGGGTCGAGCTCTTTTTCCGCCCTCGCCCATAACCTGTCAAGATCGTGCCCCTCAGAGACACCCATCTGTCCTGCAAAAACGGGGATCGATAAAAGAAGCATAATGACTAAATGAGAAGTGACCAGACCGCTTGTCCTTAAAGCTTTCATTAGTTGCCTCCCTTCTCAATACGGAAGATTTCTTCGCCCCATAACTTTGCCTCCTCAAGCGCTTCGCGGAATCCGCCGTAACCGTCTGGCGGAATCTGCCGCCTTCGTATCTCGGCGCGGTGATTGATCACAAGGTCGGCGCCGTCCTCCCTGCTGGAACCTTTAAAGTAGGCGTATGTGCGGTCTATCTCTTCAGACGAGGGAAGATCGGCAGTTTCGTAGCCTCTCGGCATTCTGATTCTTTCTGTTCCATCGATGAGCTGAGTGTAATACAGGAAGAGATCTGTTTCTCTTCGTTCATCCAGATTAACTGAAGCCGCCCGGAAAAGCCGGGCGTTATTGAGAACGACTTTCATTAGTGGACTTTTAAACTCGTACCCTCCCGCTACGCGAAGCGCGAAACGAGGGATGCGGTAATCTATTTTAACCCACATATCCGAGCTGAAGTCATCCGGCTTAAGAAACTCATATTCGATCCTTTCCACCCTGCTGCTTATTGGAACGATAAGTCCCGCCACTGTCAAGTCAAGTTCCGATTTGCGGCTTCCTGATATAATCCGGCGCAACCTGCTGTCAAGCGCTCCGGATCCCGACAGCTCGAACGTACCCTCCAGCGAGCCGTCACGGCGCAGTTTGGCGTTGTGAACAATCTTGAGCGGAGATTCTTCCGGGGGGCTGTAGGCAATTCTGTCAAGAGTTTCCCCGCCCGGAGTTCCAATTAGATAGTCCTGTTCCGCCTCCAGAAGCGACCATATATCGTTGTTAAACGGCACCCATGTCGGATCGTACATTTCGAAAGATCCGTCCTCTCCCCTCAGTGCGCAAACGCAGTGATTGAACTGATCGGCGGGGACTTTCTCTATACGGCTTCCAGCCATCGTCATCGCCGCGTAACTATCCATCCCAGCCGCCCGCATCATAGTAATCAACATTCCCGCGATATCCTTGCATACACCGCTTCGCTGATCGAATATCATGGAACCAGGATGAAGGGTAAACCCCTCTCCCTCACCCATAGTCTGTCCGCTGTAACGAATATTCTGAGCAACCCAGTGAAGAAGAGCCTTTGCTTTCCGTTCTTCGGATGCGTCTTCAATATCAGCTTTTCTGAATATCTCATCCACTTTCTCTCTGATCGCCCCTGTAACATCAAACTGTCCCCGATTAACGTCAAAAAACCAGCGGCTCTTTGTCTCCCAGTCTTTAACAGTCGCCATAACAACCTTGGGCGCATAGTCGCTCGGGGCCGGCTGGGCGGGTTCGTGAGTTCTCGAAGGCAGGTTCAGCCCCCACCAGGCGTACTCCGTGCAGTCATCATTATATGTAGTGCTGGAATAAAGGGGTCCGTTGTATATTTCAGAGTGAAGCCTCTTATCCGGCGGAAGACTCAATACGTACTTCTTCTCTATAACAGGTTTCGAGGCGGAGAAGAGCACTATATCGAAGTACTCCCCGGGCATAGGGGGAATATACTTTTCGTCCCCTTCCACAGTGGATGCGGTATCACTTCCCGCTCCTGCAGGCGCTTCATTCTCAGCGTGCCCGAGCAAAGCGTATGTAAACCCCTTGCGGAATGTTCTGATTTCAATGCCGTCATTTATCCTAAGTCTTGGAAGCTGAAGGGTCTTGACGCGGTCCTTCCAGTATATCATAGACTGCGGAGCCGGAAGATCACGCACGCGTGAAACATCAACCGGAATCCGCTTACCGTCTCTTACGATGTTCACCTCACGGACCTCAACGTGACTGCTCCTTGGATCGTATTTCCAGTTGAGCACCGATCTGTTCCGGCATCCAGCGGAACTCAAAACCTTGTAAATAAGGTATTTATCAACATAGGTAACCCCGGATGGTTTCACGCTGTTTCTCGAGTAATCGTATACTATAACACTGGCTGCTCCATCGTGATCCTCTGCGGTTCCGGCCCTTTCCAGGCGCGAAAACAGATCCGGCGGGGGCGTATCTCCCGGCGGAAGATCACTTTCCCGCGAGGCCTGCAAATGCGCGGGGGCTGAAAGAAGAATCAACCCCAGCAGGGCCGCGAAGGAAAAATACTTTATCCATCCATTTCTTTGCAAACTGAACCTCCTGTCTTATAAATCTCATTCTATCGGCAGTTATTTAAGTAATAGTAGATTATAGCAAGTTGTATTTACGGTCAAGGGGGTAGACAATAAAACTGTTATTAAAATTTCTTTTAAACCGCCAACCTCGAGGAACGGTCAAATTCCGGGGTATTCACATATTTGCATGACATTCCCCAAAAGTTCAGCAATGAATCCACTAAATTGTGGATTGAGAATTAGTTACAGGGGAAAACAACTGGAATGAATCCATCAACGTTATTTAATGCGGCTGAGCTTAAAACCCGGCCGCCAAAGCGGCTGCTCCTACAAGCAGCCCTACTAGAATGTTAACAGCTTTTACCAGAAAAAAGGCCTTTCTGGATTCAGCGAGCATGGGAAGCATCCCGTGACCGTCCTGAACAATAGAATTCGCCAGAAGGATACTCAAGGGGAGTGTGCCGCTCACATACAGGGTGAGAAAAACAAGGTGGGGGCCGGATTGCGGTATCAGCCCCGCCAGACAGGCAACCAGAAGAAAGATCCATCTCCCCCATCCTGAGTGTCCGCTTATTCCAAGATCCAGATACTCCCTCAGAATAAATATCAGAAGAAGGGTGCCGAAAGCCCAGAGGAAAATTTTCGGGAGATGTCTTTTTGCTATATGCTCCCAGAGATGCTCCTGCAGAAAATGATCCGTTACCGTAGAGACAACAAAAAGCGCTCCGGCTGAAACAATCAGAACAGTTACTCTGATCCAATTCCATTCGCCCGGGCCTATATGTCCCGTCACAACAGCAGCTATTATCAAAACTAAAAGCAGCGCGAGAACCGCCCTGGCAAGCGAACAGTTCTTCCAAACCTTTGTAGTGCGCCCGGCTGAAAATGAGCAGCAGGTGCCGTAGTCTTCATGAACTTCGAGCTCGCAGTATTCATCTTTGCCGGAAATCCCGCGTTTCCCGAGGGAAAAATCGGTTAAAACCCCGGCTATAATCCCAATTGCGAAAAGCAGTCCGCTGATTATAAGAGCCTGAGAGGGGATCATCGTCAGCATCAGAAAAGCCTCATCACCGCTTGTCGCTATCATAGCCGCCACAACGGCGCCCAGACTGATAAATCCGTGGGAATACATCGCGACGACGGCAAACGCGCCCAGACAGCCGGGAATTACTCCCAGAAGAGCCGCCACCAGATACTGCCCCCACTTGTTGGAAGATAAGATTTTCCGCCAGACCCCGCTCGTAAGAACATTGAGATATTCGAGCAAAAGCATCATCACGAATACAAATCCCGTGATCATAACCGTTTGCCTGAATATACCAATTATACTTCTTGTCATGACATCTCTTCCCTTAAAACAAGCTTTTTAGAGAAGCTGAAAGATCTTTCGAAATAGATTTTATAACCCCGCTATATCAAAAAAAACCTCCGATGTAAAGAACAATATCACTTGAGCCGTATACGGTCATGGGGGTACACTGATAGTTGAAAAGAACTCTTCAGACAATTCTCAACGGTCAGCAGAGAGTGAAGGTAATATTTATTAAAGATACGGAGAGGAAATAAAATGAAAAAATTCCTTATACCCGCAGCTGTTGTTCTGCTCTTTTTATCCAGCTGTTCCACGATACGCGTAAAAACAGATTTTGACCGTGGCGCGGACTTCTCCCTCTACAAAACGTACAGATGGATACCCGAGAATAAGATAAAACCCCGGAACAGACTGATGAAGGACCAGCTGATAAGAAAACACGTTCATTCAGCGGTTGAGAGGGAAATGGCCAAAATGGGATTCATAAAGGCCGGGCGCTCGACAGCCGATCTTCTCATTACCTATTACATCGGAACGAAGAGAAAGGTTGACGTGACACGCTACGGATACGGCGGATGGAGACGTTTTCATAACCGGCCGGTAAGTGTGCGTAAATATAAAGAAGGGACTTTAATCCTTGATTTTGTCGACGCGGGAAACAAACAGCTCGTATGGCGGGGCTGGGCCTCCAGTGTATTTCACGGAAGGGAAAACAGCGCGGAGGATATCGCCGAATCGGTAGAAAGACTGCTCAGGGAATATCCTCCGATAAAAAGGGATTAAAGAATTTAAGGGTGATCATTCGAGAAGCGATCCGGGGCCGAGGGCCCCTTCTTCGAACAGAGAGATCTGCTCTCCCCTACCCGCCTGCTGAAGATTCAAAAGCCCCACACCTATAAGCCGAACTCCCTGCCGCGGAACAGATTCGGGAAGAAGAGCTTTCGCTTCCTTCAATATCACCCTCGCTAGTTGTGTTCCCCTTTTCAGAGTCACACTTCTTGTGATCTGCTTGAAATTGGAATCCTTCAGCTTCTTTTTTCAATCTGCTCTATAAGCCCTTTGAAGATAAAATGATGAAAGGGCAGAAAAAAATACCAGTAGAGTTTTCCGAAAACAGATCCGGTATAATACCATGCCGTTATTGACAACTCTCTGGACTCTTCCTTCTCTAAGATATTAAATTCCAGCCAGGCATTTCCGGGAAGCTTCAACTCGGATCTCAGAAGAAGCCTTCTGTTTACCTGAAGATCCTCGACACGCCAGAAATCCACAACATCGTTGACCTTCAAATGAGACATTTTACGCCTTCCCCTCGACGTGCCGACACCGAGTATTATTCTGTCAATCGCGCCCCTGAGCCGCCATAACCAGTTACCGTGGAACCATCCTTCAGGCCCCCCGACCGCGCAGATTGAACCGAAAAGTTTCGCCGCCTCCTTCCCGGTAACAAGTGAAGCAAAAGCCTTATATTGGGGAGCTTCTTTCAAATCGCCGAGTTTCGGCAGGAACTTCCTAGAAGGGTAATACGCGTTGGACCATCTTGTCTTCACTCTGTCCTTTTTTTCTTTGGCAATTGCTCTCTCTATAGCTTCTTCAAACCCCACCATGACAAAATCCACATACTCTTTTATCTTGTTTTCTCTGCAGACAACATCATTCTTCAATCCCTCCATAAGGCATCTCGTAATCGGCCCCGGAACGGGTGTGAGGAGACTCGTTATATATGAATAAGCCCCTGTGCTAAAAAAAGATGCCGGTACAAAAACCCTTTTTACACCTAGAACAGCGGCAGTCTTTTCCAGCATCTCTGAATAACTCATAACCTCACGGCCTCCAACGTCAAACATCTTTCCCGATGTCTCTTCTATTTCAAGAACAGCTACGAGATATTTCACTATATCCCTTATTGAAATAGGCTGGCAGAGACTTTTCGCCGCCCGCGGCTCAGGAATAATCGGCAGCTTTTTTACAAGATTCCCCATAATTTCATAGGAAGCACTGCCGGAACCTATTATCACAGCGGCCCGAAGCACTGTAACCTTCACATTTCCGGAACACAGTTCTTCTGAAACTTCAATCCTGCTTCTGAGATGTTTCGAGAGACCCTTAGCCACATCGCCAAGACCCCCGAGATATATTATTCTCCTGATATTTCTTTCCTCAGCCGCTTTCCTGAAATTACAGGCCGCCCTGATATCCGCTTCGGCAAATTCCTCACGGCCCAGAAGCATGGAATGAATCAAATAATACGCTACTGACACTCCTTCAAGAGCGCGTCTTAAAGCGTCCATATCAAGAGCGTCCGCGACAACAACTTCGCATTCGGGCCAAAGAGCTTTATATTCAGAGGGATACCCCCTGACCATCACACGAACATTATATCCCCGCGCCGTGAGCTCAGGGACCAGCCTGCCGCCTATGTATCCGCTTGCTCCTGTTACCAGGACCGTACCGGCATCAGGGTCAGGTTCCGTCGGTAAGCCCTGACATAACAAACTCTCAATAGAAATTCCCACAGCGGCCATTCTTTCGTCCCGTTACGCTGCCCGGCCGGTAAAAACAAACTCCCGGCAGGTTTTTATAAGAAGCTGTTACTTCATTTTTTTGTCACGAGAATTTATAATAACACTTTACAGGAATAATCGTTCATCACAACAAAATCGCCGCGTGAGACATTTCCGCGGGGCGGCGAAAGAGGTCAAGGAAACTTTTAAGAATACCCCTCTGAAAGCCTACCCTACCCCAGCTCCTTCAGTCCGTCCCTTACAGCTTTGATGATAAGATCTATTTCCTCTGATGTAATGTTAAAATGCGGAGTAAATCTTATTCCATTGTGCCCGCCGTGTATCATTCCAATACCGTGGATACGCAGGTAATATTCGAATCCTTTTTCACCCACTACCTGGTACCTGTCCGGATTTAATTCGGCGCTGACTATCAAACCTGTGCCAGTTACCGAGATTATCGCTTCAGGAAATTCCGCGGCCAGTTTTTCTAACTTTTCGTAAAGTTCTTCACCTTTTTCACGTATGTTGACCCGCAGACGGTCTGTAATATCATCGAGTACAGCGCATCCTACTTCGAGCGCCCTCGGGTTTGTAGTCATGGTATTTCCATACACGCCGGGTGTGTATATATCGGCGAACTTCTTATTCAAACCCAGAACAGACAACGGATATTGCCCGGCGTTAAGAGCTTTTGAATAGGTCTCGCAATCGGGGGCTTCGCAGCCTTCAAACCCGGGGTAGTCCACAATACTCAGACAACCCTGTACCCTTAAGGCCGCCTGAACAGAATCGACTATAAACATCGAGCCGCTTTCAAGAGTGAGTTTCCTGGCGAGGTCGTAAAACTCTCTGGAAACCGCCTTTCCGGGCTCACCCTCACCCATGACAGGTTCAATGTACATAGCTTCAAAGAAAACATTCTCTTTCTCCGCCCGCGCAAAAGCCTCTTTAAGCGCTTCACAATCGTTGAGGGGTACGGTTACAAGAGTTTGTCCCTTTTGAAAAGAAGCGAGATGTTCTTTATAGGCGTCCATACATGAATCGGAAACGGCCGCGGCTCTGTATGTGCGCCCGTGGAAGCCTTCCTCTACCGCCAGCTGCTTTATCGTTCTGCCCTCATGAGGCGCACCCTCAGAGGTCTCCAGAAGGGCGTTAATATCAGAAATGCGGGAAGCGACACTCACCGATTCAGATCCGCTGTTCATGCATATGAAACGGCTGTAGGGGCATTCCCCGCGTGTATGCCCGATTTCCTTTTTCAGGCGATTGGTAAATCGTTTCTGGCTGAATTGGGGAGTCATAACATTCGCCATCACCCAGGGCTTTGCCATCGATTCGAGCAGTTCCGGCGACGAATGGCCCATACCCAGCATGCCGTAACCGGCTGAATCGTGTATAACCGCGCCGTGGCTGGTCACTATCCACGGCCCCGCGGCGCTTATAGCTACAAATGGATTTCTGGTCTCTGATTTATAAAAATTAACGAACTCCGATTGAAGTAATTTGCAAAGCTCTTCTTCAGGCATGGAAAGTTCTTTCTCAAACTCACCGCGGAGACGCTTATGCTCGCTTACCGCCCGCTTAATTGCCAGCGGCAGCTTTTCGTCCCTTTCACAGAACTTACGGATTGCGTCATCGTCCAATCCGCCGGTGATCCTCTTCCCGCCATAATCTCTTATCTTTTCAAGAAGCATAATAGGATCTTCAGCCATGATTTTCTCCTTTATTCCGAATGTAAAGAATTGCTGTTTTTATACCTTCAACCTGGCGGCGACATCCTCATAAGACGGATCTTCCGCGTATAATTTCTCAAATTCAGCCCGCGCCCTCGACTTTCTTCCGAGTTTGCCGTAAACCAGAGCCCGTTCATAACGAATGGCTTTAAGCAGAGTTTTGCTTCTGTCTTTTTTCCGCCGGGCAGCTTTCGTCAGGGCATCTCTGGCTGCTGTTAAAAGCCCCATAGTCTTAAGTGCCTTTCCTTTGTAAAGCAGAAGCGCGGCGTGAATGTCAGATTCATTCTCTACATCAGATGCCATTTTTACTATCTCCCGGCATGCCCTATGGTCACCCGGATCGGCCTCAAGAGAGAGCTCGGCCAGAGAGACCTTTACAAGCACGTCGTCCGGGGCCAGATTGCGGAGTTTCAAAAGGGTTTTTACAGCTTTATCATATTCTTTAAGCTCCTGGTATGCCTCGACAAGCCCGAGGAAAAGCCCCCTTCGCTTCGGAGCGATATGGGCGGTAATTTCATCTGTAATAGACATGGTGAGAAAGAGAGAAATTCCGTATTTATCAAAGTAGCGTCCTAAATTATTATGCAGTTTATCAGCGGCGAGAAAAGCTGAAACTGCGTCCGGGAAGCGCTTCCGCTTAAGGGCAATAAATCCAGCCATAAAAGCGGAGTCTGCTATATGCATCGACTTGTAGAATAATTCAAGAGCTCTATCTTCATCCTTTTCAACAAATGCTTTGAGGCCGTCAACAAAATCCTCCTCGTCCTGAGGGGTAAACAACCTCTTAAAAAACCCGAGTGTAACTCTCTTCTCAACCGGAACCCGGCGGGGTGAATAAACCTCTGAAGAGGATGAGCGTGAACCGGATGACCGTTTACGCTTCTTTGAACTTCCGCGCTTTTTACGCTCTGTATAGTATAATCCCGTTCCGGGAACGCCTACCGTTTTACGGGTGCCAGAAGTTCCCGCGGACACCCTGGCCCCCCTGGGCCCCACAGAGACCGAACCGCCCCTTTTGCTTAGATTCAGAGTCAGCCCGGGTGCTATACGTTTACGCTTTATAAAACGAAAACCGATGGCTATACCCCCTTCAGTTTGCTTAGAGTTTTCGGCAAGTCGGGCGCGGATACTTACTACAGATATATAGTAGAGGCAATCGCTTAAAATATCAAGATACCATTATTTTTTTTTAGATATTGAATCTTCAGAAACGCTTACTCCGACACGCTCAGAGTCTCCACTATCTTTGCTGATAACTCATTTGCTGTATACAGTTTATAGATGAAGAGCGCGTGTTCATCCAGCATCCAGCGGCTTTCTACCACATCGGCAGTAAAAGCGGACATGAACAGACACTTAAGACGCGGGTGGCAGGGCAATTCACCTGAAAAATGCTTATCGGGAAGAGCGTTGGATTTTCCCGGCAGGCTGGTAATCGGCCCCCGATAGAAAGATTACAGCAAATACAGCTATTAGAGAAATGGGGTTATTTGGAGTTCCCTCTGAAAATTCGGCAAGTATTGTAATAACATTGCGAGATACAATCAGTTATCAGGATTGGTAAGTGGAATAGGGCTTTCATTGCTGATGAGTGCGGCTGATTGATATTTTCAAAACCCTCCGGAGGGCGAGCGGGCAAGGATTTCTGGCCCGAAGGGGCAGAAAGAGCGAGCCCGAGGCGGGAGTGGCAATTCACTCGCCGGGGGAATTGACCACGATTTTGAAAATATCAATCAGCCGCATACTGTTACAAATCATCGACTACCTTATAGGTTATAAAAATTGGGGGAACTCCACATGGGGTTATATATTGCCACAGCGGGGGTATTCGTTATATTGTAACGTGTCCGGCATATACCGGCAGGAAGGTTCTTTATGAGTATTGAACAGAATACCAGATCATTCTTCGTCTCCGACCTTCACGGCAAGACCCCCAGGTTCACAAAGCTGTTTAGGGCTGTGGCGGAGGAAAAACCGGGGTTTTTGTTTGTCGGCGGGGATATTCTTCCTCCGATAGATCCGCCGCAGTTCTCCGGAGAGAGATTTCTACGCGGTTACTTTCTCGGTGAACTGGCCAAACTTCGTGACGGGCTCGGCGATTCATACCCGCGTGTTTTTGTTATTCTGGGGAACGACGACGGCAGGCACGAAGAAAATTCATTGATAGAAGCATCAGAAGAAGGGCTTATTGATTACATTCACGGCCGCAGGGCGAAGGCTGCCCGCTGGCAGGTATTCGGATATTCCTTTGTTCCTCCCACCCCCTTCAGGCTTAAAGACTGGGAACGGTATGATGTCTCCCGATTCGTTGATATAGGATGTATATCTCCTGAAGAAGGGAGCCACAGCTTCTCCATGGATAAGAACGATCTCAAGTACGGTACTATTAAAGAGGACCTTGAGAAACTTACCGAAGGACATGATATGGATAACGCGATCTTCCTGTTCCATTCGCCTCCCTATAAGACAAACATCGACAGGGCCGATCTCGACGGAGTCAGGATAGATCACACCCCCCTGGATGTACATGTCGGAAGCATTGCGATTCAAAGATTCATAGAAAAGAGGCAGCCCCTGATGACCATGCACGGACACATTCATGAATCAGCTCGAATTACAGGCTGCTGGCGGGAACGGATCGGAAAAACCCTGGCGGTAACGGCAGCTCACGACGGACCCGAACTTGCCCTGGTCAGGTTTGACCTGGCCGACATCGATAATGTTGAACGTGAGCTGATCTGAACTATTTGTTCTTCTTCTTTTTCAGAGGAATTTCCCTGGCCGGGTCTGTAACAGCGCCTATCTTGACCGCGTAGCTGTTCTTATTCTCTATATCCTCGTCGGTGACTATATGAACATCCAGCAAGCCCCCCGTACGGTAACCGGTCCTCAGATAGTTTATCTCATCCAGACACAGGCTCCAACCTTCCAGCCAAAGCTTAAGCTCCTCGCGCTGGTTCTCTGTGCCCCTGAAATGTATAAGGACATCTATATCGCTGTTCAGGCCTGCCGTGGCGTTCTTTGTACTTCCGAAAACATAGAATCCCTCTACACCGAAACGCTCCGGGTCGACCTCGGAAGCTAT
Organism: Candidatus Krumholzibacteriota bacterium; assembly: GCA_034520215.1. Classification (NCBI taxonomy): domain Bacteria; phylum Candidatus Krumholzibacteriota; species Candidatus Krumholzibacteriota bacterium. The sequence goes on along the minus strand of JAXHNR010000001.1, from coordinate 6,790 downwards.
ATGCTTCGCCATTCTCAACCTCCACAGCCAGTGCTTCTCCGCGGGCAGATCATGGTCCTCCACCTGAACCCCTTCCCTTATCTGCTTCTTATCCGGTTCCGCGAGTATACCGACCGCCTCGTTGAGTTCGGCATTCATTAGAACCCTCAGGATGAGCCCGTCAGTTACTTCGGGCAGATCGATCAGTTTTATTACATCTCCCAGATGCGAATATTGAGGAACGATTTCAGACAAAATATTCCTGGAGCCAAGAAGAAAGCGTTCATTAAAGACGTTCTCTTCTTCGTCAGGGTAAAGGGGTAGATACCGAATCTGCCCTTCCACCAGGTCCTGGAAAAAGTGAGTCCCGAATGACAGATCGGGCATATAGTTGCCCTTTTTTCTTGCTATCTCAGTAAGAACGGCGGTGTTGTTTATGTCGGAATAAGTCACGCTGACACCCATCTTTATATCACCGCGGCTTCCCCACCTTCCCGGCCCCATCAGTATGAACCCGCGCTTGGGAAGCACCTTATTCAATTCGCCGACAGCCCTTCCCACCTCTGCCATCTCTTCCCTGCTGGAAAGCTGTGAATACTTCTCGGGGTCGACGTAGACGATGTGTGTCAGGTCCGGAACCAGCCCGTTGGAAATATAGCGGTGAGCGGAAAAGAGCATTCTCTCTTCGGAGATATCCTTCGGAATCGCCGCCGGAGCACTGTCCTCAGAGAAACTCTGCGGCCTGCACTGCAGAAGGTAGAGATCCTCTCCGTCATGGGCGAACTCCACATCCACGGATGTCTCGAGCTTGTCTGAGAGCATTCGAAGTACCCCGTCCATCTGCTCGACCAATCTGGTCTTCTTTATCATACCGTCGAAAGTAACCAACAGGTCATCCTTCTCAAAATCGATATTCATCGCCAGAGGAGTCTTCAGATGGCCTTCCTCATATCTGGATACCATCTTGCTGAACAGAGGAAGCTCCCGCCCATGCTTTTTCAGCAGCTCCTTAATATCCACCGTCTCGAAAGATTTAGTCCGGAGGTTAATCAGATCGAGTTTTCTGGGAGAGTAGTAAACCACTTCATCCGGGGTAGCGTTCACCTTCAGCGAGGGCTGTCCGGGGGCCACCAGTACCGGGTAATCCTCACTTATCCTGTCCACTGCCCTGGTTCCCAGCCCGGGGACCATCCGCATCAATCCATCTTCCCTCTTGATTCTGGGCGACCATCTGAAATCGTTCCTGCTGAAAGCCACGCCGGCAAAAGCGGGAAGGAAATAATCCCCTATCCTGTTTCCCACTACCTCCTGTATGATTATCCCCATCTCTTCGTTGAAGTCGAGAAGGTTCCTCTCCGCCCTGTACTGTATCGGATCAGGCCCGAAAGTGGAAGAATACACCTCCGCGATGGCGTCCATCAGGTCCTCCAGCCGCTGCCTCTTACTGCCCTGGTTGGCCAGGAACAGACTTTTGTACTTACCCGAGAAGGCCGCCCCCAGGCTGTCTTCCAGAAGACTGGAAGATCTCACTATCAAGGGCTTTTCATCGAATTCATCCAGGGCCATCGAGAGCATCTGAACTATCTCCGGAGGGAAACTTCCGTTCTTGAATGTTCTTACCACGTAAAGGTACTCCATACGCACCTGTCTTATATCCTTGTACTTCTGCTCCATGATTTCATCCAGGTTATTGTACTTCAGAAATCCCAGTAGAACATCAGAGGTAATATACCAGCTTTTAGGCGTCTTTATTTCCTTAAAGAGATCCTTTGAATCTTTTGACTTCCTTATAATATTCTCAGCCAGAAAAAGTCCAGCGCTCTTGCCGCCCAGTCTTCCCCGGCTGTCCTTGGTGTAAATTATGCTGTCTATAATCTTGAAAAAATCTTCGATGGAAAAGTAATTCTTGGCAATTCTTATATAATTCAGCTGGCTGGAGAAGAACTTCCTTATCAGAGAAACTACCACCCCTTTTTTCGCCACATTGGACAGTTCCACCCCCTCGCCGGCAATATCGCGGTAGCGCCTGACAGCTGATATCACCTCAGGCAACGTCAGGTTCCTGTTGGCAACGTGGGCAAGGAATTTGAGCTTATCGTCAGCTATCCACTTCTGAAGGTAATTAAGTATCCTGCTGTCGGTGAAGTGCTTGGCGGCGACACGGAATATCTTATCACATGTCTCATCGCATAAATCGATCTTCTGTCTCTCTCCGGGCTGATTTACTTCACCGCTCAATTCATTGTCCATTGTCCGGTTCTTTCCGAGACAACCCGATTCTATCTCCTCCACTTCAGCAATACCGCTCCAGTTCAGATGATTCAGCATCTTCTCGCAGAGGGTTGCGTGCAGATTCCTGTCAGTGTGTCTGAGAAGATTAAGGATAACCTGCCATTGTCTGGATTCATCCTTCTGTTCGCGGCTGACTTCACCGTCAGGAGCTTCCTCAAGCTGCATGTAAAGGATATGACTGCCCAGCCTGTCCGCTATCGCTTCGAGGAGTCTCTTTTCATGTTTGAGAAAGTGGCCCTGGTCCTCCCCGGACACCTCCCTGGTATAGTATACCGCAACCTCTCCAGCCTTCTTCTGCTGAACCATGATATCTGCTTCCAGTACCCAGGGGGTTTCCTCAAAACCCGGAGGCTGGTAAACATCGGTGCCGATGGTAATCCTTGCCATACAGTACTGGGGGTACTGCCAGCCCCACGGAATAGCTTCTATAATTTCGTCGTAAACCTGCTGCTTTTCCTTTCCGGATTTTTTAAGGATCTCCTCGATCCTGTAGAGGCATTTCAGCTCCTTTTCCCGTTCACGGAAGGACTGGATCAGGTTATCCGAAATATTCTTCTTGTCATCCATGCAACACGACTCCCATGCTCTTTCTACCGTCGACTTTTACCCGCAGAGGCGAGGAGGTTTCGACGTGCTTCAAATGCTCGGTCTCTTCTATAATATTATTGTTCCGCAGCCATTCCCAGTCAATACCTGATTCTTCCCTGTGCTCCAGGGAGAAATAGAAGATCTTGAAACTGGTAACATTGTGAAAGAAATGAGAACCTTGGCTCAGGGGGAAGCTGAGTCCGGGAAGAGAAGCCTCAACAATCACCTTTGCGCCTGATATCTGGTCAAATTTCACCGGAATTCCGCCTGAAGGATCGGAAGTGCCCCACCTTCCGAATCCAACAAGAATGTATTCCCTCCCCGCCTTGACCAACGACCGGTTAAGAGCATCCATTTCTTCGGCTATCTTCTCTGTTTTCCTGACATCGAATTTTTCCGGGTCGACATAGACTATATCCCTTATGGAATCAATAGTTCCGTTTCCCAGCACCGTCTCTGATGACAGAAGAACCTTTTCCCCCCTCATTTCATTTTCATCCAGCTCCACTGTGGACTCCGAGACCACCATCGGCCTGATCTGGAGAAATCCGAACTCGGCGGGTTTTCCTCTTTTTATGTCCATCCGGACGGCGAATTCTATCTCCACCATTACTCCAAGACTGTCCTCGCAGGCCTTGAGAAGTGTCTTGAGAAGGTCATTGAGGGGTATGATTCCAGCCTTCAGAATCGGGGCGAAATCTATAATCCGGGGACCCTTGCGTCCTGTCCCCATAACGATTTTGCCGTCCTGAGAATCCAGTGTGGAGGCGATATTCTTCAGAGTTCCGTCATATTCGCCGTCTGTCAAATCGTATTTATTCATATACTCGGTCTCGTTCAGGGGATCGTAAGCGGCGGGGCCTTTCATATTCACAGCCCAGAACTCTGTCTGGGTATTCTTCAGCATGTCGTTTATGGAGTTAAACGGCGCGCCCGCTTTAGGATAAGCCGGAGAGTAAGACCAGGCCATCCCTTCGTCTACTATGGTTCTTCCGAGCCCCAGCGCCAGATCCGCCACACCGTCTTCAGGGGAAGCGTTTCCGGTTGGATAGAAATTATAAGACCTTACAACTCCCGAGATATTCGGATAGAACCTCTCTCCGAACTTCGATCCGACCACCTCCTGAATAATCACAGCCATCTTCTCGTCCCTGGTGGTGTGATGGGTGGCTTTCATGTAGTTTCTGGCCGCCCCGAAGAAGGTGGATGCATAAACATATTTAACCGCTTCTACGAGTTTACTGAACCTTTTGTCCACTCCGGGCTGATTATTCGGTATCATCTTGGTGCCGTAGACACTGGCGAAGGGCTCGAACATGGCATCCTCGAGCATACTGGAAGACCTCACAGCCAACGGCGTATGAACCTCATGTACCAGCGCCCTTAGATCCCCCACCAACCTTACCGGAAGGTGGGCTCTCTGAAAGGCATGAGCTATCAGATCATCCCTCTTGTCGGAATACGCTATGGAATAGAGATCGTTCTCCTTCATGAAGAGATCGAAATATTCCGTTGTTATTACAGTCAGTGTGGGGATATAAGCATTCAGATCCGGGGCGAACCTTCCGCCTAACTCGGAATCTATGATACCCTTCATCTCTGCCAGGCCATGGGCCTTGCCGCCCAGTTCACCTCTCCCAATATATGTGAATCTATGATCACTGGAAAAGAAATCCCGGTCAAACGGCACCAGCAGGCCACGATGCGGGCTGTAATTTTTCATCCCCATCAGTGAGATCCTCTAAGCTGAAAAAGAGGTTAAACTTCCCGTCTCGCCCTACATAACGACTCAGACCCAGCCGCGCTCCGCACAGGCTTCGGCAACTCTTCCTACAGCTATAACATAAGCGGCTTCCCGAGCGTAGAGATCTCTGGATTTTCTCATTTCATTAACCGCTTCGAACGCGCTGGTTATCTGGGCGTCCAGTTTACCTATTACCTCATCCTTCTCCCAGAAGTAGTTCATATTGCACTGTACCTGTTCGAAATAACTGCAGGTAACCCCCCCGGCGTTGGCCAGAAGATCCGGAATCATAAAGATACCCCGTTCGGCTATCTCCTTATCTGCATCGGGGGCGGTAGGACCGTTGGCACCCTCCGCGATGATCTTTACCTTTTCACTTATTTTCCCTACGTTGTCAGCTGTAATCTGATTCTCAAGCGCAGCCGGCACCAGAATATCCACATCCTGTTCGATCCAGGCATCCCCGGGAAGCACTTCGTAACCGAGTTCCTGCGCCTTCTCCCTGTCGATACCGCCGAAACGGTCGGTGATCCCCAGAAGCTCCTCAAGATCTATGCCGCCGCTCTTTTTGTAACTGTAAGAGGTTTGGTCCTGCTGATCCCAGCAGGAAACGCATATCACCTTGCCCCATATCTTGGTGTAGAGTTCAATGGCGTATTGAGCCACATTGCCGAATCCCTGAAAACTTGCCGTTGTGTCTGCGGGCGGTATACCCAGCTCCTTGAGCGCCTCCCTGACGTTGAATATTACTCCATATCCTGTAGCCTCTGTTCTCCCCAGAGATCCTCCCATTCCAACCGGTTTTCCCGTTATGAAACCGGGCAGCTTTTTACCCCTGACTGTTTCGAATTCGTCCAGCATCCACAGCATGTGCTGTGGGCTCGTCATAACATCCGGAGCGGGAACATCATTAAGCGGTCCGAGATTCTTCATCAGCTGCCTTTACAGCAATACGTACAGTTTTTTGCAGGCCTTGGTTCAGTTACGTCTGCTTGCCCCATAGCCTATACACTCCTTCTTCCCCCATCGGAATGGTGAATTTCCATGATGGTGGTACCGGTCCATGCTTCCTTACATCGGTGGACATCACCGCTTCGGTCCATCGCTCGCGCATATTCAGGGGCCGGTGAGCTCTTCGTTGAACTCCTGTAGCCCGGAAAACCGTATGCGAATGCGCTGCAGCAGGACACCTCCGAGTTCGACGTCCCGTTCGGCTAAAGCAACACGGTATCCCTTATCGTGGATGGTGTGTGTCGCTGCGAGCCCAGCTGCACCTCCTCCGATGACCAATGTATCCTATTCCCTAATTCTCTGCATCATTCTCCCCGCAGTACCGGGCTCTTCGGACCGCGTTTCGTCACTTCCCCGTAGCTTTTTCCGGTTTCCCTCATGAGTATGTTGATAATCTTGCCGGTACAAAATCCTCCCTGACAACGACCCATTTGGGCGCGGGTAGAAAAATTTGATGCCATCGAGCGTCTCGTGGCCTCGGCGTATTGCCTACGATGATTTCGGCTTCCGAGACGTTTTCAGCGGCAGGGGGTGTTACCGTCGTGTGGATTTTCCTGGATGAGTTCGTCGATTTCGTAGACAGACTTGTTTCTGATTCGGGGCACATCATCGACTTTTGGATCGTAGTCGGTTCGTTCTTTTCAGTACGAGTCCCTCTGTCTTGAGAATATCCTTCACATACTTCGGCAATGGCGGGAGAGAGCGGTGAGGCCCGGCGACCGAATGCCGGCCACATGAATAAAGCGCGGAATCTTTCTGCTTGCCGCGATGTAGAAGATCTCCGTCCGGCAGGGCTGTTTGCGGTCGTAGGCCGGAGAAGGCGGTAATTACATCTCCTGTGGAAATCTTCGGAACCATCTGTCTGGCTGAATCGAAGATCTGCTTCAGTTTGTCCGAGGTAGTGGACAGGTCGTCTTTACTCCCGCACTTCCTCGGCGGTGGGACCGACGAGCGCCGTTTCCCTCGACGGTGGGAATAACTCCAGCATCCCCTTCGACACCGCGTTGGGAACGGGGAAGATAACCTTGTTCGGACATGCCTTCGTCATTCGGTCGAGGAGGTAGTATTCACCTTTGCGTGGGCGTATGTGACTACTACCTCGGCAGGCGAAAACTTTGGAAACCTTGTCGGCGTCAGAGTTCCCGCTGCGTAGACCACATAAGCGGGCGGATACGG